>JBJKSO010000039.1:0-2775 GCA_046703825.1 Candidatus Dormibacteria bacterium
CTGGTCCAAGGCGGGCGCCGTGGCCCGGTTGGCAGCCGGCGCCACCCGCAGCGGGGTGACCGGGTTGCTGGCCGCCCGAGCGGGGGCCTCGGTCGCCCACTTCGCTGCGGCCGGAATGGGTTCCTGACTCAGCTCGGCCACCACCGGCACCGGGGCCCTCGGCGCCGGCTGCGCCGACCCCGCAACCTCGACCACCGCCGGCGGCCGGCTGCCGCGGTGCGAGCGCCACTCCGAGAGCAGATCCTCGGTCGAGCTGTTGATCGTTTCCTCCGGGGGCAGCTTGGCTCGCGGGTTGAAGTTGTACTGGCCCCCTTCCCACGACAGTGCGCCGAGAACGGCCGGCTCGCCCTCCTCGCCATCTGCGGCCGCGTGGAAGAGGTGGCCGAAGAGGAAGTGCAAGTTGCACTGGTGACCGTCGCTGGTTAGGGCGAGCGTGCCGGTGGCGCGCTCCTGCTGCATGGTCTGCAGTAGCTCAGCAACGGTGCTAGGACCGATGCTGCCCTGATTTTGCATAGCTGACATGCTCCCCTGGGGCGTCCGGAATTGCCGGGCCCCCCTTCCCCACTTCCGTCCGGCGCGATACTAGCACAGCCCAGGTCGCTGACTTCACACGAATTGCTGTTCCATTGCGGGAGGTCTGCCAGAATGCGCCCGGTGATGGTTATCCGCGAGCCGACCCAGTCCGCGGCGGGCTGGGACGAAGAGCTGGCGGGTTGGCCGTCGGCCTCGCTTCTGCAGTCCTACTCCTGGGGCGAGGTGCAGGCGCGGGCGGGGTGGCGGACCCACCGCTGCCTGGTCCGGACGTCGTCGGGCCAGCTACCCCTGACGGTGCTGGCCGCGTCGGTGGGGGTGGGTGCCGTTCGGCGCCTGTACGTCCCGCGCGGTCCTGCCCTGGCCGCCGACGACCTCGACGGGTTCGCCGCGGTCGAGTCCCGGCTGCGCCGACTCGGCCGCCAGCTGCGCGCGTGGTCGGTGGAGCTGGAGGTTCCCTGGGAAGCCCAGCAGATTCCGGCCCACCACCCCTGGCTCTCCTGGCGCCAAGCACGCAGCCGCCAGCCCCGCGCCACGGTGGTGGTTGACGTCCGCCCGGACGACGCGACCATCCTGGCCAGCTTCCACTCCAAGACTCGCTACAACATCCGCCTGGCCCAGCGCCGTGAGGTGAGCGTCTCGGTGGCGGGCCTTGCAGAACTCCTTCCTGCGATCCAGGCCACCGAGGCCCGCCAGCACATCCACCTGCCACAGCGCCGCCACCTCGAGGTGGTGCTGGACCGGCTGGCGGGCAGCTCCTGTGTGCTGGCCGCCCGGGTGGAGGGCGAGGTGGTCGCCGCCTTGCTCCTCGTCTGGTTCGGCGGCCAGGCCATCTACCTATATGGAGGCGCCACCGGGCGCCACAAGGAGCGGATGCCCAACTACCTGCTCCACTGGGAGGCGATCCGCCGCGCCCGGGAGCTGGGTTGCCATTCCTATGACCTCTGGGGGGTGCCGGAGACCGACGCCCCGGATCATCCCTGGCATGGCCTTGCCCAGTTCAAGCTCGGCTTCGGCGGCCGCCGGATCCTGCTGGCGGGCTCGCGGGCGATGGACCTCCGCCCCCTGGGGGGCGCGGTGGTCTCGGCCGTGGACGGGGTCCGCCGGCTTGCGCGCAGCGGGAGGCGGGGGTGAGGCGCGGCGAGCCGCGCGGCCAGGACGCCGATGCCTACTTCCCGACCTACGAGGAGGTCGCCTCAGAGCTGCTCGACTGCCTGGAGCGGACCGGGCTCACCGTCCAAGACGTCGCGCACGAGCTGGAACCCGGCACCGGCGAGCGCACCTTCCAGTGCACAGTCCGCGCGCCGGGGGGGGAGCCCCCCTACCGCTACTCGTGCTCGGTGCACTTCCACTGGGATGCCCTGCTCACCTTCCTCGGCGCCTACGGGCCTGGGAGCGACTGCGAGCTGTACCACGAGGACGACGAGCCCTGCCCGCATCAGGAGCGGCGGCCGCGGCCCACCGTGGAGGTCGTCACCGAGTACGACCTGGGCGACGGCGGCTACCAGCTCAGCGAGCTAGAGGAGATGCGGGGCTGGATCGCCACCGTGGAGTCTCTGCTCCAGCGAGCCGTACCGGACCAGGAGGAGCTCACGGTCCGGCTGGGACTGGCGGTGCGCGAGGGCGCGATCTGGGTCGACCGCTTCTTCGCCGAGCAACCCTGGTTTGTCGATCTGGCCTTGCCGCCCGACCTGAGCCGCATCTCCGAGGCCATCGCCGCCACCCTCAAGGTGACCCCGTCGCTGGCGGACCGGCTCCCGCTCTGATCACCAACCTGGCCAGATCGGCGGGCCGCCAGGGCGCCCCGAGGCGGGCGGCCGCCTCCGCCACCGTCCCCGCGGTGCCGGGCAGCGCCCAGCCGCCAACCAGAAGGGCAGTTCCGGCCAGCAGGTAGGGTCGCTCGGACAGCGCCGGATGGGGCAGGCGAAGCTTCGGTGAGGCGCGCTCCTCAGGGCCCTCGAAGAGGATCAGGTCCACGTCCAGGGTGCGCGGACCCCGGGTGACCGAACGCAACCGACCAGCCCCTGCCTCGGCGGATTGGGCGCGCTCGAGCCAATCCTCGGGGGTGAGCTCGGCCTCCAATAGCAAGATCAGGTTCAGATAGTCCGGTTGGGGCACCTCGGCCAGAGCGCGGGTGTTCCAGACCGGCGTGGCGGCGACGCGCCGTCCGGACTCCTGCAGCAGCTCTGCACCCAGCTCGAGCCAGTGCTGGCGCGGGGGCAAATTGCTGCCGAGCGCCAGCAC
>JBJKSO010000040.1:0-2926 GCA_046703825.1 Candidatus Dormibacteria bacterium
CGGCGGCGCCGAGGACGGCGCCTCGGCCGCGGCCACCAGCCCCCGCGCTGCCCGCCGGCGGACCACCGCCGCGCCGGGTGGTTCGCGGTCCCGACACTAGAACCCGGGCGGACGTGAGCACGCGCAAGACGGTACGCGCCACCACCATCCTGGCCGTGCGACGGGGGCCGGAGATCGCAGTGGCCGGCGATGGCCAGGTCACCGTGGGCGAGGTGGTCATGAAGCAGCGCGCCAGCAAGGTTCGGCGGCTGCACCACGACCAGGTGGTGGTTGGCTTCGCCGGCTCGGTCGCGGACGCCTTCACCCTGTTCGACAAGCTGGAGCGCCAGCTCGACCAGCACCAGGGCAACCCGTTGCGGGCGGCGGTAGAGCTGGGCAAGGAGTGGCGTACCGATCGTTTCCTCCGCCACCTGGATGCGATGCTGGTGGTGGCGGGCCAGGGCCAGATCCTGCTGCTGAGCGGGGACGGGGACGTCATCCAGCCCGACGATGGCATCGGCGCCATCGGCAGTGGCGGCCCTTATGCTCATGCTGCGGCCAGGGCCCTGCTCCTGCACACCCAGCTGCCCGCAGCGGAGGTGGCCCGGCGCAGCCTGGAGATAGCCGCCTCACTCTGCATCTACACCAACAGCGAGATCACCGTGGAGACCATCAGCGACCCACCCGAGGCCAGAGTTGGAGTCTGAGCTGAAGCCGGCGGCGATGGTGGAGGCGCTCGACCGCTACATCGTGGGGCAGGGCGCGGCCAAGCGGGCGATGGCCGTCACCCTGCGCAACCGGCACCGGCGCATGCAGCTGCCGCCCGAGGTGCGCCAGGACATCCTGCCCAGCAACATCCTGCTGATCGGGCCGACCGGCGTGGGCAAAACCGAGATCGCGCGGCGGATGGCCCAGCTGACCAACGCCCCCTTCATCAAGGTGGAGGCGACCAAGTTCACCGAGGTGGGCTACGTCGGGCGCGACGTCGAGTCGATCGTGCGCGACCTGGTCGAGCAGACCATCACCCAAGTGCAGAGCCAGCGTGTGGCCGAGGTGGAGGCCGAGGCTAAGCAGAGGGCCGAGGCGCGGATCGTGGAGCGCCTGCTGAAGGCCGAAGGTGACACGGAGGCGGAGCCAGCGCGGGCGGCGGAGGTGTCCGCCGACCGGGAGGACGAGAGCTCCGGGACCGCCGAGAGTGCTCCGGACGCCGCCTTGGCCCGGCGGGTTCGCAGCCGCCGCCGCCAGCTGGCGCGCAAGCTGGCCGCCCGCAAGCTCGAGGACCGGGTGGTGGAAATCGAGGTGGAGGAGGCCTACGCCCCTCCGGTCGAGGTCTTCTCCGGGACCGGCTATGAGGAGATCGGCTGGTCCCTGTCCGACTTCTTCAGCCAGCTGGCGCCGCCGCGCAAGCGCATGAAGCGGATGAGCGTCGCCGACGCCCGCAGCACCCTGACCCAAGAGGAGACCGATCGCCTGGTGGACATGGACCGGGTCTACGACGACTCGATCCGGCTGGTGGAGGGAAGCGGCATCGTCTTCATCGACGAGGTCGACAAGATCGCGGGCTCCTACGCCGAGGCCCACGGCCCCGACGTCAGCGGCGCGGGCGTCCAGCGTGACCTGCTGCCCATCATCGAGGGATCAACGGTCAGCACCCGCTACGGCCAGGTGCGCACCGACCACATCCTGTTCGTCGCCGCCGGGGCCTTCACCTCGGCCCGGCCGTCGGACCTCATCCCCGAGTTCCAGGGCCGCTTTCCGATCCGGGTCGAGCTCAAGCCCTTGGACGAGAGCGATTTGCGGCGGATCTTGGTCGAGCCGCGCAACGCTCTCACCCGTCAGTACAAGGAGCTGCTCGGCACCGACGGGGTCATCCTGGACTTCACCGACGACGGGGTCGCCGAACTGGCACTCCAGGCCTTCTTGGTCAACGAGCGGGACGAGAACATCGGCGCCCGCCGGCTGTTCACGGTGATGGAGCGCGTGCTCCAGGACGTCTCCTTCGCTTCCGAGAGCTACCAGGACCAGACCGTGGTGGTGGACGCCCAGTTCGTGCGCGGACGCCTCGGCGACCTGGTCCGGGATGAGGACCTCCGCCGCTACGTGCTCTGACCCCGGCGGTCGGCGGGGTGATTCTCGTCTAAGATTGCGGACGGCAGCAGCAAATTCGCATGCCGGGCGGACGCGTCCCGGGGTCCCCAGGGGCCGGGCGCTGGATGAGGCCCGGCAGAGGTAGAACCACCACCAGGGAGGCCCGCATGCCCGCAGCGACTCTCACCGAGCTACTCCAGAACGGGGTCCACTTCGGACACCAGACCAGCCGCTGGAACCCGAAGATGCGCAAGTACATCTTCACCAGCCGGGGCGGCATCCACATCATCGACGTCGCCCAGACCGTCGATCTGCTGGACGAGGCCTGCCTGTTCTCGGCCGACACCGCCGCCCAGGGCGGCCAAATTCTCTTCGTGGGCACCAAGAAGCAGGCCCAGGAGACGATCGCGACCCAGTGCCAGCGCAGCGGCATGCCCTACGTGATCAACCGCTGGATGGGCGGCATGCTGACCAACTTCGAGGTGGTGCGCCGCCAGCTCCGGCGGCTGAGCGAACTGCGTGAGACCCAGGAGCGCGGGGGCTTCCAGGGCCTCAGTAAGAAGGAACAGCACCACTTGGAGGATGAGCTGGCGCGCCTGGAGCGCAACTTCGGGGGCATCACCAATATGCGCCGGCTGCCCGCGGCCCTCTTCGTGGTCGATCCGCACAAGGAGCGCTTGGCCGTCACCGAGGCTCGCAAGCTGGTGATCCCGATCGTGGGGATCACCGACAGCAACTGCGATCCGGACGAGATCAGCTACGTGATCCCCGGGAACGACGACGCCATCCGCAGCGTGCGCCTGATCGTCACCCGGATCACGGAAGCGGTGATGGGCGGGCTGCAGCAGCGGGAGGAGAT
>JBJKSO010000041.1:0-3245 GCA_046703825.1 Candidatus Dormibacteria bacterium
CCTCCTGGCCGCTGACGATCTCGGCGGTGCGGTGCCGGGTGCGGGCGCGCTCCAGGTCATTGGCAAGACGCTCCAGCTGGTCGCGCACCTCCGCCTCGTTCTGGGCGAGTTGCTCCTGGCGGGCAGCGGTGGCGGCGACGCCGGCCGACAGCTCGCTCACCCGCCGGCGTGCCGCCTCCAGCTGGCGCTCCCCGGCGGCCACCCCCCGCTCGGCGCGCCCAACCTCTTCTTCGGCGGCAGCGCGCCGGCTGCCCTGCTCGGAGGCGAGCGCCTCCAGCTGGCCCACTCGCGCTCGCATCCCGTCCAGCTCCGAGGGCTGTCCGGTCCCGGTCGCCCCCAGCTCGTCCCTGAGCAGGCCGGCGAGATCGGCTTCGAGCTCCTCCAGCCCGGCCAGGGCCCCCGAGCGCGACCGTGCCGCCGCCTCGGCCTGATCCGCCTGCCGCTGCGCCTGCCCGCGGGCCTGCTCCAGCCGCAGCCGGAGCGCCCCTTGGCGGCGTTCCCGCTCAATCCGGGCCGCCTGCAGCCGCTGCAGCCGGTCGAGCTCGCGCTGGTAGTGGGGTCGGAAATCCTCGGCGCGCTCCTCCAACGTCTCCAGCCGGCGCTCCCAGGTCTGGAGCTGGCGCTCGGTCCGGCGGCACTCGGCCAGCGCCGCCAGCCACGCCGCCCGTTCCAGACTGCCCTTGAGCCGGCTGAGCTCCGCCCGGAGCCGCACCGCCTCCTCGGCCGTGCCCGCCTCCGCGCGCAACTCCTCGATCCGAGGCAGCAGTTCGGCCAGTCGGCCGGTGGAGCCGTCCAGCCACTCCTGCAGGGCCGCGATCCGCTGGCCGGAGTCGTCCAGGAGCGCCTGGGCGGCTCGGATTCCGGCGCCCTCCTCGATCAGGTGGCGGCGCTGGGCCGGGCTCGCCCGGATGATCGACTCGATGTCGTTCTGGGCGATGATCGCGTAGCCGGCCTGGGCCAAGCCGGTCGCGTCCAGCAGCCGGGCCAGGTCGCGCAACCGCACCCTGGCGCCGTTGCGACGGAACTCACTGGTGCCATCCCGGAACACCCGGCGGCTGATCGCCACCTCGGCGTCCTCGACCGGCAGCCGGCCATCCTCGTTGTCGAATACGAGAGTCACCTCGGCCATCCCCTGGGCGGCGCGGCGCTGGCCGCCGGCGAAAACCACCTGCTCCAGCCGCTGCCCGCGCAGCTCGCGGGCGCTGGTCTCACCCAGCACCAGCCGGATGGCGTCGACCAGATTGGACTTACCACTGCCGTTGGGGCCGACGATGGCGGTCAGTCCGGGCGCGATCTCCAGCTCGGAACGGTCGGCGAAGCTCTTGAATCCCTGCAGGCTGAGGCGGCTGACCCTCATGAAGCCTGAGTGACCTGCCGACGGGTGCGCCTTCGGCCGCCGCGGTGCCCGCGGTGGGTGCGCTTGCGCTTGGGCGACTCCGCACCCGACTCGTCCGCGACCGCCTCCGCTTCCTCTGCCACCTCAGGCCCGGGCGGGGGCGAGATGGCCACGCCCGGCGGGCTGGCCGCGACCGCCTCGGCCGCCGGAGGGGGCAGCACCACGGCCGCCTCCTCGGCCTTGGCAGCGGTCCGCGACCGCCGCCGCCGCTTGCGGGAGACCGGGGCCACCAGCTGATCCACTGCCGCTTTGGCGGCGGCCTGCTCGGCCGATTGCTTGGTGCCCCCGCGGCCCTCGCCAAGTTTGCCCTGCCCCTCCATCCATACCTCGGAGACGTAGAGGCGGGCGTGGACGCTGCCGTCCAAGGACTGGGTTCGGTACTGCGGCGCCTGCCCGAACCGCTCCTGGCAGAGCGCCTGCAGGCGTCCCTTGAAGTTGGGGTCGGTCCAGTCGCTGAGGTCGCCAATGCGGGCGAGGAAGATCTTCCCCGCCTTGCGGTAGCCCTGATCCAGAAAGACCGCCCCGACCAGCGCCTCGAAGGCGTTGGCGTGGAGCGAGGTCAGGCGCCGCGCCCCCGACTTGGCCGCCCCCCGACCAAGCCTGAGCGCCTCGCCGAGCCGGAGCTGCTCGCCGATGGCGGCCAGCGCGACCGTGCTCACCAGCGACGAGCGCATCTGGGTGAGCTGGCCCTCGTCGTAGCTGTCGAAGCGCTTGAAGAGGTAGTCCCCGGCCACCAGCTCGAGCACGGCGTCACCCAGGTACTCGAGGCGCTCGTTGTCCCGCCCGGCGGCTCCCCGCTCGTTGATCCACGAGGTGTGGGTCATCGCCTCGCGCAGCAGCTCCCGCCGCCGGAAGTGGAGGCCCAGCCGCCCCTCCAGCTCGTCCAGGCGGCGCTCCGCCTCCTGCTCCTGGGCGGCGATCTCCTCTGGGCTGGGGGCGGATCGCCGCCGGCGGGAGGTCGGCTTCTCCGGGGCAGGCGCCTCCTCAGCTAGCCGTTGCTGTCCAGGTGCTCCTTGACGTAATCCCAGGCCTGGCCCACGGTCTGGATCTTCTCGGCGTCCTCGTCCGGAATCTCCATTCCGTACGCCTCCTCGAACGCCATGATCAGCTCCACCAGATCCAGCGAGTCGGCGTTGAGATCCTCGACGAAGTTCGCCTCCGCCGTCACCTGGTCGGGCTCGACGCCGAGCTGCTCGACCACTATCGCCTTGAAGCTGTCCCAGTTCGTGTCCGCCATCTGTTCCCCTAGTTGGACGACCCTCGGTCGTCGTGCTGGTGCTCTTTGGGGCCGTCCCGGCGCCCTGGACCGTTCCCTCCGACGGGGCAGCAGTTGCTCGGCGGCGCTGCCTGCGCCTCGGTCTGGTCGGCTCCTTGATCGCGGCCGTACCGCTCAGGCGCTCGCCCGGCAATACGGTAAGGCCTGAAGAGGCATCTGTGCCAACCTTGCCCGTCGGGGCGGTTTCTGCCGCGCCACCTGGGGAGGGGGGCGACTCGCCGCCCATCAGGCGGCGCACGAATGACTTCACAGCCCGACGGTGCTGCATGGCGGCTTGGCCGCTGGGGGGTAGGTCTGCCGGGGCAAGTTGCGGGTCATTCTAAGCGTCAGGCGAACCCGGTTCAGCCGGTACCAGCAATTGTCGTCGGCTGCGCTCCGGCCAGGGCCTGGATCTGCTCGAAGGTGGCCACGGTCAGCACCGGCGCCTCAGGCAGGATGCGCCGGGCCAGGCCGCTCAGGGTGCCGCCGGGGCCGCATTCGATGAAAGGTCCGCGGCTGAGCTGGCTCAACGCCCGCATCGCCGCCACCCACAAGACCGGCCGCTCCAACTGGTCGCGCAGCCCCTCCCTGAGC
>JBJKSO010000042.1:0-6855 GCA_046703825.1 Candidatus Dormibacteria bacterium
GTCCGGAAGTGGGCCGCGGCCGCAGAGGCGGGCCGGAGACCCCGGATCGCGTAGCTGGCAAGCGCCAGCGGATGGGCGGGCGGTCGCCGCTCGTCGGAGAGGATCCAATCCGCCACCGCGAACGCCCGCCGCGCCACCGGCCCCACGAGCGAGAGGTAGGCGCGGCCGTCCGTGCCCAGTCCGGCGGCCGTGGCGCTGAGCGAGCGCAGCACCAATCCCGCCGTACCCCCGTCCAGGGGATGCGCGAACGCAACCTCCGGCTGCAGCATGCGGACCCCTCTCGCCGGCAGGTCGAAGTGGCGGAAGAACGGGGAGCCGAGCGCCAGCGGGTGTACGGCGGAGCAGAGGTCGTGGCTGAAGCCCGGCAGTGTCACCTCGCCGGTGCGACAGCCTCCGCCGGGCGTCGCCGCACCCTCGACCACCAGCACCCGCACCCCCGCCGCCGCCAGGGTGACGGCCGCCGCCAGTCCGTTGGGGCCACTGCCGACCACGATCGCGTCGAAGTCGGTGCTCAAGCGCTGCTCGTGGTCTGGCCGACGACCCGACGGCGCAGCGGGGGCACCTTGGACGGCGGCGTCCGGCGGGGCGGCAGCGCTTCCAGCAGCTGCGCGGTCGCCGATGCGATCTGGGCGACCGCCGTGTTCACCGCCGCGTCGGACGAGGTGGGGACGCGAGCGATCCCGGCTACCTTGCGGACGTACTGGAGCGCCGCCGCCTCTATCTCAGCGGTGCTCGGCGGGGGCTGAAGACCACGCAGGGTGGTGATGTTGCGGCACATACCAGGAGGTTACTGCCCACCGCGGGCCGCGATCCCGGGCGGGCGAGCTGCGGACACGGAGCGCGCTGGCTCGCCGGTTGGACCCTGGCGGCTGGGGGTCAGCGCCGGCCGATACGGCCTCCGGGCATTGACCGGGTGGGTAGCGCCGCCGCCAGCAGATTGACGATTGCTGACTTGATCCGCGCCGGATCGACGCCGTCCCCTTCCACCGCGTACGCGGTGACGGCTCCGTCCAGCAGCATGGCGATGGATTCGGCGAAGTCCTGGACCGGGGTTCCCGGCTCAAGTTCACCGCGGGCCATCCCTTCGTCCAGATAGCCCACCACGAATGCCTTGACCGTCTCCCGCCGTCGCTTCATGGTGAGCCGCACCACCTCGTTGGCGGGGCTCTCCGCCAACGCCCCCAGGATCAGCCCGGCTCCGTCAGCGGTCTGGAGTCGCCGCAGGTAGAGGTCCACTGCGTGCTCCAGGCGCTGGCGCGGGTCGTCGATCTGGCCCAACGCCTGGCGCACTGACTCGGCCTCGGAGTCCATCTGCCACGTGCAAAGGGCGCTGAACAGATCGGCCTTGCCGGTGTAGTAGCGGTAGAGCAGGCCCACCGAGACACCGGCCTCGGCCGCGATGCTCGGCACGCTGGTCTTCTGGTAGCCGGAAGCGGAGAAGGCCCGTACGGCTCCCTCCAGGATTTGCTGGCGCACCCGATCGGCGTGGGTGACGGGAAACTGCAGGGAGTCGGGGGCGGAGGTGGCCATTCGGGGTGATAGTCTAGACCCCACCTGTGAATGAACGTTCATTCATAGGCCCGGATAGACCGTGTGGGAGTCTTGGATGTTCGGTCGGGTAGGGGTGTTCGCCTTTCGGTTCCGGGCCTGGATGCTGCCGGGCGCGGTGGGGCTGATGCTGGCCAGCCTGCTCGTCGCCGGCCCGCTTGGTGGCCGGCTGCAATCCGGCGGCTACTCGGTCCCGGGTTCTCCCAGCCAGGCCGCCAGCAACCTGCTGACGCGCTACTTCGGCTCGGCCAAGACTCAGCTCATTCTCGTCTTCAGGAGCGCCAGCGCCGACGTGCGCTCCGCGGCCGTCCAGCAAAAGGTCGACCGTACGGTTCGCTCCATCCAGGGCAAGCCCGGGGTGGGCTCGGTTCTCGACTACACCAACACCCACGACCCCATCTTCTTCGGCGGCCATGGTCACGACACCTTCGCCGTGATCAACCTCAACATGAGCACGAGCCGGGCGACCCAGGAGCTGCCCCGCCTGGAGTCCTATCTGAGCGCCCCGGCCGGGCTCAAGATGTACGTCACCGGCGCGCCCGCCATCGATGCGCTCTACAACCAGGCGCTGGAGCAGCAGTTGCGGCGGGCGGAGCTGATCGCCCTGCCGGTCTCGCTGATCCTGCTGGTGCTGGTGTTCGGATCGGTGGTAGCCGCGCTTCTGCCCCTGATCATCGCCGGGCTGGCGGTGCCCACCGCGCTCGGGGTGATCCAGCTGCTGGCGGCGCACCTAACCATGTCGATCTTCGTCACCAACGTGGCCACGCTGGTCGGGCTCGGGCTGGCGATCGACTACTCGCTCTTCTTCGTCAAGCGCTTTCGTGAGGAGCTGCCACTCCGCGGTACGCAGGAGGCGGTGCGTATCGCCACCGCCAGCGCGGGCAAGGCGGTCACGGTCTCCGGCACCGCGGTCGCCGTAGGCCTCAGCTCGCTGACGCTCTTCCCGGTAGCTGCGCTGGCCAGCATGGGCATCGGTGGAGTGGTCGTGGTGGCCAGCACCCTGCTGTTCGCGCTGACCGCGCTTCCCGCGATGCTGAGCCTGCTCGGCCCCCGCATCAACCGACTCTCTGTCCGGCGCGGCGGTCACGCAAAGCAGTCCAGATCGCGTTTCTGGCCCCGGCTGGCCGGAGCGGTCATGCGTCGGCCACTGGTGTTTCTGATCCCAACTGTGGCGCTGCTGCTGGGGCTGGGGCTGCCCTTCCTGCAGCTGCGGCTCTCCACCGGCAGCGCCGTCGCCAACATCCCGCCCGGGCCGGCGCGCACCGGCTATTCCATTCTCTCTGGCAGCTTTCCCCAGGCGGGCGGGGTGGACGACGTCAACCTGGTGGTCCGGTACCCCGGCCTGTTGCACGGGCGTCTCACGGCCCTGCAGCAGACCGCGATCGAGGGCTACGTGAAGCGGGTGGACCGGCTGCACGGGGCGGACGGCGTGTCCGGAGCGCTGGACCCGCCACCGGGGATGACGGTCAAGGCCTACCGGACCGCCCTCGCCACGGCGCCGTCCGGACGCAGTCGCAGCCTGAACACCTACATTGCCCAGTACCTGTCCGGGCCGGTCGCCCAATTCAACCTGGGGACGAGCTTCGGGCCCGACTCAACGGCTGGAGCTCGACTGGTGCACTCGCTCCGGGGGCTGGCACCTCCCTCCGGCGCCCAGGTACTGGTCGGGGGCGGTGCTGCTCAGTCGGTGGATTTCCTGGCCGCGTTCGGCCGGACCATCCCCTGGGCGGTGCTGCTGGTCGTCGCGGTGACGATGGTCGTCCTCTTCCTCACCTTTGGATCGGTGGTGCTGCCCATCAAGGCCGTGCTCATGAGCCTCATATCCATCAGCGCCGCCTTCGGCGCCATGGTCTGGATCTTCCAGGAGGGACACCTCTCGAATCTGCTGCAGTTCACCCCAGCAGGATCGGTGACGGCGACCATCCCGGTGCTGATGTTTGCCATCCTCTTCGGGCTCTCCATGGACTACGAGGTGTTTCTGCTGTCACGGATCCGGGAGAGCTATGTGCTCAGCGGCGACAATCGCCGGGCGGTCGCCGAGGGCTTGGGTTTGACCGGAGGGGTCATAACCTCGGCGGCGCTGATCATGATCACGGTGTTCGCCGCCTTCGCCGTGGGCCGCGTCCTCGAGATTCAAACCTTGGGAGTAGGCATGGCGATCGCGGTCGCGGTGGACGCGAGTCTGGTGCGGGGCGTGGTCGTGCCGGCGCTGATGCGCATCCTGGGCAGGGCCAACTGGTGGGCGCCGCCTCCCCTGCAGCAGTGGATCAGCCACCTGGGCTTCTACGAGCGTGGTGAAGCGCCGCTGACGCCGGTTCGCACAGTGGCGGCGGAGCCGGCGAGGCCGCGATAATCGCCGACATGATCGAGACCTCGGAGGAGACGGCCGAGCGCCGGATGCTGCTCCGCCGCCTCGACGATCTTCTAGAGGCGCTGGAGCAGCTCAACCTGCGTGAGGCGTCGCAGCTGAGCGACAAGGTGCGGCGCTCGCTGGCGTCCCATGGGATTCCCTTCGAAGATGGGCCGGAGATTCGTGTGCTCATCGAGCGGGTCTGGCGCAAGCAGGAGATGCACATGCTGAGCAGTCGGCAGGACCGGCGGCGAGCGCCGACCCGCCGCACCGCTGGCCGCCGTCCACCGGGCCACGATGTGATCGAGAGCATCATGCGCCAAGCCGGTCAAGGGGGCGCGCTGACCGACCCCCGCTGAGCTGCCGTCAGCAGCGCTGACGCGCAGGCGACGTCGAAGATCGCCGACCCGACGCTCTTCATGATGGTGAACTGCTGCTGATCCCCGGGTCGCGCGGACAGGAGGGGATGAACCTCCTCGCGGCGCAACCTTGCCTCCGCTATCGGGATCAGGAGATCACCGGCTTCGGCGAGGCAACCGTCCAGCGTATCGGCAAAAACCCGTGCTTTGGCGATCAGGTCTGCTGCGATCTCACGTCGGTCCGGGCGGTAGGACCCCATCGCGTTGATATGGCAGTGCGGCAGCAGCTCCGGTCCGATGGGCAGCGGGTCGGTGCTCGCGGTGGCCGTGGTGATGATGTCGGCCTTGGCGGAGGCCGATGGCACGTCGTCGGTGACGTCCACCTGCAGGTGCGGGTGCCGCCGGCGCACCGATTGGGCCAGCGTCTCCGCCGCGGCGCGGCTGCGGTTCCAGAGCGTGAGCTGGCCCACCGGCCGGACCGCCAGGACCGCCTCCACCTGGGCAGGCGCCTGGGCGCCGGCGCCGAGCAGCAGCATTCGGCTGGCCCCGCCGGACGCGAGCAGCTTGGTCGCCAGCCCGGCGATGGCGGCGGTACGCAGGGCGGTTAGCGCCGGCCCGTCGACTCCCCCCAGGAGTTGACCGTCGTGCCCGCCGAACACCAGGACCGCGCCCTGGATCGTGGGCAACCCGCGCGACGGATTCTGCTCAGCGACGGTGATCGCCTTCAGTCCCAAAAAGCCATCCGCGTAGCCGGGCATCACCGCCAGCGGCAGCTCCGCCGGTCCGGTGAATTGACGGCCGCTGGTGCCGGCCACGCCCCGCTCCAGTTCTCGCAGCGCCCGCTCGATGGCGTCGATGGCTCGCAGCGGGGGAAGGCCCAGACGCACCTCCTCTGCCGACAGCCACCTCATTTACTCGCCCTCGCCCAGGCCGTGGCCCAAGTACGCCATGCGCACGTGTTCGTTCTCTAACAGGTCCTTGGCGCTCCCTTCAAGCGCGATCTCCCCCAGCTCCAGCACATAACCTCGAGCGGCGATCTGCAGCGCGCGATGTACGTTCTGCTCGACCAGGAGCACGGCGATCCCCGAGGCGGAGATTTCCCTGACGACGGTGAAGATCTGGTCGGCGGCCAGAGGTGCGAGGCCGAGTGACGGCTCGTCGAGCATCAGGAGCCGTGGGCGGGACATCAACGCCCGGCCCACCGCGAGCATCTGCTGCTCCCCACCCGAAAGCGTTCCCGCCAGCGAGCCGAGCCGGTTGGCCAGCGCCGGGAAGATCTTCAGCACGGAGTCCAATGCCTCCGACAACTCCCGCTGCGGCCGGGTATACCCGCCAAGCAGCAGGTTCTCGCGTACCGACAGCGACGAAAAGATCTGCCGGCCCTCCGGTACCAGCGTCAGGCCCCGCTGCGCCACGCGGTGGGCCGGCAGTCCGGTGATCGCCCTGCCTTGAAACCTGACCTTCCCTCGCCGGGGCCGGACCACTCCTGCGATGGCGTTGAGGGTGGAGCTCTTGCCAGCACCGTTGGCTCCCAGCAGAGTGATGCACTCGCCCTGGTCGACGCAGAGGCTCAGTCCTTTGACGGCGCGGATCGCGCCGTAGTCGACCTCGAGAGCCTCGATCTCGAGCAGGCTCAAGCCGGCGTCCCGCTGCCCAGGTACGCGGAGATGACCTCGGGATGCGACTGCACATCGCTCGGCGAGCCCTGGGCGATCAGCTTGCCGAAGTTGAGGACGATCACCCGGTCACATACGGACATCACCACGCGCATGTCGTGCTCCACTAGCAAAACGGTCACCCCGTTGTCGCGGACGCGCCGGACCAGGCCGCCCAGCGCCCGGCTCTCGGCCGTATTCATCCCCGCCGCGGGCTCGTCCAGCAGCAAGAGCTTGGGGCGGCTGGCCAGCGCTCTGGCGATCTCGACCCGTCGCTGGTCCCCGTAGGGGAGCGAGGCGGGCTGGGCTCCCGAATCGAGATTGCCCAGACCGACGAAGCGCAGCATCTCCTCGGCTCGCTCGTGCGCGGCCCGCTCCTCGCGGCGGTATCGGGGGGTGTGGAAGGCGGAGTCGAAGACGGTCTCCCTGATGCGGCGATGCTCGCCGACCAGGACGTTGTCCACCACCGAGACGCTCTTGAACAGCCGGATGTTCTGGAAGGTGCGGGCCAGACCCAGCGCCACTACCTTTCGGGGTGGCAGCCCGTGCAGGCTGTGGCCGTCGAGCAGGACCTCGCCGCGGTAGCCGCGCACGATCCCCGAGATGGCGTTGAACAAGGAGGTCTTGCCGGCGCCGTTAGGTCCGATCAGGCCGACGATCTCCCCGGGCGCGACCTCGAAGGAGCACTGCGAAACGGCCAGCACCCCCCCGAATTGCACCGATACCTCCCGCACCGACAGGATCGGCTCAGGGACCACTGCCACCTCCGGGAGCGGTATCCACGACAGCAGCCACCGAGGCGCGCCGGAACCGGGCGGCTCGGGCACGGTAGGGGATGAGCCCCTGCGGGCGCAGCAGCACCATCACCAGCAGCAGGGCGGCGAAGATGACTCCGCTGTAGGTACCTGTGTACGCGGACAGCCACTCCGCGATCACCACGTAG
>JBJKSO010000043.1:0-19140 GCA_046703825.1 Candidatus Dormibacteria bacterium
GCGCAGCACCCGCACCGCACGCCGCCCAGCCGCGGCGGCAACCTCTCCGCGCAGCTCGCGGCGTCGCGGGCGGGTCACCCTCGCTCCCACCGGCGGTGAGGGCGGGCAGACCTCGTAGTCCCGGTACCCACTTAGCTGAGCAGAGGAGCGAGCTCTCGGGCTCGCTCCTCTCGTTTTGGAGCCGAAGCTAGGCAGCCATCAGCCGGCGCAGGCGTCCAGCCGCCTCAACCACGTCCTCTTCGCTCACATCGAGGTGCGTGACGCAACGCACGGTGTGCTCTCCGAAAGTGACCAGCAGCACACCCTCGCGGGCGGCTGCCTCGACGAACTCGCTGGAGGCGGCGCTGGTGCTGAGCATCACCATGTTGGTCTCCACCGGCAGCGCCACCCTGAGCCCGCTGATCCCCTCCAGCTCCTGCGCCAAGCGCTTGGCGTTGGCGTGATCCTGGTGCAGGCGTCCGAGGTTGTTGTCCAGCGCGTAGAGACCGGCCGCGGCCAGGATTCCGATCTGGCGCATGCCGCCGCCCAGTCGCTTGCGCCAGATGTGCGCTCGCCTGCGGGCGTCCTTGGAACCCAGCCACATGGTCCCGGCCGGGCAGCCGAGTCCCTTGCTGAGCGCGAAGGTGAGGCTGTCGGCCACGGCGGCCAGAGAGCGGGGCGGGACCTCGAGACTCACCGCGGCATTGGCCAAACGGGCTCCATCCATGTGCACCTGCAGGCCCATGGTCCGCGCCTGGTCCGCCGAGGCCTGGAGCAGGGCGAGCGGCGCCACCGACCCACCGCGGCGGTTGTGCGTCTGCTCCAAGCAGAGCAACGTCGGTACCGGCTCGTGGTCGCGGTCACCCACCCGGCGCAGCGCGTCCAGCTGCTGTCGGCTGGGACATCCCCCCACCTGCCCGTCGAAGGTGCGCAGCTGTACCCCCGCCACCAGCGCGGACCCAGCCAGTTCGTAGTGGACGATGTGCGCCTCGGAATCGAGCCAGATCTCATCGCCGGGACTGGTGGCGCATGCGACTCCGATCAAGTTGGCCATGGTGCCACTCGGGCAGAACAGGGCGCTTTCCTTGCCCAGGAGTTCCGCCACCCGCTCCTCTAGCCGGTTCACGGTGGGGTCCTCGCCGAAGACGTCGTCGCCCACTTCGGCCGAGGCCATCGCGCGACGCATGCCGTCCGAAGGTCGGGTCACCGTGTCGCTGCGCAGATCGATGGGTCGCGGCATGTCGCTCCCCATCCTAGGGCAGCGACTCCCAGGCGGTTAGCTGGCCGCGGCCGGAGCTCCCGAGCCCAGATCGAGAAACTCGACCCGGTTACGGCCGTTGCGCTTGGCCGAGTAGAGCGCACGGTCCGCCAGGTCGAGCAGGTTGCGCGCGCCCGCCGAACCATCGGGAAAGTTCACACCGCCGATGCTCACGCTCACGCGCACCACCCCGCCATCGTCAAGGCGCACCGACATCTCCTCGACCGCAGTGCGGATCTTCTCGGCGACCAGGTGGGCGTCCTCGCGACCGGTATTGGCCATCACCACCACGAACTCCTCGCCGCCGTAGCGCGCGGCCAGGTCGGAGCGGCGGATGGTGTCCAACAGCAGTTCCGCGAAGGACCGCAGAACCCGATCTCCAACCGGGTGCCCGTGGGAATCGTTGACCTCCTTGAAGTGGTCTAGATCCATCATCAACACGGAGAGGCTGCTGCTGGCCCGCTCGGCGACGTTGACCTGCTGATCGAGGTAGCCGACCAGGAAGCGGTAGTTGTAGAGGCCCGTCATGGCATCGGTGGTGGCCTCGCGCTGCGTGGCGGCCAGCCGCATGCTCTTGTCTACCGCCAGCACCACCTGGTCGGCGACCACGTTGCAGAGGGTGACATCCTCGTCCAAGTACTCGCCATGCTTGTTGGCGACCAGCATCACTCCCAGCTCGCGGTCCTGCGAGCGCAGGGGTTCGGCGACGCAATCGTGGAGACCCAACCGCTGCTCGAGCAGTCCTCGCTCGGAGTCCTCGAGGTGAGATCGAAGCGTGAAGCGGGGGGATCGCACCAGCTGGCCCAGAATGCCGTCTCCCCCTTCGAGCTCAGCCCAACCGATCTCCTCGGCGGCGCCGCGCACCACAAGCAGCTGTCGAGGTGCCTGCGGTTGCGGTCTGATCGCGATCATGGCGATGTCGGCGTCGATCAAGCCCAGCAGGTTCCGTAGCACCTGGTCCAGCGCCTGCTCCAGCGGGGCAGAACCGGTCAGTGTGGAGGCAATCACGGTGCGCCCGGTTGCCATCAGCAGCTGTCTCCGCAGCTGACGACGCATGACCTCGAAGTTGGCGGCCAGGCGGCTCACCTCCTCGGCGCCCTCGACCACGACGGGCTCCTGGTAGGCGTCCTGACCCAGCCGCTGGACGGCGGCATCCAGTCGCCGCAGCGGCCGGTTCAAGAAGTGCTCTACCAAGAAGAACAGGATCGTCATCCCGACCAGCAGCACGGCCATCACCGCCAGGGCCAGCGGCAGGGCCAGCTCGGTCACCGAGATGCCGACACTGGGATTGGACTGCACCACCCAGAGCTGCGCCACCGCCCCGCCCCCATACGAGCGCAGTGGCCTGCGCGCGGCGACGTACTGGGTGCTGCCGAGCTGCACGGTCGCCAGGTCGGAGCCGCCCAGCGACCGGGTCAGCCGAGTTGGGATTCGCGCTCCGGCGGCGTAGCGTCGGCCACCGATGGTATTGGGAAGGCTGAGTCGGCCGTCCACCGTGAGCAGGACCGCGGAACCCTTGCCCAGCAAGGCGGACACCCCTCGGGTTTGAGACACGAGCCCCGAATGCACCGGCGCCAGCGCCACGACGAACCCCAAGGGGTCGGTGGCAGTGCCAACCCGGGCCACACCGGCGCCGAGCAGCGAGCGTCCGCTCCCCACCGCGAAGTAGCCGCGACCCGGGCAGCCCTTGGGCGCCCGGAGAGCATCCTTGAGGACCGGCCCGACACCGCTCAGGCCGGAGCCCGGGCCGCCGGCCAGGGTGGTCCCGTCCGGGGCCAGGAAGACCAGCACCCGCCCGGGACCGACGGCCGCCAGATCCGCCCGGACTGCGCCAGCCAGCTCCGCCGGCCCAGCCCGGAAGGCGGCCGCGGTGGGAGCCGCTGAGGCCACCCCACACGCCAGCTGCTTGGCGGCGGTGGTGGTCTCCAAGCGCAGCAGGCTCTCCTCGAGCGCGGCCGAGGCCGATCCCGATCGCAGCAGGGCCTGGGAGCGGGCGTGAGCCGTCTCCACCCACGCGACCGCCCCGGCGACTGCCGCCATGGCGAGGCCCACTCCCAGCAGCACCAGCGCGAACTGGGCCGCGAAAGAGACCCGCCTGGGTCGGCGTCCGGGCTTTTCCTGAGTGGCCATGGTCTCGTCCTGCACTTGCGGCTACGGACTGCCGGGCAGCCCTGATAGGGGCTGCCCGGATGGCCGCCGGCCTCGGCCCGATCCACGCTCACCCTAGTGGGAGGCTGACTGAAGAAGCTGTTCCCGGGAGTCGCGGCCCCGTTACGACGGGCTTACGGTTCAGTCACAAAAGGGAAATCTGAGTACCCTTAGCTGCGATCCAATCCAGCATGCCGTAGTTGAGGAAGGCTCTTGCCCGAGGTCATCGTCTCGTTCCTGGACGGTGAGGTGCTGTACGGGGAACTCCCGGTGCTGCACCTAGACGACCCGTTCTTGGACATGGACCTGCACACCATGGACGGCAACGCCCGCCAGGCACTGGTCCCCGTCAGCGCGGTCCGCCAGGTGGACGAGAAGGACGTCAAGCTGAGCGGAGCAGTGCCCGCGCTGGATGACCTGCCACGGGTCGCGCTGCACTTCATCGATGGCCAGGTGCTGCGGGCCCACGTGGTCACCCCGGCTTCGCTGCAACGGTTCGGCTCGCTGTGGGACGTCGTCGACGCCCGCACCGGGGAGCGGCGCCTAGTGGGCATCCCCTACACAGCGCTCAAGGCCGCGTTCTACGTGCGGCGCTGGGACACCCGTCCCCCGCTGGAGCGGGCGGAGTCGGTGGCGGGACTGCAGGCCGCGGAGCGCCAGAAGCTGGCAGCGATCCACGCGCAGCGTCGCCGCGCCTCGCTCTCCGGAATGCTGGCCAAGTCGACCGGCGGCCTGCTGGGGCGGGGCCAGGCGTCGGGGCGGAGCGCGGCCGGCGCCCGCCGAGGAGAACAGGGCCAGAACGGCCTGGACCACTAGTAGCGCCCCTTGGTACGGCACGGCGGGCGCCGAGAGGGCGCTGGCCGGCTACTTGTAGCGGAAGGTGATCCTGCCCCGGGTCAGGTCGTAGGGGCTCAACTCCACCTTGACCTTGTCCCCGATCAGGGTGCGGATGTAGTGCTTGCGCATCTTGCCCGAGATGTAGGCCAGGATGGTCTGCCCAGTCTGCAACTCCACCCGGAACATGGCGTTGGGCAGGGGTTCCACCACGGTCCCCTCGATCTCGATGGTTTCCTCCTTGCGCTCCTCCGCAGGGACGGTCCGGGGGACGCGGGGCCGGGCCGGACCACGCCGCTGCCGGCCACCCATGCGTCGTCTAGCCAAGTTTGACCTCCTTGTCGCTGGAACTGTCAGGGTAACCGGCCGGCACGAGCTGGGGTGCTCCGCCGGCACCTACCGGGCGGGGACGACCGGTGGACCGGAGGCGCCCCCGCCCCGGTGGCGTTCACCGACCCGGTGGCTCAGGCGGCCCAGCCCCTCACCCAAGCACTCTACCCAGTCGCCGGGCTCGAGCAACCGTCCCCGCTCCTGGCCGCTGCCGCCGCTGACGGTCCCGCTGGCGAACACTTCCCCCGCCTGCAGCGGCTCGCCGGCCGACGCGTAGGCGACCATCTCTGCCAGGCTCCAGCGCGAGTCGCCCAAGCGCCCACGCGCCACCTCCTCGCCGTTCACCTGGGCCGTGACCAACAGGTCGGCCGGGTTGCCCAGCTCATCCGGGGTCACCAGCCAGGGGCCGAGGCCAGTGGCAAAGTCCTTCCCCTTGGCCGGTCCGAGCCTCAGCGCCATCTCCTCGCGCTGGATGTCGCGGGCGGAGAAGTCGCAGTAGAGGCAGTAGCCGGCGATGGCCTTCTCGGCGCCCTCCGGGGTGAGGTCGGGACCGGCAGCCTTCACCACGCAGGCCACCTCCAGCTCGTAGTCCAGCGCATCGGTGTAGGCGGGCCAGGGAACTTCGGCGCCCGGGGGCAGGATCGTGGCCGGATTGGCCTTGTAGTAGAAGGGACGCCGAAACCAGGGCTCGGGAATGGCTTCGCCCCTGCGCGCCGCCCCCGCCGCCACGTGACCTTCGAAGCTGTAGAAGTCGCGGATCAGCGGTGGGCGCAGCAGGGGCAGAGAGGTCAGCTCGGAGGCCGGCGGCTGGACGCGAGCGCCGGAGGGGACAACCTCGGCGCCTTCACGGATCGCCAACTCCACCGCTTCCGCCGCCATCTCCAGGGCCCGCTCGCCGCCACGCAGCAGCCCCAGCAAATGGGGAGGAAACGTGACCGCGGCCCAGGCCGCCGCGTCGGCGCACCCCTGGAGAGCCCACCAGAGCTCCCCGGCGGCGGTGACGTCGACCAGGGATTCGTTGTCCAGCACGGCCACCAGTCTTGGGACCGGCCCGGTCGGGCCCTGGAGCGCCGCGCTGGCGAACCGCACCTTGGAGGCTCAGTCGTCGATGTTCGGCATCCACGACTCGGCGTACTCGACGATCTCGGCGCCCTGGGCAGCCTCCAGCGGGTGCAGGGGGTGCAGCGCGTCGATCATCACCGCCACCTCGTCATGGTGGGTCTTGCCGCCCTGGCGGTCGCGCTGGATCGCCTTGGGCTGAGGACCGTGGTGGATGCCCTGGGGATGCCAGGTCATCATTCCGGCGTCGATCCCGGCGCGGCTCATGAACTGGCCGGCGTGGTAGAAGAGCACCTCGTCGTAGTCGATGTTGCGGTGGTAGAAGGGAAGCCGCACCGCGCCGGGGTCGTCGATCCCCTCCACCCGCCGGGGGGCGAAGGTGCACAGCACGAAGTTGGGTGTGCGCAGGGTGGTGTGCACCGACGGCGGCAGATGGTAGCGGCCGGCGGTGACCGGCCGGATGTCGCGCACGTTGAGGGCGAACGCACTGAGGTCGCCCTTCCAGCCGACGGTGTCGATCGGATCGAACGGGTAGGCCACCTTGGTCCAGAGCCCCTCGCGCTCGATCACCAGATCCCACTCGCCCCGCTGGTTGGGCGGCCCCGGTTCAAGCGGCAGCTCGGGGAGCCGCAGAACCGCCCTGTCGTAGGGGGAGTGCTGGCCCATGCGATCCGCGGGCGGGAACTCCGGCTGGTCGGATGAGGCGATCACGAGCAGAAAGCTCTCCTCGCCTTCGGGAAGGATGCGGTGGGTGCAGCCCCGCGGGAGCACCAGATAGTCCCCCTGCTCGTAGGCGAGCAGGCCGAAGTCGGTGGGCATCTGCCCGCGCCCGCGGTGCACGAAGTAGATGAGGTCGGTGTCGGCGTTGCGGTAGCTGTAGGGCATGGCCACCGTGCGCCGCGAGACCTGGATGCGCAAGTCGGCGTTGCCCAGGACGGGCGTGACCGCGGCGCCGGGGTCGGCGGCATCGCGCGCCTCCACCCGCCGAAGGTCGTAGGCACGGGGCCGCAAGGGACCCTCGATACGCAGCCACTCGGTCGGGGCGTGCTGGTGGTAGAGGTGCGAGGCGGGGCCGAAGAAGCCGCCTCGCGCGTACTCCTCTTCAATAGTCCCCTCAGGCAGGTCACAGTGCGCCTGCCGGCTGAACCTTCCTCTCGACTGGGGAAACATGGCTACCTCCTGGAGTCGCCCGCGTGAGCTGAGAGTAGGCTGGCGCGCTCGGGTCCGGGGGCGAGCCTAGCGCACCCGGCCCTGTTCACCAACCTCGCCCGCTTGAGCCGCCGCGCTGCTCAGGAGAACTGAATGACCGTCTTGATGTCGTTGCCGCGCCGGTCGAACGCCTCCTGGAAGGACTCCGCCGGCACCGTCCGCGTGATGAGCTGCTCCAGCAGCTTGGGCCACTTGCGAGCTGCGGCGCCCAGCATCCGGGCGGCAGCTTCGAAGTGGGTTCGGTTGGCGTTGACGGTACCCAGCACCAGCTTGTTGCCGAGCACCATGTCCAGGTTGAGAGCCGCCGAATCCACCGTCACCGTGCGGGTGCCGGCGGTGACCGAGCTCAGGATGCACACGCCGTTGTGGCCGGTGGCACTGATCGCCTGCATCGCCACCACCGAGCTGCCGGTGGCCTCGAAGACCAGGTCGATCGAGCCCAGCTCGCCGGAAAGGGTCGGGATCGGGTGCTGATCCGCGTCCAGCAGGTGTGCCCCCAGCTCCGAGGCCACCTGCTGAGCCGGCGAACCGTCCGCCATCTTGGAAACCAGCGTGACCTCGATATCCCGTAGCCGGAGGAAGGCGGCGGCCAGGAGCCCGATGGCTCCCGCCCCGCAGATCAGTGCGCGCCGCGGCTCCCAGGGCAGGCGCACCTGCTGGATCTTGAAGGCCTGGATCAGCCCCTTCTCGACAATGCTGCTGGGCTCCATCAGCACACCGATCTTGGAGAGCGTGTTCGGCAGCGGGATCAGGTAGTCCTGCGACTCGACGTAGCGCTCCGCCATGTAACCGTCGCGCCCCTTGATGCCCCGCTCGGTGTAGTGACCGGTGAGACAGTCGTCGCTGTGCCCCACGGCGCAGGGCGGACAGCGCTCGGGGCAGGGGCGGCGCACCGTCGCCACCACCAACTGCCCCGCCTCCAACTGCGATCCCGAGGGGGCACTCACCACTCGACCCAAGTTCTCGTGGCCCAGGACCAGTTGCTCTCTGCCCGCCGGGGCGGCGCCGTAGCCCTGGTTGGCGATCTCCAGGTCGGTGCCACACACCCCAACGGCCAGCACCTGGACCTCGACGGGATCGGCTGGCTTGCCGTCCGCCCCTTCCACCATCCCGGTGCCGGAAGGTTGGTCGATGTCCCCTAAGCGGACGCTGCCCGACTTGCCGGGCGTGGTGAGAATCGCCTTCATGGGCTACCTCCTAGGCCGTCGACCATCCCAATCTAGCGGCTGAGGTCCCCGCACCGAGCGAAGCCCCCGGCACGCCTTATAAGATTCGGGGTCACCCGCCCGGGGAGTAGCCTCGATACGGCTATACTTCGCGCGACGCTCGGCTGAATTCCGCTTGGACTGATCCACCTGGACCGAATGGCCCTTCTAGAAGTAACCGACCTTCACACCAAGATCCGGCAGCGCTCCTCCGAGGTGCATGCCGTCGACGGAGTCTCGCTGACCATCGACGAGGGCGAGACGGTAGGGGTGGTGGGTGAGTCGGGATGCGGCAAGACCATGACCGGGATGTCGGTGATGGGACTGCTGCCTCCGGGAGGCTACATCGCCGCCGGCAGCATCAAGCTGGCGGGCCGTGAGCTGGTGGGGATGTCGGAAAAGGAGATGCAGAAGGTCCGGGGCAACGACATCGCGGTGATCTTTCAGGACCCGATGACCTCGCTGAACCCGACGATGTCGGTAGGGGATCAGATCGCCGAGGCGGTGCGGATCCACCGCAACGCCAGCAAGGAGGCGGCTCTCGAACGCGCCGCGGATGTGCTCGGCCTGGTCGGTATGCCCAAGCCCCGCGAGCGGCTCAAGGACTACCCGCACCAGCTCTCGGGCGGCCTGCGGCAGCGGGTGATGATCGCCATGGCGCTCTCGTGCGAGCCCAAGCTGCTGATCGCCGACGAGCCCACCACGGCGCTGGACGTCACCATTCAGTTGCAGATCCTGGAGTTGCTCTACGACCTGAAGCAGCGGCTGCGGATGGCCGTGATGCTGATCACCCACGACATGGGGGTCATCGCGGGACGGGCGGACCGGGTGATGGTCATGTACGCGGGCAAGATCGTCGAGGCGGCCGAGACGGCCGAGCTCTTCGAGGACATGCATCATCCCTACACCGAAGCCCTGCTGGCGTCCATCCCGCGGCTGGATCAGCGCCAGGAGGACCGCCTCTACAGCATTCCCGGCCTGCCGCCGGATCTGAGCCGCCCGCCCGCCTTCTGTCGGTTCCAACCCCGCTGCCGTTACGCGACCGCCAAGTGCCGCGAGCAGGAGCCGATTCTGGGCGGGCCGGACCCGAACCATGTCTACGCCTGCTTCAACCCGGTGGGACGGGTGGGAGCGCCGGCCTCCCCGGGAGTCTCGGCGGCATGAGCGTCTTCCAGCGGCTGCGCGAGCGGGAGCCCGCCACCGAGACCCAATCGGACGGCGCCTCGGCTCCCTCCGACAACTTTCTCGAGTTGCGGCATGTGGTCAAGGAGTTCGCGGTAACCGCGGGCGCGGTGCTGCAGCGCAAGATCGGGTCGGTCAAGGCGGTTTCCGACGTGAGCTTCAGCGTCGCCAAGGGCGAAACCTTTGGGCTGGTGGGTGAGTCCGGCTGCGGCAAGACCACCATTGGAAGGCTGATCGTCAGCTTGGAGAAGGTAACCGGAGGCGAGATCTGGTTCGAGGGCACCAACGTCCCCTCCCTGCATGGAGCGCAGCTGCGCCAGCGGCGGCGGGATCTGCAGCTGATGTTTCAGGATCCATACGCCTCGCTCAACCCCCGGATGCGAGTCGGAACCATCGTCCGCGAACCGCTGGTGGTACAGAAGATCGGCAACAAGGAGGAGCAGGCGGCCAGAGTCCGCCAGTTGCTGCAGGAGGTCGGGCTCAGCCCCAAGGCGGTGGACCTCTATCCCCACGAGTTCTCCGGCGGGCAGCGCCAGCGCATCGGGCTGGCCCGGGCGCTCACCCTCAACCCCAAGCTGATCGTTGCGGATGAGCCGGTGTCGGCGCTGGACGTCTCCATCCGCTCACAGATCCTCAATCTGATGAACGACCTCCAGGAGAAGCACGGGCTCACCTACATCGTCATCTCCCACGACCTGTCGGTGGTCAAGTACGTGTCGGACCGGATCGGCGTCATGTACTTGGGCAAGCTGGTGGAAGTCGGACCTAGCAACGAGATCTACGAGAAGCCCGCTCACCCCTACACCCAGGGGCTGATCAACGCGATCCCGGAACCGGACCCCAAGCGCGAGCGGGCCAAGGACTCCCAGCCCATGCGCGGGGAGCTGCCTTCCGCGATCACCCCGCCGTCGGGCTGCCGTTTCCGCACCCGCTGTCCTCGTGCCCAGGATGTCTGCGCCGAGGTCGAGCCGGTTTTGCGCTCCTTCGGGCCCAACCACCAGGCGGCCTGCCACTTCCCCCTGCAGCCGCCTGCCGCCGGGGCAGCCGCCTAGCCCGACCCGGCCGGCGCCAGCGCGGTCAGCGCTTGGGCTCTGGGGAATCCTCGCGGCGATGGCCCTCGGCCAGCTGGCGGAGAAAGCCGGGGTCGATCTGCGAACCCTCGACCGCGGCCACCCGGCATGGGGTGACGGCGCGAAGTGTGGCGGTGCGCTCCCCCGACTCCAGCAAGGCTCGCTCGCCCAAGACGGCTCCGCTGGCCACCGTCGCCACCTCGCGTCCGCCAACCTCAACCGAGAGCACCCCGTCCAAGAGCAGGAACAGCTCACTGCCCAGCTGTCCCGCCTCGACCAAGGTCTCGCCGATGCGAATGCTGCGGATGTCAGGCTTGGTCCCGCCGCGCATGATGTGTTCGGAGAGCTCGCGCTCCAGCGCCGTCTCCGCCTGGGTGACCAGCGCCGGCGAGTCCTCGCCCCCCCACGGGGTGTGGCTGCCGAAGGCGCGGCTGTACCAGTCACGGAAGTCGACCAGCCCGGTCTTCTGCACCAGGTCGCCGCCTCCGTCGTAGATCCAGTGCCGGGGGAAGGGACTGGCGCCCACGACCTCGTGCGTGATGGCGCCGTCCTGACCGATGGTGAGGCCCAGAGTTGTCCAGGCCACCGGAGCCGAGACCTGGATGAAAGGGGGATGGGCCACGCGGCGCGGCGCGGGCAGGCCAGTGCGACCACCAGCGGTCTGCTCGAAGCGCACCCAGCCGTCCCCCACCTGAGGCGGGCGCTGCAGATCGGCAAGCGGGAAGGCCGCGAAGGTTATCCGGGCGGAACCCAGCTGCACCGTGGTGGACCCGATCATTCCGCCCCCGCTGTACCCGTGGCCGGTGATGCGCTCGCCCTCGACGTCGATCCAGGCGGAGAGGCGGTTGGCGAAGCGGAAGCGGTCCGCCTCGCGGAGCGCCTCCAGGTCTTCGATCTTGTCCGGCGGGGCGGCGTCGTAGTGGGTGATGCCGATGTCGAACGGGAGCCGGGTCATCCCGGCGATGGCCTCCGATGGGATCCAAGACAGGGAGGTGACAGAACCCTCGATGCGCCTTCTCATGCAGCCACCTTAGAGGCGGGCACCGTCACCCGTCTAGGGGGATGGCTGTCGAGCCCGCCACGGCGACTTCGTGCGGCGGCGGGGGACCAGCCTGGGACCGATCAGCGCTTCTGCAGACGGACCTCGAAGGCATCCCGCATGGCGTCGCCGATGAAGTTGAAGGCGACCACGCAGAGGATGATGGAGATTCCGGCCGGGTATATCAGCCACCAGTAGCCGTCGAAGATGAAGTTGATGCCGTTGGACAGCTGCTGACCCCAGTTGGTGGCGGGAGGTTGGATCCCGAGGCCAAGGTAGCTCAAGGTGGCGACGAAGAGGATGGCGTCGGCGACCTGGAAGCTGGCGTTCACCATGATCGTTCCGACGGTGTTGGGGATGACATGGCGGAAGAGCACGCGGCGGTTGCCGCCACCCATGACCTGCACCGCCTGGACGAAATCGCGCGTTCGCAGCGTGAGCGTCTCGCCGCGAACCAGACGGGCGGGGACCAGCCAGGCGACCAGGCCGATGACGATGATCATCTCCGGCAGCGAAGCGCCAAAGATTGCACCGAGGAGGATCAGCGCCACCAGCAGCGGCAGCGCGAGGAAGACGTCGACGATTCTCATCATCACGGCGTCAACCACTCCGCCCGCCAGACCGGCGATGGCTCCCCAGACGACGCCGACGAAGACCGCAATCCCGGCGGCGGCGAAGCCCACCTCCAGCGACGTCTGCCCACCCAACATGAGCCTGCCTAGGTTGTCGTACCCCTCGTCGTCGGTACCGAGCAGGTGGTGGAAGCTGGGTGCTTGATCGTGGATGGCCGGGTTGGCGAACACCTGCTGGGTGTGGTAGATCAGCGGCCCGACGAAGGAGAAGAGCACCATGAAGACGATGATCCCCACCCCGAGCACGGCCATCTTGTTCTCTAGGAAGACGCCAAGGATGAGGCGCCAGATGCTTCCGCCTACATAGGCTTCTCCGCCCTCGGGTACAGCACCTTCGCTCTGGTCGGTGATGTCCACATTGGCGCTGCCGACACCAACGCTCATACCTCAGCCGCTCCGAATAGGTAGCTCACGAGACGTACCGGATTCTGGGATCGGCCACCGCATAGAGGATGTCTGCCACGAGAGAGCCGATCACGGTGGCGATGGCGATGACGAAGGTCACGCCCAACAGCACTGGGAAATCGGAGGTGACCGCAGCGTCGATGAAGAGCAGCCCCATGCCCGGGTAGTTGAACACCTGCTCGGTCACAATGGCGCCGCCGACGATCCCCGGAATGCTGATCCCGATCAGTGTCAAGATCGGGATCAAGGCGTTCCGCAACGCGTGCCGGAACAGCAGCCGCCTGAAAGACACGCCCTTCGCCCTCGCGGTCCGGATGTAGTCCTGGACCAGGTTCTCCATCATCGAGCTGCGCATGTAGCGGGAGAACAGGGCGAGGCTGACCAGGGTCAGGGTGGCAATCGGCAGCACCAGCGCGTTCAGCTGGGAGAAGAGGTTGCCTTGGGACTGCGGAGCCTCCGGAGGGAGCCAGTTGAGCGTGGCGCTGAAGAGGATGATCAGCAGGATGCCCAGGAAGAAGGTGGGCATCGAGTAGAAGATGAACGCGAGACCGGTGATCGCGTAGTCGTCCGGCTTGTTCCGGCGCACCGCCTGCATGACGCCCAAAGGTATGGCCAGCGCGATCGCGATGATGGTAGAGGTACCCACCAGCAAGAGCGTGTTGGGCAGCCGCTGGGCCAAGAGAGTGGTTACCGGGGCGTTCTGCTTGTAGGAGAAGCCCAAATTCCCGGTGAACAGGTGAACCAGCCAGGTCCAGTACTGCACCGGTAGAGGCTGGTTGAGTCCCAACTGCTTGGTCAGCGCCGCCACGTTGGCCGCGCTCGCCCGAGGGCCGAGGATGGCCCGAACCGGGTTTCCCGGCAGGAGGTGCAGCAGGATGAAGGTGATGATGGTGACGCCAACCACCACGATCACCGCCTGGAGAAGTCGCCTTATCAGATAACCGACCATCTGTTCCCTCTTCCTGCCACCCCCGGACAGGCAAGGGGGTCCGGCTCTCGCCGGACCCCCGCCAGTTTCGATCAGTTTATCGGATTCGCCGCCTCACTTGGAAAGTGAGTAGTTCATGGGGTAGATCTCGTCGTAGATCCCCTGAGGGGCGATCCCCGAGAGGGTCTTCTTGTACATGGTCAGCTGGTAAGGGCCGCTGGGCATGTACACCACGGGCAGGTTCTTGGCGGCGTAGTCCTCGTACTTGAAGAGCGCCTTGTACTCGGCGGCCTTCGTCGGCACGGTGTGGGTCTTGTTGATCAGGCTGTTCAGGGTCGGCGAGTAGTAGTCGCCACCGTTGGAGCCTGCCGCCGAGCTGGTGCCGCCGCTGAAGAGCTCTCCGCCGGTTGGGAAGTAGTCGGGCGAGTACACCCAGCCACCGCCCCAGTCCGCCATGTCCCAGTTGTTGCAGGGCTTGGCGATGACGCACCCGGCGAAGGCCAGCCCCAGGATTGAGGAGAACGGCTCAGACGAGAGGGTCAGGGTGATCCCTGCTTCCTTCGACATCGCCGACTTCATCGCCTGCAGCTCCTCGGTCAGCACCGTCGAGCCGCTGGCGTAGGCCAGGGTGAAGTTCAGCGCCTGGCCCGACTTGATGTTGGCCCCGCAGTTGCTCGGGCCCGTGCCCGGGCTGGTGCAGGTGGTGCTGCCGCCGGGGTGCACCGACCAGCCATGGTCCTTGAGCAGGGACACCGCCTTGCTCGGGTTGTACGGGTAGATCTGCTTGCCACCCTCGAGCGTGCTCACGTCCGGGTTGCCCTTGGGCACCAGGGGCACTGGGCCGTTGGTCGCGTAGCCCGCGTGGGCGAAGTCGTTGATGTACTGCTTCTGGTTCACCAGGGATTGGAAGGCCTGGCGGAAGTACAGCTGGTTGAAGATCGGTCCCGTGGTCGGGTTGGTGAAGTTGTAGGGGAAGTAAGTGAAGCCGAAGTCGTTCCAGGGCGAGTAGACGTAGCCCTGCCGCTGGAGGAAGCCCTTCTGTTGCAAGTCCTGGCCGGGGATGTACCCGATGGTCAGGTCGCCCGCGCGCAGCGAGTTGAACTCAGCTGTGTCGGTGGTGAAGGGCAGCTCCTCAAAGGCGGAGACCTTCGGCTTGAAGGGGCCGGAATAGTTCTTGTTCGGCACCATCTTCACGAAGCCGGTCGAGGTGTACTGCTGCATCTTGAACGCCCCGTCCACCACCTTCCAAAGTGGGTTGGTGGCGTAGGTCGAGGTGTCCTGCGACTGCGTGTTGATGAACTGCGCGACCGCGAGGGCTCCGCTCGTGGCAGTCCCGGGAACGGTCGTGTCGTAGTTCCCCACCGGGCTGCTGGCCGAGGTCTTGTCCCAGGCGTGCTGCGGCAGCGGGTAGATCTGGCTCAGCTCGTTGTAGAGGAACCAGGTCGGGTCGTACGAAGCGTTCAGCTGCATCTGGATGCTGTAGGTTCCGGTCGCCTTGTAGCTGGTCACGTTCTGCGGGAAAGCCCCGCTCACGAACGCTCCCCAGCCGGGCCCGGGAGCACTGCTGCTGCCGACGTTGGCGGCAGCCGGCGAGATGGCCGCATTGAGGAGGTTCATCCAGAAGATCACGTCGCGCGAGGTGATCGGCTTGCCGTCAGACCACTTCCAGTGCTTCATCTTGATGGTGACCGTCTTGTTGCCGTTGCTGAACTTTGGTGCGTACGCAATGCTCAGCTGGGGGTTGTAAACCGGCTCCCCGTTCTTCCCGAACCAGTACAGCGGCTGGTACATGATCTGGGAGAAGTCCGACAGGTTGGTCACCGAGAAGTAGGGCCCGCTTGCCAGCGGGAAGATATAGTTCGGCGGAGCCGCCGGACCCTCGGCGAAGGTCACGACGCCGCCGGTCTTGGCGGTACTGTGGGACGTACTGGCCACGCTGCCACAGGCAGCGACAAGGACGGCCCCCACCGCGACCAGTCCCGCTGTGCGCCAGAACGCCAGCTTCGACGGTATTCTCACTTTGCTCAAAGTCCTCCTCAGTGTCGTGCTACGTCATATCCTCAGGCGCGCGCCCGCGGCACTGCTACTGGCAGTTATCCGATGCTAGGTCTCGGCCGAGAGGGCTGTCATCCCTCGCCAGGGTGATTTCTGGCTGCCGTTAAGAAAGCAGGCCCTGGTGCCAGGCGCGCAATACCGCCCCAGATCGATCCGAGGCCCCGAGCTTGGTGAGCAGGTGGCTCACGTGGGTCTTGACGGTGTTCTCGCTAAGGTGCAGGGAGCTGGCGATCTCCCGGTTGGACATCTCCTTGGCCATCAGAGACAGGACCTCGAGCTCACGCCCGCTGATCTGGGTTCCGTGAGGGACCGGCTCCTCGCCGCGCTCCAGCAGGGATTCGCCGGCCGCCACCCGCCTGATCGCATCGGCGAGCTCGGCCCGGCTCACATCCTTGAGCAGGTACCCTTGAGCGCCCGCTCTGAGGCTGGGGACCACATAGTTCTCGTGGCCGAAGGTGGTCAGCATCACCACCTTGGTCTCCGGGCGCAGCCGCCTGATCTCACGCAGCGCTGAGATGCCGTCCGTTCCCGGCATCTGCACATCCATCAGCACGACGTCGACATCCTGCTCAACCGCGTGCTCGACCGCCTCCCTGCCGTCGGCGGCGTCCGCCACCACCTCCAGGTCGGGCTCGATGTCGAGCATTTCGCGCAGACCCTGGCGCACCACCGGGTGATCGTCGGCGACCAGGACGCGGATCAACGTCTGGCCGCCCCCGTGGGCGACTCGGGCAGGGGCACCCGCATCTCCACCTGGCTTCCAGAGCCGGGATGGCTGGTCACCGCCACCTCGCCGCCGCAGGCGGCGGCGCGCTCGCTCATGGAGGTGAGGCCGAAGGCCCCCGCCCGGCCCGGCCTGCTCGGGTCGAAGCCCGCGCCATCGTCCGCGATGGTCATCACCAGCTGCCCGTCGGCCACTCGGAGCTCGACCGAGATCACCGACGGTTGCCCGTGCCGCACGGAATTGCTGAGCGCCTCCTGGGCTACTCGGAAGACGGCCACCTCGGTTCGGGCGGGCAGATTCAACCGGCGCGCCCGCACACGAATCGAGGTGTTGACTCCGTGCCGGTCGCCGATGCGCCCCAGCTCCTCCCGGAGAGCGCCAGCCAGTCCCGACCGCTGCAGCACCTCCGGGCGAAGATCCCACACAGACCTCCGTGCCTCCTGGAGGCTCGAGCGGGCAAGCTCGGTTGCGTGGGCCACCGAGTGGCGGGCCCGAGCCTCATCCCGCCCCAGCCAGCCATCCGCCGCTTGGAGCTGGATGATGATCCCGGCCAGGCCTTGGGCTAGCGTGTCGTGGATCTCGCGGGCGATCCGGTTGCGCTCGTTGATGGTGGCGAGCTCTTGGGTGTCCACGAAGAGCTGCGCGTTGCGCAGCGCCAGGGCCAGCTGCCCGCCGACCAGCTGCAGCAGCTCCAGCTGACCCTCACTCACCGGCGCTGCGGTGTGCAGCAGCAGGTATCCCACCCGGACCCCGGCGGCCACCAGGGGGACCGCGACCACCGATCCATCACGGACCGGACTGTCGGGGGGACTGTCTAGGCGGCGCAGGATCGAGCGCAGTTCGACCCCGTCCCGTTCCGCCACTCCCTCGGCGGCAGCGTGGCCGACCAGCTGCAGGTTGCTCTGCAGCCCTCCCTCCAAGTAGACCGATACCTCCTCAACGCCGGGGAGCTCCAGCATCTTGAGGGCGGCGGCGGTGGCCACGTCGCCTATGACCAGCGAGCGGCTGATCTCGCTGCCGAGCGCGTTGAGGGTGGCGAGCTCGTGGTTGCGCTGGCTGAGCTCGGAGGTGCGCTGCTCCACCCGGCGCTCCAGCTGTCTGCGGGCAGCCTCGATCTGGCGGCGCTGCCCGCGCAGCCGGATGCGCATCCGCTCGAGCGCACCCTCCAGAGTCCCGATCTCGTCCGCCGCCTCGCGGGTCGCGTCCACCGGCGTCCCCAGGTCTCCCGAGGCGATGCGGCCGGCAGCCTCGGTCAGGCGGCCCAGCGGTTTGATCAGCCGCCCACTGAGAAGGTTGGTCACCAGCACCACCAGCACCGCCAGCACCACCACGATCGGAAGCAGCAGTGCGGTGACGCTGAACAGGCCGTGGCTGATGGTGTTGGAGAATCCAACCACGCTGCCGTCGATGGCCGAGACCGGGACGGCCACCCCGAGGCTCCATTCGCTGGCCGGGAGCGGGCTGTAGAAGACCACCACGGTGTCTCCGGATAGGTTCAGCGTCTTCTGCCCGGACAGCCCGTCCTCCATGGGAATCGCGGCCGGGTACCAGGGGCTCTTGTTGGAGGTGAGGTCAACGTTGGCCGACCCCTTGTGCTTGGGGCTGACGCCCAGCTGGGCCGCTCCCCCGGGCCCGGTGCTGAGCAGCTGGCCCGAACTGCTGACCAGGAAGGCGTAGGCCCCCTGGCCGGACTCGGGGGCGCTCTCCAGGAAGGTGCTGACGATGTTCTTGACCGTGATGTTGGCGCCGACCAGGAACGGCGCCCCGTCCGCGGCCACCGCCTTGGTGAGAACGGTCACCGTGTCGCCGCCGTCGACTGGGTTCCCGTACACGGGGGTCCAGATCGCCCGCTGAGCCGCCTGGTTGGGCGAGGGCTCGAGCTGCTGCCACTTGGACGTGGCCAGGGTGAGCCGCTGCTGCCCCGAGGCGATGGCCGACGGCGGCGGGAGAACGGCGCTGCCGGGCAGATCAGACGGCACCGATCCCTCCGGGGAGACGGCGATCATTCCCCCTACTTGGGCCCAGACCTGGGCCACCTCAGGATGGATCTTCTGCAAGATCAGCATCTGGGCGCCCAGTGCCTCCAGGGCCGGCCCCTGCCCGCTGGAGCCGGTGCCGTAGAGGGAGACGTCCTGGTTGCCGCCCCCAGCCGGAGGTGCGGCGCTGAGCAGGTTGCGGGCCGATTGGCTCACCAGCGCCAGCTCGTTCTGCACCGACTGCAGCTCGTTGTTGACGATCACCGCCTTGCTGCCGACCAGGTCGCTCAGGTGGTTGTTCTGGGAGGTTTCGAGATTGCTGGTGGCGGTGTTCAGGGCCCCGGAGTTCAGCCCGGAGAGCGCGGCCAGGCCCGCGAGCCCGAAGATGGCAAGGGGAATCACCGACACCCCGAGCATGGCCACGAGAATCCGGCGACGGATGGTCAGCCGGCGCCATTCCCGCAGGCGGCGGAGCGTGCCGACTGCCCGAGTTAGCCGCCGCTGGTCACTCTTGCCCATCTTCGTATTTGCAAGGACGCGCTCTTACCGAGAGCACACCGAGAGCACATGGTACACGCGACATGAACGAGAGCCCGGGTTCGCGCTGCGAGCTGCGCACGCAGCCGCGATGATCCGGCGTCCGCAGATCCTGGTCGCACCCAACAGCTTCAAGGGAACCCTGACCCCCGAGGGCGCCGCCTCAGCCATCTGTCTTGGGGTCCGGCGTGGCCTACCCGGAGCGGAGATCTCGGCGCTTCCGCTGGCGGACGGGGGGGACGGGTTTCTGGGTACCGTGACCCGCGCCGGGGGGGGCCGGTTCTCCCGGCACGCGGCCTGCGGCCCACTGCTGGAGCCGGTGCGCGCCCGCGTGGGCTGGCTTCCGCCGGAGTCAGCGCCGACCGCGGTGGTGGAGCTCGCCGGGGTCTGCGGCCTCGCCCAAGTGGCCAAGCCCGGCCCGCAGACGGCGCTCACCTCCTCCACCCGGGGGCTGGGGCTCTTGATCCGGGCCGCGCTGCGGCAAAAGCCCCGCCGGATACTGGTGGGAATTGGCGGCAGCGCCTCCACCGACGGCGGTACCGGCATGGCCCGAGCCCTCGGATACCGCTT
>JBJKSO010000044.1:0-5237 GCA_046703825.1 Candidatus Dormibacteria bacterium
TCCGTTCCAGCAGTCAACAGCCGGAAAGGTAGGCGGCAGCGGCGTGTTCTCGCTCAGGGGCTCGTCAGATCACCCACGGAAGCGACAGGAGAGCCATTTATGCCAGGTCGGCTTTCCCAGCCCACTCCAGCAGAAATTCGCCAAGTCCAGCAGGCCTGGGAGTTGGCTGCTGCCTAAAGTGCGAAACTCGAGGTACTACCGGAGCGCCCGGCCGAAGGCAGGAGCGACCAAGGCCGATAATGACCTGGGGACCGTCAGGTCGGCCGCCGTCCCCCTCCGTTGTCAATCACGAAGGAGTCGCGGTCTCCGACGATGGTTGCCGAACTGCGAGCTACCAAGCCGGCATCGGGACGTCAGTCCAGACTTCAGGACATGGAGTTGGCTCAGCCTTCCCCGATTAGTGGTGCTTTCTGGCACACTGGGGGGCACGGGGCAGCTGGCTCCGGGACCGAATCTGGACCTCGAGCCACAGCCCCCGATGCCGCTGGGCCGCCGCTTGCAGCTGGTGAGCAGCGATGGGGAGCGGGCCAACTTTGTCGATGGTTTGGCGATTGCCCGCCACGCGGTGGGTGACAAGGCCAGCGAGGATGCCGCGATTGCGCTGCTGACGAGCGCGCAGGCCGCCTCCCACGTGGCCCTGGCCGGCGCGATGGGTCGCCATCGCAACACCATTGCGCGGGTGCAGCAGCGCATGGAGGCGGGGGGACTGACGGCGGTGGTGCCGGGGAAGCGGGGCCGCAAGGGCCCGTTCCTCGTAACCCCGGAAGTGCAGGCCGTGATCGCTGCCCACACGGACGAGACCTTGGCGGAGCTGGGCCGGCGCGCTGGCGGGCGGTGGGGCCGGGCTCGCCTGGGACCCGCCCGCGATCATGCCCCCACGCGCCCGCGGGCGTTACCTGGCGGCGACCCTGTGCTACCCGGAACCGCAGATGCTGGGGCTGGTGGAGATGGCGCGGGGCTGCTTCCGACTGCACCGCTTGGCGCGCTTCTGGGTGCGCGCCGCAACGTTGACCCTCTTCTTCCTCACCCTCTTCTCGCGGACAACGGTGGCAGCGGCCAACCACCTTCGGCGCTGGGAGTTCGGGCCGGTTGTGGGCTCGGGGCTGGCGCCAGCGGTGAAGACGCTGCGGCGCAAACTGGCCGAGCTGGTGACGCAACACCAGGCCGGACCATTCGCGGTCGGGCTGGCCCGGCGCTGTATCGCGAGGGGGCTGGTGGCGAATGCCTACCTCTACGTCGACGGCCATATCCACGCCTACTACGGCGAGCGGCGACTGGCCAAAGTCTGGAGCACGCAGCGGCAGGTGCCCCTCCCGGGCGTGTCCACCTACTTCGTCAACGACCTGCGGGATCGGCCGCTGCTGTTCCTGACCGACCCCGGCAACGCCACCATGGCGCAGGCGATGCGGCGGCTGGTGGCGGCGATCCGAGAGGTCGCCAGCGACCGCCTCTTCACCGTGGTCTTCGACCCCGGCGGCTGCGACGGCCAGCTCTTCGCATGGCTCCGCAAGCAGGGGATCGACTTCCTCACGTACCAGCGCGGCGACTTGCACCTGTCCCAGGAGCGCTCCCAGCGGCGCGAGGTCCGCCTCGAGGGCCGCCGGGTCCAGTTCGGGCTCGCCGAGGATCACGTGGGAGTCGGACGCAGTGGCCCCTGGCGGCGGATCGTGGTGCGGACGACGACCGGGCACCAGGCCCCAATCCTCACCAGCCTGGCGGAGGTGCAGGCGGCCAAGCTCGCCTGCCGCATGTTTGCCCGCTGGCGGCAGGAGAACCTCTTCAGGTAGAGCGGTGAGCACCACGGGCTGGACCAACTCCTCGACTCTGCCTGGGCCGAGGCCGACGGCGCTCAGCTGGTGCCCAATCCCGAACGCAAACAGGTGGAGCGGGCACTGCAGGCCAAGCGCTGCGAGCTGCAGACGACCCTCCGGGCGGCGCTGGGCCGGGGAGTGCTCGACGAGCCGCGCACCGGCGGGCGCACCGCCCACGGGCTCAAGGTCGCGCAGGGCGGCAGGGTCAAGCAGCTCCGCACTCTGGGGGCGGAGATCGACCGCCTCCGCAAGCGCCGCTACACCTGTCGTGACCAGGTGACGCCGGCCGCAATCGGCCCCCGGCACCCGGATCATGGTGACCCTCGATCCACTCGACACGCCCCTTCACCGCCGGGCGCTCCAGGGCCTCTGCGCCGACCTCAGCGACCTCCGGGCCCCTACCCCGGCACCGACCTCCCAGTCGCTTACACGGTCGCACTGCATCACTCCGAGGCCGCCGCCTGAACCCAGATGGCTAGACGTCGGCAGTCGCAGGGGCTCCGATCCCCTGAGTACCGTCCAATGAGGACGCAACGCTTCCGGTCTATGCTACGATCCGACCTAATACTCCACCGCGAGAATCCCATCCAGGTCGGCCTATGCACATGCGGGTTACGAGTCGACTTTTGATTCCTTCGGTGGTGACATCTCTGCTCATCATCGGCTTCGGTCAGGCTGGCGGATCCCCCACGCTACCCTTGCATCGGAGAGTGCATGCGGGGTCCGGTACCTCGCCGATGACTCTGTTGGCCAGCACTGGACCACCTGCCGAAAGCGGAGGGTGGACTCTGTTGGGGGGACAAGATCTACTGACTAATGCTCAATTTTCCTACGAACACGGAACTGCTACATCGGCAGGCATCTGTGTCTTCCGAATCTCGGGTACTCTCACGGCTGGCGCTGCACCGATGGAGCAGCAGTTGGTTGCCTATCAGCCGGCCACTTGCTACGCACAGATTGAGGAAGGGACCCCACCAGGGTCTACGTCCGCCTCTTCCTCGCCGGAAACATCCGCCGCTCCCAGTGTGGGCGGAGCACACATTTCAGAGACGGGGTGGGTGCATGGCTGGACGACCGATCCAGTCGGGCTCGACCTCAATGGATTTGTTAATTACGCTAGCTGGACCTCCAACGGGTCCTGCATCACCGGTGCCAGCGAGGGCTACACGTGGGGCGACTTCGGGGTGGACGGTTGGGGCCTTATCCTAAATCAGCGTACGCAAGGATGGCGTTGCGGGCAGGTATGGAGTACCGAAACTGCAGGCGCATTTCAGAATGCTCTCTTCTGCGGCGGGTTCGCCACTGAATCTGTGTACGAGCCGCTGCTCCTCCATGGCTTTCCGGCCGGGAATCTGACGTACCAAGGGTGCATTGCGGAAGACGGACTCTGCGCCGACTTGCTCACACCTCATGTGACTGCCGGCTTCGGGAACCATCCGGGGTGGTAACTGATCTGAGCCGTAAGAGAGGGTGGTGTGAGCCGCTGGAAGAGGCGACCGCAATTGCCTAGTTGGATTGGCGAGGCTGGCTCGCATTGGACTCCGTCCCCAGGAGTGAAGTTAGCTGCAGCCGCCACCCTGTGGAGCTTCCTGGTTCTACTGGGAGCGGGCGTTGTACGCGCGTTGTCCCCAAGTGTCTTCGGGATAGGGCATTCCCAGGTGTTGGTATTTCTCGGTGCAGTGTTGGTGCTCTGCGTGGCCGAGGCAGGGTTGCTGCAGATCGCGCATGGTCGCCGACATCAGCGGGCCACGGTGGGTGCGTGGGTATGTGTCGGGTTGGGATGGGTTGCGTTCTTGGTCGAGTCGCTTTCCCTCGGAGTGTTCCTTCTTCCTGCGGTTGTCTTGATGAGCGGGGGGTTACTGAAGGGACACATTGGCAATGGCGGACCGCCGCAGTGAACCAGTCGCCTTCCGCGCCCCGGATTTACCGGAGTCCGTGGCAGCACGGACATCGAGGCGGGCAGGGTTTCTGGTTCGGGTCGGAGTCGCGCTCCTGATGCTCAGCCGAGCCATATACTGGCGCCGTGCTCCTGGTGGCAAGCGCCAACGGCTCGGTGGGGATGGCAGCCGGTTGGACCATCCTCCTCAACGGTGGGAGCGCCATCGACGCCGTGGAGGCGGCCGCCCGCGAGGTCGAGGACAACCCTGAGGACCACTCCGTGGGGTTCGGCGGGTATCCCAACCTGGCCGGGACCGTGGAGCTCGACGCCTCTTTGATGGACGGCCGCACCCGCCGGGCCGGGGCGGTGGGGGCGGTGCGCGGCTACCGCCACCCGATCAGCATCGCAAGGGCGGTGATGGACCGCCTGCCGCACGTGATGCTGGTGGGGGAGGGTGCGGAGCGGCTGGCCGCGGAACTCGGGATGAGACCGGAGGACCTGCTCACCCCCGAGGCAAGGGACGCCTGGAGGGCCGGCATGAGCGGTGACATCGGGCCCGATGACTCGCGTCGCCGGCTTCTGGACCGGGTCTCCAGCCTCTTCGCCGATCCCGAGCACGTCGCCGGGACCGTGAACTTCCTCGCCATCGACGGAGAGGGCCACCTGGCATCGGCGGTCAGCACCAGCGGCTGGGCCTGGAAGTACCCGGGCCGGCTGGGCGACACCCCCGTGATCGGGGCCGGCAACTACTGCGACGACCGCTACGGGGCCGCGGCCTGCACCGGTTGGGGCGAGCTGGCCATCAGAGGCGGCACGGCCCGGACCGTGGTCGCCGGCCTGGCGGACGGCCTGTCGGTGCGGGAGGCCGCCACCAGGGCGGTCGCCGACCTGCGCGGGCTCGACGTCCCCGGGGGAGATCCGATCATGCAGCTGGTGGCGGTGGACGCCAAGGGCCGCCACGCGGGCCTCAGCACCCAGCCCGGGAACAGCTACCTGGCCTGGGAGGAAGGGGACCCCACCTACCGGGCCCTGCCCCGCACCGTGGTCCCGCTCGCCGGGTAGCCCAGGGCCCCAGTTCGCCGTCGGTGGTGCCCCTCAGTATCATCGGGAGCGGGGTGCGGCCGGGAGGCAAACCGACGCAAGTCGGCTTGGTGTCGCTTCGCGGAGCAATGGGAGATGAGGTGCGCCTGACCATCATCGGAGCCGGCGCCATCGGGGGCACCATCGGAGCCCACATGATCCGCGCCGGGCACGACGTCCTCCTCTGCGACGCCGACCAGGACCACGTCGACGCCATCAACGCCAACGGCCTCACCATCGAGGGCCCGGTGGAGAACTTCACGGTGCCGGCCCACGTGGTCACCCCGGGCGGCCTGCCCGGGATCCTGGAGCGGGCCGCGGTGGCGGTCAAGACCCAGCTCACCGCGGCGGCGGCCGAGCTGCTGCGGGGGCGCCTCGCTGGCGATGGATACGTGGTCAGCTTCCAGAACGGCCTCAACGGGGACGCCCTGGCGGCGGTGGTCGGCGAGGAGCGGGTGATCCTCAGC
>JBJKSO010000045.1:0-3756 GCA_046703825.1 Candidatus Dormibacteria bacterium
GCCGCCCTGCTCAGAGCCGCGGAGGAGGACATCCTCACCTATCTCAGCTTCCCGCTCGAGCACCACAGCTCGATCAGTTCCCCTAATGCCATCAAGCGCGTGAACGCGGAGGTGGATCGCAGAGCCAAGGTGGTGGGCAGCTTCCCTAACTCCGCAGCCCTATTGAGGCTGGCCACTGCGGTGCTCCGGGAACAGCGCGACGAGTGGCAGGACGGGCGCCGGTACTTCTCCCAGACCTCCCTGGCTCAGCTGTTCGGGGAAGGGCCCCCAGCCCTCACCAATCCCCTCACCGCGGGTCTGGCCGCATGAACTTCTGCCCCCTCTCCTTCACCTCAAGTTCCACCACCTCCCGGGAGTTGACTGACCCGTTGGAGGAAGCGGTGCAACCCGCTGATGCAGCTGCCACTCCAACAGGAGCAGGGATTCTGCAAACAGCGGCGCACCTTGGTGCATTCGCCGCCGGCTAGCGATCCTGGCGGTCCTCGCCGTCAGCGGCGCTTGGCGCGGGCCCGACCCTGCCACCAAGATCAGCCTGGGCTTCGCCCTACCCGCCGCGGCCGTCAGCGTATGGGGTCGGTGGATGGGGCCACGATCAGCTAGAAGGCTCGCCGACCCCGCCGCTACTCCGCCCAGAGCTACCGTCATGACTTGTGGAAACAGCGGTTGAGGCCCCGGCCGGGGCAGATGAAGACAGCGTAGCCTTCCAGGTGTTCATCACCAACCTTCGTCTTGCACGGCGGGTCGATCCTGGAGGCCACGCGCTTACGACCCGACGCTGGCAGGTTCTGCTTCCCGCCGCACCGGGGGTCATGGGAGCGTCGTCACGATCTTGCCGCCATGGACGTAGTGCCCGACGCGGTCCTTGATTAGAGACGTGCCGCTCTGGCCTGCGAACGAGGAGCCGACGGTGTACCGCGCCCGCCAGATGGTGATCGTTCCGCCCTCAGTCACCCGGCGCGGGACGCCGCTAGCCGGTGCCGGTTCCCTGATCGCCTTCGTCTCCTCGAACGGCACGGGCGTCGCGGTGGGCGAGAGCTGGAGCGACGTGAGCAGGCAGCTCGACTGGTGGGGCCGCGTTATCCTCCTGAGCGCCGCCTCCTCCTCGCCCTCGCCCGGCGGCTGGTCCCCCGCCAGGAGTCGGCCGGGCCCCACCGTCCAGCTGCTGGGACTACCCGACCTGGGTGGGAGTCGGTAGCTCCGTGGCCGGGCGGTCGGGCCGGACACAAACCATCCCCTCCGAATAGCCTGCGGAGCCGATTCCAAAGGCCGCGTTGAAGCGGTCGAGGTTGACCACGGTCAGCAACGCCGTGAGCTCCACCAATTGCTCGTTCGTAAAGCATTCCCTCATACGAGCGAAGAGCGCATCGCTGACGTCGACCGGCGTGCGCATGACTCCAACTGTGTAGTCGAGCGCCAGCTTCTCCCGCTCGGTGAAGCGCTCGCTCCGCGGGTAGTCAGGAAGCGCCAGCAGTTCCTCATCGGACAGTCCCGAGTTGCGGCAGATCTGGGAGCCGAGGTCGACGCAGAACTCGCAGCCGATCATCTGGGAGCCCTTGAGTTCCACCAGCATCTTCAGCCGCTCGTCGATCGCCTTTCCCTTCCTCACCGCCCCCTGGAACTTGCCCTGGCCGCTCAACATCTTCGGCTGGTAGGCCCAGATCTCGACTGGTTCGATGCCGCTGCCATGGGGAGCCGCCCGCCCGGTCAGCTTCCTCATGCCCCTGCGCATGAACCAGTAGACGAGCTTCACCATGGGGCCGGCCTTCTCCTGTGGGACGCCTTGAATCCGCGCCAATCGAACCACCTCCTGTCACACGGGTCGGTATGGTCGGGTCTACCGGGTATGTCCCCAATTCAGCTGGCAATGTGACATGGATCGGCTCGAACTGGCGACCAAGTTCGACGGCGAGCGGCGTCGACTTCGCGCCGTCGCGTACCGGATCGTGGGATCGTTGAGCGACGCGGATGATGCGATCCAGGAGGCGTGGCTGCGCCTCCAGAGGGCGGATTCCGGCGAGATCGACGATCTCCAGGGATGGCTCACCACCGTCGTTGCCCGAATATGCCTGAACCTCCTCCGAGCCAGGCGGGCTCGCCCCGCGGAGTCGCTCGACGGGTTCGTGCCCGAGCCGATCGTCTCCACCGAGGCTGGCAGCGACCCCGAGCGTGAGGCCCTGCTGGCCGATGCCGTCGGCGTCGCCCTCCAAGTGGTCCTGGCGTCGCTGAATCCGGCTGAACGCTTGGCGTTCCTCCTGCATGACATGTTTGGCGTGCCCTTCGGCGAGATCGCCGCCCTGATCGAGCGGTCTCCCGAGGCGACCCGGCAGGTCGCGAGCCGCGCGCGACGCCGGATCCGGGAGGGGGCGCCGGTGCCAGACGGCAACCAGGCGACGCAGCGCGCCGTAGTCGACGCCTACTTTGCTGCTGCTCGCGAGGGCAACCTCGAAGCTTTGGTCGCAATCCTCGATCCGCATGTCGTCGCCCGCTCCCATGGCCGGACCGGGCTCTTCGAGCTGCGAGGTGCCGAGCAGGTGGCCAGGGCGGCCATGATGGGGACCAAGTTCGCCACTTCGGTCCGCCCCGCCCTGGTCAATGGCACCGCGGGCGCCGTGGCGCTCGATGGCAAGGTCCCGTTCGCGATCCTCGCCTTCACTGTCGTCGGTGGCCGCGCGGTCGCGATCGACATCTTCAACGACCGGGAACTGGTGCCCCGTCTGATTCGTCCGCGGGCCGACGGTAGGTAAGCGGGCGTCATCCGGCCCCAGGAGACTTGGCGAGCCCTCCGTGGGCGCCCGCGGTGAAGGCCGGCCCGGTGCCTCATGCGTGTGATTTGGATCACAGCGCCCGGGGCGGCTTCCCGGCACACTCCTGGGATCAGCCCCGCCGGCCGTAGTGACGAGGTGTGCCGTGATCCCAGCCGAGACCCGGGCCCAAGCTCCAGCTCCGATTGAGCGCAGCCGCCGGGCGCGCGCTGGTTCGCCCCCGGGGTGGGCCCGCCGCGGGCCGATCACCAGGCCTGGGGCCAGCCGCGAAGCCAGCGACCGATTGCTGGCGGAGCTGACCGGCAGCCGCTACTCGGCCGGTGGGTGGGCTCGCTTCTTCTGGCGCAGCTCGCAGCGCTCCTGGGAGCAGGCGCTTGCCCACCGCCGAGCCGCCCTCGAGGTCACCGCGGCCAGCGTGGGGCTCGGCGCCACGGGGCACCGCTGGGCCGGCACCCTGACCTGGTGCTTCGCGATCACCCATCTGGGGATGCTCGGCGAGGGAGGCGAACCCTTGGGCTGGCCCAACCGCTTGACCCTGCTGCGGGCCAACCTGCCCGCGCTTGCCGGCCGCACCCCAGCTCCAGCGGCGCTTCTCGCCCTGGGCTCCGACTTCCTCGACGGGCGTCTGGCGCGCGGCCTGGGGGAGACGACGGGTTTCGGGGCCTTTGCCGATGGCCTGGCTGACGCCGCCTTCTGGAGTTGGTTCCTGATCCGGTTCGAGCCCTCCGCCGTCGTTCGGGCCGTGGCGCTCGCCATCTGGGCCGGGCCGCCGGTGGCCATTACCGCGGCCTACTTCAAGGCGGGGCGGACCATCGACTTCCCCCGGTTCGAAGCCTTTCGCCGGCTCTCGGTGGGCTGCCAACTGCTGGTGGCGGCGCGGGCGATCCGGCATGAGCTGCGGGCTCCCGCCAGCGCCGGGCCGGCCGTGCCCGGCGAGCAGGGCGGGGGACTTCGCGCAGCCAAGGGGAACACAGTGCTCACCCCGTGACCGCGG
>JBJKSO010000046.1:0-7729 GCA_046703825.1 Candidatus Dormibacteria bacterium
AAAAGGAGGTGAGCTCGCTCCAGCAGCTGCTCGAGGGCCGGACGCTGCCAGTCGATGAAGTCAACCATCGTGTCCACCGCCACCAGTCGAGCAGACGGGCACTGGTCGGCGACTACGCTCTGCAGCCGGGGCGACATCGATCCCAAGAAGAGGATCTCGGCGGCCCGCGCCTCGGGGCTGAGCTCGGGCGTCCAGCGCTCGTACACCCCGAGCTCCTGGTGCTGCCGGAGCGGCCGGCTCTTTCGGGGATGGTGCTCGGCCTGCCAGTGGTAGCTCGGGCCGGCCAGCCGCGCCACCGAGCCCAGGCCGGCTCCCGCCCGCCGCAGGATCGCCAGCAGCGGCTCGCCGTCGGCGCCCACGGCCCCCACCACCTCCGGGGGCCGGTGCCTGGCAGCCGCCAGCGCGAAGTAGAGGGCGGAGCCGCCGGGGACGCCCCGGCGGACGCCGGCCACGGTCACAAGATCGTCGTAGCCGATACTGCCGGCCCCGGTCAGGCGCAGGCAGCGGGGGCGAGACCCGATCAGGTGGCGGTAAAGAGTGGCACCACCGGAGCCGGTGCCCGGTGGCGCTCCAGGTCGAGCAGCTCGAGGAGCCGGTCCTGGCAGGCGAAGAGCACCTCGCTCAGCGCGTCGGGGTGGCGGTTGTTGCCCAGCCGCTCGCCGAGCCGGCCCGGCACCGAGCTGGCCAGCCGGCTGGTCTCTTGCCAGGCCCAGGCGGAGACGTAGGGCCGCCCCTCGAGCCGGCAATGCTCGGCGTGGTCCAACAGCGCGTCCGAGAGGGCGAGCTTCTGGCGGAGCCCGCTGTGGTGACGTGAGCGGAAGACCGAACGCGCCCGGGCGGCGGCGATCTCGAGTGCCGTCACCTCGAACGGGTTCTGATAGGCGGCTCCGGCCGACATGGGCGCCATCATACGCACGCCCGCCGGCAGGCTTATCCTCGACCTCGATGAGTTCAGCGGCGCGCGGCGAGGAGCTGGTCGGCAGCGAGGAGCGCTTCAGCGGCCGCCTGGTCCGTCTGACCGTCGACACGGTGCGGTTGGACTCGGGCCGGGAGGCGACCCGCGAAGTGGTGCACCACCCCGGCAGCGTCGCCATCGTGGCCGTCGACGATGACGGGTCGGTGTTGCTGGTGCGCCAGTACCGCCACCCTGCCGGCCAAGCCCTATGGGAGCTGCCCGCCGGGGGCCGGGACACCGATGAGCCGCCGTTGCGCACGGCCCAGCGCGAGCTGGGAGAGGAGACCGGCTACGTCGCCGAGTCCTGGTTGTCGATCGGGTCCAGCTACCTGGCGCCGGGGTACAGCACGGAACTGCTCTGGTACTACCGGGCAACCGGGCTGACCAAGGCGGGCGACCCCCACCCCGACCCGGACGAGGTGGTGGAGGCGCGCATGTTCACCCCCAGGGAGATCTCCGACCTGGCCTTCCAGGGGCTCCTGCGGGACGCTAAAACCCTGGCGGGCCTGGCGCTGGCGGGCGAACTGGAGTTGACCGCCCCCGGCGACGCTTAAGCAGGCTTGAGCGGGCGCGGCAACCTCAGCACCAAGCCGACGCCCCGCCACGCTGTGCCGGCGGCAGAATCGCTCCTGCGCCAGCACCTGGGCATCAACTCGCCGGCGATCGCGGAGGTCCTCGATTCCGATCATGTCTAGGCCATGCCTCTACCCTGCCGCCGACAGGACCTTCTGGTAGTCCCGCGCCAGGTCGACCCGAACCAGGGCGGCCACCAGGCGCGGATACTCCCTGGCCGGCACCAGCTCGGCCAAGGCTGCCGGGGCGTCGCCGAGATCGAGCTGACGGGCGGCCGCCAGGGCCCGGGCGTCGGCGAACGGCCGCAACTCGTCCCAGACCGCCTGAGCCTCTCGAAAGAAGATGTCGACGCTGACGTCCCCGATGCCTTTGAACTCCTTGAGCAGGCGTCGCTCGCTGGCGGGCTGGCGCTTGGCTGCCTCCCGCAACCGACGCAGATCGCCGCCGTACCTTTCCACCAGCATCTGAGCCGTGTCTCCCAGCATCGATGAGGTCCGCTCGTCGTAGCGCGCGTAGCCGTTCTGGTTCAGGACTTGGGCCCGCTCACTCCAAGTCGCGTCGGACATTCGTTGGGCAGTGGTCCAGCCGGCCTTGCTGAGCGCCCGCGCGGCTTTGCTGGCGCTGGCCGCCGAGATGCGCGCACCGAACAGAAGCGAGGCGCAGAGTAGCCGGAACAGTGCCGAGGGGGTCTCCCGCCCCAGGTTGATCCCCACCTCCTCGGCATAGGTGGTCCCGTGCTCCCGGAGCAGCGCCCGCACCGTCTCCTGCCTGGCTGCCATGGCTCCTCCGCAGGCCGATCCAAGTGGGCAACGCGAGACGCCGAGCGGCGTTTCAGAGATGATCCGGAGGTGAACACGACAGCGAGGCCGGCTTGATCAGCGCGACCGTCGAGCTGGACACGCGCGCCGGGTCAATCCACGACTTGAGTCGCGAGCTCTCGGACTTCTGCGCTGGCAAGGGTGATGGCCTGGTGAACGCCTTCTGCCCGCACGCCACCGCTGGGCTCGTACTCATGGAGCTGGGAGCGGGCAGCGAGCAGGATCTCCTGGCCTGGCTCGACGAGCACCTGCCCCGGAAGGACCGCTACCGGCACCGCCACGGCAGCACCGGTCACGGCGCCGACCACCTCGTCCCGGCTCTGCTGGGCAGCTCGGTGACCGTCCCCCTTCGTCAGGGGCGGCCGCAGCTCGGCACCTGGCAGAGCCTGGCGCTGGTCGACACCAATCGTGAGAACAATCGGCGCCGGGTGGTGTTCTCGTTCCTGGCGGCTGGCTGAGCTAGCCTCGGGCGGGCGCCTCCACGCTGCTGGCCGGGACGACGCCCAGCCGGCCAGCGCGGTAATCGTCGAAGGCCTGCTGCAGTTCGTCCCGGCTGTTCATCACGAAGGGACCGTACCAGGCGACCGGCTCGCGGATGGGTTCGCCCCCCAGGATTAGGACCTCGAGCTCGGGGCTGCGACCCTCCTGCTCGGGATCGGCGCCCAGGGAGAGGAAGTCACCGCCGCCGAACACGGCCAGCTGCCCGGTGCGCACCTTGATGCCGGCCCCCGCCTCGCCCCGACCCGAAAGCACGTAGGCCAGGGCGTTGAAACCGGGGCTCCACGGCAGCCGCAGTCGCGCGCCGGGCGCCAGCGAGGCGTGGACCAGCGCGATCGGGGTGTGGGTGATGCCCGGCCCGAGATGCCCGGCCACCTCGCCGGCGATCACGCGTAGCACGGTGCCCCCGTCCGGAGCCGCCAGCAGCGTGACCTTGCCGCCCCGAATGTCCTGGTAACGGGGTTCGGCCCACTTGAGCCGGGAGGGCAGGTTGACCCAAAGCTGGATCCCGTGGAACAGGCCGCCGGTGACAACCAGCCGCTCAGGTGGGCGCTCGATGTGCAGAATCCCGGCCCCGGCGGTCATCCACTGGGTGTCCCCGTTGGTGATCAGCCCGCCGCCGCCGTTGGAGTCCTGATGCTGAAAGGTGCCGTCCATCATGTAGGTCACGGTCTCGAACCCGCGATGGGGATGCCACGGAGTGCCCTTGGGCTCGCCGGGCGCGTAATCCACTTCACCCATCTGATCCATGTGGACGAAGGGGTCGAGGAGCTGCTGGCTCACCCCGTGAAAGGCGCGGCGAACGGGAAAGCCCTCACCCTCCAGCCCGGAGGGTGCGCTGGTCACCGAGAGCACCGGCCGCTCGTGCGCCACCAGTGGCTCAACCGTCGGGATTCGGGGCAGGTTAAGCGGGTTCTCGACACGGATGGCGGGCATTGCACTGCGCTCCTTGGGGGCGGCTCGAGGCAGCTGACCACGAGACCACTAGTTGCTTATGCAACCATTGTACCGGGGCGTGGGGTTCCCAAACGCTCAGGCCGCGGGCTCGCGCGAGTGAACCAGCTCCTTGCGGGACTCGATGATGCCTTGGGCGACCTGAGCCGGCACCTCCTCGTAGTGACTGAAGCTCATGCTGTAGCGGCCCCGACCCTGGGTGGTGGCCTTGAGCTCGATCGGGAAGTGGTACATCTCCGCCAGGGGGACCTGGGCGCTGACCCGCTCCAGACCGTCGTCGGCCGGGGTCATGCCGCCGATGCGGCCCCGGCGCGAGTTCAGGTGGCCGATCACGTCGCCCATCATCTGGGCGGGCACGGTGACCTCCACGTCCATCACCGGCTCGAGCAGGTAGGCCCCCGCCTTGCCCACCGCCTCGCGCATGGCCATGGCACCGGCGAGCTGGAAGGCGATGTCCTTGCCATCGACCGGGTGGGTGGCCCCGTCCACCAAACGCACCTTGACGTCGACCAGCGGGTAGCCGGCCAGCACCCCCTGCTCGATCGTCTGCTTCACGCCCTTCTCGACCGACGGCCGGAACTGCTGAGGGATCGCCCCGCCGAAGATCTTGTCCTCCCACTGGTAGCCGCTCCCGCGGGGGAGCGGCTCGATCTCGATGGTGCAGTCGCCGAACAGGCCGGCGCCGCCCGACTGCTTCTTGTAGCGGTGCTGCTGGCGGGCCGTCCCCCGGATCGCCTCCTGGTAGGGGACCTGAGGCACGGCCAGCACCGCATCCACCTGATACTTGCGCTTGAGCTTCTCCAGGCTCACCTCGAGGTGGACGTCGCCGAGCCCCTGCAGCAGGGTTTCGTGCGTGGTTGGGTCCCGCTCCACCTTGAGCGCCGGGTCCTCCTCGACGATGTGCACGAGCCCGGCGTGGATCTTCTCCTCGTCGCCCTTGGCCTTGGGCCGAATCGCCATGGTGTAGGAGGGGGCCGGGTACTCGATCCCGGGCTCGGCCGCCGTTCCCTTGAGCCCCAAGGTGTCGCCGGTGGCGACGTGCAGCAGTTTCAGGGCCGCGCCGATCTCGCCGGGCTGGAACTCGTCGGTGGGCTCGATCGCCTTGCCCTTGGGCCGCCCGGGGCGGGTTATCCGCTCCTCGTGACCAGTCCGGCAGTCGATCAGGTGAGCATCGCCGCGCAGCGTACCCCGGAGCACCTTGAAGTAGCTGATGCGACCGAACGGGTCGGAGACCGTCTTGAACACGAACAGGACGGGGCCGCCGGAATCGGTGCCCGGCTCCGCCCCCCCGGCCACGTCGGCGAGCAGGTCGAGCACCGCCTGGGCCCCGAAACTCTGCGCGCTGGCGGTCAGCAGCACCGGGCAGAGTGTTCCGGCCCCAATCGCCTGGTCCAGGGCCAGGCGGAGCTGGTCGCGATCTGGCTCCTGGCCCTCCAGATACTGCTCGAGGAGACGGTCGTCGGTCTCTGCCACCGCCTCCACCAGTTGCTGACGGGCGGCGGCGGCCGCCTCGGCCAGCTCGGGCGGGCATTCCGCCTCCTGGTGACCGCCCCGGCTGTCGAACAGAAGCGCCCGCCCCGAGAGCAGGTCGACAGCGCCCTTGAACGACTTCTCCTGCCCGATCGGGATCTGCAGCGCCACCGGCCGCGGCTGCAGCGACTGCCGCAGCACCGCCATGGTCGCCCCGAAGTCGGCGTGCTCCTTGTCCAGCTTGGTCATGACCACGGCCCGGGGTTGGGATCTTCCCTTCAGCAGATTCCAGGCGGTCTCAGTGCCCGGCGAGAGCTGCCCGCCGCCGGTGGCGGCCACCGCCACGAGGGCGGCGTCCGCCACCGCCAGCGCTTGGAGCACCTCTCCTTCGAAGTCCTGGAAGCCGGGAGTGTCGAGCAGCGCCATCCGGTGTCCCTGCCACTCCAGGCAGGCGATCCCGGTGCTGATCGAGATATGGCGGCGCTGCTCCTCGGGCTCGTGGTCGAGCAGGGAAGTTCCCTGGTCGGTCGAGCCCAGCCGGTTGCTGGCCCCAGCGGCGAAGAGGAGCGCCTCAGCCAGGGTGGTCTTGCCGTCGTGGCTGTGCCCGACGACAGCCACGTTGAGGGTTCGGCCTTTGCCAGAGTCAGGCATGGCCACCCGATTCTAGTTAGAGCCGCCGCTCGGTTGCCGCCACCGGCCCTACACTGGGAACTGGCGGGTCGATCTAAGAAGGAGGCCTGAGATGGATAGGCTTCAGCCGGGGAACACCGCTCCCGATTTCACTCTGCCCGACCAGGACGGTCGGCCCACGGCGCTCCACGACTACCGCGGCCGGCGGCTGGTCGTGTACTTCTACCCCAAGGACGACACGCCTGGCTGCACCACCGAGGCCTGCCAGTTCAACGACAACCTCGCCGCGTTCGCGAAAGGATCGGTGCCGATACTGGGGATCTCCGCCGACGACGAGGCGAGCCACCGGGCCTTCCGGGCCAAGTTCGGCCTCAACTTCTCCCTGCTGGCCGACCTGGACCGCTCGGTGATGAGGCAGTACGGAGCCTATGGCGAGGTGGTCCGGTACGGCAAGACGACCGAGGGGGTCATCCGCTCCACCTTCTTGATCGACCCCGACGGCAAGATCGCCAAGGCCTGGTACCGGGTGAAGCCCGAAGGGCACGCCGAGAGGGTGCTGGCCGAGATCGCCTAGGGCCGGAGAATCTGGAGGGTGAGCAGCCTGGCACGGATCCGGCTCCTTCCCCCCTACCCGGCCCCCGGGGGCTGGCTGCGGCTGGAGCTGCTCGCCGACACCGCCCAGGCGAACCTGCCTCGCCCGCCACGCGGCCGGGCTGGCGTGACGGTCCTCGACCGGGAAGGGGGCCGGGTGGAGCTGGCTGGCCGGGCCGAGGAGCTGGCCGAGCTGGCGCGTGGTCTGAGCCCGGCCGAGCTGGGAAGCGCGCTGCTCGAAGCGCTGGGTACTTTGAGCCGGGAGCCAGCCCCCTGGCGGCTGGGCTCGGCGCTCTGGTCGTTCGGGGAGCGCACCTACATCTTGGGAATCATCAACGTCACCCCGGACTCGATCAGCGGGGACGGCGTCGGCGCCGACGCCTTGGCCGCCAAAGAGCGGGCGATCCAGCTTGCGGAAGAGGGGGCGGACGCCATAGATCTGGGGGGGGAGAGCACCCGGCCGGGGCACCAGCCGGTAGCTGTGGGTGAGGAGATCGAGCGGGTCGTCCCCGCGCTCCGAGCGATCCGCTCGGCCCTCAGGCTGCCCATCTTCGTCGACACCAGCAAGGCCGAGGTGGCGCGGGCCTGCCTGTCCGAGGGAGCCACCGGCATCAACGACGTCTGGGGGCTCCGCCGAGATCCGGAGATGGCCGGAGTGGTGGCGCGGGCCGAAGCACCCCTGATCTGCATGCACAATCAGCAAGGGGCCGAGTACGGCGAGCTGATGGAGGACATCGCCGACAGCCTGCGCCACTCGCTGACGCTCGCCGGCCGCGCCGGGATCGCGCCCGAGCGCGTGATGTTGGATCCCGGTATCGGCTTTGGCAAGGACTCCCGCCAGAACCTCGAGGTGCTGCGCCGGCTGCCCGAGCTGCGCCTGCTGGGGCGACCGCTGCTGGTGGGCACCTCGCGCAAGTCGACGATCGGCTGGCTGCTCGGGGGCCGCCCGCCCCCGGAGCGGGTGCTGGGCACGGCCGCGAGCGTGGTCTGGGCAGCAGCGATGGGCGCCCAGGCGGTGCGGGTGCACGATGTGGCCGCCATGCGGGACGCGCTGCTGGTGGCAGACGCCCTCGCCCGCGGCCGCGAGCCGGCCCGGCTCCCCCCGGCGACCCCCGCCGGTGGGTGAGCGCCGCCAGGTCGTGCTGGCGCTCGGCAGCAAAATGCCCCCCCCCCAGCACTGGCTGCAGGTGGGTGCAGAGGTGCTGCAAGAGTACGGACCGGGCGTCGCCGCCACGGCGGT
>JBJKSO010000047.1:0-12209 GCA_046703825.1 Candidatus Dormibacteria bacterium
TAGTAGCTGTCATTGGCGCGCAGAACGCCCAGGCAGGTGGCCAGAACCCCCTCGCCGGCGGCCACCAGCTGCGTCGAGAAGGGGCGCTTGCTCAGCTGAAGAGCGGTCGCCGGGGGCCCGACCAGCAGCGCCGTGGCCCGGACCGCTCCGATGGTGGCGGCGGCAAGTGAAACGGCCACTGCCAGCGAAAGCAGGTAGCCGACGCTGACCAGCCGCACCGGGACCCCCCGGGCCGCGGCCAGGTCCGGGTCCAGGGAGGTGAGCAGCAGCATGCGGTAGAGCCCGACGGTCAGCAGCAGCGACCCCAGGCTGAGCCCGATCACCTCGGGGAGGATTGAGCCGCTCACGGCAAACAGCGAGCCGAACAGCACCGTCACCGTCGCGCCGGTGGTGGTGGTCGAGACCGAGTCCAAATAAAGGAAGAGGGCGGCCAAGCCCAAGCCGCCGCCCAGCACCAGACCGGTAGCCAGGTCGCGTGCCTTGGGGTTGCGCACCCCGAGGATCTGGATCAAGCCCGCCGACACCACCGCAATCCCGAGGAAGCCCCAGATCGGGTTGGCTCCGGCGAGAAAGGCGGCGGAGCCCCCGGTGGATCCCACCTCGCCGAGCGCGTGACCGGCAAAGGACTGCGCCCGCAGCACGGTGAAGGTTCCCACCGTGGCGGTGACCACAGCCACGAGGGCGCCGATGATCAGCGCCTGGTGCACGGTGCCGCTGCTGAAGAAGTCCGGCGCGAAGAGCCAGCCCGCCGCGGTCACGGCTCCAAGTCCTCAGAGGAACGCAGCGCGACAGCAGACTCGCTGCCGACCTCCTCCACGTGGGACTGGGCCTCCTCCAGCCGCAGCCCCGCCACCACCAGGATCCGGCCGTGCAGGCGCAAGACGTCGACGTGCTCGCCGTAGAGCTCGCTCAGCACCTCGGAGCGCACGACCTCTTCGGTACTTCCGCTGGCGGCCCTCCCCGAGGCCATATAGACGATCCGGTCCATGTAGGGAAGCAGCGGGTTCATGTCGTGGGCGGACACCAGCACCGCGATGTCTTGCTTGGCTATGCGGCCAAGCAGCTCCACCACCTCCTGAGCGCTGCGCAGGTCGAGACTGGCCAGCGGTTCATCCAGGAGCAAAAGGCGGGGTCTGCTGATGAGCGCGTGCGCGATCATCACCCGCTGCTGCTGGCCGCCGGAGAGGGTCCCGACCCGGGCGTCGGCGAAGCCCAAGCCGTCGACCGCGGCCAGCATCTCCTCCACAAGCCGCCGCCGCCCCGGCGACGGCAGCGGGACGCCGAGCCGGTGACCGTCGAGCCCCAGCCCCACCACGTCCCGAGCACGAAGTGGGATGTCCGGATCCAGAAGTATCTTCTGGGGCACGTAGCCGAAGACGGTGCTGCGCCGGGGACGCGTTCCCCCTTCGACCAGAATCCGCCCCGAGGTCGGGTTGACCAGGCCCAGGATCGCCCGCAACAGCGTGGTCTTGCCGGCGCCGTTGGAGCCGATCAGGCCGACGAACTCACCCCGGCCCACCTGGAAGCTGACGTCGTTGAGCACCTGCCGGCCGCCGAGGCGCAGGCCCAGGCCCTCGGCCTGCAGTAAAGGTGGCACGCTCTGGTCGCTCACAGGTGAGTGGTGGATCGATGCCGGACCACCGCTTCGGTCAGCGCCCGGACCTCAGCAAGCATCCAGCTCTGGTAGTCATAGCCGGGTGCAGGCATGGTCTCGTAGACGCCCACGACCGGAATGCCGTGGGCGCGGGCCAAGGACAGGAAGGAGCGGGTGAGGGAGTCGGTGACCTGCTGGTTGTAGACGAATACCTTGACCTTCTTCTGGGTGAGCAGGGACCGCTCCCGGCTGATTGCCTGGGCGGAGGGATCCACCCCGTTCATGATGTCGGCCTGCAGGGCCCAGGGGGTCAGATTCCTGGTGCCGGCGGCCTGGAGCATGTAGTCGGCGACGGGTTCGGTGGTGGCGACCGCCGCCCGCGGGTGGCTCCGCTTGAAGGCCGCTAGGGCCGCCTTCCAGGGCTGGAGGGCATGGTCGAAGGCCTTCAGCCGCGCTTTGAAGTAGCCGCGATGGGCGGGCTTTAGCCGGATGAGAGCTGCCGAGATCGCCGCCGCCACGCTGGGCATGGTGGCCGGCTTGTACCAGAGGTGCGGATTTTTGGTGTCGTCAGGCAGTTTCAGGAGGTGCTGGACGTCGATCACCTGGCGACCCGACCGGGGTGCTGCGGCCTCGATGTTGTTCATGAAGGTGTCGTAGCCCACGCCGTTCTGGACCACCAGCTGCGCCGCCGCCACCAGCCGGGCGACCGAGGGACTGGCCTCAAACGTGTGGGGGTCGGTGTTGGGGTTGCTCATGATCGCCCGGGCCCTGACGTACTTCCCCCCGATTTGCGCGATCACGTTGGCGTACTGGTTCTCGGCGCCCACGGCGGTGATCTTGGAGCCTTGGGCCGCCGCCACCAGCCCGCCCTGGGCCAGCCCGAGCAAGGGCGCGGCCAGGAGCGCCAGCAGCAGCCACGCCTTGCCCAACCTGCTCACGGATACGTCTCCTGCGCTTCGAGTGATAATGAGAATTATTACCATACTAGCGACGGGACGGCAACCCGATCACCCCCGGATGCGGCTAGTAGCGGCGCTTCCCGCCCGGCGCTAGGCTGCGCCTGTGCTGGAGATGGCCCCGGACGCCCTGAGCGAGCTCAACCGCAGGGTTGAGAGGCTCTTGGCTGCCCAGGACCAGCGGTACACCGCGCAGCGCCGGGAGATCATTGCGGCGCTGGCCCGCCTCCGCCGCCCCGCCACCATCGGCGAGCTGCTGCAGGAGAGCTCGGGCGTGCCTCTGTCGACTGCGTACCGCAACCTGACCGTGTTGGCTGAGGCCCAGGCCGTGCGCCGGATCAGCGGCTCCGACGACCTTGCCCGCTTCGAACTCGCCGAATCGCTTGCGGGCACGCACCACCACCACCACCTCCTCTGCGAGCTCTGCGGCCAGGTCGCCGACGCCACCGCCTCGGCAAGGCTGGAGGCGGCGCTGAGCGAGGCCGCCCACACCATTGCCGAGGCCAACGGTTTCGAGGTGACCGACCATCGCTTGGAGCTCGTGGGCCGGTGCGCGAGCTGCCGCCGCTCCCTCCGGCAGGCGCCGCCCTAGACCAAGACCGCTACCGCCATACCAAGCGGCGCCCGAGATCGGGCGTCAGCGCTCCTCGGAGACCATCGACTCCGGGATGCTCACCACCCGGTAGGGAAGATCGCTGATGTCGAAGTAGCGGACCGGCTTGCGCATGCGCTTGGCGATGCCCACCTGCACTCGCAGCCCCAAAGACATCGGCCCGAACACCCACATCTCCTCGCAGCGCGCAATTAGATTGTTCATCGCCTCACGCACCAGCTCCTTGGGAACCGTGTGCAGCAGGTAGTAGTCGAAGAGCATGAACGGGGTGATCGGGACCCGCCCCTCGTCCAGCACGAACTTGGTCAACTGCTGCCGCCAGAAGAAGAAACGGTTGCTCATGGCGACGTAGATCAGCGGCTTCGGCCGGCGCAGGGTCCGCTCCGCCTGCTCCGCCGGGCTGGCCTTGGGGGTCGGGGTGAAGATCAGCTCCAAGATCTCGTCGGCGCTGCGGGGCGTCGCCAGCCGGGCCGGCTGCGACACCTGCTCGCCCGAGCTGCTCTTCAGGGCCTGCTCCCCGGCGCCCGGCGTGCGTGAGTTCGGCGGCCGCCGCTCAGTCGCTCCCAAGTTCGGGCCGAGTATACGGGATGGTCACCGCCGCCAAGTCAGCGCCAGCTCGAGCTCGCCAACCGCCGCACGCACGCGGTCCAGGGCCTGGTTCAGGAGTTCGCGATTGGCTGAGTCGTTGAGCCACCGGCTGGCACCAGACGGGTGCGGCAGAGGTGCCACCACCAGCTGGCCGGGCAGCGGGCCGAGGTGCTCCTCGCCTGACTCCAAGAACTGCCGCCCCACCAGTTGCGCCATCGGGCGTCGGTTCAGCCGCCCCAGAAAGCGCTCAATGGCCAGCTGCCCCACCGCCAGCACCAGCCGCGGCCGCAGCAGCTCCAGCTGCCGGTCGAGGAAGGGACGGCAGAGCTCGATCTCGGCCGGGCTCGGTCGGCGGTCCCCGGAGCCGCTGCCGGCCGCACCCGGGAAGCACTTGGTCACCGCGGTCATGTAGACGCGCTGGCGTGCCTGGGCTTCCCCGCCCAGCCCCGCTCGCTCCAGCCAGCCAAAGAGCTGGGCTCCCGACCGCCCGCTGAAGGGCCGGCGGACGTCCTGCTCCACCCTTCCCGGCGCCTGCCCCACCAGGACCACCGGGGAGAGGCAGGCCACCCCCAGCACCGGCCGCGGATCTGCCAGCCAGCCACCTTGACGACATCGTCGGCAGGCGTCGATTTCCCCATGCAAAGCACGCAGTTGCGCTATCACCGCGGCTTCAGTCCGGCGAGTTCGAAGAACTCCCATCCCGACTTCCGGACGGGCCCTCACTGGGTGCTATCCTAGGCGGATCGCGGCCGCCTCCGGCCAGTCCACACGCTAGCGGGGTCAGCAGACATGGCGCAGGGTTCCGATCCGCGGCGACGCCCCGATCAGCAGTCACCGGATTCTGGCCCGTCGACCCCCGAGTGGTGGGGATCGATGTGGCAGGGTCGGCTGCCCGGCGAGGGGGCCCGCCGCCGACCAGCAAGCGTGCGGGGAGCGCTAACCACGGGCGCGGATCGCCTGGCGGTTCCGGTGGTGGTCCTGGCCGTGGTGGGCGCGGTGGTCGCGGCGAGCTTCGGGTACTTGTACTTGGGCATCGGTTTGGGCGTGGCGGTCGCCGTGGGTGTGGCCGCCGTCTCGGTCATCGACTTTCTGCAACAGCGCAAGCAGAGCCGCCAGGGACCCAACTGGTGGCGGTAGGCGGCCCTCCCAAGGGTCGCGGCCGCGACGCCATTCCGGCATGGACTGTGCTCTTGAGCGACGGCGGTCATTGGCTGCGGGCCCAGGCGCAGCGGGGCGGCGTCTCCGGGGGGGCGGCGGAAGCCACCCTGAGGCTCATCCGTGGCTCCGGGCAGCTGCTTAGCCAGGTGGGAGAGCAGCTGGTTCGGGCAGTCGACCCACCTCCGGCGCCTCCGTCCCGGCGCCGAGCGTCCCGGCGGACCAGCACCACCCGGCTGCGGCGGGTCAAGCCCGAGGGCTGATCAGCCCCAGTGGCTGGCCGCCTTGCGCGGTCGGGGCACTCCTCGCTCCTGAGTGGCCTCGGCCACCTCCTCCACCACCCGGCGGTAACCGCGCTGGGAGGGATTGGGGATCAGATCGAACAGGCGGTAGGTGTCGGCCAGCTCCACCCCGGCCAGAGCTCCCCCGCGCCTGGCCTGCTCCCAAGTGCCGTCGCGCATGTGCGTGGCGTCGAACTGGCTGCGGTGCTCTCCCAGCGCCGCCAGCTTGTTCTCGACATCCTGGGCGGTGATGGGAACCGCGACGTCGGGCGTGAACCCGTCGCTCATCAGCACAAATCGGGTCTTGTGGGGCTGCAAACCTTCCTCGCGCAGCAGCTCGGGGAAAGCGCGTGAGTCGCGGGCGCTGGGGAAGACCGCATCCAGGGCGGCGCCGGCGGCGGCCCGGTGGTCGGGATGGTTGAGGTACCCGCGGCCAAACCAGCGTTGGGTGGGATCCATGGTGACGACCGCCTCCGGACGCCACCGGCGCACCTGGCGGACGACCGCTCGCCGCACCTCGAGGTTGTTCTCGAGCATGCCGTCGGGGAAACCCAGGCACACCACCTCCTCAACTCCCAGGTGATCGGCGGCCCGGCGCTGCTCCTCGAGACGCTGGCGGCTGAGCTCGCCCTTGGGGATGGCGGGGTCATCGCTGCCGGCGTCGCCGTCGGTCACCAGGCAGATGGCGGCACGGCAACCCTGGCGGGTCCACGCCGAAAGCAGCGACGCTGCCAGAAAGTCGCAGTCGTCGGGGTGCGCCACCACCACCAGAGCCCGCCCGGGCACGTACTCGAACAGCTCCAGGGTGCTGCCCTCGTTGGATGGGTAGGCGGCGTCGGCGTCGGTCTCTTCCGTGCTCATCCTGGTCGTATCCTGCCAGGCATGAGCAAAGCTGCGCGCCGGCCGCTGATCGCCACCTTCTCCATCGTTGCCAGCGACGGTACTGACTGGGGGGTCGCCGTCGCCTCGAAGTTTCTGGCCGTGGGCAGCGCCGTCCCCGCCGCCGAAGCTGGAGTCGGCGCCCTGGCAACCCAGGCGCTGGCCAACACCGCCTACAAGCGCGACGGCCTCAAGCTGCTGCACGCGGGCCGGAGCGCGCAGGAGGTGATAGACCAGCTGACGGCCGACGACGACGGTCGCCGCCACCGCCAGCTGGGGGTGGTCGACGGCCAGGGCCGGGCCGCCACCTACACCGGCTCGGAGTGCCTCAGCTGGGCGGGCGGCAGGACGGTGCCCGGCTGCGCCTGCCAGGGGAACATCCTGGTCGGCCCGGAAGTGGTCGACGCGATGATCGACGAGTACCAGGCGGTTTCGGGGCCTCTGGTAGACCGCCTGCTGGCGGCGCTCGAGGCCGGGGACGCGGCCGGCGGGGATCGCCGCGGGCGACAGTCCGCGGCGCTGCTGGTGACCCGCGACGCGGCCGGCTATGGCGGATTCGACGACCGCATGCTCGACCTGCGCGCGGAGGACCACGAGCGGCCAATTCCCGAGCTGCGCCGGCTGCATCGGCTGTGGAAGGTCTACTTCGAGGAGCAGGACGAGCAGAACCTGCTGGCGGTCGACCCGGCTCTGCTCGAGCGGCTGCGGCGGGCGCTCGCCGCCCGCGGCCGCTTGGCGGCGGGCGATGGCGACGAGCTGCTCTGGCAGCGGCTCCAGCTTTGGATGGGTGAAGAAAACCTCGAGGAGCGCTGGCACTCGCGCGAGCGCGTCGACCCGGTGGTGCTGGAGATGCTGGAGGGCGATGCCGGCTGAAGACGGCCGCACCCTGGTCATCTTCGACGGCGGCTGCCGCGGCTGCCGGGCAGTGGTCGGCCTCCTCGCCGCGCGGGCCGGCGGCGGGGTGCAGGCGGAGGCGCGCCAGGAGGCAGACCTCGCGGCGCTCGGCCTCAGCCAGCGCGAGGCTGCCGCGGGGTTGCTCTGGTGGGACAACGGGTTGGTCTGGCACGGGCATCTGGCGCTGGCCAGGCTGCTGGAGCGCTCTGGCCGGGGTGGTGCCGCCCTGGCGGCTCTGCTGACCTCGACGCCCGTCGACCCCTGGACGGCCCTGGGCTATGAGTTGCTGCGCCGCCGGCGCCATCCGCTCGGCCAGCTCGGAGTGCGGCTGCTCGGCCAGTTGCTGCCACCGCTCGCGCGCGCCTTCCCGGTCGCCCCGGCGGTCCCGGAGCGGTAGCCTTGGGCCATGCTCGATGAGGCAACCCCCGGGCGGCCGGCTCCGTCGCGCCTTAGGACCGAGGCGGCGATCAGGCGGCTGCTCTTCATCCCCGACAGCGAAGGGCCGCCCGAGCGAGAAGTGGAGAGGCTCTTCACCACCTCCTTGGCGCTCTCGGCGATGCGGTGCATCTTCACCTACATGCTGGTGCCGGTCGTGCTCCCCGCCGTCGGGGTGCTGACCAAGGCCACCCCCGGCATCGGCGCGCTGCTGTCGGCGTTGGCGCTGGTCTTCGACATCAAGGCGATCCGCTCCTTTTGGTGGGCCCGCGACAGCCGACGCTGGATGATGACCTGGCTCTACTTGGCCTTGATCGTCTTCGTCTTCTACCTGATGGTGCTGGACCTTCACCGCCTGCACCTGTAGCCGCCGCCGAGCGCCGACATCAGCCCGCTGCCGACGCCTCGGCTACCTAACTCGGCGTCGCTGCTTTTCGGCGTGATGCAGCTGCGCAGCTAAACTGCGCCGGCCCGGCGAAGCCGGCCCTCCTCATCAGTCCGAGGGCACGAAAAAAGCTCCCGAGACTGCTCCCGGGCGCTTGTCTGGCCACAGCGACCGTCGCCTGACGCGAGGTAGGCAACGGTCGCTGAAGCCTAGCTGGCCGGTCCGGCCTCCTGGGGCGAGCCGCCCTCCCCGGTGCTCGCGCTGCGCCGCCGCCGGACCGTCGGCTTGCTCCCGTTGACCGCAGGCAGCACGGGCAGAGCCAGCAGCTCCTTGCCATGCTGGTGGTGCGCCGACACCACCCGCAGGTGGTACTGCTCCAGCGAGGCGAGAAAGGCCCGGTCGCGGTAGGGACGGCCATCGATCAGCGGCCCCGGACGACCCTCGACGATCGCCAGCAGATCCTCGCCGGTCACGGTTTTGTGCGCCTCCAGCGCGTAGGCCACGGCCAGCACCGTGGCCCGGTTGTCCTGCAGCAGGGTCTCGACCCGGGCGGAGAGCTCCTCCAACTTGACTTCGATGCGGTCGCCGAGCTGGCGGGAGACCGGCTCGTGCTCCTCGTGCTGCTTGCCGGGCTTGCCGCCGCCCGCCACCCCCACCCGGTGGGTGACCCCGTGGGACGAGAAGCTCGAGCCCATTCCCCAGAAGCCTTCCATCATGGTGGCCACAGTGGTGGCGGCCTCCAAATCCCCGGAGACCCCCGACGAGCTGTCGCCGTCGAAGAACATCCTCTCCCCCACCAGGCTGGCCATGCTCACCATCACGTCCGCTTCGTACTCGGAACGCCAGCGAGTGAACTGGTCCTCGGGGGGAATCGAGGCGACCATGCCCAAGTAGGTACCCCCCTTTTCGATCGTGGCCACGTCGATGGTCAGGTGCTGGCGCACCAAGAGCGCGGTCACCGCGTGGCAGGCCTCGTGGACGGCGACCGCATGGCGCTCGCGCTCGATGTACTCGACGTCCTCGGGCGGGCCCAGCTCCTTCAGCTGCTTGGCCCGGACCACGTCCTTCCAACCGATGGTGCTGCGCCGGTCGCGGATCGCGTTGATCAGCGACTCGTTTACCAGGTCCTTGATGGTGGCGCCAGTAGCGTAGGGGGTGATGGTGGCCAGCCGGTCGATCTGCTCGGCGGTGAGGTCGTGGTCCACCTTGTCCAGGTAGCCCTGGTAGGTGCGGATCCGCCCTGCCTTGGAGGGGTAGCCGACTTTGTAGATGCGGTCGATGCGTCCGGGACGCAGCAGCGCTTCATCGAGAGCGTCGGGCATGTTGGTGGCCATGATCACGAGGATCCGGTACTTGGGCGGAGGCTTGGGCTCCATGCCCATGAAGCGACGGACCACCCGGTTGATGAACCCGCGCGGCTTCTTGAGCCCCGAGAGCTCCGACAGCAGCGCCTGCAGGGTGCCCATGCCGCCCATGCCGCCGCCCGCCATTCCCGCCATCACCCCCTGAAGCGATCGGCGGCCGCCCGGCTCGGGCAGCTGCGACGACTGCGAGCGCAACAGCATCCCAAGGGTGGCCGGGTCCAGATAGGAGACGCCGTTGCAACTGCTGCTGAAGGCCGGGCTGGCGCCGGCGGCGCCGCCGAACGGCCCGGGCTGGGCCAGGTGGCCGCGGTTGCCCAAGGAGTCGGCCTCGTCGAAGAAGACCACCACGCCGCCGTAGCGCAGCGCCAGCTTGCGCAGCTTGCGGAACAGGCTCTTCACCTTGATGATGCCGATGCCGAAGAACATGTTGATGAACGCGCCCGGGTCGACGAACACGAACGGGTTCTCGGTCTCGCCGGCGACCGCCTCCGCCATCAGCGTCTTGCCGGTGCCGGGCGGTCCCCAGAGCAAGAGACCGCCGGGAACGTAGCCGCCCCGGTCCTCGATCTCGTCCGGTTCCTTGAGGAAGATGATGTTCTCCTTGACCCGCTCCAGCACCGCGTCCTGACCCCAGACGTCGGTGAAGCGCGTCTTGATCTCTCCCGGGAAGTAGACGTCGATGCCGCCCCGGGAGAGGATCCAGAACAGGCCGATGAACTGGAAGGCGATGAAGAAGAAGGCGAAGGCCAGCTGGAGGATGAACGGCAGGGCCGAGTAGACGGCCGCCGGCAGCTGGAACAGGGAGACCAGCGGGGAAACGTTGAAGAAGGCGCCGAGGATGATCGCCAGCGCCACCAGGCCCAGCGCCACCTTCAGCACGCGGCTGATCCGGTAGCGGGTCCAGTCGCTCCAAGAGGCGGTGCGGCGGCCCAGCAGGCCCAGCGCCCGCTCCGACCAGAAACGGTGCCACAGTCCCCAGTGCTCGCTGATCAGGTAGTGCAGTTGGCGAGCCAGCTCCAGCCCGAAGAGGGCGACCAGCCACCAGGCGGAACTGAGCTGGTTCTCGGCGGCAGTGCTCCACGGCTCGATGGGGACGTTGGTGATCTGTGCCCAGACCAAAAGGAACCAGATCACCGCCAGTCCCAGCAGGATCTTGACCCGGTCCCACAGCGGCAGCCGGCGGCGGGTGCGAACCGGGCTTGCCGCCATCGCGGGTTCGCTCGGCCCCGGGCCGGCCAGCTTCAGTGCGGCGCCGGCGTCGTCGGCGTCTAGCAGGCTCGTACCTCTACCCCTCGTGCACGTTCCAGGAGGTGATCACCTGATTGATCAGGCTCTGGTCGGCGTTGTAGCAACTGGCCTGGCAGCTCACCGCGATCAGGTAGAGGTAGTTGGTTGCGCTGTCGACCATGGCGATCTGGTGAAAGGTGGAGATCGCGCCGGAGCTGGAGCGGATGTCGACGGTCATGTTGCTGCCGCGCAGCCCCCCGGCGCGGGTGAAGGTCGAGTAGTTGAGCACCACGTAGGGCGAGGGGTTGGGCGGGTTGAGCGGGTCGCTGGGCAGCAGCTGGGTCCTCAGGGCGGCCAAAGACATGCTGTCCTGCTCACTGCTGCTGAGCGGGTGGGCTTCGATGATCCCGCTGGGGCTGGACCCATTGATCTTCCCCGCCTCTTTGAGGGTGGCCCGCTGCGAGCCGACGAACGTCTCCACAAAGTTGGAACCTTCGAGTTGGGCGATCTGCGAGCTGCTCAGGCGCCGCCCGTTCGCGGCTTGGATCATCTGGCTCTGGGAGAAGGTCTTCCATCCCGTGGGAAGTTGGAAGTACATGTCGGCGCCGCTCTGATCGGTGTGGCTTACGTACTGGAATCCACTGAGATTCCCGCAGCCGGCCAGCAGCAACAAAGGCATTCCCAAGAGCGCCCACTTGGTGCGCCGGGACCGCGCCCACACCCACCGACCCGCTGCCATGGGCAACAAGTATGCCTGAGCTGACTTTCAAGTCAACCACAATTTCAGCAATCCCGGGCGCGCGTGGGGCCGGTCAGCCCGGCCCCGGCGCGACCTTCCTGGGCGAGATCGTGAGGCGGGTGGCGAGGTGGTGCAACAGCAGCTGCTGAACCGTCCAGGCGGCGGCACCGTAGTGGGAGGTGCGTCTCCTCACCTCTTCCGGGTCAGGCAAGGCCGGCAGGCCATACGCGAGTTGAACTGCCTTGCGGACCCCGAGATCCTGGGCCACCACGCGCGGGCGGCCCAGGACCCGGGTCAGGAACTGGTCGACGGTCCACGGTCCGAGTCCGGTGACGGCGGAGAGGCGGCGCGCGACACCTTGGTCGTCGAGCGCCTCCAGCTCCTCCCAGTCCAGCATGCCCGCCAGCGTCGCCGTCCCCAGCGCGCGCAGGCACCGCCCCTTGGCCCGCGTGAGGCGCAGAGCCGCCATCTGCTCCGCCGACGCTTGCGCCAGCGCCTGGGGATCCGCAGCCAGGAGGTAGTCCTCCCCCCGCTCCACCCGTGTCCCCAGCTCCAACAGCAGCGCCCGCCGGACGCTCAGCGCGAACCGGAGGTTGACCTGTTGCGCTGTCACCATCGTCAGCAGCGCCCCGAGCGGGTCGAGGTACCGCACCGGGTAGACACCGGGATGCAACCGTCTCAGCTCCGCCACCCGCCGGTCTTTGCGACACACCTCCTCCACAGCGGCGCCGTCGTCCTGAACCATGGAAGCCAGGCGCCGCCGGGCGCTGGGATCGGGCTCGCCTCCGACCACCTCCACCCGCGGCGAGCTGGGATGCCGGGGGTCCAACGTCAGCCAGACTCCCAGCACGCCCTCAGAGGTGCGCAGCGGCCGACACCAGCGCCGGCCGTCCCAGCGTTCCATGAGGTCGTCACCGTACCGGGCGAAGCGGTCCAGCGAGGCCGGAAGGTCGATGTCGGCAGGCAGGCTGAGCTGGAGCCGAGTGCCCCTAGCCGCTGGAGCCGAGGTAATCCCTCTCGCTGTAGCCCCAGCCCCGCTCCGCGGCCGCTCCCGCCGGCCCGCTCACCGCCCCCGCGCCGCGGCCGTAGCGAGCCGGGT
>JBJKSO010000048.1:0-35779 GCA_046703825.1 Candidatus Dormibacteria bacterium
TGCTGACGCAGAGCCTGGGCTGGCACGCGATCTTCTTCATCAACCTGCCGATCGGGGTCGCGGTGATGGCGGCCGGGGCGGTCCTGATCCCCGGGCGGCCCGGCGTCGGGCTCGGCCGCGGGTTGGACTGGCTGGGCGCAGTGCTGGTGACCGGGTGCTCTTCGCTGGTGATCTTCACCATCGTCACCGGCGGCAGCCACGGCTGGCTCGCCCCAACCACGTTGGCGGCGGCCGTGGCGGCGCTCGCGACCGGGATCGCTCTGGTGCGGGTGGAGTCGCGAGTCCGCAATCCCCTCATCCCGCTCTGGCTCTTCCGATCTCGGATCCGCTCCGGCGCCAACCTCGCCCGCGTGCTCTACCCGATCGGGATGTTCGCCACCTTCTACCTGGGCGCCCTCTACCTGCAGCGCGTGCTCGACTTCAGTCCGCTGCTGACCGGGGTGGCCTTCTTGCCCACCAGTGTCGCCATGGCTCTCTTCTCGCTGGTGGTCACCCGCCGGATCGTTGCCCGGATCGGCCCCCGCAGCACCCTGCTCTCTGGCCTTGCGCTCGACGCACTGGCGCTCGGCCTTTTGCTGCGGCTGCCCGTCCACGGCAGCTACCTGCTGGACGTGCTGCCCTCGCTGCTGCTTCTGGGAGTGGGCACGGGCATGGCCTTTCTCCCCAGCATCTCGCTGGCGATGGCCGAGACCCAACCTCAGGACTCGGGGGTGGCGTCCGGGCTGACCAACGTAGCCTTCCAGCTTGGAGCCGCGCTCGGGGTAGCGATCATGGCGGAGGCGTCCAGCTCCCAAACGGCCGCTTCGCTAAGGGCGGGGAGTTCTCTTGCAGCGGCGCTAACCCAGGGGTACCACCTGGCCTTCCTCTACGCCATCGGCGCTCTGGTGCTGGCCTTTGTGATCTCGGCTTGGATGCTGCGCACCCGCCGCGGGCCGGCGGCAACGGTGCGGCCGCTGGCGGTGCTGATGGTCCGGCTGCCCCGGGTCGGGCTGGAGCTTCTCGGCCGCAGTCCGCAAGGCCAGCCGCCCGCGCGCAGCTCGGAGGCGCGCCGGCACCGGAGCTGAGACTGCCAGAGCAGCGCAGGCGCGGGGCGAGCCTCTAGCCCAGGTCGGCCTTGGAGCGCTCCGCCACTTCGCGCAGCAGCCGGCCGAGCTGCTCGCGGTCGGCCCGGTAGATGGTGCGGCCGTCGCTCCGCTCTCCCTGGACCATGGCCGCCTCCCGGAGCACCCGCAGGTGGGCGCTCACCGTGGGCTGGGCCAGCCCGAAGGTGTCGGCCAGCTCGCCGACGCTGGTGGGGTGGTCGCCTAAGAAGAGCAGGATGTGCAGCCGGGTGGGGTCGCTGAGGGCCCGCAGCCGTGGTGCCAAAGAACGTCCCGCCTCCCGGAGCTCCTCCAGCGGGTCGCTGCTGGCGCTGAACCCCACCACCGCGTGGTTGGGGAAGTCCCAAAGACTCCAGAGTCCGCCGAAGTAGCAGGGAACCAGCGTCAGCCGCCCGTGCGCGGACGCCTCCTCGATCAGTTGGCGCCACTCGGCCTTCTTGCGCTTGAGTTCGCTCACGACTGGCACCGAGTCGAGATCGGCACCGCGATCTAACCGCTCCGAGAGGCGCGCCGCGGCGGCGCCCACCTGAGGGAGGCCGCGGGATTCCCAGTCGGGGCGGACTGCTTCCCACAGTTCGCCGATGATGGCAGCGTAGCTGGCGCGGAGGCCCGGGTCGCGCCGGAGCCGGGCCACCCGCTCGACCATCCGGCGGCGATCGCTGGGATCCTCCGATCTCAGAGCGCGATCTCCGATCTCGGCCTCGGTGGCGGGCAGGTTGCCGACCAGTGGGCGGGGATCTTCGACGAAGAGCTGGCCGGCGAGGTCGGCCAGGATGGCGAACTCGGCGGTACCACCGCTCACCCCGTCTCCCCAGAAGCGGTCCAAGCGGTCGGCCAGCTCGGCGGTGCGATCGGGGCCGAGCGACGCGAAGTGGTCTACGCCGAACTGTCCGTGGTGGAGCAGCTGGTGGCCCAGCCAGACCAGTTCCAGGGGCGCCGACGGCGCTACCTGGGGTCGCCGCGGTGCCAGTGAGTCATCGATTGGCATAGCCACATGACTATATCACGTTGGTGGAAGATGTTACATCCCAGTGCTTGATTTGGATATGTCTATATGCTAATCTACGCTCATGATGAATTTCGAAGCGGCGCAGAGGCTGGTGGAGCAGCGGCGGATCGACGACCTTGACCGAGCCGGACGATCTCGGGTGGCCAATCAGGCCCGCCACCGGGGATGGCGGTTGCGGAGGTTTAGCACGGGGGCGCCTCGGGCGCTGACCTCGGCTTCGGAGGCTTCGGGCTTTCGTCAGTTAGGCGTCTGATCGGCTGGGTGGCTGCCCGTCCGACCGCGAGCGGGCAGGCCGATCGCCGGGTTAGCCTGCTCCGGGCTCAGGGCCGAGTACGGAGCGGTGCACTCCGAACAGAACTGGGGCAGCGGTACCCCGCGCTGGGGCTCAACAGGCGAGCCACGCCCGCTGGTGGCGGCAGGGGTGGCTCGCCAGCCAGAGCCGCCACTACCGGTCGACCAGTTTGCCGTTGCACACGACCGGGAGCGTCACCGCTCTCGCCGCGTACAGCAGGCGCGCGGCATCCCAACCGGGTCCCCTCGTTGCCAACGGTTGCCGGCGAACCCATTCGTGCGGCAACCGTGAGAGCGTGGGAGTGATCCGGCGCCGGCCCAGCGATGGTTCCCCCCGCCCGGGCAAGTCAGCCGGAACCGTGCATCACGCACCGATCAGCCCGCATCGATACTGCGGACGTCCCGGCCATCAACTGCCACACCTTGGGCGATGCTGCCACTCTCACCGTCCACTTACTTTGCGAGACGAAACGGTCAGCCCCGGCTCTAGGAGTGACGCGGACTGCTTCGGGACAGTGAAATCGCGTCAAGGCCACCCGCAACCACGCAGACGCCGAACCGCGCTGCGGTCCGGCCTCTCCGCGGCCCTGCGGGCGTCTATAAATGCAGGGCATGTCCACGCCCGCAGTAACGCCGGAGCCGCCGCCGCTGCGCTCTCAGGCTGACAAAGCGCGCGAGTGGTCGGCCGCGCCACCCGCCTGGGTAGTCAACTTCTACGACGCGCGGCGGGAGCGGCGCCGTCTCTTCTCGGAGCTTTTTGGGACGTTTCTTCTGGTGCTGGTGGCGGCCGGCGGCGGCATGGTGGCGGCGGTTGGCGGCCAGAAGGCCGGGGACGCTCAGGTGGTGGCGCCGGCGCTGATGGTGATGGCGGTGATCCTCTTCATGGGCAAGGTCTCTGGGGCGCACCTCAATCCGGTGGTGAGTCTCGGGTTCGCCATGCGCGGTGACTTCCCCTGGCGCCGCGTACCCGGCTACGTGGTTGCCCAGCTGGGAGGCGCTGCCCTGGCCAGCTTGTTGCTGGTGGTTCTGTTCGGTCACGTGGGGCATCTCGGCGCGACCCTGCCCGGCCCCGGATTCAACTCAATGCAGGCATTCTGGGTGGAGGTCCTGCTCACGCTGGGACTGGTCTCCACCATCCTGGGCACGGCGTCGGGGGCCCAGAACGTAGGCGCGCTGTCGGCGTTGGCGGTGGCGGGCTACATCGCCCTAGCCGGGCTATGGGCCGGACCGGTCAGCGGGGCGTCGATGAATCCGGCCCGGTCCCTCGGACCAGCTCTGGTCGGCTGGAGCTTCCGGGATCTGTGGATCTACCTGACAGGGCCGCTGGTCGGCGCCCTGGTGGCGGTCGCCGCCGCCCGGCTGCTGCGCGGCCAAGGTGGCCGCGATCCGGTGGCGGCCGCCGCCGCTCAGGGGGTCTTCGATGCTGAGCTCGGCCCTCACACAGACGCGCGGCCGCTGTGGCCTCCCTCGGGGTCCGCTTGATCGCCAGGGCAGACGCCCGTCCACCGGAGGAGTGATGGCCAACGAGGCACCCTGGAAGCTGGGCCCCCACAGGCAGGATTACCCGGCTGCCGCCGACTACCTCTCGCTGGCGTTGGGCGAGCAGCAGCCGCGCCACGTGGTGGAGGAGCTGAGTAGCCCCCAACTGCTCCGCCGCAAGGCCAAGGACCTGCGGCGGGTGCGGCGCGGTCAGCGCCTCTCACCGGTACTTTTGGTCCGGGGTACGGACGGGGCGGAGGTTCCGCTCACGGGCGCGGATGGCTACCCCCGGATCCGTGCCAGCTACCACCTCGATGAGGACGCCGACGCTCCCTGCGCCTTGGCCGCCCGGGCCAGCCTCGGGCGCAGGCTGCGACCTGGGCCACGAGCCCGCCTGAGCAACCAGTAGAGGAGGAGCAATCGCGTGGCCGAGATCACCGTCTACGGGGCCCCCTGGTGTCCCGACTGCAAGCGGGCCAAGCGCTTTCTCGCCGAGCACCGGGTCGCCTACAACTGGGTCGACATCGACCAGGACGCCGAGGGCCGGGCGGAGGTCGAGCGCCTCCAGTCCGGTGGTCGCACCATCCCCACCATCGTCTTCCCCGACCGAGAGCTGCTGCTCGAGCCGACCGATGAGGAGCTGGCGCGCAAGCTGGGGCTTTCGCTCACGCCGGATCGACCCTTCTACGATCTGGCCATAGTGGGCGGCGGACCGGCGGGCCTCTCAGCCGCGATCTACGCGGCCCGCGAGGGCATCGACGCCATCGTGATTGACCAAGGCGGCCTCGGCGGTCAGTCCGGGGTGACCGAGCGCATCGATAACTATCCCGGCTTCCCGGAGGGAATCGGTGGGGCCGAGTTGGCCGACCGGTTCATCGCCCAGGCCCGCCGCTATGGGGTCGAGCTGCTGGCCGCGGTCGCGGTGGATGCGATCGACCGCGACGAGGAGGTGCGCCTGCGCCTGAGCACCGGCGCCGAGATCGCCGCGCACGCCAGCATCGTCGCCCCCGGCTCCTCCTACCGGCGGCTGGAGGTGACGGGGGAGGACCGCTTGATCGGGGCCGGGGTGCACTTCTGTGCCACCTGCGACGGACCCTTCTACCGCGGCTCCGAGGAACTGGTCGTGATAGGTGGGGGCAACTCGGCGCTGGAGGAGGGCTTGTTCCTGTCCCAGTTCGCCAAGCGCATCCGGGTACTTCAGCGCGCCCCCGAGCTGACCGCCTCGCGACTGCTCCAGGAGAAGGTGTCGAGCCACCCGCAGTTCCAGGTGCAAACCAACGTCGAGGTGCGCGAGTTCGAGGGAGACCAGCACCTGCAGGCGGTGCTCGTGCGCGATCTTGTCTCCGGCGAGGAGAGCCGAGTTGTCACCCCGGGGGCGTTCATCTTCATCGGGCTGGATCCCAACACCGCCTTTCTGCGCGGGCGCTTGGAGCTCGACCGCTGGGGTTTCATTACGACGGAGCCCTACTACGAGACCTCTTTACGGGGCGTCTTCGCCGCTGGGGATGCTCGCGCCGGGTCGACCAAGCAGTTGGGATCAGCGGTGGGTGAGGGGATCGCGGCCCTGCTGGAGGCGCGGCGCTTCCTGGAGGCGCACCGCCATATGGCACCGGTGCCGATCGACGCCTGAATCGGGCGGCGATCTGACTCGGGCAGATCAGGGGCAGTCGGGCCGACCCGGCTGGCCGGTCGAGAGGAGGACTCCGTGAAGGTGATGGTGGCCGGCGGTGCCGGGTACATCGGCAGCGTGGTGACTCTGCGTCTGCTCGAGGCGGGTGTCGACGTGGTGGTCCTCGACGATCTCTCCTCAGGGCACGCCGATGCCGTGCCGGAGGGAGCGTCACTGGTGCGGGCCCAGCTCAGCGACGCCGATGCCACCCGCGCCATCCTCCGCGATGGGGTCGAGGCGGTGCTGCACTTCGCCGCCAAGTCGCTGGTGGCGGAGTCGGTGGCCAGACCGGACGTCTACTGGTCGGTCAATGTGGGGGGCACCCGTTCTTTGCTCGACTGCATGCGCCTGGAGGGGGTGTCCCGGCTGGTGTTCTCCTCGAGCGCAGCCGTGTACGGGCAGCCCGAGCTGACCCCCATCCCCGAGGACGCGTCGGCGCTGCCGACCAGCCCCTACGGCAATACCAAGCTGGCCGTCGACCGGATGCTGGCGGACGAGTCCCGCGCCTATGGCTTGGTGGCGGTCAGCCTGCGCTACTTCAACGTTGCCGGCGCGGTGGGCTCGCTGGGCGAGCGGCACCACCCGGAGACCCACCTAATCCCCAACCTGCTCCGGGTCGCGCGATCGGGAGGGCCCTGCACCATCTTCGGGGCCGATTATCCGACCCCGGACGGCACCTGCATCCGCGACTACATCCACGTGGATGACCTGGCCCGGGCCCACCTGCTCGCCCTGGACGCCACCGCAGCCGAGCGGGTGGGTGGAGCGGGCGGTCACCGCGTCTACAACCTAGGCAACGGTCGCGGTTTCTCGAACTTGGAGGTGCTGGAGGCGGCCCGAAGGGTGACCGGCGCAGCGATCCCCGCCGAGCTGGCAGGCCGCCGCGCTGGCGATCCGGCGGTCCTGGTTGCGGCCAGCGACCGCATACAGGCGGAGTTGGGGTGGGAGCCCCAGCACCCGGATCTGGACGATGCGGTGGCCGATGCCTGGCGCTTCGAGCAGGAACGCGTGCAGCCCGAGCGGCCCTAAGCGACCGACCCAACAGGTTGGCCGCGCCGGGCCTCGGCCGGACTCCTGCTCGGCCCGGCGAGGCGCTTTGGCCACGGTCGTTTCCGGGCGCCGATGAGAGGCCGGCGCGGTCCGGACCGGCGTCGAGCGCCGCGCGGAGCGGCCGGGAACCGCAGCCGCAGCCCGCCGCGTCATCTGAGCATGGACCGGAGACTCTTGCTAGCCCTGCTGGCCGGGGGGATCTCCGCCTGCGTGGTTCTCGGCCTGACGGTGGCCACGGCCACCACCCGGCTCAGTCCGGCGCAGGCGGTGGCTCTGGCTCACCAGCCCAAGAAGTTGGGCGCGATCGGGGCGATCCGGCTGCGGTCGGTGGAGGTGCGGCCGGCGGGCGCGTGGCACCTGAGCCAGCTGGACCCCGAAACGCCGGTGTGGCGCGTGATCTTCGCCGGGGAGTTCTACAAGCGTCCTAGCGGGCGGTGGTCGGCGTGCCCCGAGGAGAGGCCGACGCCGCAGCTGATGCCCAGCTTCTGCCCCCGAGCGCTCCGCGCCAGTGTTTACTTGTCGGACACGACCGGCGCGTGGGTCGGCGAGCGTCACTCCGACTTTGTCAGCCCATTCCCGCCGGCGCCTCAGGTTGTCAAGCACCCCCGAACGGGTCAGAGCTTCGACCTTCCGCTCGGCTCCCAGCTGATTCTGGGCACGCCCCCGCCCAGCGGTTTCCGCTGGAGCGGCTGGTCCAGTTCGAACCCGGCCGTAGTGCGCACGCTCCGCTCGTCCAAGCAAGGCGAGGTGGTGCAGTCGGAAGCGGTGGGGTCCGCCATTCTCAGCCAGGTGGGAAGCCCCAAGTGCGCGCCCGGCCAGGCCTGCCCCCAGATCGTGACGGTGGTGCGGGTCAAGGTGAGGGTGCTGCCGCCGATGGTCTACCTGTCCCCGGGTTCAGGCGCCGGCGCGTCGACCGTCAATTCCTAGAAGCGGGGACCGCTGCCGGTCAGCTCCAACTCAGACGACTACGCTCCTCGCAATACGGCTCGGCGGCTCTGCCACCAGCCCCAGTCCGCCGAGCTGGGCATTTGGGAGCCGGCGCAGGGGTCGCGGAAGCCACGTTGCTCACGAGCTGATCCCGAGCAACCGCGCACGAGAGCAGTCCGACCGGCGGGCCGGAGCACGCCTGCGGTCGGCAAACTGGACAGGGCAGTGCAGAGAGTCTCTGTCGTCGGCAACTCTGGCTCCGGCAAAACGCGGCTGGCCCGCCGGCTGGCAGACCTCATCGGCGCCGACCATATCGAGTTGGACGCCGTGGTTCACCAGCGCGACTGGGTGGATCTCGAACCCGCTGAGTTCCGCCGCCGCGTCACGAGGCTGGCGGCGGAGCCGCTTTGGGTGATGGACGGCAACTACCCGGTGGTCCGCGATCTGGTCTGGACCCGGGCGGACACCGTGGTCTGGCTTGACCCTCCCCGCTGGCGGGTGATGTACCGGGTCGGGCGCCGAACCTTGGCCCGGCTTCTGCTGCGCCGAGAGCTGTGGAACGGCAACCGCGAGTGGTGGCGAGACCAGCTGTCCCTCGACCCCAACCGCTCGGTGGTCGCGTGGGCCTGGGTATCGCACCAGTCCTACGTCAGGCTCTACGAGGAGGCGATGCGCAGCTCGGCGTGGAATCACCTCACCTTTGTCCGCCTTCGTTCCGAGGCGGATCGAAGGCGGTTTCTGCGGGCTGCCCCCGCCAGCCGCCGTGAGAGGCAGCCCGGGGCACCCTGAGAGGGAGCGTTGGCAGTCAGGCCGACTGCGGCTGTTGCAGGTCGGCCCTGGTGGCGGCGAGCCAGGCGACGAAGGCGACGATCACCGCCCCGAAGGCGGCCGCCACCAGGCCGTCGCCCCACCCCAGCCCGGTATAGGCGGTCGGCTTGCCCAACCAATCCGCCACCGAAGCGCCCAGTGGGCGGGTCGCCACATAGGCGAACCAGAAGCTGAAAATCGCATTCCACCCCAGCCACCGATAGCCCACCGCCGGCAGGGAGATGACGATCGCGAACACCATCACCGACGGGAAGTAGCCGAGGCCGAGGTTGTAGGCGGTGAAGTCGCCCAGAGCGGTACCCATGGCGAAGGTCGCCCCCACCGCCGCCCAATAAAACGCCTCCCGCCGGTAGGTGTTTACGGTGTGGATCGACAGTGTGCCCTCGCACCAGTACCAGGCAATGAAGACCGCGACCAGCAGGACGCCGTATAGGGTGGTGGAGATCGGGTAGGGGACCCCGAGAGCGACGTGCACCACGTCGGCCGCCATGGTGCCGAACACACCGACCATGACCACGGCGAACCAGTAGGTCCAGGCTAGGTATCTGCCGCTCCGGAACTGAATCGTGAGCGCGAGCAAGAACCCAGCGAAACCCAGCAGGACCGCCAGGACCGGGGGCATGGCGTGGACCATGGCGTCCGACGTGGCTTCGCCCATGGCGGTAGAGAGCCCCTTCACCAGCCAGAAGTAGACCGTGATCTGCGGCACCCGCAGCGCCCCCGGTCGGGTGAGCCAATGTCGGTGCTCCAGGGAGATCTGGCTCAGCATCCGCGGAACTCTAGCGCGCGCGGGTTTGCCTCCGGCACGAGTTGGATTTCAGACTCCTGATGGTGGCGACTGCACCATTGCCCGCTCCCGGCCACAGCCTCACTACCCACCACTTCCTTTGCCGCCGATTTCAAAGCCGGCACGCCCGCGAGCCGCTGCGCTCGTCCCGACGATGCCGGCGCGAGCAGCCCTCGAACGCACCCTGGGGCCGGACCGGGGTGACCAGTTGCGCGGACAGAATCACTGAACCGCATAGGTCTGGTGGCCAATCTTGCCCAACTCGGCTCGCGTGGCCGCCCGCGAGTGACTTTGACTGAAGCTGCCGCAACCGCGGCCACGATGCGCCCGTCTGGTTACGATCGGCGGCTAGGCGGCCGGGCTCCTGGACGCCCAGGTTCACCCGCTCGTCGGGATGAGCAGATCACGTGATGGCGGGTAGCGGCAGGCGACCGGCACTCTGCCGACCAGATTCGACGGCGTTGGCCCTGCCGGGCGAGCTTGGTTTCGTGTATAGGAGATCGATTGTGGGCGACGGAACGATCCGGCTATCGCGGGCCGCAAGCTATAGCCCGTTGCTGGGGTCCGAGCTGTACAGGATCTCCCTCGACGGCCAGGTCGTAGGCGCCATCAAGGCGGGTGAGACGGTTGACATGTCAGTGGTTCCGGGCCGGCACTCGTTGCGCCTGCTGGGCTGGGGCCGGAACCGGAGCCCGTTGCGGGCCTTCGAGGTGGCCGAGGACGGGGAGGTAAGGTTCCGCTGCCACGGTCCTCGCTACGGCCCGCCGCAGATCGTGGCGGCACTCGTGAAGCCAGATCTCTGGATCAACCTCGAGATAGAGTGAGGGTGTGGGCGGCGCTCTGTGCCGTGGCTGCCGGTGATCCACCTGGCCCTGCGTCTTCGGCCGTTGCTTCGCCCCCGCTCTTCGGCCGCCGCTGTAGATTCTCCGGCTAGGAGATCACGATATGGCTGATGCGTTCATACGGCTGAGCCGGGAGGGGGTCGGAATCGAGCTCCTGCGGGGGCGATTCGAGGTGTTGGTCGATGGCCGCAGGGTTGCCGAGGTGGCATGGGGCGAGACGGTTGAGATCACCGTCGAACCCGGTGAACACCTGCTCCAGATACGGTCGGGGCGATATGGGAGTCGAACCCAGCGGTTCAAGCTTCGCGACCAAGAGGTGGTCAACTTCCGCTGTCACGGCGCCATGATGTGGCCGCGCTTCGTGGTGTCGCTGCTAAAACCCGACCTCGGAATCCACCTCAGCCGAGGACTCGGCTGAGGTGATCGGGGCTTTGGGCTCCTCTCGGAGCCAGAGCCTCGAGCCCTTAGTGACCCGCGTGCGCCAAAACTAAGGCCAAGTCGGAACGAATTCGCCATTGCGAGCCCAGAGGCCGCAGGGAGCGAGGCCCAGACCCTGCTGTCCTCTCTTGGCCTCAGTCGGCGGTGGGCAGGTGTACGTACATCGACTGGATGCCAACCCGTCCGGGGCCGCGCAGGCGATTGAAGATGAGCTGGCCGACTCCGGCGAACAGCCCGGTGCGCAGACCGTAGACCACCGGACGCATCCGCACCTGGGGGTCCATGTAGACCCACCCGCCCGGCTCCACGTCGATCTCCTCGTCCGCAGCCAGCTCCTTCTCGAACACGTTGCCGTAGCCGTGCAACCAGACGACACCGTCGCCGTCCTTGGCGTCGAACCGGTCAACCCAGAACCCGTTGCCACCGAACAGGTTGTTGGTGATACCCCGCAGGCGGCGGGCGCTGAAGCGGACCGAGCCGGTGGCGGCGAGGAACTGGTGCTCCCGGGCTAGGATCGCCGCTCCGCGGGGCAGCTCGAGCGGGAACACGTGCCCGGGTGCATCCCGTGAAAACGCGATGTCACCGCGGCCGCGGGCCTCGGTGAGGAAGACCTGGCCGCCCGAGATCAGGCGCCGCATGGCGCCGCGCACCGCGTGCAGGCGGATGTCCACCGCCGGATCCTTCCAGAGCACCACGTGGTGCTCGAAATAGACGGGCATGGATCCGTCCAGGCTGCAGTGCAGCATGGGCACCAACTCCCCCTCGACCAGGTAGGTCACGCCGGGGGCCAGCCCCTCGCGAATCCGGGTGGGGAGCATCTGCGGCGGGTTCACTCTGCGCGATGATCCTCGCTTGCGGAGTCCAGCGCGAGCTGGCATCGGCGGGCCGCGTTCTCCGGCCTGGTGCGACCAGGTCCGCGCGGCTCAGGTCTTGACGTGAGGCAGGTTCGAGGTGGTGACCGCGAAGCTCACCCACATGCCCGCGTCCTCGTGCCCGGGGACCAGGCAGGAGAGGCGGTAGTTCCCGTAGGCGGAGGCCTCGAAGGTGAACGAGGACGTGCCTCCAGGGGGGATCCCCACCGTGGGGTTGGGAACGCTGGCCCCGGGGAAGACCGGGGTGGTGCCGGTGGCGCTGACGATGGCGGCCGAGTGGTTGATCTTGCCCGCGTTGCTGAAGTTGACGGTGACGCTCCAACCCCGGGGCACGCTCACCTTCATCGCCCCGCTGGAGTAGCCGTCGAAGCTCAGCCCGTGGTTGACGTTCTGGTAGCCGGCCACCACTTTCCAAGTCACGCTCTTGGTGGCGAGGTCGTAGGAGACCCACTGGTCCAGGGCCACCGTGCTGGGGGATGGCGTGGCACTGGGGCTGGGGCTCGGAGTGGCGGTCGGCGTGGGCGTGGGCGTGGGCGTGGCGGCGACGGGGGGTTGCTTGAAGCCGACGTGCACGTAGGTCGGACCACCGATCCGCAGGCTGAGGTTGCGGGAGTGGTAGACGTCCAGCCCCACCTTCCACGATCGGAACGGACGAGTCGCAATGGCGCTCGCCGCGCTGAGCCTGGCGTGCTCGCCGCAGCCCATCAGGATCGTGTTCTCGTTGCGCCGCAGCGTCTGCGTCGTTCCCCGGTAGCTGGCGGTGACCGTCCCCAGCGGCTTACCCGACTGGGTGGGGATGTAGACAACGAGTGAGCAGCCTGTACCCATGTCGGGAGAGTTGAGCTTGCCACCGCAGGCGGCCAGCACCAGGGCCAGCGAACCCAAGACCGCCACCGTGAGCCCGAGCCGGGCGCTCCGGGACAACACCCTGCTCGTGGCTCGCATCTCAATCAGGGTAGCGGATGGGGGCTCGGCGACACGCCGGGGGTAGCGCCTTCCAACCTGCGTCACCTCCGACGTCAGCCCCTGGTCGCTGGCCGACGATCGCGCTAGGGTATGGATATGGAATCGGTTGAGGAGCTGACCCGCGAGCAGACCGGCAGCGGGGCCGAGAAGGACACCCGGCAGCGTCGCGATCGCCCCTGGCAGGTGGTGGTCTGGAACGACCCGGTCACCCTGATGAGCTACGTGGTCCTCGTCTTCCGGCGCCTCTTCGGCTACGACCTGCAGACGGCCACCCGGCTCATGCTGCAGGTGCACAACGAGGGTCGGGCGGTGGTGGCCAGCGAGCCCCGCGAACGCGCCGAGATCGCGGTGGCCCAGCTTCACGCCCACGGATTGCAGGCCACCCTAGCCCGCGGCTGAGGTTGGTGCGCATCCAGCGCCAAGCCGGCGCGCTGGAGGTACGGCTGGAGCGCGGCGAGCGCAGGGCGCTGCTGGGCCTGCTGGACCAGCTGGAGCCGCTGGTCGAATCCTCCAAGGCAGGCAACCCCAGCGCCTACGAGGACCCCGGCGACGACCAGGAGTACCGGCGGCTGGCACTCCCCGAGCTGCAGGCGCGGCGCAAGGCCGACATCAACGTGATCCGCGGCGCTCTCAACTCCGGGGAGTCGCGGCTCGAGCTTTCACCCGAGGCCGCCGACTGCTGGTTGCGAGCGCTCAACCTCATGCGCCTGGCATTGGCCGAGGAGATTGGCATCACCGAGGACGGCTGGGAGGAGAGGTTCAGCCCGCAGGAGCATCGCCGCCAGCCGCTGGTCACCCTGCACACCCTGACCTGGATCCAGGACGCACTGCTGGAGGCCGCCACCCAGGAGACCTAGGCCGAGGAAGCCTCGCTCATCGGCGCGCGCTGGACATCAGCTGGGCCATCCAGCGCTCCACCTCTTCGGCGGAGCGGGGCAGGGCAGCGCTCAGCACCCGGCAGCCATCCTCGGTCACCAGCACGTCGTCGTCGATGCGCACGCCGATGCCGCGCAGGTGCCGGGGAACGGTGTCGTCGTTCTCCTGGAAGTAGAGGCCCGGCTCCACGGTCAGCACCATCCCCGGCTCGAGGACGGTGTGACGGTAGTTCTCGTCTCGCGCGTGTGCGCAGTCGTGGACGTCCAACCCCAGCATGTGGCTCACACCGTGCAGCGTGTAGCGCTGGTGCAGCTGACTCTCCGGTTGCAGGGATTCCTCGGCGCTCACCGGCAGCACGCCGAGCTCGGCCAGCCCCTCGGCCAGAACCCGCATCGCGGCGCGGTGGGGGGCCAGGAATTCGCTGCCCGGGCGCACCTCAGCGATCGCGGCCCGCTGCGCGGCGAAGACCAAGTCGTAGACACGGCGCTGCTCAGGACTGAACTTGCCGCTGATCGGCAGGGTGCGGGTGACGTCGGCGGTGTAGAAGCGCTCGGTCTCCACCCCGGCGTCGAGCAGGAGCAGCTCGCCGGGTCGGACCGGTCCCGTGTTCTTACTCCAGTGCAGCACGGTGGCGTGGCCGCCGGCGGCGGCGATGGTGGGGTAGCCGGTGTCGTAGCCCTCGGTACGTGCTCGCCGGAAGAAGACCGCCTCCACGTCGCGCTCGCTGCGGCAGCCGGGTAGCTGGCGGACCACGTCCTCGAAGGCACGGGTGGTCAGGTCGCAGGCTTGCTGGAGAAACTCCACCTCCAGCTGGTCCTTGACCAGCCGCATCTCGGAGAGAAAGGTGGCGAGCTCGGCGTCCGCGCCGGCGATGTCGGCGGCCAGGTGGTCGACCTGAGGGTCCAACCCACGCAGCACCGCGCCCTGGTGGTATCGGGACATGACGCCTGGCAGTTCCTGCACGGGGCGCGCCGCCAGCCCGAGCCGGCCCGCGGTCTGGCCCAGCGAGCGCCGCGGCCCGACCCAGAACACCCCCTTCACGCGGTCGGTGAAGAAGTCGGGCTTGGAGAAGTCCGCCTCCGGCTCAGCGTAGACACTGATGTGGTGGCCGCCCTCGGGCGCAGGCTCCAAGACCAGCACGTCGTCGGGCTCGCCCTCACCGACCAAGTAGAGGAAGTCGGTTCCGGGGCGGTAGCGGTAGGTGGTGTCGTTGCTTCGGACCTTCTCCCGGCCGCTGGGAATGACTACCAGCTGGCCGGCGAAACGCTCCGAGAGCTGCTGGCGGCGGCGGGAGAGCTCCGGCGCTCCGGCGATGGCGCCGAGGTCCTCCTGATCGGCTTGGTGCCACCCGTGAACCATGAACTCCAGCAGGGCCTGTGGTGGCGTGCTGTCATGGCTGGCCCGCCTGGGCCGGTCCGGCACAGACGCTTCGGCGCTGTCCTCCTGTTCGGTCATGGGCCGATCTTAGTCGGCCGCCAGCTGAGGTTCAGGAGATCCGGACCGGCCTGTCGGTGACCACCGGCCGGGAGGGGATGCCGTGCCGGCGGCCGTATTCGATATCGAGCAATCTGCCCAGTCGCTCCACCGAGGAGGAGGGGACTCGCCGCGACCGCATCGCCCGCTCGTCGTGAGAGCGGCGCGCCTCTTCGAAGGCCCAGCCATCGAAGGTGGCCGCCAAATAGACCAGCGCCGGCATCCTCAGCGGCGACGAGAAGTACCGGAAGCGGGACATGGAGATCCCGATCAGGCAGCCGTCGTCGGCCGGGCCTCCCCGAACCGTCCAGCCGAGCTCCGCCCGCCGCACTGGTAGCCTGGCCGCCACATGTGCCCTGGCTCGGTCCAGGGCCTTGTCGGGAAGCGCCCTCATGGCGTGGAGCAACCGGACATCGTGGGTCTGCAGGCTCAGCGGCGAGGTGGCGTGAGACATGTCGGACACCAATGTGGCCTGGGTTGCTAGCCCCTTCTCTTCCCTGGTGCCAGTCTATCTCGGGTCGGCGTCGGCGGCGGGGTCAATCTCGCTTTCCCGGCCGGGCTCGGATGGCGCCCAGCTCGCCAAAAGCTGCTCCACCAAAGGCGGGAGATCGGGGGCCAGCCGGTAGTGGACGAAGGCACCCTCGCGTGACCACTGAACCAGTCCCGCGCGGCGCAAAGTGGCTAGGTGATGGCTCACCGTTGGCTGCTTCAGATCCAGCTCCCGCTCCAGGTCGCTGGCGCAGATTCGGCTCGCCACTGCCAGCCAGGCCAGGATGCGCAGCCGGCTGGGGTCGGCCAGGACCCGCAACAGCCGTGCCCGCTGCTCGGCAATCGCCGCCGGCATGCCCCCAGGCAGGCCGCCCGGTTTGGGGCCGGTCAGCAGAGCGCCTTCCCCCGACCGCATGGACCGAGTGTAGGTTCACCGGTCGTACACCCCTAACCGCGCGGCAGGGGACGGCCCGATCCGGCTAAGTTTTGCCAGTGCTTGTGCGCGCAGTCGAGCGGTTCACGGTGGTGGGCCCTGAATTCACCGGCGAGCCGCTGGCCCCGGGGACGATGCCCACCGTGGCCTACTTCTCGCCCGAGTTCGGGGTGAGCGCCGATCTGCCCCAGTATTCGGGCGGCCTGGGAGTGCTGGCTGGCGACTATCTGCGGGTCTGCGCCGACGAGGGCCTTCCTTTGGTGGGGGTGGGGCTCTTCTATCACTTCGGCTACTTCCACCAGAGCCTGGGTCAGGACGGTTGGCAGCAGGAGAGCTACCGGGTCCAAGACCCTGAGGCTGCGGGTCTGGAACCGGTCGGTTCGGAGCCGATCGAGCTGCCGCTGGGGAGACGGACCTTGCGGGCGCGGGTCTGGCGGCAGCGGGTGGGCCGGGTGCCGCTCTACCTGATGGACACGCTGGACTGCGGCAACGACGAGGATCTGGCCCGGACCACCGACCGGCTCTACGGCGGAGACACCGAGCACCGGCTGCGCCAGGAGATCCTGCTCGGCATGGGCGGGGTGCGCGCGCTGCTGGCCGCCGGCGAGCGCGCCGAGCTCTTTCACAGCAACGAGGGGCATGCCGGATTCAACGTGCTGGAGCGGGTACGGCAGGCGGTGCTGCGGGACGGCCTCGCGGCGGAGGAAGCCATGGAGCTGGTCCGCTCCGCCACCGTGTTCACCACCCACACCCCGGTACCCGCGGGCATCGATCGATTTCCCAAGGAAATGATGGAGCGTTACTTCTCCCAGTGGTGCTCGGACGTGGGCATGTCGCTGGAGCAGCTCATGGCCCTGGGCCATTTCCCGGGAGAGCCCGCCGACGCTCCCTTCAACATGGCGGTGCTGGGACTGCGGGTCTCGGGCGAGGCCAACGCCGTCTCCCGGCTTCACCGGCAGGTGAGCCGGCGCATGTTCGCCTCGCTCTGGCCCGACCTGCCGGTCGAGGAGGTTCCCATCAAGGCGGTCACCAACGGCGTGCACGCCCGGCACTGGGTGTCGCCGGAGGTTGCCCACCTGCTGGAGCGGTATCTCGGCCCCCGGTGGGATGTCCACGGGGCGGTGGAGTGGGAGAAGGTGAGGGCGATTTCGCCACAGGAGCTCTGGGACGCACGGCGACCGGGACGGCAGCGACTGGTGGAGGGGGTCCGCGCCCGGCTGTCCCGGTCGGCACGGAACCGAGGAGAAGACCAGGACTGGTCCGAGCACGCCCTGAGCCCTGATGCCCTGACCATCGGTTTCGCCCGCCGCGTCGCCGAGTACAAGCGCGCGGGGCTTCTGTTCTCGCAGCCGGAGCGGTTGCGAGAGCTTCTGCTCGACCGCGAGCGGCCAGTCCAGCTGGTGATCGCGGGCAAGGCCCATCCCGCCGACGAGCAAGGCAAGCAGATCATCCAGAGCCTGCAGCGGGCGATCGGCGATCAGGGGGTACGCCGGCAGGTCGTCTTCGTCGAGGACTACGACATCGACCTGGCCCGGCTGCTGTACCAGGGTGCGGATGTCTGGCTGAACACCCCCCGGCGCCCGATGGAGGCCTGCGGCACCAGCGGACAGAAGGCCGCGCTCAGCGGCGCTCTCAACTGCTCGGTGCTGGACGGATGGTGGGATGAGGCGTACGACGGCGGCAATGGCTTCGCGATCCCCTCTTTCGAGGAGCTTCCGGATCTGAAGGAGCGGGACCGGCTTGAGGGCGAGGCTCTCTTTCGGGTGCTGGAGCAGGAGGTGATCCCGGCCTTCTTCGGCCGAGATCAGCAGGGCCTGCCTCAGCACTGGCTGGCGCTGGTGCGCCATTCCCTGGCGGTGGTCGCGCCCTTTGTGCTCGGCTCGCGGATGGTGGCGGACTACGTGCACCACCTGTACCAGCCAGCCCACCTGGCGATTGCCACCAAGGATCCCAAGCGGGTGATCGACTGGAGGCGCCGGATCTTAGACAGCTGGCCGCAGGTGTCGGTTCGCACCATGAGTGTCGGCGACCGTCTGGCGGCTGGAAGGGAACGGCAGGTCGAGGCCTGGGTGGATCTGGGGGGGCTCCACTCCACTGATGTCGCGGTCGAGCTGCTCCATGGCCCAGTGGACGCCGCCGGCCACCTGGTCGCCCCGCGCAGCGTGGAGATGGAGGACGGCCGCGAGGCGCCCGCGGGGCCGCGCCGCTTCACCGCCCAGCTCGTCCCCTACAGCAGCGGCCGCTACGGGTTCACCGTCCGGGTCATGCCCCGACCTCCCTCCGGCGAGCCGGTACCGGCGGAGACGCCGGTGCGCTGGGCCGAGCGAGCCTAGGCCCCCATGCGCTTCGGCAGCAGGGGCTGAGTGGACGCCGCCCCCCGGCTTGCGGGGATGACCGCGCCGAACGTGATTCCCGGACGCGAGGATGTCGAGCTCTACACGCGCACCTACCGCACCGTGCTGCGCTCATCGGGTGAGATCCAGCTGCGGGTGCTGGAGCGGGCGCATCTCGGGATGCACTCCTCGCTGCACCCGCTGGGGTCTGATCCACAGCTGGACAGTGGCGCCCTGCTCTACGCCCTGCACCGACTGCCTCCGGTCGCGGCGGAGGTGCGCCACGTGCTCATGGGTCAGTCGCCGGAGCAAGTGCTGAGGGCCGGTCCCCAAGCTGGCAGCTGGCAGCCGGTGGTGGCTCCGGCGCGCCGGCGGCGCTGGTGGTGGGACCCGGGGTCGGCAACGCTGGCGGTCGCTCTGGCCAGCAGCTCGGACCTCGACGACCTGGTGCCCATCTTGGTGGCTCTTCAGGTCGAGTGGAACAAAGCCCACGCACTGCTGGGCAAGCCGTCCGGAACGCTCGATCTGGCCGCGGCGCGCGAGCGCATGGGGATAGCCCCGGACGACTGGGTGCGCCTGGAGCAGCTTTTCGGGTCGAAGCTCGCCGACGTCGTCCGGGAGATCTCCCGGCGCCCGATGGAGCTCGGCGTGCGCCTGGTCGGCGGCACCCAGGTCGGGTACGCCCGAGCCACCCGGGAGTGGTGGGGGCCGATCGGCGAGGTGCTGGAGCGGGAGGGGCTGGCGTCGCGTCCGCTCCAGTTCGTCAGCAGCAATGCGCACGCTCTGGTCAACATCCTCTCCGGGGTGGCGCGCAGGCGCTCGGACCGGCTGATGGATTGGGTCCGGCGCGAGGGAGGCCCGGAGTTGATGGCGATCGCGCGGGAGGTCGAGCAACCGGGATCTTTGCACTCGCGCGAGAACTTCATCTACTTCGCCGCCCGGCGCTGGTTCTTGCTCGACCAAGAAGAGCGGCGGGCGAGAACGGAGGAGGAGCGCAGCGAGGGCATCTTCCACATCGAGCCCCGGTCCGGGACCGATGTCGCCGCCCAGCTCATAGTCCTGGACCGACTCAGGCGGCAGAACTTGGATCCCCGCCTTGGCGTCGAGAGCACCGGTGGGGCGGCGCTGACCAGCGCGCCCGACGTGGTGCTCAACATCCAGTACCCGCTGGGCTTGGGCGCCTACCACATCCTGCGGCAGGTGATGGAGGCGCACGAGCGCGTGGACGGCGTGTACATCCTGGGTAAGGCCGCCACCCTGAATGCCGACGTCGGCGATGTGATGGTGTCGGACGTGGTGCACGACGCCCACAGTGGCAACACCTATTGGCTCAACAACTGCTTCAGCTTCGCCAAAGTGGCTCCCTTCATCCGCTCCCGCGCCGTTCTCGATCGGCAGCGCGCCGTCTCGGTGGAGAGCACCTTTTTGCAGAACCGGTCCTTCCTGGAGCTGTACTACCGCGACGCCTACACGGTGGTGGAGATGGAGGCGGGGCCCTACCTGGGCGCCGTCTTCGAAGCTGGGGACAGCTCCCGCTATCCCACCGACGAGCAGGTCGACCTCACTCGCCCGCCGATGGAGGTGGGACTGATCCACTACGCGTCGGACACGCCCTACACCCAGGCTCGCACGCTCGGTGCCCGCGGACTGCGCTTCGAGGGGATGGAGGCCACCTATGCGGGCGCCCTGGCCATCGCCCAGCGGCTGCTGGAGCGGGCCGGGGTGCCGACCCGGCCGCCCGGGATAGAGCATGCCTGACCTGGCGCGCGAGCGCTGTCAGGCGTGCACCGGGGAGGTGGCTGCGCTCTCCACGGAGGAGACCAGCGGGCTGCACCGCGAGTTGGACGGGTCATGGGAGCTGGAGCCGGACCGTCTGCGGCGGGATTTCGCCTTTCGCAACTTCGGGGACGCCTTCGCGTTCGCGAGCCAGGTGGCGCTACTGGCCGAGCACGAGAACCACCACCCCAGCCTTACCGTGGGCTGGGGCACCTGTTCGGTGGAGCTCACCACCCACGCGGCCCGGGGACTCACCCGCAACGACTTCGTCCTGGCGGCCAAGATCGATCGGATGGTGGGGCGCAGGCTTATCCGCGACTGACCTCGAGTCGCCGCGAAAACCTTTCTCCGAGGCGGGATTGGTCCGCCTTAATTCTTCCTTAGCACTTTCATTACGGCCCCTTAGCAAGTGCCCCTTATGGTTGCCCCGTGGTCATGGAGGGCCAATTGACGGGTAGGGAAACGGGCTCGGTCCTGTCGGTTGGGGAGTTGAGCGTGCGTTTCGCGGAGCGTTTTGTGCTCCACGGGATCGACGTCACCTTCCCGGTCGGCAAGATCACGGCGCTGATCGGTCCCACGGGAGCCGGCAAGACGACTTTGCTGCGCGCCCTGAACCGGCTGCACGACCTAAGGCCGCACGTTCGCATCAGCGGCAAGGTCCTGCTCCACGGGCGTGACATCTACGCCGAGGACACCGACGTGCGGGATCTCCGGCGCCGGGTGGGGATGCTCTTCCAGCGGCCCAACCCGTTCCCTCAGAGCATCCTGGACAACGTCCGCCTCGCTCCTCGGGTACACGGGATGTGGCAGCGCAAGGAGTCCAATGCCCGGGCTGAGGCGCTGCTGCGCGACGTGGGGCTCTGGGACGCGGTCCAAGACCGCCTCGGCGGCACTCCCTACATGCTCTCCGGTGGGCAGCAGCAGTTGCTGTGCCTGGCACGCGCCCTGGCGGTGGAGCCCGAGGTTCTCCTCCTGGACGAGCCGACCTCGTCCTTGGACCCCAGGACCACCAATCGTATCGAGAACCTGGTCACCAGCCTCCGCGAGCGGGTGACCACAGTCTTTGTCACCCACAACCTAGCGCAAGCCTCGAGGACTGCAGACTACGTGCTCTTCATGGAGGACGGGCGGGGGGTGGAGTTTGCACCCGCCAAAGAGTTCTTCAATACACCTAGGGACGAGAGGAGCCGAGCTTTCATCGCGGGAGACGCTATCTAGTTCGCTCCAATCCGGAGCCGCGGGCAACGACCTTCATCAGGTAACAACTCAGGAGGACAGTATCACTATGAGGTTTGCTTCGGCGCGTCTGCGCGTGCGCGCCACAGTCTTGGTTGCACTCACGTTGATGGGGGCGACCGCAGCGGTCTCAGTGGGCGCGGCATCGGCGTCGGCGGCAACCCGACACGGCGCCAAGGCCGTGGTCGTCTCGAAGAAGAAGTCGAAAAAGGCGTCGAAGAAGTCCAAGACCCTTCCGATCGGAAACACGACAAGCGCCGTGACCCTCAACGAGGCCGGATCGACTCTCATCTACCCCTACCTCCAGGTGCTTGCGCCGCAGTTCAACCACACGTACAACAACATCACCCTTTCACCTGCGGGTGGCGGTTCAGGTCTTGGCATCAGTGAGGCGGCAGGCAAGCTGCTGCAAATGGGTGGATCCGACGCCTACCTCTCGCCAGCACAGGCGCTGCAGTATCCGAGCCTCTTGAACATTCCCATTGCCATCTCCGCACAAGCCATCGACTACAACTTCCCCAACGCACCCTCGTATCTGCACTTCAGCGGTAATGTCCTGGCGCAGATCTACGAGGGAAAGATCACCAACTGGGACGCTCCGCAACTGGCCAAGCTCAACCCCGGTATCACTCTGCCCAACCTGAAGATCGTCCCCGTGAGGCGGCTCGACTCCTCCGGAGACACTTTCATCTTCACCAGCCTGCTCACCGCCACCAACAAGGCGTGGGCCAACGGGCCCGCCAACGGGACCACGGTGACCTGGCCCGCCGTGTCCGACGAGCTCACCGCCGAGGGGAACCCGGGGATGATCCAGGTCTGCCAGGCCAACCCGGGCTGCATCGCCTACATCGGGGTCAGCGTTGAGAACACTGCCATCGAGGGCGGCCTCAAGGAGGGAATGCTCCAGAACCGCGCTGGCAAGTACGTGCTGCCGGTGCAGGCGAACATCGAGGCGGCGGTGGCTGCCTCGGCCAAGCACACCCCCTCCGACCTTCGCCAGTCGCTCATCTACTCCTCGGGCAAGAACTCCTACCCGATCGTGAACTTCGAGTACCTCATGATCCAGAAGAAGCAACCCAACGCTCAAACGGCGAAGGCCATACGCACCTTCATCACCTGGGCGGTCAAGAAAGGAGCGTCGTCCGGCAACCTGTCGGCGGTCGACTTCGTGGCGCTGCCCAAGAATGTGCTGCCCAAAGTGGAGGCGGCCATCAACAAGATCAAGTAGCCAAGCCTGACGGCGCCTAGCGCATGTCTGAGAACCTAGTGCGCGGGGCCGGCGATCTCGCCGGCCCCGCTTCCGTTCCGGAGCGGACTCCCGATCGGGACGCCGACCTCACCTTGGCCGACCGCGGTGCCCGCCTGGTGATGCTCGTCTGTGCAATTGTGCCCTGCGCGTACTTGCTCTTCCTCACCGTGGAGATGGTGCGGAACGCCCTGCCCGCGTTCATATACAGCGGCACCACCTTCATCACCAGCCAGATCTTCAGCTTCGGCCAGCTGTACGCGACCACCCTGGCACACCACAACGGGCAGGTGGCCCCCCACGGAGCCACCTATGGGGCGGTGGTGTTCATCGTCGGAACCGTGGCTTCCTCACTGATCGCTTTGCTGATCGCGGTGCCGCTATCTGTGGGCGGGGTGCTCGCACTCAGCCAGCTGTTACCGAGCCGGATCGAGGGATACCTCTCGGTTTTCTTGCAGATTCTGGCGGGGATCCCGAGCGTCGCCTTTGGCTTCTGGGCGGTGCTCTTCTTCGGACCGGCGATGGCCCAGCACGTCTATCCGTGGCTGGCGCACATCTTCGGGTTCCTGCCGTTCATGCAGGGTCAGGTCGGGGCGGGGGAGGGACTGCTCACCACCAGTCTGGTGCTGGCGGTGATGATCGTGCCGATTGTGGCCTCCACCACGCGGGAGCTGGTGCGCACGGTCCCGGTGCTCTCCAAGGAGGGGGCGCTTGCCCTGGGCATGACCCGCTACGAGACCGTGCGGGTCGTCGTCATGCCCTACATCCGGCGGGGAATCGTGGCCGCCGGCATCCTGGGCTGGGCGCGCGCCCTCGGCGAGACGATGGCGGTGCTGATGATCAGCGGCAACCTCCTGGACCGGTTGCCGATCAACATCTACGGACCGTTCTCGACCCTCGCCGGGATCATCGTCGACCTCCTGGACTCGGCGCTCACCGACGCCACCGGCATGGCGGTGCATGCACTGGCGGCCCTGGGGGTGGTCCTGCTGGTGATCACGCTCGTCACCAACTTGGCGGGAAGGTTGATCATCCGGCGCGCGGCTGGTCGGGTAATCCTGCCGGTGGGAGCCGGGTTTTGAGCCGGGCTTGGTGGCGAAAGGCCAAGGAGGGCTTCTTTTGGGGCCTTTGCTGCATCGCCCTCATTCTGATCATCGCCCCCGCCGTCTCGATCTTCGCCGGGCTGCTGCAGCAGGCCTGGCCGGTGCTGGGTCTTCGGCTGCTGACCAACACCTCGGTGACCAACGGTCTCCAGAACGCCATCTTCGGAAGTCTGATCCTGCTGCTCGGCGTGCTGATCGTGGCCGCGCCGATCGGCATCGGCGGCGGGATCTACTTGGCGGAGTACGCCCGCCCACGCCCGGGTTCCCTGCTGCGCCTCGGCTACGAGACCCTGGCGGGCATACCTTCGATCGTGGTCGGGTTCGTCGCCTACGTGGTCTTGGACGTCGGCCTGCATTGGGGCTTCTCGCTGCTGGCGGCCATACTCGCGCTCTCGGCGATCGTGCTCCCCTACATCATCAAGAACACGGAGATGGCGGTCGGCCAGGTCCCGACCACGCTGCGCGAGGCGGCCCAGGCTCTGGGGCTCTCCCGGCTCAGCACCCTGCGGCGCGCGGTCCTGCCTCCAGCGGTTCCCGGGATCGTGGCCGGGCTGGTGGTAGCGCTGGCGATCTCGGTCGGCGAAACCGCGCCCCTGCTGTACACGGTCGGGTTCAGCAGCCAGAACCCGACCTTCGCCCTCTTCCAGCACCCGCTGGCATACCTGACCTACGTGGTCTTCATCAACACCACCCTGCCGAGCAAACTGGACCACCAGCTGGCGGCGGCAGCGGGAGTGCTGCTGATCCTCATGGTCCTGCTGCTGATCGGCCTGAGCCGCTGGGTGTCCCAGCGCGCGCACAAGCAGATGGGACAGCTGCCCAGCTAGGAGTCAGTCGTCCTCTTCCTCCGGGAAGACGTCGCGCAGCCGCTCCAACCGCCGCTGCTGGCGGCGCGCGTGGCGGGGCCGCCAGGCGTAGCCGGGCGGTGTGGGCGGCGACCCGAGCCGGTCCCGCACCTGCTCGGTTCTGACCGAGACGTCGCCCATCAGCGCGACCACGGTGATCCGGATCCGGGGCGCGCCCGGGGGCGGGGCGATCTCGCCTCCCCTCCAAGACTTGGTGCCCATGATCGCGAGCCCGTCCACGTCAACGTCCACGCCCTCGGGAACCAGGATCCGGACCGACCCCATGACGGATATCACCGTGATGTGGCTCTCGGCGGCACTCAGCTCGGCACCGCTGAGGTCAATCCGGCAATCACCCATCACCGCCACCGCGTGAGCTTGGGGCTGCAATCGCCAGCGGCCCGCCCGCTTGTACGTGGACATCACCGCCACGAACCAGGAGCGCCCAGGCCGTCGCGGCGGCGCGGGCGGGGAAGAGCCGGCGGCGGAGCCGAGATCGGCGACCAGCTCGACCAGCTCCGCCGTGGTGCGAGCGCTGAGGGCCCGCTGCAGCCGATCGGAGAACTCGTCCAGGCTGAGACGCCCCTCGGCGCAGGCGGTGCTGAGGACCTCCGAGGCGCGCTCGCGCTCCCGGTCCGAAGCCAGAATGGCGGGGTTTCGGCCCTGCTCCCCGCTCACTCGCCCGAGCCCCCGGGAATGCGCACTCTGGCCCGGCTGCTTAGGGCTGCCAGACAGTCTGGATGTTGGTGAACTCGCGCATCCCGAAGTGGGCGAGTTCGCGCCCGTAGCCGCTGCGCCGGACCCCGCCAAAGGGGATGCGAGCATCGGAGTGGGTCATGCCGTTGATGAATACCTGTCCCGTGTCGAGTTCCTTGGCCAGCCGGAAGGCGCGGTCCAGGTCCTCGGTCCAGAGGCTGCCGCCCAACCCGTACAGGGGGTGGTTGGCCAGGCGCACCGCCTGCTCCTCGGTGGAGAAGCGGGCGAAGGCCGCCACCGGACCGAAGGTCTCCTGATCGAACGCCGCCATCCCCGGCCCCACCCCATGGATCACGGTCGCGGGGTAGAAGAACCCCGGGCCAGGGGTCGGCTCGCCCCCGAGGACGACCCGGCCACCCGCCGCCCGGGTCGCGGTCACCTGGTCGTGCAGGCGCTGGAGCAGATCGTCCCGGGCGATCGGTCCCAGCTGGACCCCGCGCTCGGTGGGGTCGCCCTGGCGCAGTTGCCCCGCCGCCTCGAGGAAGCGGGACTCGAACTCGTCGGCGATTGCGTCGGCCACCAGAAAGCGCTTGGCGGCGATGCAGCTCTGTCCGGTGTTCTGGAAGCGGGCCCGCACGCCAACCTGGACCGCCTGCTCCAGGTTGGCATCCGCAAAGACCAGGAAGAAGTCGGAGCCCCCCAGCTCCAGCACCGACTTCTTGATCTCGCTCGCCGCCACCGCGGCCACCTTGCCGCCCGCCGAGTCGCTCCCGGTCATGGTCACCGCCCGCACCCGGGGGTCGCGGATTATCCCCTCAATCGGCTCGGTGTCCACCACCAAGGCCCGCAGGGTTCCCGGCGGGAAGCCCGCCTCCTCGACCAGCCGCTCAAGCTCGAGCGCGCAGCCGAAGGTGTTGAAGGCGTGCTTGAGCACCGCGCTGTTGCCGGCCATGAGCGCTGGCGCCGCGAACCGGATCACCTGCCAGAGCGGGTAGTTCCAGGGCATGATCGCCAGGATCACGCCCAGCGGACGGAAGGCGACCAAGCTGCGCGGCGAGTCCGAGGGTGCCGGCTCGTCGGCGAGGAACTGGGGGGCCTGGTGGGCGAAGTACTCGCAGCTGGTGGCGCACTTGTCCACCTCGGCCTCCGCCTCCCCGAGCGGCTTGCCCATCTCGCTGGTGATCAGCCGAGCCAGCTCCTGCCGGCGGGAGCGCATCGCCTCGGCCAAGAGCAGCATCCGCTCCGAGCGCGAGGCCAAGTCCTCTCGGCGGTTCAGCTCGAAAGCGCCGGCGGCCTGGTCCAGCGCCTCGGCGATGCCGTGCTCGTCCAACCCGGGGTATTCGGCCAGGGTGGCCCCGGTCGCGGGGTTGGTGGTGCGGAACACCTGGGTCGTCGACGCTGTCAGGGTCAACTCGGCTGGCCTCCGCTAGCAGTGTCGGGCCGCCCGGGAACGAAGTGCACGCCCAAGTCTGACACCAATCGTCCCAGGGCGCCGCGCTGGGCCAGCAGCTCCAGGTGGGCGGCGGTCTCGCCTACTGCCAGCATCTGGTTGAAGGGGTCCAGCTCCTGGAAGCGGCGCGAGCGACGGGTCCAGGGGAGCCGCTCCGCCACCTGCAGCGCGGATGCCCCCCCCGCGCCCACCGCCTCCAGGCACAGCTCCAGGCGCACCCGGTGGTGCTCCTTGAGCTCGTCGACCCGCCCGCCGAGGTCTTCGAACACCGGCCCGTGGGCAGGCAGGACCAGGCGGGCGGGAAGGTGACGGACCAGCGCCAGCGAGCGCAGGAAATCTCCGAGCGCGGTGGTGTGGGTGGGCACTTCAACCGCGATCGAGGGGGTGATGTGGGGGAGGATGTGGTCGCCGGCCAGCATCAGCCCGCTGCTGCGGTCGAACAGGCACAGGTGGCCGCGGGTGTGTCCCGGGGTGGCGATCACCTCCAGATCCCTGATTCCGGTGCTGACCATCTCGCCGCCACCCAACCAGAGATCGGGTAGCGGAGACAGCCAGTCGGGTTCCTGCCGGTGAGCCAGCGCCAAAGCGTCCGCGACCGGACCGGCCTGGTACTCGCGCAGGAACTCCAAGGTGGTGCGCCGCCCACCGTCCGGGTCGCTGGCCCACAGGCGAGCGCTCTCTAGGTCGCCGGTGCCCAGGGTGACGGTGGCCGCGGACAGCTGGCGGACCCGCCCCGCCGCTCCCAGGTGGTCGCGGTGCACGTGGGTGGCGAACACCAGGCGGATGTCCTCCGGGCGCAGGCCCAGAACTCGCAGCTGGCGCAGCAGCTCCTGCCAGTCCTGGTCCTGATCCCAGCCGCAGTCGACCAGCATCAGCCCGTCCCCGCAGCGCAGCAAATACGCGTTGACCGCCTTGAGCGCATCCCTAGGTAGGGGGAGCGGCAGTCGCCAGACGTCGTCGGCCAGCTGCTCGGGACCCGGTGCGGTCCAGTCCTGACTGTTGCTCACGCGCTGCGCTCGATCGACCCGGGCAGGGCGAACCCTCCCGGTTCCGGGTGCTCGCACTCGAGCAGCGCGCGGCTCACCTCGGCCATGTCGATCAGCTTGTGCGCTCTAATCTGCAGCTGGCAGGTCAGCTGGCCCTCTCCCTCGGTGGTGAGCCGAACCGGCCGCAACAGCACCGTCTCGCCGGCCCCCAGCTGGAGTCGGTCCCGCAGGCGCTGGTGCAGCTCCTTGAGCGAGGCCTGGCCCTTGAGCTGCAGCTCTATGTCCAGCTGGATCGGCATGTGGGTGACGGTGAGCGCCCCGGCCAGGACCGCGGTGTTGGGCAGGCGGACCAGCCGCCCGCCCAAGTCCATGGTGGTGTAGACGACCCCGATGTGGGTCACCACCCCGGAGTAGTCGTAGCCGGCGAACAGGTAGGTCCGCAGGTGGACCCAGCTGCCCACCGCGAAGGGGCGCGCCAGCAGCAAAACCAGCCCGGCGAAAACGCTCGCCAGCGAGGTCTGGGCAGCCACCCCGAGCACCACCCCCAAGACCGCACCGGCAGCCAGCAGCCCGGTCAGGTTGATCTGCAGGGCGGAAAGGACGCCGAGGCCCAGGATGATGTAGAGCACCCAGTTCGCCACCGGGCGCCAGGCCCGCAGTGGGGTGTTGCGGAACTCGTAGAAGATCCTGGCCACGAACGAGCGAATGGCCACGCCGCCCAGGATCACTGCCAGCACCAAGATGCCGAAGAGCACCTCCGGGCGGAAGTGGGCGGGCACCACCTTCAGGATCTCGCTGCGCTCGAGCAGGAGAGCGGCCAGGGCGATGATGGCCACGAGCGCGGCCAGCCAGGACCCGGGCCGCTCCGGGGCCATGGTCGGCTTGGGGGCGATCATTGGCGCCCATGCTGCCAGAAATCCCAGCTCTTGCCCACACTCGGCCGGGGGTCAGCCCTCGGCGGTGAGGGTGGGATCGGAGCTCAGCCCGCTGCGTCCACGGATGGCCGCCACCACGGCGGCCAGCAGCGCCGCCCCCGCGAGGAACAGGACCGCCGCCCCGAAGCCGTTCGCAACCAGGGGCGCCGACTCGGCATGGGCGGCCGAGGTCCCCGCTGCCAGGCCGAAGACCAGTCCGGTCAGTGCCACCCCCATCGAGGTGCCCAGCCCGCGGGTCATGTTCAGGATGCCGCTCGCCATCCCGGAGTGCTGCCGGGGCGCGGCGCCCATGATGGCGGCGTTGTTGGGCGGAGTGAAGGCACCCAAGCCGACGCCCGCAGCGGCCAGCTCCAGCAGCAGCTCGGCTCCGGTGGTGTGGTGCAGCCCGATGGCCAGAAGTGAGGCGCAGGTCAGCACCATCCCCGCGACGGTGAGTGGCCGCGCTCCCACCCGGTCGGCCAGCCGACCCGCGAAGGGAGCGGTGACCCCCAGCGCCAGCGGCAGCACCAGCAGGTTGAGCCCGGCGGCCGAGGGGCTCATGTGCCCGACCGTGCGCAGGTAGTAGGGGCCGACGAAGAGGGTGCCGAACAGGACCAGGTAGGAGAGCAGGCCGCTACCGATGCCAGCGCTGAAGGGAATGCGGTGGAAGATGCTGAGATCCATCATCGGCGCTGGCGAGCGCGACTCCCAGCGCAGGAAGAGAGCGCCGAAGACCACCAGCAGCGCGAAGTAGATCAGGATCGGTGGGGAGGTCCAGCCGGACTCGTCGCCGAAAGTGACCGCCAGGAGCAGGCCAGTCACAGCAACTATGAACATGCCCAGCCCGCGCCAGTCGATGGGCCGGCGCTCGGCCAGGTGGCGGCTTCGCGGGAGCAGGAACCACCCCAGCGCCATCCCCAACACCCCGGCGGGGACGTTGACCCAGAAGATCAGCCTCCAGCCTCCCAGCGCCAGCAGGAACCCTCCCACCGCCGGTCCCAGCGCCAGCCCCAGCGCCTGCGCCGCCCCCTGCACGCCGATGCCGCGGCCCAGCTTCTCCGGCGGCATCGCCTGCACGATCAGGGCCACACTGTTGGCTTGGAGCATGGCGGCGCCGAATCCCTGAATCAAGCGGAAGACGATCAGGGTCGGCAGGTTCGGCGCCACGGCGCAGAGGGCGGTGCCGATGATGAAGATGCCAAAGCCGTAGATGTAGAGGAGCTTGCGGCCAACCATGTCCGCGAACCGCCCCACCGCCGTCACCATCGCCACCAGCACCAGCAGGTAGCCCACCGACACCCATTCGACCGCCCCCAGGTGGCTGTGGAAGTCGTGCTGCATGGTGGGGAAGGCGATCACCACGATGCTGGCGTCCAGCTGACCCATGAACGCCCCGATGCAGACGGTCGCGACCACCAGCCAGTGCGCGTTGGGCCTGGCCGCCACCGAGGGCGGGCGGCGCGGCTCGACTAAGAGCCGGCGCCAGCCGGCAGGGCCGGGTTGACCCTGGGTGGATGGGGGAGTGGGGGTGGAGCGCACTCACGGAGCATAGTCGGGCCTGGCTCGAGGTTCCGCTGGGCGCAAAAAAGAGCCCGCCACAGTGGCGGGCTCTTCGCTGGTTGCTATGTGGGCCGGGTCAGGTTTCGGGTTCGGTCGTGAACCCCGGCTGAGGGCCAAGACCGGTCGAGGTGGTGCTGGCGGCCTCGGGGACGTGCTCGTCCTCGATGAGTCCGGTGCCGCGCATCACTATCGCCGCGATCTCCTCAGTCTCGTAGCCGCTGTGCACCGCCCAGCCGAAGGCCAGCATCCCGATCATGAGCACGACCACCAGGTCGGCGGGGAAGGGAATGCCCGCGGTCTTGAGGGGCCCGTAGCCCCCGTAGTAGGAGACGCCGAGGATGGCCAGGATGAAGAAGATCAGCCACCACGTGCTGGCGACCGCCTTGCGTCCCTCGGCATTGCAGAGGAACCAGAGGATGCCGACAAAGGCGATGACCTCTGCGCAGACGTCGAAGTAGAAGATCGGGAAAGCCGGGTGAGCTGACAGTGGGAGCGCCGCGCTCCCGGTGGTGATCGTCAGCACCCACATGCCCCAGTGCTGGGTGAGCACCCAGAGGACTAGGAAGACGAGACCCAGCACCCCGCCGGCGCCGGGACTGATCCAGCCCTTGCTGGGGGCGTAGTACCAGACGAAGACGGGCAGGGCGACGAAGACGGCCCCGACCACCATGGCCAGGACCTGGAAACCAGACCAGTAGACGATGTAGAGCGCCCCCATGAAGCCGAGGGGGGCGATGATCTCGGAGAGTTGCAGCCGGAAGGGCCGGGGCAGGGCCGCGGCGGTTCGGCGGAGGACCGGCAGTCCGATCCCCCCCATGATGTAGGTGAGGACGGTCGCCGAGGTGATGATCCCCACCAGCTCGTACCAGCTGGGCAGGGGCAGGAAGAAGAGACAAGCCACGACGAACGAGGCGATCAGGGCGATCCAGGGGATGCGCACCCGTGGCTCGATCCAGCGGAAGGGCCGCGGCAGGTACCCGGTCATCGATAGGCCGTAGACCGTTCTCACCGAGGTGCCCAGGTAGATGTATCCGGTCCCGCTCGGTGACACGAAGGCGTCGATGAGCAGAACGGTGGCGAACGCTCCCAGGAAGCCGTTGCCGGCCGCCTTCATCGCGATGTAGAAGGGCGCATCCGCGGCTGCGCTGCCCGACTTGAGGCTCGCCCAGGCTCCGGGTTGGATACCGAAGGCGTGCCAGATGATGGAACCGGTGAACGCGGACTGCAGCAGGATGTAGATCGCCATCCCGGCGAGCACGGATGCAATCGTGGCGATGGGGACGTCCCTTTGGGGATTGCGCGCCTCACCGCCGTAGTCGAGCGCCTGGCGGAAGCCAAGGTAGGAGAAGACGATCCCGCTGGTGGCGACGGCACCCAGAACCGGGCTCCAGGTGTAGGGGGTGAACCCACCGCTGTACCCAGCGAAGTTCTTGGCGTGGAAGTCCAGGATGAAAAGGAAGAGGAATGTCAGTGTCGGAATCAGGAACTTCCAGCCGGTGACGTAGTTGTTGATGCGCGACATGAGCCGGATGCCGACGTAGTTGATGATGCCGAAGAGCAACATCAGTCCGATGCCGAATAGGATCCCGCCCGGCCAGGTCAGCTCCGAGTTGGCGGGATTGACGATCCCGTGGATGTACGAGCTGACATAGGTGACCACCGCCTCGGCCTCGATCGCAGGCACGCTGACGGCGGAGAGAAGGTAAGTCCACCCCAGGATGAAGCCGGTGAGACCGCCATGGGTCAGGTGCGGGTAGCGCACGATCGCACCACTGCGCGGCATCATCCCTGAGATCTCGGCGTAGTTGAGTGCCACTAACAGCACCAGCACTCCGCCTATGACCCAGGAGACGATCGCTGCCGGGCCCGCGGTGGCGTCGGCACCGAGGACGGCGAATAGCCAGCCGGAGCCGATGATTCCTCCCATGGATAGGAAGAACAGGTTCCAGACCGACATCCGCCGAGCGAGCTGGCGGTCCTCAGCCTCCGAGACCGTAGCGACACGCGTTGCCGTGGTTGCCATAGGCTCCCTCCAACGAATCCTCTGGCGTGGGGCCCGACCCTCTCTGTCGCCGCCCGACCCCACCCGGTTGTGGTCTCGCGCAGGATACTTCTTAATACGAAGTTTGTGAAGGGCCGCCCCCGGGGCGGACTTCAACCCAGCCGCTATAGTCGCTGTCAGGGCGATGAATGAGCTGGTCTCGCTACCCGGCAGCGACGACGACTTCGACCGCCTCGCGGCCGCTCTCCGAGCGGAATCGAGCGATCTGGCGACATTTGTCGAGGTGCTCGCGAGCAAGCTGCAGGACGCCTTTCCGGAGCGCGCCCGGGTCGACCGCGCCGGCGGAGTGTTCCGGCGGGACAAGCCCGTGAGCCACATCGCGGTGGAAATCGGGGACATGCGCTTTGAGCTCAACCGGCAACGGGGCTCGGTGACCACGCGCACTACCAAGGTGGTGCGCGGGATCGCTCTGAAAACCGACGAAGTGACAATGGAACGCTGGCTCGACCAAATGTCTCAGGCGGTGGTCAGCCAGGCCAGCAGCAGTACCCAGGACCGCATCGCCCTGCAGCGGCTGCTCGGCTGATGCGGTTTCTACGCCGGCCCGCCGGCGACGATGACCCGGCCGCCGAGCAGCGCCGCCAGCGCAGCGAGGAGCTGGTGGCGGCGGGCGGGATCCCGCTGGACGCCCAGGAGCGGATCGCACGCCAGAGCCAGCCCGGTGCGGTCTGGACATCGGATCTGTCCGTAGACGAGCTGGCCGCCCTGCGCGGCATGGACTACGAACCGGTGGCCCAGGTGCTGGGCAGTTCGCTCTACCGGGTGGGCTGGGTCAACACCGGCTGGCTCACCGGGATGGGAGCGCGCAGCTTCGCCTGGGGGACGGTGGCTCCCCAGGAGAACGCGGCCCTGACCGAGTCCCTCTTCCAGGCCAGAGCTTTGGCCCTCAACCGGCTGGTGATGGAGGCTCAGGGCCTGGGCGCTGAGGGGGTGGTGGGGGTGCGGCTTTCCATCCGGCGCTGGGAGTGGGCGATGGGCATGGCGGAGTTCACCGTGCTGGGGACCGCGGTGCGGCAGCGCGGAGTGGCGCCCCCGAAGGAGCCATTCACCTCCACCCTCTCGGGACAGGACATGGCTCGCTTGCTGCGAACCGGGCACCGACCGCTGCGGCTCGTGATGGGAGCCAGCGCCCAGCAGGCGGTGGCGATCTTCGGCGGCATGCTGGGCGGCTACGGCACGGTGAGCAACTGGTCCAACCAGGAGGTTCGCGCCTACAGCCAGGCCATGCACCAGGCGCAGCACAACTCCCGCCAGCGCATGGCCGCCGAGGCCGGCCGTGCTGGTGCTCACGGCGTGGTCGGCGTGCAGATAGATTCATCGGTGCTGGAGTATCCGATGGGATCCGAGTCGGTCCAGGGACGCATCGTCCAGTGGGTGGTGCTGGGGACCGCGGTCGCCGAGGCGGAAGCCCGCGGGGACTCGCCCCGCCCGGCGATGCTGGTGCATCTGAATGATGGAGGCAGCGACGATGTCCGATCAACCATCCCCTAGCGACCTGCCCGAAGACGCCCTCCGCCGCCTTCGCGAGATGCGCGGCGGCGAGGGCAGGCGGTCCCTGTTCACCAGTGATCTGTCGATTTCAGAGTTTCTCTTGGTCAAGGAAGCGGGATTCGACCCGGTAGGGCTGGTGGTAGGCAGCTCCATCTACCACATCGGCGTGCAGATCGCGAACTACCGTCAGAACCAGGAGCTGCAGGTGCTGAGCCAGGCGATGTACCAGGCTCGCGAGCTGGCCATGAGCCGAATGGAGGAGGAGGCGGACGCTCTGGACGCCGACGGCATCGTCGGCGTCAGGCTGGACATCAATCGCTACGAGTGGGGCCAGAGTCTGGCCGAGTTCATGGCGGTGGGTACGGCCGTCCGCAGTCAGCAGGGGAGGATGCGCACACCGCACAACAAGCCCTTCACCTCGGACCTCTCCGGCCAGGACTTCTGGACTTTGCTGCAGGCGGGGTACGCCCCGTTAGGTCTGGTGATGGGCTCCTGCGTCTACCACGTTGCCCACCAGGGGCTCGGTCAGTGGCTGCGCAGTGCTGGCCAGAATCGCGAGATGCCCAACTTCACCCAGGCCCTCTACGACGCCCGGGAGCTGGCCATGGAACGGATGCAGTCGGAGGCCGAATCCCTGCAGGCTGAAGGTATTGTCGGCGCCGCCATCCACGAGAACAACCACGGCTGGGGCAGCCACGTCATCGAGTTCTTCGCGGTCGGCACGGCGGTCAAGCCCACCCGAGCCGACCACCACATCGCGCAACCGCAGCTGGTCCTCTCCCTGGACCAATAGCCGCTCGTCGCCGGTGACCGAGCCGCAGGCTTGGGGCCGCCCGCCCCCTGGTTCCGCGCCGGTCGCCCTCTTCTACGACGCGCGGTTTCTGCAGCACGACCGGGAAGGGCATCCCGAGAACTCCAACCGGTTGCGTGCGATCGTCGAGCGGCTGCGGCAGGACCGGCGCCTACCGCCGTCCAGCTGGCGGGCTGCGGCAGGTGCTGGCGAAGCGGACCTGCTGCTGGTGCACCGGCCGGAAATGGTGGACTCGGTGCGGCGGCTGGCCTCAGGGGGCGGAGGCTGGTTCGACCCTGACACCTACTGCACACCTCACTCGTACGGAGTCGCCCTGGCGGCCGTCGGAGCAGCAATGGCCGCCGCCGAGCTGGCCTGCTCCAACGAACCCCTTGCCGCCTTTGCGCTCGTGCGCCCGCCAGGACACCATGCCACCCCCACCCGGTCCATGGGCTTCTGCTTGTTCAACAATTGCGCCATCGCGGTCGAGCATGTCCGCCGGCACCTCGGGGTGGGCCGGGTGGCAATTGTCGATCTCGACGTCCACCACGGCAATGGAACCCAGGAGATCTTCTACTCCGACCCCGACGTCCTTTACTGCTCTTTACACGAGCGGCCTCTCTACCCGGGAACGGGGGCGGCCAGCCAAGTGGGGGAGGGTGCCGGCCTTGGGGCGACCGTCAACCTTCCCCTGCCCGCGGGCACGGCGACCAAAGGCTGGCTGGAGGGGCTGGATCGGGTCCTGCTTCCGGCCGTCCGCCGGCACCGGCCCGAGCTGCTGGCGGTGAGCGTCGGATTCGACGCCCTGCGGGGAGACCCGCTGGCGGGGTTGGCGGTGGGGGTCGAGGGCTATGCCGCCGCCGCCGATCGCCTCCAGGAGATCGCTACCGACCTCTGCGGCGGTCGCACGGTCTGGTTCCTCGAGGGCGGCTACAAGCTAGACGACATGGCCGAAGCCGCCGCCGCCTGTGTCAGCGCTCTTGCCGGCTTCCGCCGCTAAGACGACGGGGGTTGAGCGCAGAGGTCAGGCAGCCGGTGCGGTCCTGGTGATCGCGGCCGCCCGTCGCCTGCGCCGCTGCGGCGCGGCGCCGCCGGCAGCCACTCCGGCAACCTCCAGCGCTGGCGTCAACTTCTCCGGTTCCGGTTCCGCGTCGAGTTTGGCCCACGATCCAACCGTGGGCATGGGCGCGCGCGCCCCGTCCCCGCCGCCGCTCTCGCCGGTGGCGGTGGCGCGGATCTGATCCAGCAGCGCCAGGGCCGCATACACGCTCACCTGCTTGTAGGGCGCTCGCTCCAGGCCCTCCATCAAGACTCGCGTGCGCCGATGAGTGGCCATTAGCCGCTCTTCCGCAATCCGGGCGCGTTTCGGTCGTTTGCTCACGGTGCCTCCCTAGCCGTCTGGCGGAACATACCACTACCAGGGGCACCGTGGTTATAAGCAGATCGAAATGAAGTGAAACGTGTCCTTCAAGTCGCGTTTAGCGCTCGAATAATACTGTTATCGCTGTCAAATACTAAGAGACCGCTGTGTCGAACATTGCTGATCGATGCTAGAGGCCGAGTGAATACCAGCCCCGCTGTCCCCTTTGCTCAGCGCGCGCCCCAGCTGACTCAGCGTCTCCCCGAGGATCGGCTGGAGCAGCTCGAGCGCGGCCTGGTCGGTGAGCTGGGGCGGCAGCCCTGCCAGGACCTGGGTTTGGAAGCGCCCGAGGCGGACCTCGATCCGGGGCCGCCGGCCCTCGCCCGCGCGCAGGGCCCAGGC
>JBJKSO010000049.1:0-3470 GCA_046703825.1 Candidatus Dormibacteria bacterium
GCCTTGACCCGCTCGCCCGCCCCGACCGGGACCGGCGGCCGGTGCTCCGAGTCGTCGGGCGAGAGCTGTTGCGCCCATTCGGGCAGCGGAACCCGGGTCTCGGCCTCGGGGCTCAGGCCCGAGGTGGGAACGGTGACAGGGGTCTGGTCCGCGTCCCGCTCGACTTGCTCGACCGCGGCGGCCGCCGGGGGTGGCGGCGGCCCCGCCAGCGCCGCGTCGTCCAGCTGCTCGTCCGGTTCTGCGATCACGGCGATCGGCTGCCCCACCGGCACCGTCGCCCCGGGCTGCACCAGGATCTTGCGCAGCACGCCGCTGGCGTAGGCCTCGATGTCGATGTCGGCCTTCTCGGTGGCGATCGAGGCGATCACGTCGCCGCGCTCGACTCGGTCTCCCTCCTGGAGCAGCCAGCGGTTGATCGCGCCCTGGGTCATGTCGTACCCCATCTGGGGCATGGTCACCTGGTAGGCCATCAGGCGATCCGCCGGACGGCGTCCACCACCTGCTCGCTGGCCGGGATCAGCTCCCGCTCCAGCTGGCGCGAATACGGCAGGGGCAGGTCGCGCATGGCCACGCGGGCGATAGGAGCGTCGAGGTCGTCAAAGCAGCGGTCGTGCAGCTCGCTCAGAAGCGTGGCACCGAAGCCGCCGGTGCGCCAGTCCTCGCCGCAGACAACCAGGTGGTGGGTGCGGCGGACGGAGTCGACCAGGGTGGGGTAGTCGACGGGGCGCAGCGAACGCAGGTCGATCACCTCGCAGGAAACGCCGTCCTCCTCCTCGAGGATCTGGGCGGCGCGCAGCGCCTGCAGCAGCATGCGCGAGTAGCCGACCACGGTGACGTCGGTACCGGGGCGGGCCACACGTGCCTTGCCGATCGGGACCTCCTCCACTTCGCCGTCCGCGGGGGCGGGCCCGCGGGTGCTGTAGAGCAGGCTGTGCTCGATGAAGATCACGGGGTCGGGGTCGCGGATTGAGGCCAGCAGCAGCCCCTTGGCGTCCGCAGGGGTGGCAGGCATAACCACCTTGAGCCCGGGAACCGAGGCGAACCAGCCTTCGAAGGTCTGGGAGTGGGTGGGGCCGAGCTGGCCGAAGCCGGAAACGGTGCGCACCACCAGTGGCACCGACCACTGGCCGCCGAACATGTAGTGGAACTTGGCTGCCGAGTTGACGATCTGGTCCATCGCCAGCAGGGCGAAGTTGACGGTCATCAGCTCCGCCACTGGCCGCAGACCACCCATGGCTGCCCCGACCGCGAAGCCGACGATGCCCGCCTCGGCAATCGGGGTCTCCATCACCCGATGGGGGCCGAACTCCTCGACCAGACCTTTGGTGACCGCGTATGAACCACCGTAGCCGGTGATGCTCTCCCCCAAGAGGATCACGCGGTGGTCGCGAACCATCTCCTCGCGGAGTGCGCCGCGGACCGCGTCCCGGTAGGTTAGCTCCGCCTCCATCAGCTCCTCCGCGCCCCCGAGGCAGCCTCGCTCGACACCGCGGCGGTCGAGCTGGCGGGGACTACCTGGTCGGGGTCGATCGGTTTGGCGTAGAGCCAGCGCTCGATCTCGGAGGCCTGGGGCCAGGGCGAGCTGTCGGCGAAGGCGACCGCGTCGAGCATGTCCTGCTCCACCTCCTCGCCCACCTGCGCCAGCTCCTGCTCGCTGCAGATGCGGTGCTCGACCAAGAAGGCGCCGAAGGCGGGGATGGGATCCTGGGCGCGCCAGCGCTGGACCTCGGCCTTGTCACGGTAGAGCTCGGGGTCGGCCATGGAGTGGCCTCGGAAGCGGTAGGTGAGCGCCTCGACGAAGTAGGGGCCGCGCCCGCTGCGGGCGTGCTCGGTGGCCTCCTGGACCGCCCCGTAGACCGAGAGCACGTCCATGCCGTCGCACTGGACGGCGGGCATGGTGTAGCCCTCAGCCTTAATCACCATCTCCTTCACCGGAGACTCCTCGGCCAGGGTCGCTCCCATGCCGTAGAGGTTGTTCTCGCAGACGAACACCACGGGCAGGTTCCAGAGCGCGGCCATGTTGAGGCCCTCGTGGAAGATGCCGGCGCCGGTGGCGCCGTCGCCGAAGAAGTCAAGCACCACCTGGGGCTGCTTCAGGTACTGCATCGCGTAGGCCATGCCCGCGCCGATGGGAATGTGCCCGCCCACGATCGCGTGGCCGCCCCAGAAGTGGCGGCCGGCGTCGGCCAGGTGCATCGACCCGCCCCGGCCGTGGCACAGACCGGTGTCCCGGCCGAAGAGCTCGGCCATGCAGGCCTTGGCGTCGCAGCCGCGCGCCAAAGCGTAGCCGTGGTCGCGGTAGTGGGTCAGCAGGTGGTCATCGTCCCGGGCCGCGTTGATCGCCCCCACCGCCACCGCCTCCTCGCCGATGTACAGGTGGAGGAAACCGCCCACCTTGGCCTGGGCGTAGGCCTCGGCCGCGTGCTCCTCGAAGCGGCGAATCTGGACCATCTGCCGGTACATGCGGCGGCAGTCAGCCGGGGTCAGACCATGCGGTAGCGCTCCCCGGCCCCCACTTGCTGTCGGCTTTGTGCGGCCGCGGGCGGCGCGCTGGGCGGAAGCCACGGCTCCAGTCTAAGAGGACGGCCCAAGCGCCCGCCCCGCGCCGCCGGGCCGCCACTCAGATGTGGGCGCTCGGCGCAGAGTTGTAACAATCGCCACAGCCGGGGGCGAAACTCTAAGCGAACCCCCAGCAAAGTAGCCTGGTTAAAAGCTTTCCCCTCGGGTAGACTCGAATTGGCAAGCGGGCCAGGGCGGGACTGGTCAATCGGGGCCGGATAACCGGCCTGGCCGCCGGGCGTTGCACCTTGAGAGCTGCGATCTCGTTGCGCGCCCCTCCACCCGGCCCGCGTGATCTACCAGCTCGTCCAAGGAAGCAAGAAAGCCAGCATGACCTACGAAAGAGACAACCGCTACCGGAGCACCCGCCGCGAGATCGTCGAGCGGCAGCGGGACGGTTTCACGCGGACTCACATCCTGCGCAAGTACCGTTCGCACCTGGAGCACCTGGACCGGGTGCTGGCCGACCTCGAGGACGCCAGGATCAGGGAACGCCGCGTGGTTCCGCCCAAGGTGGCCGAGCAACTGCGCCACGCCGAGGTCGCGCAGGACGATCCGGATCTCGCCCAGGTGGTCTCCGCCAGCCGCCCCAGCATCGACCGGGTGCAGGATGCCGTGTTCGACGCCCAGGGCCGGATCATGGTCGAGGTGAGCCGGCTGCTCGGCCAGCCCGACTGGGTTTCCATCGAGGCCGAAGAGGGCGAGGCGCTGGAACTCGAGGCGTCGCGCCACTGAGGGCTCAGCCCTCGCCGCCGTCCTCCTGACCGAAGTTGCGGGCCAGCTCCACCACCCGGGCCTGGTCCCGCAGCGCCCGCCGGCTGCGAGACGTCTCCACCGGTCGCTTGCGCAACGGCAGGTGAGCCTGGCTGGCCAGGCGCTCCGCCTCCTTGGCCTGCCGGGTGGCGCTGAGG
>JBJKSO010000050.1:0-45469 GCA_046703825.1 Candidatus Dormibacteria bacterium
AGCCGGCGGCGGCGGCCTCCCCGCGCAGCGGCCACCTTCCCGGCTGGGAACCACAGGTGCCGGTTCCCCAGTTGGGTGAGCCGGACGATGAGCCGGGAGACCAGGGGGGCGAGAAGTGACCTGGATCGAGACCATCGAGCTGCCGCTTCCCCGCGAGCGCGCCTGGCAGCGGCTGGTAGTGGATCAGGAGATCCTCCAGCTCGCCCCCGGCCTGAGCCTCTCTCCCGGGGGCCGCGGCACCCTGCGGGTCGTGCTCGGCGGGCACTCGGTCAGCTACCGCGGCTACGCCCGCCAGCACGTCGAGGAAGCGGGGCGCCACGTCACCTGGACCCTGAGCGGCAAGGAGATGCGCGGAGAGGGGCGCGCCCACGCCGAGATCCGCGCCCGTTTCAAGGAGGGCGAGAACGGCACCACCGCGCTGCGGCTCACTGTGCTGGTAGACGGGCGCGGCAAGATCGCCGACAAGAGCGAGGTAGAGCGGGATGAGGCCGTGCACGCCGTGATCGCCAAGTTCCGCCGCACCGCCGCCCGGGATCTGGAGGAGGCCGCGGCCCCACCCCCGCCTCCAGCCTGGGATCAGCCCGCTCCGGAGCTCCCGGTACAGCCCGGCGAGGCCCTGGGCGGGTCGGTGCGCCCCCAGCTCGAGGTGGTGCCGTCCCAGCGGGAGCGCTTCTCCCCGGGCTGGGCAGTGCCCGCCGCCGCCGGGGCAGTGGCCGCGGCCGGCGCGGCGCTGGTGCTCTGGCGCGCGCTAACCAGGCGGCGCTGACCCTAGCCGGGCTCCTGCGGCAGCGGGAGCAGGCGCAGCCCCACCCCCCGGAGCAGGTCGGCCAGCCAGGCGGCGACCGCGCACCACACCAGTCCGTGGCCGGCGACACTCAGCCAGCCGAGGCGCAGGGCGGTCCCCAATGCCAGGCTGGCGGCCGCGTACATGCCGACCGGGAACACGGCCACAAAGAGCTGGCGCGGACCCCGAAGCTCAGAGTGATGCAGTAGCCGCCAGCCGCTCAGCGCCAGGAGCCAAGGGAGCCAAGCGGTGGCCGCAATCCAGAACCCCAACCCGAGACCGGCCAGAGCGGTCCCGGGGATCTGCAACCCCCCACCCGCCAGGCGGTGCAGCTCTGCCGCCGCCAAAGCTGAGATCGACGCGGCTCCGGACAGCACCCAGAAGGAAGGCCCGACCCGGCTCAGCGGCGGGCGTTCGGCAGCCACCAAAACCATCACCGCGACCGCCAGCGGCAGGTAGAGCGCAGCCCCGAAGGCGAAGAGGGCGGTGCTGAGCGAGCTGAGCGGCAGCGCCCGCTCCACTGCCGCCAGCTCGGCCGAGGCGACCGCGACCGACTGCAGACAAACGGTCCAGAGCATCCAGAGGCCGCCGCCCTGCCAGAGTTGATGACCCCGCCGAGCGCCGCCGGCGAGTGCAAAAGGGAGTCCGGCCAAAGCTAGGCCGGCGGCCAGTGTCCCGACCCAGAAGAGGATGGCCGCCACCCAGTGCAGCTGCGCCAGCTGAAAGCGAGTGGCCAGCACTTCGGTGCCCACCGGGAAGGTGAGTGCTCCGAGGGCCACCGCCGGCAGCAGCAGCTCGCTGCGCGCGCCAGCCGGGTTCGTGAGCATACGGCGCCCCTGGACCAGCAGCAGCTCCAGGTAGCCGAGGCAGGCCAGGGCCAGGAAGGCGAGGGAGAGCGGCTCGGATCCCGCCGCCGCCAGGGCCACGCTGACGATGCCAGTGGCCATCACGTAGGCGAAGTGCTGCGGGCTGAACTGCGGCTGCCGCAGGGTGGGTGCGGCCGGCTCGTGCGGCGGGCCGCCTCGGGTTATTGCGACGCGCTCCCGCCATCCCGGCGGCGGCGCCGTCGGCGCGGGCGCGCCTCGGCCGGACGCGGTCCCTGCTCCAGCTCGGCCGCTGGCACCGCGAGGGTCGTGCCGGAGCCGGTCATGGTCACCAAGACCTGCTCGCGCACCACGCTGACATCGGTCACGGTAGCGGGAGCACCGTTCAGGTCAAGCTCGGTACCCGGCAGGGGCAGCCGCCGCTTGAGATCGACGTACTGCTCGTTCTCGTACTGCAAGCAGCACTTGAGCTTGCCGCACATCCCGTTCAGCCGGCTGGGGTTGAGCGGGAGCCCCTGTTCCTTGGCCATCTTGATCGTGACTGGAACGAACTCCTTCAGCCAAGAGGAGCAGCAGAGACGGCGCCCGCAGGGGCCGTAGCCGTCCTGAACCCGGGCCTCGTCGCGGGCGCCGACCTGGCGGAGTTCAACCCGGCAGTGAAGCTGGGCGGCCAGCTCGCGGGCCAACTCCTGGTAGTCCGCCTGGCGCTCAGCGGTGAAGTCGAAGAGAGTGCGGCTTCCATCGAAGCTGATCTCGGCGCGCGCCACCTTCATCTGCAAGCCGCGCTGCTGGACCAGGCGCCGGGCGGCACGCATGGCCTCGGGCAGCCGGCCGTCGAGCTCGGCCCTCCTGGCCAGGTCCTCAGGAGTGGCCCGGCGCCGGATGGGAACCAGAGGCTGCGGACACATGCGCGGGTCGAGGTCGGTGGCCTCCATGACCACCTCTCCGATCTCCTCCCCCCGCGCGGTCTCCGCCAGCACCTTGGTGCCGGCCACCAGCTCCTCCTCGGGAGGCGTGTAGTAGTTCAAGGGGCCGTGCCGGCGGAACTTTACTCCTACGACGATTGGCATTCGGCTTGCTCCTGTCAGGCGGGAAACTGCGGCGGCGTTGCGGGCGGGTGGGGGGGCGGGCCGCCCAAGGTCAGCAGCAGCAACCGGTCCAGCACCAGCCGAGGAGTGGCGGCCTCCGCCAGCCGCGACAGCGCATCGAGGGCCAGATCGTACCTCGCGGAGCAAGCCGCGGGACCCAGGGCCCCCGCCCAGAGCCGAGCCGCCTCTCCGAGCTGCGGCCAGCGCGCCCGCTCCGGGGCGCCAATCGCCAGGCAGCAGCAGTCGCGCAGGAAGCCGGCCCAGGCGCGCACCGCCACCACCACCTGGCTCCGCTCCTTCCCCCGCTCGGCGAGCCCCCGGCTCAGCTCGAGCCACTCAGCCGCCCCCTGGCCAGCGCAGGCCAAGAAGGCCTCCAGTTGCTCCTCGGTCCAGCGGCGCAGCCCGGGGTCCCGGGCCAGCTCGAGGGCCTGGCCCGGTCGGCCCCGGGCCAGAGAGGCGGCAAAGCGCGCAGCCTCCTCGCTCTCGCCTCTTTCGGTCCGGAGCCAGCGTTCGATCTCAGGCTCGGCCACCGGGCCCAGACCAAGCTGCTGGCAGCGGCTGCGCAAGGTCGGGGGGAGGTGTTCGGACTCGGGCCGCGCGGTGCAGAGGCAGATCACGCTGCCCGGAGGCGGCTCCTCGAGCAGGCGCAAGAGCCCGTTGGCGGCCGGCAGGGTGAGCCGGTCGGCGTTGCCGATCACCACCACCTGGCCCCTTCCCGTGTACGAGGCGAGGCTCAGGAAGTGCTGCAGGCTTGGTCCGCGCTCGCTCTCGGGACCGCGCACGCGCTCGATGCCGAGCGAGCCGTCCTCGTCGTCCAGCCAGAGGTCCGGGTGCGCCAGCAGGCCCCCGGGCCACGCCGCCGCCTGCAGCAGCTCGGCGGCCAGCGCCAGCGCCAGCGTGGTCTTGCCCACCTGCGGCGGCCCGACCATCCAGTAGGCGTGGGCCACCGAGCCCGACTGGAGCTGCTCACGCAGCTCCCTCACCGCCGGAGCGTGGCCGAGGACCGCCTCCAGCCCCGCCTGGGGTGGGGCCATCATCGCGCCCAGTAGGAGCCTGCCTGAATCGCGGGCAGCTCTACCCCGATGGTTTGGGCCACCGCGCGAAGGGATGCGCTGACCGAGAGCGGGTCCGGCCCGAAGACCGTGACGTGGCCCAACTTGCGTCCCGGGCGGGGCTGCTTGCCGTACAGGTGCAGGTGAGCGCCCTCCGCGGCCAGCAGGGCGGCCGGGGAGGGCTGCTCGCCGAGCAGGTTGACCATGCCGCAGTAGCCCTGGGCCCGGGTCGATCCGAGCGGCCAGTCCAAGCCGGCTCGGAGGTGGTTCTCGAACTGGCTGGCCGGGCAGCCCTCGATGGTCCAGTGGCCCGAGTTGTGCACCCGGGGGGCGATCTCGTTGGCCAGCAGCCGATCACCCTTCTGGAAGAGCTCCACCGCCAGCACCCCGACGTAGTCCAGGCGTTCCAGGATGAGCGCGCAGAGCCGCTCCGCCTGGAGCTGCAGTGCCGGCGGGCAGTCGGGGGCCGGGGCGAGCGTCAAACGGAGGACCCCGTTCTCGTGGTGGTTTTCCACCAGCGGGTAGAAGGCCGTCTCCCCGCCCCGGCGGCGCACCCCCACCATCGACACCTCACGGGAGAAATCGACCGCCTCCTCGAGCAGGCTGGGTACGCCACCCACCTGGGACCAGGCTCCCGCCAGGTCCTCCCGGGCCCGCACCACCGCCTGGCCGTGGCCGTCGTAGCCGAGGCGGCGGGCCTTGAGCCGGGCGGGTGCGCCCAAGCGCTCGAGCGCCGGCGCCAGCTCCGCCTCCTGGTCGATGGCGACAAATCGCGCCGTGGGAATGCTCAGCTCGGCAAAGAGCTGCTTTTCCCGCAGACGGTCCTGCCCCACGCGCAACGCATCCACCGACGGGAACAGCGGGATCCGCTGGCCGAGACGGGCGGCGGCGGCGTCAGGGACCGACTCGAACTCGAACGTCGCCAGCTGGCAATCAGACGCCAGCTGGTCCAGCTGGCGGGGGTCATCGTAAGCGCCCAGCAGCAGCTCGCCCACCTGCCCGGCCGAGCAGTCCGGCTGCGGATCCACGAAGGAGGTCCTCACACCGAGCGGGTAGCCGGCCAGAGCCAGCATCCGGCCCAGCTGGCCTCCGCCCAGGCAGCCGATCCGAACCGTCACTAGGTGGTGGGATCGGGCCGGTCCAGCACCGCCTGGGTCTGCTGGGCACGGTAGTGCAAGAGCCGCTCCCTGAGCCTGTCGTCCTGCAGCGCCAGGATCGCCGCTGCCAGCAAGGCAGCGTTGGTCGCCCCCGAGGTACCTATCGCAAGCGTGCCCACGGGAACTCCGGCGGGCATCTGCGCAATCGAGAGCAGGGAGTCCACCCCGTGCAGGGCGTGCGACTCTACCGGCACCCCCAGGACCGGGAGCTCGGTCTTGGCGGCGAGCATTCCCGGGAGGTGGGCCGCCCCCCCGGCTCCGGCGACGATCACCCTAAGCCCGCGACCCCGCGCGGTCTCGGCGTAATCGAAGAGCAGATCCGGGGTCCGGTGCGCGGAGACCACTCGGGTCTCGTGGGGCACCTGCAGCTCGGTCAGGACCTCGACGGCCCGGCACATCGTCACCCAGTCGGAACGCGAGCCCATCACCACCCCCACCCTGGGTGAGCCGGGATGCAGCTCCAGCGGCGCCGATACGTCGGAGGTCAATTACCTGATGCTCGCACAGCCACCCGGCCCGCTGCGCAGCTCCGCGCGATCGAATTGACTCCGGGGATGCAGCCCCGCGCTCCCGGTCGCGGCGCGGCCCTTCGGGGCCGCTCCGGCCAGCTGGCCGCTCCGACGCCCGCGCGGGACTCGCGCGCCCGGCCCACTCACGTTGAAGCGACCTGTATGGAGGCATCGAGATTCGGGGACGGACGGCGACGGCACAGAGAACCACGACTATCCGACCAAGGCGGCCCGTGCCCGGTCGTGGGCCCAGCAGGGGGGACAGCTCACCACTCCGCAGGGAGTCGGCGTGGACAACACCGACAACAGCCCACGGGCCGGAGAGCGCGGGCCCAGGCTGATGGACGACTTCCACCTGCCATATCAGGGGATGCACATCAAGTGTCCCGACCTGATCCACACCGGCAAGCCCCGTGCGGACGGTGAGATCCCGCAGGCGCACCGGCAGACGGAGGGACCGCGCACATGCTGCTGTGGGATCACATCTGACACCGCGACTCGCGCTCCTTCCCTACCATGTAGGGATTCGGGGTCCACAACCAGGTTCGTAGTGATCACACGATGATCCGACTCGCCATCTTCCGGTACCGGATGGCCTCGCCGCACTGACCGTGGCGTTCATCACCATGTCCGGCTTCTACGGTGTCTTCTTAATGCACAGCCTCTACTTCCGGCAGATTCGACGCCGCAGCAACATGGAGGCCGGCCTTCGGATTGGTTACATCGCCGCAGCGGTGATCGTCTTCCTCGGAGACGTAGCCACCTCTGCCTTCCGGCTGCAAGCCAAGTGAACCTAAGAAGCAGAGGAGGACCAATCACGAGCAACAACATCCCCAGAGTGACCCTGAACAACGGCGTCGAGATGCCGATGGCCGGCTTCGGTGTCTTCCAGATACCGGCGGAGGACACCGAGCAGACCGTCATTGACGCTCTTGAGGTCGGCTACCGGCTCATTGACACTGCCCAGAGCTACGGCAACGAGGAAGCGGTCGGCCGAGCAATCGCCCGCAGCGCCATCCCCCGAGACGAACTGTTCGTCACTACCAAGCTCTTCATACAACGCAACGGCGAAGAGGGCGCCAAACGGTCCTTCGACAAGTCCCTAAGCCGGCTCGGCCTGGACTACGTCGACCTCTATCTCATTCACCAACCCTTCGGTGACTACTACGGCGAATGGCGGGCCATGCAGCAACTCGCTCAACATGGCCTCATCCGGGCCATCGGGGTATCGAACTTTCACCCCGACCGCCTGGTCGACCTTATCCTGCATACCGACACCGTCCCGGCCGTAAACCAGATCGAGACGCACCCCTTCTACCAACGGGTCGCCGACCAAGACCTGATGCGCAAGCACGGCGTCCAGATTGAGTCGTGGGGACCCTTCGCCGAAGGTCGGAACAACCTCTTCGCCGACTCGGTACTGACTGGGATCGCCTCGGCGCACAGCAAGTCCGTGGCCCAGGTCGTGCTGCGCTGGCTGACCCAACGGCAGGTCGTCGTAGTCTCCAAGTCCGTCCGCAAAGACCGTATGGCTGAGAACTTCGATATCTTCGATTTCGAGCTGGCGGATGATGAGATGGCCCGCATCGCCGGGCTCGAACAAGGCAAGTCGATGTTCTTTGAACACCGTGACCCCGAGGCCGTCGAGCGACTCGGCACCAGAGAGGTCGACTGACACCGTGTCGTTGAGAGTAGAAACAGCAGAAACAACACCGTCAGCCATTGTTCGGCGCGCAAGCGGACCGAGATCCTGGAATTGTGCGCGGTCGACCCCCAGGCCGGCACTTGGACGTGCCCCCATCCGTACAAGTGGAATTAACAGTTCGCGCTCTACTTCCGTTCACACCCAGATGCCCGCCGCGTATCGGTTGCCATTCATGGCGTCCGCGGGCCGCCCGGCGGGAACTTTGGCCTTCAGGCCACGGGACACGCCGGGCGGCTCACCAGGGAATCGGCGCAGGATGGATTCGGTTCAAGATCACCCCTACAGGGCTGTGGTACTTCGACTCCAGCAGTAGTCGCTCATGAATACCCTTTGATGGTGGCCGGACCGGGCTGAGCTCACCGGGCCGGCCACCAGTCTGCGCACCAGCAGCAAACCGAGGGACTGGTAAGCTGGCCCGGTGGCGGACCGGGCTCGTTGACCAACGAGGCAAGCCGGGGGGGGGCCGACGAGCTCCCGGCGGCGGGGGCCGCGTACTCGGCTGTCGACGAGGTGTTCTCAGCAGGTCTAGAGCGCCAACGGATCCCCGGCATCGTGTACGGGGTGATCGCCCGGGGAAGCTTGGTGCACGCCCGCAGCCTGGGACTTCGGGATGTCGCTGCCGCTGCACCGGTGCAGATCGATACCGTCTTTCGCATTGCCTCGATGACCAAGAGCGTGACCGCGGCATCCATTCTCATGCTGCGGGACGAGGGACGGCTGTCGCTCGAAGATCCGGTCAGCGACTACGTCGGCGAGCTCAGGCGCCTGCGCCTGCCCACGGCTGATTCGGCCCCGGTGACGATTCGAAATCTCCTCACCATGTCGGCGGGATTCGTCGAAGACGACCCCTGGGCCGATAGGCAGCTGGACATGACCGATGAGGACTTTTCCGCCCTGCTGAATGGAGACCTGCCGTTCAACAGTCCACCTGCAAACCGGTACGAGTACTCGAACCTCGGTTACGCGATTCTCGGCAGGGTGATTCGCGAGGTTTCGGAAATGAGCGCGATGGATTGGGCCAGTACCCGCATCTTCTTTCCTCTGGGCATGCGCCAGACGACGTGGGACGCCGAGGGGATTCCCGACTCCCAGCGGGCGCGCGGATACCGGATCGACGGTGAGCAGTGGGTTGAGGAGCCCCCGCTGGCAAGGGGCGCCTTCTCACCGATGGGCGGCCTCTGGACCACAGTGTCCGACCTTTGCCGCTTCGTGCTGCTGCAGATGTCGGCCTGGCCGGCCCGCGACGATCCCGACACCGGGCCGATCCGGCGCAGCTCGCTGCGGGAGATGCAGCAGGGGGCGCAAACGTGGTCCGGACGGCAAGAGGGCTGGGCCGGGCTCGCCGCCAGCTACGGCTTCGGACTGGTAGCGGGAGAACACCCGCGCCATGGGCGGGTGGTGGGGCACAGCGGCGGGCTTCCCGGGTTCGGGTCGCACATGCAATGGCTGCCGGATATCGGCGCGGGCGTCGTCGGCTTCGCCAACCTGACCTACGGTCCCATGCGTTCTATCGTCAGCGAGGCGGTCGAGGCGCTCGCCGACGGCGGCGACTTCCACCCCCGCACTCCAGCCGCATCCCCCGAGCTACTGGCAGCCCGGACAGCAGTGCTGAGGCTCTATGAGCAATGGGATCCGGAGCTCGCCTCCAAGCTGGCCGCCGCCAATCTGTTTCTCGACAGTCCGGAGTCCCGACGGCGGTTGCAGTTCGAAAGCCTCCGCAATGAGCACGGCGCATGCCTCTCGGCGCAGGCGCTGGTACCGACCGGAGCGCTGCGAGGCTCGTGGCGAATGCACTGTGAGCGGGGCACGCTCGAAGCAACTGTGTGGCTGGCCCCCACTCCCGAGCGAGGCGTACAGGTTCTGCGACTGGTGGCGGTGCCAGCGCCGCCGGGCACCGATCCGCGCCCCTAACTGCCGGCAGGGCTAACGCCATGCTGCAGGCCAAGCCGCCAAGCAAACGCTTCGGGGCTGGCTCGCCGCGGGAGGCGTGACTGCCGACCGCAGACTCTTTTGGTCCGGAATGCCTTTAGCTATAGCGAGTTTTGTTGGCGACTCCGACGGCCTGATGATTCCCAGTTCGCCTACCGGCCAGCGCCGCGTCCCGGTTTCGGGGCGGCTCTCTCAGTGGCGCACGATCTTGGAGGCGTCGACAGGCAGGATGGCAGGACCGCCCCGCCGCCGCTTCGCTTTGGTTCAGGCCACATTCGACGGCGCCGCTGCGGGCCGCCGGCCGCTGGAGGCGAGAAAAGTTGGTGCCGGGACGAGGGATCGGTGGACTCCGCTGGAATCAGCGGACGACCCAGGCGACGTCGGTGAGCTTGGCTGAGCGGGCCTGCGCAAAGAGCCATCGATGCCCCAGGCAGGAGCTCACCCACGCCAGGGACCGCCCTGACTCGCTGCCTGACCGGCAAGGGCGCGCGAGGCGCAGCCCCTTGGTATGCCGCCCGCTCATCCGGAGATTGATTGAGCTATCTCCCAGATGTGCCCGTCCGGGTCGCGGAAGCTCGCAGTCCGAAGCCCCCAGGGTCGGTCGATGGGGCCGTTGAGGAGCGTCACCCCGCGGCGGGTCAGGTCGGCGCACACCCCGTCAGCGTCCTCGACTTCGATGGTCAGCAGCGAATTCGCGGCCGCCCGGCCGTCACCCACCCTGGCCGGCTCGATTACCTCGGCGGCGGCCGACTTGGCCACCAGATTGACGATGGTTTCCCCGAACTTGAAGCAGACGGATTGGTCATCACCGGTCAGCACCGGCAGGCGGAATGCCTCCTGGTAGAACCGTCGGGAACGCTCAACGTCGTCCACAAACAGGGTGATCGCGTAGATTTGCGGGACCAGCTCGCTCATAAGGTCATCTCCCAGCCTTGGTGCGGCACCAGCGACGTTAGCGAACGGCTACCGCGCTCGTCCAAAACTAGTAGGTTGATCGCCGCCCATCCGCCGACGCGATCGGTCGGGGTCAGCCCGGCAAAGGCGCCGGGCTCCCCCGATCTCCGGCAGCGCAGATGCTGCTAGCATGTCGCGCCGCGGAGATGACGGGGTAGGAAGCTCGAGGCCGGACCATGAAGGCGACCGTTGAAACACTCTCGGTAAGCGTCGAGGACGGCGGCGAACTCACGGTCGAGACGGCCGGCGACCGGACCGGCCGACCGATTCTGGTCCATGCCGGATCCCCCAACTCCAGGCACCTCTTTTCGGGTTGGATCCAGGACGCCACCGAGCGCGGCGCCTGGCTCATCTGCTACGACCGCCCCGGCTACGGCGGATCGACGGCCAGGCCGGGACGCACGGTGGCAGACGGTGCTCGGGAAGTGCGCCGGATCGCGGAAGAGCTCGGGCTGAGAAGGCTCGCGGTGTGGGGATTTTCCGGAGGCGGCCCCTACGCGATCGCGTCCGCGGCGCTGCTCCCGGACTTTGTGGTTGCCGCCTGTGCGGTGGGTTCGATCGCGCCCTACGGAGCACCCGACCTCGACTACTTCTCCGGGATGGGGGAAGAGAACGTCGCCGATATCCGTCTCACTTTGAGGGATCTCGAGGCGGCCCGGCGCAAGGCTGACGAGGACCGTGCCAGCATGCTGGCCACCCCCGCCGACGCCCTCTCCCAGGCGCTGCCCACGCTGCTCTCCGCGGTGGATGCCGCCGTCGTGACCGGCGAGTGGGCGGAGTTCCTCGCCGACTCCATGCGCACGGGGCTGGCGCCCGGGGCCGAGGGCTGGTGGGAAGACAGCATTGCCCACCTCTCGCCCTGGGGGGTCGACCTGGCCAAGATCACCGTGCCCGTCAAGATTTGGCACGGTCGGCACGATCAGTTCGTCCCGATACAGCACGGCGCCTGGCTGGCGAAGCACGTGGCCGGGGCCGAGGCCGAGCTGAGCGACAGCGACGGGCATCTCACCCTACTCACGCGTCGGGTCGGGGAGGTGCACCAATGGTTGCTGGAGCACTGGAACTAGAGGCTGAGGCTGGAGAGCAAGCCGTACGCCAGGTTGGCTCCGACGATTCTGCCCGTGAACATCGCCGACCTTGGTGTCTGGGCCGTCGTCTTGATCGTGCACCCGGTGGCCGGCAGGCCACGGCATCAGTTGACCCTGGCGCCCTGGTTGGCCTGCTACTTCGCCGGTTGGCTGCTGGCGTCGATCGCGACTCGCCGCGGTAACAGGGTCGTCCGGATCCAGCAGCGCGGCCGAGGCCGCGCATTCCAAGGGCACCCCACCCGGGCTTGGGCAATTGACCAAACGGGGGCTTGACGCTCAAGCCCTCGGTGCTCAGCTGCAGCCCAACCTCGGAACCTCTGAGAGTGGAGGTCGGCCCGACCCTGACGGCGACGGTGGCACCCCAGGGCTAGGCGCTCTACCTCAGCGCCAGACGGTGCTCCTCGGGGGTGATCAAGGGCGAACCGTCGACCGACTGCAGTCCGCTGGTCACCGGTGCCAGCTCCTGGCCGGTCAGCGCCTGGATGGAGGCCATGATTCCGTCGGTGGCGTCCCGGATTCCGTCCGGTCCCGGGTGGAGCGGCAAGGTGTCGGTGAACAGCGGTTCGCCGAAGCGCACCTCCACCTGGGACTTGTGGGGCAGGAACTTCCCCGCCGGCAACGCCTTGTAGGTGCCGACCACCCCGACCGGGACCACCGGCACCCGGCAGGCGGCGGCCAGGTGGGCGATCCCGCGCTTGCCCCCGTGGAGACGGCCGTCCGTGCTGCGCCCCCCCTCCGGGTACACCACCAGGCTCCAGCCGTCGTCCACCAGGCGGCGCACCAGCTTCACCGAACCCAGGGGGGAGCGACGGCGCTCGACGGCGATCGCCCCCACCGCCAGCGCCACCAGCGCTCCCTTCCAGGGCGCGTCGAAGAAGTAGTCGGCGGCGGCGGCGACCAGCGTGCGCTGGCGCAGGCGCGGCGGCAGCGCCAAGAGGATGGCGGCGGTGTCCATGTGGCTGGCGTGGTTGGCAGCCAGCAGGAACGGCGGCTTCAACTTGGACAGATTGTCCAAGCCGCTCACCCTCAGGTGCCCATAGTGCTGAACGATCGGGCGGAGCACCCCCAAGATGAAGGCGGTTCGCACCGCGCCCGCCAGCGCTGTCCGGGACCAGGGCATGTCCTTGACCCGCTGCCGCGACCGCGCGAGACGGTCTCGCTGCCGTTGACTAAGCTGCAACCCTTACCTCGGCCGAAGCCGACCTCCGTAGCGCAGCCCGCCCAGGCTGGCAAGAGCTGGCAAAAAAGTGAGTATAGATCCGCTACGGCGGCGCTAGGCCTCTGGAGTTGCAGGCTCGTCCTGAACTGTCACGTTCGGCGCCGGTACCATTTGGCGCGCGGCGTACCACCCCAGCGTGCGCTCCAGCGTCTGCTCGATGGGCGTGTAGCTGAAGCCGAGTTCGCGGGCCGCCAACCCGCCGTCGTAGCTGTGCCCGTGCAAAAGGGTGCGCACCGACTCGCGGCACACCGGTGACCGCCTGCCCATGAATTGGTAGCCGCCGTGGACCATCGAGGCCCCGGTGAGCGCGAGCCAGCCGGGCACGTAGTGCAAGCGGTAGCGCCGGCCGGTGATGCCGCCGATCAACTGGCAGAGATCCTCCACCGCCAAGGTGGAACCGCTCAGGACGTAGCGCTGGCCGGAGCGGCCTCGTTCCGCCGCCAGCACGTGCGCGCGAGCACAGTCGGCGATGTCGAGCAGGCTCACGCGCGTGTGCACCGCAAAGTGCAGCCGCCCCCGCGCCAGCGCTATCAGCCAGCGGGCGGTGCCGTGGACCCGCCCGGGGCCCTGAACCGAGGCCGGGTTGAGTGTGACCACGTCCAGGCCCAGACGCGCCGAGGCGCTGAACACCCGTCGCTCGGCTTCCCACTTGGAGTGCTCGTAGTTGGAGAGGAACGAGCCGCGATGCGCGCTGCTCTCATCACCGACGGTCCCCCGCGGTTCGCCGAGGGTGGCGGCGGACGAGGTGTAGACCAGCCGGCGCGCCCCTGCGGCCGCCGCGGCTTGCACCACGTTGACCGAGCCGTTGACGTTGATCGTGTAGAGCGGGCGCGGATTGTCCAAACACAAGGTGTTGAGCCCAGCCACATGGAAGATCAGGTCGCAGCCCATGGCGGCCTGGCGCAGGCTGGGAAGGTCCAGTAGATGTCCGCGCACCGGCTCGGCGCCGGCCGCCGAGGCGGCGGCGGCCGCCTCCTGGGTGCGTGCCAGCACCCGGACCGACCAGCCCTCGGCAAGCAGCTGGGACACCACCGCCGAACCGATGAAACCGGTCCCCCCCGTCACAAGCGCCGTGTTGGACATCCGGGCCTAACTTACTGGCCGCGGCCCGAGAGCGCCACCCCATAGAAGCGCGCCAGGTAGTCAGCACCGGCATAAAAGGTGACTGCCGCCGCCACGATCAGCGCCCATCTGTAGACGGAGAGCGGGCCGGCGGGGGCGTTGACGTCCAGCACCGCCAGCAGAATGGCCAAGAACTGAACCGCCGCCTTGACCCGTCCCAGCTGGGTGGCCCGGATCAGGTGGCCCCGCAGTGCGGCGGAAGAGCGCAGGCCCATGATCACCAGCTCGCGGCCGATGATCACCAACGCCACCCAGGCCGAGGCCCGGTTCACCGAAACCAGCGCGATCAGCGCTCCGCTGACCAGCACCTTGTCGGCGGTGGTGTCAAGAAAGGTGCCGGTAGCGGTGGTGACCCGCCAGCGCCGCGCTAAGTAGCCATCCAGGTAGTCGGTTGCAGCCGCCACCGCGAAGACCACCGCGGCCGCCACGCCCCAACCCGCCAGCACCAGCCCCATCACCACCGGGGTCAGCACCAGTCGCAGTCCGGTGGACGCGGTGACCACCCCGGCCTTGCGCCGGGACCAAGCCGCCGGCTCGGCAGCCTGCCGCTTCAGGACGGTGGCCTCCTCAGCGCTCATCCGGTCTCCCGTGTTCGGGGCAGATGCCCGCTCAGTTCTCGTCGTACCTCCATCTTCGTCTCCCGGGGCAGCGAGTGGCGAAGACCCACTTGCGGCAAGGGGTCCAGTCTGGGCTACCAGGCGGCGGTGTCACCCCGGAGCTGCTTGAGCGCCCCGTCCAAGTGGAGGGCCTGCCCGGCCCGACTCAGCTGCACCCGGAGCAGCTCCGGATTGATGGCCGCACCCGGCAACACCGAGACCGAGAGCGCACGTCACGGTGACTATGCGTGGGCGCCCCCTTCGGCGCCAACACCGGTTGCGCCATCAATCACATGCCCGACCTGGCGGGTCGCGGCTTGGGGCGGCGACCCGGGACCGTGCCGGGTCTGGCCCCGATCAGCGCCAGACCGATCCCAGCCAGGCGCGCAGGGTGCCCCGCTCTTCCTGGGACCGGCGGGTCGACTTGGAGGGGCCCACCGGACCGGCATGGGCGGCGGACTTGGGGCGGCGCTGCTGCGCCCACACGGTGTGGATCCGCTGGAAGGTGGTGAGGTTGGTTCCGATGGCGAGAATCCAGAGCACGATCACCATCTGGTTGACGATGAGCCCGATTGCCGTCACCACGAGGCGCTCGGGGCGGGCGAACCAGCCGCTGTCGCAGGTGAAGCCCAGGGATTGCGCCCGGGCCCGCACGTAGCTGACCAGCAGCGAGCCGGTCAGCGCGGCCACCACCAGGAAGACCGGCACGTCTTGGTGCAGCCGGATCAGGAACAGGTAGAGCAGGCCGACGAAGACGGCTGCCTCGCCGAAGCGGTCGGCGGTCGAGTCCAGGAACGCTCCGAATTTGCCGGTCCGCCCCCGCGCCCGGGCGACGGCGCCGTCCAGAATGTCGAAGGACCCTCCCACCAGCAGCACCACCCCGGCGGGCAGCATCAGGTCCAGGGCAACCAGGGCCGCGGCCACCATCGAGAGCAACAGCCCCACCAGGGTGAGCACGTCAGGGCTCACCCGGACCAGCTGGGCGGCGGCGGCTAGGCGCTGGGCGCCGGCCCTAACGGAGGCCTGGAGCAGCTTGCTGAGCAATTTGGTTCACCTTGCTTCGGGAGCGCAGTCGCAGCGCGTCCTCGTAGACCGTGAGCACCCGGTCCGCGATCAGCGGCCAGGCGTAGAGCTGGGCGGAGAGCCTACCGGCGGCGCCCATGCGCTGGCGCAGGCTCGGTTGATCGAGCAGGAGCGCCAGGGCTTCCGCCATCCGCGCGTCGTCGGACTTCGGGACCAGCAGGCCCTGCTTGCCGTCCTCCACCACCTGGCGGAAGCCGTCGATCGCGGTCGCCACGATCGGCGCGCCGCAGGCCATTGCCTCCAGCAGGATCACCCCGAACGACTCCTTGCCGGTGTTGGGGGCGCAGTAGATGTCGGCGGCGGTGAAGAAGGCGGGCTTTTCGGCCTCGGGGAGAAAGCCCAGGAAGTGGACGTCGGGAATCCCCTCCTCCTCCACCCGCCGCTGGTATCCCAGTCGCAGCGGGCCTTCCCCGGCGACCACCAGCTGGCAGTCGGCCCGCACCTGACGCAGGAGCTGGTAGGCGTCCAGCAGCGTGGAGAGCCCCTTGCGCTCCTCGAGCCGGCCCAGGAAGAGGATGGTGCGGCGGTCGGGGCGGAGCACCCTCGGGGCCGGCGGCACCTCGGGGCTGAAGCGGCCGATGTCGATCCCGTTGGGTATCAGCGTGTAGTTGGCGGGGAAGTAGCGGTCGACGAACCGGCGAGCCGGCTCGGAGACCGCGATACAAGCGTCGAGCTTGCGGAACAGGCGGCGGAGCAGCGGCCGACCGTAGTAGTAGCCGAGGTTCTGGCGCGCGTAGGCGTGGAATGTGCCGACGGTGGCGGCGGCGGCGTTGCTGCGCAGCACCGTCACCGGCAGGGCCGGCATCAGCGGCTCGTGCAGGTGGAGGACCTGGAACTGCTCGCGCTGCAGGATCTCGCGAATCCTGCTGGCAAGATGAAAGGACAGCGAGATTCGGGCGACTGAGCCGTTGGCCGGGACCGGGATCGGGCGACCCAGCGGGTAGAGTCCCTCCACCGGCTTCTGGCGCCTGCTGCCCGCCGAGGGGGCGAGCACCCGGACGTCGAGACCGCGGTTGCGCAGCTCGCCGGCCAAGTGGCGGACGTGCTCCCCCACACCGCCGGGGCGCTGGTAGTCGTACGGGGACACCAGAGCCACCTTCATCGCGGCCTGCCCCCCGCCGGTCCAGGGGCCGCAGTGAAGACCGGGTTCATCACGTGCCACTGGTCGGGGTGGGCGCGCAACTCCGGCTCCAACACGCCAAGGACGCGCTGCGCCGCCGCGCGCAGATCAGGTTCTCCCCTTTCACCGCCCTCAATCCAGATCGGCGGGAAGCCCTTGGCCAGGTAGTGATCGCCCGGCTTGCGCAGCAGCACCACCGGCATGATCGCGGCCCCGGTGCGGGCGGCCAGCTCGACCGCACCCAGGGGGATGGATGCCTCCGAGCCGAGAAAGGCCAGGCGCTCGCCGGTCCCCAGCAGGTCACGATCCATGGCTATCACCACCACCCCCTGGCGGGCCAGCACCCGGCGGATCTGGCGGACCGCGGCCGCGCCAGAGCGGTGCACCGCCTCCAGGTCGCCGCGGCGGACTGCGTCCACGTTGAGCGGGATCACCTGGCAACCCACCCGGGTGCGGGCCCGCACCAGCCAGTCGAAGCAGCGCAGCGGCCGGACCTGCTCCGCCAGCAACGCCAGGCCACCGTCGATGCCGCTGAAGTGACTGTACAGGGCGGCGATCGCGGCTTCCCAGGAACCCAGGTGGAAGCTGACGATGATCACGCCCCGGCCGGGTCGGCGTGCGTCGTCCAGGTAGTGCGCGTCCTGCACCGTGATCCACTGGCGCCAGGAGTCGAGCGGCCGATGGGTCATTTGCAGCAGGTCGATCCAGGCCTTGAGGAAGTTGGTCACGTTGGCCCGGACCAGGCGGCGCATCTGCCGGCGGCTGAGACCGGGCACGACCACCGCCAGATTTGCCTCCAGCCCCCGCCAGTGACTCGGCCAGATGAGGGTCAGGGCGGCCGCCAGCGGGCGGGTGAAGAGGTAGGCGGTGCGGCGGTCGACGGTCCGCAGCCCCAGCTCCGCCGCTCGCAGCCCCAGGTAGGGCAGCAGCGGATCGGGCTCCCGCTCGGAGGCCGGGTCGGTTGGGACGGCCGGGGCCGGGGTGCGCGAGGTCCCCATCCAGAGCAGCCGGGAACGGGTGCCCTTCAGCGTCATCCTCATCCGGCCGCCCTCATGCCCAGGAGTGAATGGAAGGCGAACCACTGCACCGGGTCCACCCGGATCATCGCCTCGAAGCAACTGGCAATCGACTGGGTGAGCTGGTCCACGGCCCCGGCCAAGTCGTCCGAAAGCGGCCTGGACAGCGGCGGCATCAGCGCCGCCCGGTAGGTGCCGCCCTCCCGTCGGACGAAGCCCGGGATCACCGGCGCCCCGGTGCGCATCGAGAGCGTGGCGGGGCCGGCGGGCATCCGCACCCGCGAGCCCAGGAAGTCGACCTCCACCCCGGAGCCGGACTGGTCGATGTCGCAGGCCAGGCAGAGCACCTGGTTGTGGCGCAGCACCCGCAGCGCCGCCCGGGCACTTGCAGGACCGCTGGGGATGATCCGTACCCCCACCCGCTCGCGCCCCCGGCGCACCACCCGGTCTACGGCCGGCGGGCCGAAGGGGTTGGCAACCGCGTACACGGGGGTCCCCCCGGTTGCCGTTGCCGCTGCCCCGAGGTCCCAGTTGCCGAGATGGGGAGTGACCACGATCGCTCCCAGACCGCCGGCAAGGGCGGCGTGCAGCGGGTCGAGGTCGATGGCGCCGTGGCGCCTCTTAAGGTCCGCCACCAGGCGGTCCAGGATCAGGAAATCCAGGAGCGTGCCCGCGTAGTTGCGGAAGGCCCGCCGCGCGAGCCGGCCGGCGCTCTCAGCGCCCTCGAAGACGGCGTAGTTTTCGCGGGCGAAGCGGGCCCGGTCCCGGAAAAGGTAGTAGCCGCCGAGGCCCAGCACATCCCCGATTGCGTAGCGCAGGCCTGGGGACATGGGCCGGATCAGGGACTGCGCCAGCCCCAGCCCCAAAGCGCGAAGCCCGCCGTCGGCCAGCCAGCCGCCTGGCCCCGGCCGCACCCGGCCGGGGCCAACAGCGCCGCCGGACACCGCCTCGCCGTCGATGCTCATTGCCGCCATCCGGCTGGGCTGGTGGCTACGAGTCGCTGCCCACCGGGGCCGCGTCGCGGGCGTCGGACCGAGCTGCGTTCACCGGGGCGGCAGTGGGCCGCCTGGCCACCGGCGCCTCCTCGGGATCGCTGATGCAGCTGGCGCCCACCCGGCCGAGGATGAACAGCTCGGTCAGCTCGTGAGCCCGTTCGTCGGTCACCTGGAAGGGCGGCGACTTCATGAAGTAGGAGGAGGGAGCCTCGAGCGCTCCGCTCAGCCCGCGCTCCAGGGCCAGCTTGGCGCAGCGGACCGCATCGATCACGATCCCCGCCGAGTTGGGCGAGTCGTGGACCTCGAGCTTCAGATCCACCGTGAGCGGAACCTCTCCAAAGGACGTCCCCTCCATGCGGATGTGGGCCCACTTGCGGTCCTTGAGCCAGGGCACGTAGTCGCTGGGCCCGATGTGCACGTCCCGGGCCGGCAGCGGCTCATCCATCTGCGAGAGCACCGAGTTGGTCTTGCTGATCTTCTTGCTGACCAGCCGCTCCCGCTCCAGCATGTTGAGGAAGTCGGTGTTGCCCCCGAAATTCAGCTGGTAGGTGTGCTCCAGGCGAACCCCGCGCTCCTCGAACAGGTGCGTCAGGATCCGGTGGATGATAGTCGAGCCCACCTGCGACTTGATGTCGTCGCCGATGATGGGCAAACCCCGCTCCTCGAAGCGGTGCCGCCAGTACTGCTCTCGGGCGATGAACACCGGCATGCAGTTGACCATGGCGCAGCCCGCCTCCAGGATCTGCTCGGTGTACCACTTGGTGGCCATCTCCGAGCCCACCGGCAGGTAGTTGACGACCACGTCGGTGCCGGTATCGCGCAGGATCTTGACGATGTCGGCGGTGGGGCCAGGGGCCTTCTCGATTATCTCCGACAGGTACTTACCCAGCCCGTCATGGGTCATACCCCGGTGCACCGGCACCCCGAGCTGACCCGTCTCGAAGAACTTCACCGTGTTGTTCTGGCCGCGGAAGATCGCCTCGCCGAGGTCGTAGCCCACCTTCTCCTTGTCCACGTCGAAGGCAGCCGAGAATTCGATGTCGCTGATGTGGTAGCCGCCCAGGTCGACGTGCATGAGCCCGGGGACACGCTGGGACGGATCGGCATCCTTGTAGAAACCGACCCCCTGCACCAAAGAGGAGGCGCAGTTGCCCACGCCGATCACGGCGACACGTACCTTCTTTGTCATCCAAGCACCTCTGGAACTGATTGCTCCCTCACCCCTCGGGCGAGGGGCTGATTTGACTCCGACTGGGATTCGCCGCCAGGGCCGACCGGTGAAGGGGCCAGCAGGCCGGTGAACTGGGCGAGGCTGGCGGCGATCGACTCGCGGTCCAGCCGGCAGAAGACCTCGCGGCCCTCGCGCTGGGTGTTGACGATGTGGGCTCGGCGCAAGAGCCGCAGATGCCACGACATCCGGGGCTGACTGATGCCGAGTTGCAGGGCCATGTCCGAAACCCTGGCCCGCTCCACCTCGGCCAGCCGCTGCACGATGCGCAACCGGGTCGGGTTGGCCAGTCCCTCGAAGTAGGCGGCGAGATCGCCGTCGGTGACCGGGGCCAGGGCCAGCGGCAGTACGCGCCGGGTCGGTCGCTCGCCAGGCTGGTTGGGCATCAGATAAAGGAACCTTTCATAAAGAGAAGTTTCATAAAGCGGACGTTATGCATCCTAGCGCGAGGCCTCGCCCGGGTCAAGCCCGGCGCCGGTCAGCCGTTCGGGGCGGATCCGCCGCCCGGTGCTGCGGGCAGCCCGAAAGGCGTCGCGCTGGAATTGAGGGGCGGCGGCGGCCGCAGTGGGAATGCCGCACCGCCGACAGGCCCGAGCGCTGCGTGCAGCGCCGGCAGGGCCCACGTCCCGGAGAGCTCGCGCCACTCCTTCGGGCCGCAGCCGGCGTACGGCTCGATCACCACCACCTGGATGGTGCCCTCCCCTGGCCCACCAAAGTACCCCGCCGTCTGCATCCGCGCACAGCCCGGCGCCAGGTAGCGCACCCGGTCCGGGCCCGACCCGGGCAGCCACGGCACCGAGACCAGCCGCTGCGCCAGCTCCGCCCGCGGGGGGGTGTACGGCTCCATGCAGATCGAAGTGCGGCTGCGATAGGCGATCACAAAGCCGGCGGCGGTGACGATCACCGCTTGGTAGCCGGAGTCCGGCTCGGCGCCAACCGGCAGCCTTGGGGGCTTGCTGCTGCCGATGTACGGACAGGCGAACGGGCCCAAGAATCGTGAGAAGGCCACCCAGGCCAGGGTGCGGTGAAGCTGGGCAGAGGCGGGCAGCGATGCGTTGAGCCGCGCCTGCAGTGTGACCCGACCCACGCCGAAGGCGATGAAGGGCCCCCCGGCAACGGCAGGGCCGGTGGGAACCGCGGCCGAGTAGACCTTGGCCCAGGCTCCGCTGGCGGCCAGCACGAGCGCCTCACCGGGCGGCGCCGGGTCCACCGTCAGCGCCCGGTTGTCCAAGCCCACCGCCTGGACATAGCGCAGCCGGCGCACGGAGGCCTTGGTGGGAAGGCCCGGGAAAGTGATCCCCACGGCCGGTCCGCCAGCTGCCAGCACTGCCCGGCTTGGGAGCGCGCCCGGCCTCTCAGGAGGGTAACCGGCGCTCCCGAACACCGCCACGCTCGCAATCGCGAACCCGACCGCAGCCAGCGGAGCGACCGCGACGCCCAGTCTTCGCGCCTTGGAGATGCCTGCCACGACGCACAGGGGACGCATGCCGGGCCAGCGGGGTTCCCGTCAGTCCAAGCGCAGCACCAGCTTGCCGTTGACCTGGCCCTCGGCCAGGCGCACGAACGCGGTCTTGGCGTCCGCCAGCGGGTAGACGGTATCGATCAGCGGGAAGACAGGTGCCGCATCCACCATCTGAAGCAGGCGGCGGAACTCGTCGCGCGTGCCCATGGTCGAACCCAGCACCCGGATCTGGCGCCAGAAGACCCGGCGCAGGTCGGCGGACGGCTCCGCCCCGCTGGTAGCGCCGGAGACCACCACTGCTCCGCCCCGCCGCACGGCGCGGAGGCTGGTGGGCCAGGTTGCCTCGCCCACCGACTCGATCACGGCGTCCACCCCCTGCCCGGAGGTGGCCTCCATGATCTCCCCCACCGCATCCTTGCTGGTGCCCAGGGCGTGGTGAGCGCCCCGCTCGATCGCCGCCTGGCGCTTGTCAGGGTCGCGGCTGCTCACGAAGACCCTGAGGCCGGCGGCCAGGGCGAGTCGCTCCGCGGCCGTCGACAGCCCACCGCCGGCGCCTTGGATCAGCACCGAATCACCGGGCCGGCTCATAGCCTTGGTGAAGAGCATCCGGTAGGCGGTCAGGTAGGTGGTCGGCAGGCAGGCGGCGTGCTCGAAATCCAGGCTGGCGGGCATGGGAAAGAGGTTCACGGCCGGCACCAGGCAGTACTCGGCAAAGGTGCCCTCGTATGGGCCTTCACTGAGCAGGGCGAACCTGGAGCAGCCGGTCTCGTCCGGGCCCAGGCAGGCGTCGCAGCGTCCGCAGGTGATAACGGCATGGGCGACAACTTCAGTACCCAGCGGGATCCGCGGCTCCGTACCGGGACCGTAACCGTCGACGACTCCGGCGACGTCGCAACCGAGGGTGCGCGGCAGCGAGCTGGGGGGCGCGCCCACGCCGCGCAAGCTCCACAGGTCGTGGTGGTTGAGCGACGCGGCGCGCATCCGGACCCTGGCTTGGCCAGCCTGCGGCTGGGGTGGCTCGCGATCGCCAACTCCAAGGTTGCGCAAGGCATCGTCACCACCGACCGATGCTGCGAAGGCTGCCAACATACGCATCACTCCATTCCCCGGGTTTTAACCCAGCTTGAAAGCCCGGGGCTTGCTTCGCAAGCATCGGCGGTTTCTCCTAAGCCGCGTGGAGGTGTGGCCCGGCGGAGCGAGGGCTCGGCAAATCCGAACTATGCTGGCGGCGGATTGCAGCAGCTGAACCGCCGCCCGCACGACCGGCGCGTCTACACCGAGCTGCCCTCGGTCAGCCCGGTGATCATCGCGTCCCTGCGGCGGCGCTTGGACCGCGTGGCCCGGCGGATGATGATCGAGATGGCTCGGGCCATCCCGCTGGAGGAGGGGGTCAGTACCGGCTCCGCCTTCCGCAGCGAGGTGCTGGCCGCCTGCCGCGAAGGGGTGGGCACGCTGCTGGCGTTGTGGGCCGAATCGCGGCCTCCGTCTCGGTCGGAGCTGCAGCAGCTGTCACGCATGGGCGGCCGCCTGGCGGTGACGGGCGTACCGCTGGACGCGATCCTGCGCGGCTACCGGGTGGCCGCCCTGGTCATCTGGCAGCACGTGATCGAGGTGGTGCGCCGGCATCCTGAGATCGAGGCGGAGTCGGTGCTGACGGCGGTGGGCCCCCTCTTCGACTACCTGGACTCGATCAGCGTCGCTGTCAGCAGCAGCTACCTGGAGAACCGCGAGCGCATCCGTCGCGAGCAGGACCGCCAGTATGACCAGTTCTTCAGCGAGGTTCTGGCCGGAAGCGCCGACCAGGAGATGGTGGCCCGCGCATCCATCAGCGGTGGTCCCCACCTGGAGTTCCCCTACCGCTTGGTGGTGATCTCCGCCGAGGACACCTCGGCGGAGGCCACCATCGCCACCGCCTGGATGGTGGTGGGCGCGCATGTTGCGCTGTACCAGGGCAACGTCGTGGCCTTGGTTCCGGCCGCGGTCAAGATGGCAACCCTGCAGCGCCGCCTGCAGGTGGCGCTGGGGGGCGACAACGTGCCCTGGTCGCTGGCCTGCGGATCGGTGGCCGCGGCACTGAGCGAGGTTCCGGGGGCCTATCGCGCCGCACGCGACGCCCTGGTCGTCGGGCAGGCGCTCAACCCCGGGCAGGCCCTCTACGACGCCACCCGGCTGCACCCCTATCTGGGCTGGCTCCACGACCTGGCCGGGCTGCGGGCATTCGTCGAAGAGACGCTCGGCCCCCTCATTGATCGCGAGCGCAACGGCGGCCTGCCCCTGCGGGCAACCCTGGAAGCGCTGCTGAGCCACGATGGCCTCACCGCCGCAGCCCGGGCGATCGGGGTCCACCGCCACACCCTCCTCTACCGGATGGAACGGATCTCGGACCTGGTGGGCAGCTGGAACAGCCCCGAGGATCGGCTGCGCCTGGAGCTCGCCCTGCGCGCCTCACGACTGCTGGACTCGCTCGACCCCCCCACCCACGCGGCCGCGGGCAGCGGCGCCTTGCGCCGGCGCTAGTCCCCGTTCCCGCAAGCCGGGACTGCCTCGCTCCCCGAGAATGGCCGCATGAGAAACCTTCCCTTCCTGCCCGGGCGCCGAGTGCGCCAGCAAGACCTTCAGGCCATGGCCGCGATGGCGGCGCTGGGCTCCGCCGATGCCCTGCTGTTCATCCTGCGGCGAAGGTCCGACCTCTTCGCCAAGTCCAAGGGACGAGCGTTTGGATCGTTGGCAGGATTGGGGCTGTGGTCGGCGCTGGCGGTCAGCTCCTCGTTGGCCGCCCAGGACACCTCCGACAAGCGCCTCCAAGGACTCACGGCTGGGCTGGCCAAGGCCAGCGCCGGTGCCGGCGTGGCCCTTTGGGCAGTGCACATGGCGATACGGAAGGGGCGGCTGCGCTCATCGCTGGCGGCCGGGTTGGGGGTGGCCTGCGCTCTGCTGGCGGTTCGGGACTAGCCCCGACAACCTCCACGGTCCCGGCCGGCGGGCCTCCTCGTCAGCGCCCGGCGACACCGCTTCCACGGGTTGGCGTTACCCGGGTGTAATCGACCCCGCCTTTCTTGGGAGGGTCTCGCTGAGCACTGAGACGGCTGAGCCGCGCGAGCCGGCCGAAGCTGGCGCCGACCTGACGCCGGAATGGGCGTTCGACAGGACCGTAGAAGAGGGCCAGCGCCGGCTCGGCCGCACCAGGCTTCCGATGGTCGCGACCGGCCTGGTCGGCGGTTTCGACGTTGGTACCGGCGTCCTGGCCCTGTTGACGGTCGAGCGCTACACCGGCAGCAAGCTGCTGGGCGGGCTGGCATTCTCGGTCGGATTCATAGCCCTCGCGCTTGCCAGCAGCGAGCTGTTCACCGAAGACTTCCTGGTGCCGGTCAGCGCGGTGGTGGCGCGCAAGAGCCGCGTCTCGAGCCTGGTCCGGCTCTGGGCGCTGACGCTTCTCGCGAATCTGGCCGGGGGCTGGGTCATGACCACCTTGATCATGAGCGGGCTGCCAGGACTTGACCGCACTGCGCTGGCGGACGGTAGCTACTACGCGGGGCTCGGCTTCGGCTGGCGCGCGTTTGCCCTCGCCTTGCTAGCTGGGATCGTGATGACACTGATGACCTGGATGCAGCACAGCAGCCGCAGCGTTCTGGCCAAGACCCTGGCCGCCGGCTCAGCCGCGTTCCTTTTGGTCGGCGCCGGCCTGAGCCACGCCATCGTCGGCTCCCTGCTGATGTTCGCAGCTCTGCACACCGGAAGGGCGCCGTTCGACTATCTGAGCTGGCTGGGATGGGTGTCGTGGGCGGCTCTTGGAAACCTGATCGGCGGCCTGGCCTTCGTAACCCTGCTGCGCCTGTTGCAGGTGCACCAGCGGGTGGCAGTAGAGCGCTCCAATCCGACCGTCTGACGGGTTGGCCAACGGGCCGCCATGCTAGTTGGGTGTTGAAGATCACGCTGCCGCCACGGCTGCTGGAAGCGGTGGACCCGGATAAGCGCGACTTCTGGCTGGGAGCGCTGCCGGAGCGGGTCGCGATACTGCGCCGGGACTGGGAGCTCGAGATCGCAGAGCCGTTCTCGCCCGGCGGGGTCACCGCCTGGGTGGCGCCCGCACGGATGGGTGACCGAACCGAAGCGGTGCTCAAGGTCGGCTATCTGGACGAAGACACCGCCGGTGAGGCCGACGGTCTGCGTGTCTGGAACGGGCACGGCACCGTCCGGTTGCTGAGCTCGCGGCGCTGGGGGGACGCCTACGCCCTTCTGCTGGAGCGCTGCATTCCCGGAGAGCCGCTGAGCCGGCAGCCGGAGCTGCTCCAGGACGAGGTGGTCGCTGATCTCCTCCGCAGGCTCTGGATCGAGCCGCCAGAGAATTCACGCTTCGCCACTCTGACATCGATGTGCCAGAGATGGGCGCAAGACGGCGAGCAGACACTGCGACGCGTCCTCCCAGTGGCGGACTGGAAGCTCGCCGACGCGGGGCTTGAGCTCTTCCGAACTCTTCCCCAGGACTCCCAGCGCCAGGTGTTGCTCTGCACCGACCTGCACGCTGCCAACATCCTCGCCTCTGCCCGAGAGCCCTGGCTCGTCATCGACCCCAAACCGTTCGTCGGCGACCCGACCTACGATGCGCTGCAGCACCTGCTCAACTGTACCGAGCGACTGCGGGAGGACCCGGAAGGGACGGTCGCGCGGATCTCGCATCTCCTAGACTTGGATGGCCGGCGGCTGAAACTCTGGCTCTTCAGCCGCTGCGTGATCGAGGCCCAGTGGGACGAGAAGGCGTTCGACTTGGCTAGGACCTTCGCCCCTTAGGCTGAACACCTCATCTCGCCACGTCCTCCCACTCTTCTAGCACTCCAATTTTCAGACCAAGACAGACTGTCGATGGACGCAGAAGCTCGCGCCGTGCTAAGAAGCGCCCAGCCCGGACGCTAGTCAACACCGCATCTTCCGGCGATCACATCCAGAAGCACCGCGACATTCTGGGCAGTACTCCCAGAAGGTCCAACCGCTTCTATCGATGCCTATGCGGTTGTCCCCTGGCAGGGGACTAACCTGAACGCAGATTTCAGGCCGACGACGCCACACCAAAAGCTCCGGATCCTAACCGAGGTTCCAACGCCTCTACCGAATGCCAAGTCAAATCTTGCCTTGCGAGCCGGTCGGGAACTGCCACTAGACGACCCTCCAGCCGTGTACCGGAGCTGCGTGGATCGCGCTGCCCCAGGGTACGACGTGTTTGAGCCAGGCCTTGACGTTCGGCGTCCCGGCGCGGCCTATGACCACGCTTGACCCGCCACCCGCACGAAGTTCCCGCCAAGGATCTTGCTCACCACTTCCTCACTGTACCCCCGCTCGAACAGGCCCCTTGTCACAGAACCTATCTTGTCCAACCTGTCAAACTCGTCTATGACAAAGCTGTTTGGTCTCGTGCCCTCGGCATCGACGGTGGACCGACCGTACTGAATTTCGTAGTCTGTCGGAATTGGAAGTAGAGTTGTGTCTTCTCCGATGTCAGATCCTATGCCTACGTGATCTGGCCCTGCTATCCCCACCAGGTAGTCAATGTGGTCTAGGTAGTCAGAAAGGCGAACGCTCTGTCCCGGCCTGGTGGCGCAGAAGCTGCCAATGGCCGTTGCCCCGACCAGTCCGCCGGTGTCCCTAATCGCGCGTATGAGTTCGTCGGACAAATTCCTGCGATGCGGAGTAAGAGCTGCGGCGTTTGCGTGGCTGCAGATAACCGGGCGGGATGACGTATGCAGAATGTCCATAGCGGTCCGCGATCCGGCATGGGACACGTCGATAATTACACCAAACGAATTGAGCGCGCGCACCACTTGAACTCCCCACGCAGTGAGGCCCTGATCGTGAGGCTCGAAGCACCCATCGCCAAAGATGTTGCGCTCGTTGTACGTGAGCTGGAGAACCCGCAGTCCTAGCCTATAGAGGACTCTTAGGTTGTTTTGCCAATCACCCTCAAGCGGGGTGGCCGTTTGAAACTGGGTAATGATGCCCAGCTTGCGCTCCTTCTTGGCACTCGCGATGTCGTCAACCTTTTCCACGAGAAGCACTTGGTCTGGCTGGGCGCGGCGTAGGAGATCAATTTTGTTAGTCTCTATCAAGGCCTTCCGAAAGTCGTCGTGATAGTCGGCTACTGTGACATTGGCTGCCGTGACCCCAGCTGCAATCGCGCGGGCCAAGGCGTTGCGCCCGTCAATTATCGGTGTGGGCCGCGAAGGGTTGGTGGCCCACGCCATGTCCACGATGATGCTTTTGTCATGCAGGCAGGCTGCTCGTGCGTCTAGATCAACGGCTTCTGTCTCAGCACGCGACTCTGGGGTCACTACGACAACCTCCATCTTTCTCGGTATATGTGTTGGTCTCCGGCTCTTGGGGGGGTTACTCCTGCCAGAGACTTGCTGATCGAAGAAATCTGGTACGTATAGTCCGGCCCCCACAAGATCGGGAGTTGCGATGCCACAGGTTTGGTCCGCTGGCTGTATGCGGCGACGCCAGGCTTCGTTGGAGAGTATCGAAGAGAGTATCGAGGGTTGGGTACTGCACCCTGCGGAGCTTGCGGCTGCACCTGACGCGGGCCAGACTGCTGCGCTGGCGAGATGCGGCGTCCAAAGGTCGCCGTCCGTAGGATTGAGCGGGCTCCGCCCTTCGAGCACCGGGCGGGCCAGCTGAACCGGCGGAGGGTTTTCGCCTGGCTGAGAGCGGTTACCACCCTGCCTACGCGCAAATGGGACACGGTGGTGTCCCGGTCCTCCTTGGGCAAGACCGCTCGGTGCGTACCGAGATCCCACCTGGGGCGCCGCCCCCCGCTTGGCTGAGATCGGCAGACCGCTACGCCTTCTGCACGGCCTGAGGCTTATCCGTCCGGCCCAGCACTCGGTCCAGGAAGTCCACAGCCTTCGGATAGGCGTCCAAGCGGTTGGAGAGACGGGCCAAGCCGTGGCCCTCGTCCTCGTAGATGCGCAGCTCGCAGGGGATCCCGCGGGAGTCCAGGCGAGCGGCGAGCTGCTCGGCCTCGGTCACCGGCACCCTTGGGTCGTTGCGGCCATGGATCACGAATAGCGGTGCCCGGATGTCGTCGACGCGGCTCATCGGAGACGCCAGGGCCAGAAAGTCCCGATCCGCCGTCAGCGAGCCGTACTCGCGCTCGCGATGGGCGCGCCGGTACTCGGAGGTGTTCTCCAGGAACGTGACCAAGTTGGAGATGCCGACCACGTCGACGCCGGCGGCCCAGAGATCGGGCTGGAAGGCGAGACCCGCGAGCACCATGTACCCGCCGTAGGAGCCCCCCCAAAGCGCCGCCCTCTCCGGGGCCAGTCCGGCGGTGGCGAGCCACCCGTGCACCGCGGCCAAGTCGCGCACGGAGTCGAGCCGCTTGCGGGTGTCGTCCAGGGACGCGTAGCGCTTGCCGTACCCGGTTGAGCCGCGAACGTTGGGCACGACCACCGCGTAGCCGCGGGCGACCAGGCCCTGGATCACGGGGTCGTACGCGAGCACCGCCTGGGACTCGGGGCCTCCGTGCACCTTCACCACCGTTGCGAGCGGCTCGCCGCGGCCACGAGGGGTGAAGAGGAACAGCGGGATCCGCTCGCCATCGAAGCTCGCGACTTCGCCCACCTCGGCCTGTACCAGCGCCGAAGTACCGGCCGGGGCCGGGCTCTCCGTCAGTCTCCGTGTGATCCCGGCGCCGGCGTCGAAGCACCACACGTCGCCAGCCAGCCGCGGGGTGGAGAGCGTGTAGTAGATTCGGGATCCGTTGGCCGACAGGAGCGGCGGCGGGAAGGTGTGGTGGATCACGACGCCCGGCTCCGCCAATGGCACCTCCCGCCCCTCGCCACCGCGGTGCAGGTCGTGCAGAGTCAGACGGCTGGATCCGTTGCGGTTTTCCACCAAGAGCAGCGCGCTGCCATCGCGACTGGAATAGGGCTGGCAGTCCGAATCAAGTCCGGTCCCAGCCAGAGTTCCTGAGTCGCCGGTGCTCAGGTCAACCCTGACCACCCCGGAAAAGTCCCGTCCCACGTTGGAGGAGACGAGGAAGGTCTCGGGGCCAACCCAGGCGGGCCAGCCCACCTCAGCCGCTTCCGAGTCGTGCCTTAGAACTTCGCGAGCAAGTCCACTGCTCACCTCGACCAGCAGCAGCTCCGCGTCCAGGGGCCGGGGCCCGGCCCGGTTAACCGAGATCCACCGGCCGTCCGGCGAGAAGCCCGAGGCGGGTTCGCACCAGCCGCCGCCCGCGAAGAGCAGGTGGTGCTCACCGCTGCTCAGCACGCACAGCCACAGGTCGAAGTCGACGCCGTTCTGCCGGTTGGAGGTGTAGGCCAGCACCGAACCGTCCGCGGAGACGCCGGCCAGATGGTGGCCGAAGTGGGGATCGCCGGTGAGCGCTTCCAGTTCGGTGACGTCCCGAACCACCTCGCCGCGGTCCAGGTCTAGGAGGTAGAGCTGAAAGCGCTCATTCCCGCCCTGATCGACCTGGAGCGCCGCCAAGCGGGTGCCCGGCAGGTACACGGCCTTACCGACCGGATCGGCGAGCGCGGTCAGCTGGCGGAGCTGGGCACCCGGGCTGAGCTCGTAGAGCTGCACGGTCCCGGTCCGATCGCTCCTTACCAAGAGCCGCTCCGCCCCGCCAGCACCCTGGTCGAGGTCGGCCAGCAGGGTAGAGCTGGCCTTGAGGAGGGAGATCAGCTGCTGCTCCACCGGTCCATTCTGGCAGCGACGGTCCCCGAGGCCGTGTGCGCGGCCATCCGGCCCGGTCAGCATTCGGTGTGGCGGGTCAGCGTAGGGCTATGGCTGCCGCTCGGAGGACACGGTGGTGCCGCCGGGAAGCCGGGCACAGGGGATCGTCGGAAGGGGGCTAGATCTCAAGATGAGCAAGCTGGCGGGCGCCTGAGCTTGCTCGCCTGCCACGACTTCTGCATCACCGCGGGAGGTGCCAGCGCCTCCCGAGCGTGGCACTCTCGATCCACTAGGACACGGTGATGGGCCAGCTCGACGTGAGAGCCACCGCCCCGGGCGGCTTTCAGGCACTGCTCGGGGTGCCGGCGATCTCGCTCGTCGCTCTGGTCCGGGGAGCCCCCTCGTCGCCGCGGGCGGGGCAATGGTCCTGCTGAGCGGCTGGATCGGACCGGCCTCGGGAAGGAGGCAGCCGGCTTCCTCGACCGGCGGCGCTAACCCCGTCTTTGCGTGAAGCTGAACCAGTTTCCGGAGTCGTCACGGAACACCGCCTCGACTCCGTAAGGGCGCTCCGCGGGGGGCTGGACGAAGTTCACCCCGTTGGCCGCCATCTCCTCATGATCGGCGACGCAATCAGTGGTCGACATCACCCCCGGCGTCAGCGCCCCCTTGGCCACGAGCGCCTTCACCTGCCGCGCGGTGTCGGCGTCGAGCATGGAGTGCTCCGGGTCCATCAGCAGCAGGTCTTGGCCCTCGGTGCCGCGCGGTCGCACCGTGAGCCAGCGCATGCCGTTGTCCAGGGTGACGTCGGTGGTGCATTCGAATCCGAGACGCTCGGTGTAGAACGCCTTGGCGGAGTCCTGGTCCAGGACCCACACCGAAACGATCGAGATTCCCTTGATCACGGCTCCCTCCAGCATCCTGACCATCGTCGGCTGCCGACTCTACCCCCACCCGGCCCGGTTCGGCTTGTCTGGAAATGCGCTTATCGCGCCGGGCCGCACCCGGCTTCCCCAGGTCGCAGCGGGGTACGCCACATGAGCGCGAAGCATCCGGGGATGGGGGTGATGGCAGCCCCCTTGAGCGCTTCCGCCTGGTATGCGCGCGGGGGCTTACCCACCAGCTGGGTGAAGCGCCGGCTGAAGGTCCCAAGACTTTGGAAACCAACCAGCAGACAGACCTCGGTCACGGTGAGGTTCACGACGCGCAGGAGGTCGGCGACCCGCTCCACCCGGCGCCGGCTACGATAGGCGCCCGGGGTCTCGCCGTAGACCTGACGGAACGCCCGGATGAATTCACCCACCGAGTAGCCGGATTCAGCGGCGAGGCGACTCACGGGGATGTGCTCGGCGTAATCGCGGTCGATTCGGTCGCGGGCCGCGCGAAGTCTCTGGATCGCCCAAAGATCTGAAGTCCTAGAGGGACGCATCAGATGCTCGTCCAGGGGACGTCGGCGATCGCCGGACCGCTCCTCATGTGGTCGCCGGGCTAGCCACGGCCTGAAGCTCGCGCGCCGGTTCCGCCTGGGGCTCACCCGCGCGCCAAGCGCTGACGGCGAGCGTTGCCAGCGCGCCCAGGAGCAGGAGGTTGCGCAGTTCGAGCGGAATGAGCCCCGCTGGCTGCAACCTCAGCACCGAGGGCCAGAGGTAGGGAAACTCGGCCTGGGTGAGCAGGGCCAGCCCCAGGGTCGCCCAGAGCACCGCCGGGGCCAGCCGGCTGCGCGAGGTCAAACACGCGACGCAGATGCAGGGGGCAAGGGCGTCGAAGTACTGCGGCGACAGTACCGGGGTAGCCGCCAACGAGACTCCCAATGCCAGCGCCACTGCGGCGGCAAGGCCGAGCCTCCCCTGCTGAGTCCTCCAGCCGATAAGGGCCAGCGCCAGTACCCCCAAGACGGCGAATCCAAGCGAGATCGCAGCGAGATGCGCGTGCGGGGCCGAGATCTGCATAGACCCCAGCGCTCCTGCCTTGACGGTGATGCCGCCGACGCCGCCCAAGACGATGCCTACGGCGGCAGGAAGGCTCTCGACCTCAACCCCCCGGTTCAAGTTCTCGAGCTGCGAGTGCAGCAAGCCTCCCTGCGACCAGACCTCGACCCCGGCGAGGAGTAGAAGGATCGGGACCGCGGCGAGCAGCAGCGGTCTCAGCGCCTCCAGCAGCGAGCGTGCCTGCAGTGTGGTGCCGCGGAGCTGGGCCGCCAGCAGCGGGATCAGCGCCACCCACGCATACTCCTTGATGAGGCCGGCCACAAGAACCACGAGGAAGGCGACCGCGGGTGCTCGCCGGGTCCAGGCCAGGATCGCGCCAGCCAGCAGCATGCCAATGACCAGATCGGTCCGGTAGAAGGTCACCGGACCCACCGCGGCCAGAGTGGCGGCGACGGGCCAGGCCAGCCTCCCTGGCGGTCGCCCGGTGCGCTGCCACACCGCCTCGAGCACCATCGCGCCCACCCCCATCATCAACAGCATCTCGATGGCAAATGCCAGCGGGTATCCATTGGTCCCCCCGAGGAGAGGAGGAATTAGGAAGGGCAGCGTCAGGGGCGGGTAGATGAAGGGGAGGGCTCCGTGGAAGCCGGGCGAGTACGGCCTCACCCCGGACGTGAGCTGGGCCGCCACGGCGGCGAAATCCTTCACCCCGCCGGCGGCAAGCCCGGCGCGGGCGGTGTGGGGAAGGCCGAGACCGAACGCCAGAGCGGGCACGGCCCCCTCGAAGATCAGCAGGAGCACCAGCCACGGCGGGATCGATCGCGGCGTCCGGCTCAACAGATCTCGCAGTCGCACCGACCCTCCCTCACCCCACGCCAGTCTATGCCTTGGTCCAATCCAGCTCAACCGAAAGCGGAGCGATGTGCGCTGGATAATCAGCCGTAATGGTCGCCGCACTCATCACCGGAACCGACCACATAACCCGCTGCGGCTGGGCCGCCGCCAGCGAGGACTACCGCGCCTACCACGACGAAGAGTGGGGCATGCCCGTCTTGGAGGAGCGGCTCGTCTTTGAAAGGCTGTGCCTGGAGGGATTTCAAGCAGGGCTCTCCTGGCTCACAATTCTGCGGAAGCGAGAAGGGTTCAGAAGTGCGTTCGCCCATTTCGATCCTGAGATCGTTGCCCGCTTCGGCGATGCCGACCTGCAGCGCTTGCTCGGTGATGGGTCGATAGTCAGACATCGTGGCAAAATCGCGGCCACAATCAGCAATGCCCAAGCTGTAGTTCGGCTGAGGCGCGCCGGGGTATCGCTATCCGGGCTGTTCTGGAGCCGAGAGCCCACGGTCCAGTGCAGACCGAAGGAGCTCGGCGACGTGCCAGCATACTCTGCGGAGGCGCGGTCGCTGTCGTCCGAGCTGCGCGGTCTCGGGTTCAGATTCGTGGGACCAACTACCGTCTACGCCGCCATGCAGGCGCTCGGGGTGGTCAATGACCACCTTGTTGGTTGCGAATCGCGGCGCCTCGTCGAGAAGGCCAGAGAGGCGCTGCCGACGCGGCACTAGGCGCGGGGGCGCCCCTGCATCGAGGCCGGGCCCGGGCGACCAATACAGCACCTCTGCCAGTCGGAAAAACAGCTGCTGGTTGCCGCGCTCATCCCAGGTCACGCGAGTAGTCGCAGCGTCCGAGGGCGAAGCACGCCACACGGAGATGACAGTCAAGAGCTACGGGCCGCTGGAGAGCGATGCATTCATCGCCGACCCGTGTGCGGACCGGCTGGCTCAACCGCCCGGGCGATCCACACCCGCTGCAGTCAGGAGTCGCTTCCGCCGCCAGGGGATCTCCCCACACGCCCGATGTGGCGCACCTGGCCCGCGGTCGCACCACCTGATGAGATCCCAACCGACATCCCCCCAGGGCTGCCGGTGATGAGCCGCTCGCGGTCGAACATAGACGACACCACGACCCAGAGGCCCAGGTCGAGTATGAGCAGTCCGAGCCCGAAGGCGACCGCCACCCAGACCGTGATCGCCAGCACATTGAAGGCAACCAGTGCCGTGATCCCCAGCGGCGGGAGGCTGGCCATGGTACCCAACTGCTGCGCTGCCCGAACGTCGCTGGATCGCACCGATACAGCGGTCCCAACCCAGATGGACCAGGCGGCCAGCAAAGGTGCAAAGAGCGCCTCAGCGAGTATGTGGGGTCCGGCCGTCAGCGTTGCGGCCACGGTGGCGTTCCTGGCAAAGAAGTGGGCGCATATGACCACAAGGCTGAAGAGGATGTACGCGAGCGTCACCGAGGGGACGATCGCCGCCAATGCCTTGCCCAGCAGGATCTCCTCTCGCCGAACCGGCGTTGTCAGCAACGGTTCTAGCGTTTCCTGCACGCGCTCGCCGATGACCGAGTATGCGGCGATTGTCGCGGGAATGACGGCGGGCACGACGAGAAGCAGCAGGAACGTCGCACCTACTGCTTTGTCGACGGCCGCCGCGCGGGTGGTCGGACCGATCACGAATATGGTCACCACGGGGTCGATCATGAAGAAGATCGGCAGCACCGCCATGGTGTAGACGATGAAGCGAGTCCGGCGATACTCGCGGAACTCCTTGAGCGCCATGGCCAGTAGCCGCCCCCCACTGAGCCCCATCACCCCTCCGACCGCCCCCTGTCCTCGATGAGCTGCATGTAGACGTCCTCCAGGGAGTGCATAGCCTCGGCAATCGAGACGACGTCCGCGCCGCTGGCCACCAGGGCCCGCGCGATTCCCGGCGCCGCCGCGCGGGGGTCGGAGACCTGGAGCCGATAGCTGGCAGGCCCGGTGGATCTCCAGCTCTCGACCCCCATCTCCGGACCAAAGACCTGGTCCGGCTCGGGCACCGGAGATGCCGTCTCCACCGTCAGCGAGCGCCGGAAGAGCTGGGAGCGTAACTCCTGAGGCCGGCCAACAGAGAGAAGTCTGGTGTTGAGGATGGCCACGCGGTCGCAGAGGCGCTCGGCCTCGTCTAGGCGGTGGGTTGTCAGAAAGACCGTCACTCGCCGCTCGCGCATGCCGCTGATCAGCTCGTGCACCTCGCGGGCCGCGACCGGGTCCAACCCCGAGGTAGGCTCGTCAAGAAAGACGACATCGGGCTCACTGAGCAACGCCCGCGCCAAGCCGACACGCTGCCGGAGTCCCTTGGATAGGCTGCTGCACAGGTCGCGGGACCGGTCCGCGACCATCACTGCCTCAAGCGCCTGGTGGATCCGGCCTCGTGCATCGCGGATCCCGTACAGCGCCGCGAACAGCTCCATGTTCTCTTGGACCGTGAGGCGCAGGTAGAGGCCTGGGTTCTCGGGCATGATCGAGATGTGTCGGCGAATGGCCGCGCCGTTTGCGTTGGTCAAGGGGATTCCCGTGACCACCGCTGAACCCGAGGTTGGGGCGATCAGGGTTCCCAGTGTCCTCACCGTAGTCGTCTAGCCTGCGCCGTTGGGGCCGAGAAAGCCGAAGACCTCGCCTCGAGTCACGTCAAAGGTCACATCTTCGAATGCCGTCCGCACTCCGAAGCGCTTGGTCAGGTGGCTCACCGAGAGCGCGACTTGGGTTCCGGACGCGGACGTCGAGTCTCCGGCTCCCCCACTGGCAAGAGTCACGAGCGTACGGCCCAGCGCGTCCATCCGCTCGCGGTAGCCCGTAGCGAGGGAAAGGCTGTACCCCGAGCGCCCAGTTCTCCTTGGGCGGGTTGAGGCCCCATGTAGAGCAGCGGGCAAGATCTGCGGTCAGAGTCTCTACGTGGCCGCCGCGCCAGTCCCGCCTTCGAATACGCGGCGGCCCGATCGCGGATGGGTATCAGCGCCATGGGTCTCTCAGACGCGCTCCAGATTTCTCGACGCTCTAGAGTAAGCCCTGCCAACCAGCATCTGCGTCAAGAGTGACGACTAGGCCCAGTCCGCTCCTAGAGTCGAAGTTCGTCTGCATCGCACAGGAGTTGCCACGCTTGGCGCCTTCTGATGGCCGGTGACCAGTGTGCGGTCTAGGCGGCCCCGGTTCTCCGCAGCCCGGCAGCAACCGGGTGGCATCGCGTCAGCCGGCGAAGCCCATCTGGGGCGGGCGGCTCTTATCATCGTAAGGAGAAGGGGAGGTTAGCAATTGGCGCCATCGAGTCCGGCTAAGGCCATCGCCATCCGCCGGCTGGCGGAGCGCGACGCCGCCGCGTACCGGCACCTGAGGCTGGAGACGCTGCGGGAGACACCGGCCGCCTTCACGGCGAGCTACGTGGAGGAGGTTGAACGCCCGCTTCCATGGACAGTTGCACGCCTCACGCTGCCCGCTCCCAACTGCACCCTGGGCGCGTTCCTGGCCGATTCGAAACTGGTAGGAATCGCGGGCCTTGGCGTGCCAGACAGGATGCAGGAACGTCACAAGGGGATGTTGTTCGGGATGGCCGTTGCAAGGGAATCCAGAGGCCTTGGCATTGGAAGAGCCCTGGTGCAGTCTGTACTCGAAGAAGCGCGGCTGGCGGGGCTGACGCAGCTGGTGCTGCTGGTATCCGAAGGCAACACCGGCGCGGAGCGGCTGTACAGATCGCTCGGCTTCACCGAGTGGGGTCGGGAGCCGCGCGCAGCAGTTGTGGAGGGACGGGCGGTCAACAAGCTCCACATGATCCGAATGATCGATCCGGCGGGTGACTGATCCGCCCCGCCGCGCTCACGCACCTGTCGGCGGCGGTGCTGGGGGTCCAGCCTCGGCTCCCGAAGACGCTTCCAGCCGATCCGTCGGGAAGCCTTGACACAAGGTCCGCGCGCTGATAGCATGCCGGGACCGAGTGTTGACAGTATTCAGTTGTCATCAATATCACAGGGGGAGAATTCCACAATGAAACGATGGGTCGTGGGAATAGTGGCATCCCTGGCCGTCCTGCTGACCGGTTGCGGGTCAGCCATATCCGCCTCCTCCTCTCAATCAGCCACGGCTAAAGGCGGCACGGTCACCTTCGCACTGCCGGTCGGCATCCTGCCCACCTACATCTCCCCCTTCGTCAGCGGCCCAATCTCCAACAATGTGGACCTCTTCCAGTTCACACCATATATGTGGCGCCCGCTCTACTGGTTCGGGATCAATGGCAAGCCGACCATCAACTACCAGCAGAGCATGGCGGGGCCGCCAACGTTTTCCAGCAACGGAAAGACGGTCACTGTGACACTCAACCACAAGTTCACGTGGTCCGACGGCAAACCGGTCACCAATCGCGATGTCGAGCTCTGGCTGAACATGCTCATGGTGGAGAAGGCGAACTACCTTGGCTACAGCCCAGGCAGCATTCCCGACAACGTTGTGAGCATGAGCTTTCCCACGTCGTCCCCCTACAAGTTCAGCATAACCTTCAACAAGGCTTACAGCCACCTCTGGGTGCTGTACGACGAGCTGAGCGAGATCGTCCCCATCCCACAGCACGTATGGGACAAGACCTCCGCGTCGTCCGGTGTTGGTAACTACGACCTCACCCCGGCAGGCGCCCGCGCAGTCTACAAGTACATGAACGCTCAGGCCAGCAAGGAGTCGACGTACACAACCAACCCCTTGTGGAAAGTGGTGGACGGCCCCTGGCACCTCAGTCAGTTTTCCAGCACGACGGGTGCTTCCACTTTCGTGCCGAACAAGAAGTACACCGGCCCTGGGAAGCCAAAGATCGCCAAGTTCGAGGAGCTGCCTTTCACCAGCACGAGCGCCGAGTTTGACGCACTGCGCTCCGGACAGCTCGACTACGGGTACCTGCCCCCGGAGGATTCTTCACAGGCCGGCTACTTCACCAGCCGCCATTACAAGGTGGTCAAGTGGACGGACTTCGGCTTCAACGACTTCTTTATGAACTACACGAACCCGACAGTCGGCCCGATCTTCAAGCAACTCTACGTTCGTCAGGCTCTACAGTCACTCATCAATCAGACGCAGATCTCCAAGGACATCTGGCATGGGTTCGCCTTCCCCACGTATGGACCAATCCCCCAGACGCCAAAGAGCGAGTACCTGTCAGGAGCACTGAAGAAGAACCCCTATCCGTACAGCGTCAGCCACGCCAAGGCGCTTCTCAAAGCCCACGGCTGGAATGTCGTCGCCAATGGCACCGACACCTGCGCCCGGCCGGGGACAGGCAGCGCCGACTGCGGGGCGGGCATTGCCCAGGGGGCCAAGATGCAGTTCACTGAAGAGGTGGCCTCAGGGTCCGCTCCCTTCTTGGCCGAGGCGGAGGCGATGTCGTCCAGCTGGAGCAACGCCGGGATCAGCGTCACCATCCAGCAGAAGTCGGAGCCGTCGATCTTCGCCACGCTGGAGCCGTGCTCCAACGGAAACCCCGGATGCGGCTGGCAGATGGCCAACTTCGGTGAGCCCGGGTCAACACCGACCTACTCACCGCAGTACCTGCCCGCGCCCGGACCCTGGTTCGGAACCAATTCCGCGAACAATGTGATGGGCTACACCGACCCCCACATGGATCAGCTGATCGCCACCACCTACACCAGCAGCGCCGTGGGGGCCATCCAGAGATTGGCTGAGTACGCTGCCCAGCAGCTACCTTGCCTTTGGGAGCCCGACTACGCATACCAGACGTCGGTGATCAGCCCCAAACTTCATGGCGCCCTTCCGCAGGATCCCAACTTGAACCTCTATCCCCAGAACTGGTCTTTCTCTTGACCGGCGACCCAGAGACTGATCGGTCCCGTCGCCCGACCGCCTCGTCGCACTAGCGTCCCGACCCGTCCGGATGGCATGCGGCTCACAGGCCGCATGCCATCCGAGGGTCCTGAGCCCCGGTCACCGTCACCTACTTCTGGGCAGCCAACCCAGCCGTGCTGCCCGCAAGGGCCGCGAGCACCTGCTCCGACGCCGCGATTGTCGACAATCTGCTAATCTTGGCGAAGAGGTGGACGTCACCTCTCAGACGGCATTACCTCTACCCTCTGCCGTCTACGCGCCGGAGCGGCCCCGGTTCCCCTGGGGCCGCTCCTTTGCTTTCCGCCCGGCACTCAGCGAGCTGTTCCGCTATTTCGCGGTGGACGCTCGTGCCCGGTGCAACTGCCAGCCCCGCCACGAGCGCTTCGGACTTCTCCTCGTTGCGGGTGACGAGCTACGCTGAACGGCCCACTGTTTACCGTCAGGCACGCCGGCCGGAGCGCGTTCAACCCGCGGCCTCCAGCGCGGGAGTGGCTTCGCCGACGGACAGCCGATCGGGAGGGACCAGCGCCGCGGCGAGCTGACCGCGGTCACCGTGGGGCCGAGTACCGGCGTCCTCAGCGAACTCCAGCAGGGAGAGACGGCTGTATGAGATCTACCAGTTTGCGCAACTCTGGAGGCTCAGCCGCAAGCCCGGGCTCTTCGATCGTCGCGTGGCTGGCGCGGATCTCGGGACAGGCGGCCGGCGGCTTAGGGGCCCGGCGAGGTCACGCGGCGGGAAGCCGCAACCCGAAGGCCAATGGCAACAGCACTCCGAGGGCGTAGGCGCAGAGTGCTGCTGCTCCTCCCAGCAACAGCACCTGCAGCCCGCCCAGCAGCCGTTTCTGCCCGACCACTTGAGCCTTGACCAGTCCGACACCCAGCAGACCGGCCGCGGAGAGAAGGAGCGATCCCAGCACCGCTTGAAGCCCGGAGAAGAGGACGTAGGGAAGAATCGGCAGGATCGCGCCCAGCAGGAAGGTACAGGCCATCAAGACGCCGTCCCGGACCGCGCTGGCTTCGACGTCGGCGCTTATCCCCAACTCCTTCTCGATGTGCGTCTCTTCCCACAGTCGCGGGTACTTGGCCAGTGCATCTGCTAATGACGCCGCCTCCTCCTGGGGAACGCCGCGGTCGCTGAGAATCGCCACCATCTCCGCCCGCTCCTGGACGGGCATGCTGGCCAACTCCGCCCGCTCCTTGCGGATCGCGGCGCTGCGGACGTCACGCTCCGCGGTGGCTCCCAGGTACGCTCCCGTGCCCATGGAAATCATCCCGGCCAAGGCCCCCGCCAGCCCGGCAATCAGGATTGTGGTGTGGGCGACAGCCGCTCCAGCGGTGGCGGTAGCTACACCGGTCGTGAGCCCGAGCGTCGTGAGCAGCCCATCCTGGACCCCAAAGACCACCTCGCGGATCCCGGCGCGGCGCTCAAGATCTTCGCGTTCAGAACCAGTGGCAACGTGCTCGGCCGAATTCTCTGCGGGCGGCCCACCAGCAGGCTTGCGCGCGAACGGTGCAGTGGTCACGGGCAGACCTTAACGGTACGAATCCCCTTGTGTCCAGCCGATTTCTGCACGTCTGCCTTTCGTGCCGTCTATCAGCGTTAGCTAGGCTGCAGCTTAGACAAATCTAATGCAAATGGCAGAGGTGGCAAACTCATCTGAACGCAGCGGACTCGACAGTTACTGCTCTCTGGCGAGTTTGACGACGAGTGCTCCCGGCGGCGCCATCCGGGCCCGCGATGACGCGATCACCAAGCCGCCTTGGGCGCTGCTCAACTGAGAGCTCTGTACTCCGAAGTGGTCGGCCACCTCGGCGACCGTCTGGCCGGCCGCAACCGTCTCGCCAACGCCAGCTACGCGTCGCAGTATCCCCGCCGACTGCGTGCGCACGACCTCCGAGCTGCCCACCAGTCGACCTCGAAATGGCGAGGTCGGCCGTTGGACGCAACCCACTGAGCCAAGGGCTCCGTATACCGCCAGGGTTGTCCTCGCCCGGTCCTGGGGGCGGTCTCGGCCCCATCCACCGACTTCGCAGGTCATGGCCTTTTTGCCGGCGGCAGAACCGCTGCCCGAGAGGGTCACGTTTCCTCCCGGGGCCACGGGCTGGACCTCGATCACATCCTGTCCGGTGGCTTTCGCCATCGCCAGCGTCGCATCGTCCAACTCTCGGTTGCCCGTCTCACGGATGATGGCCATCGGCATCACCTCTTCGTACCACTCACCCCCGTGGAGATCGATCACAACATCGACCGGGTCCACGAAATCGGCGAAGACGCTATCGGCGAGTGCTTCGGTGTAGGTGCCAGCACGGTTTCCCGGCCACACGCGGTTCAGGTTCTTGCGGTCGACCGGGTTTACCAGTGGGCAGCCCGCCTGCGCGGCCGCGACATCGAGGCAGAGAACGATCACGACCGTACCCCGCACCTCACTCGGGTCGAGCCCGTGCAGAAGGTCCAGGGTGGCGCTCTGCGGGACCAGCTCGGTGCCGTGGGTGCCCGCCACGACCAAGACGGAGGGCCCTTCGGTATCGCCGCGTACCACCCCTATCGGGATCGGCGGGGTCCCGGACTCGTTGGGAACCGGAACGTAGTGATATGCCCATTTCCCAGGCTTTGCGTCCTGCCACCTGAAGCCGTCCGCCACTGTCGTGGAAACCGTAGCCGCCGCACCCATCACTCAAATCTCCGCGTGTAGCCCATGTTGTCCCCCGCATATCGACCCTTCACCGAGGCGGCGCCCGCAGGCGCCAACACCGCTCCTACCCGTGGCGGCCCCGCCAAATCGTACCGATCAGGACTAGCATGACCGCGGCGGGGAATAGGTACACCAACTGGCTCGGCCCGTGACTCAATCCCCACGCCAGCAGCACGACCAGCGCCACCCCGATCGCGACTTCCGGGGTGTCGCCGACGATGAAGTCCCACCAGAAGTTGCCGAATACCCGCAGCGCCTTGGCGGGGCTCATGCGGGCTGTCCCTTGACCGCGGCCGCACCCCGGCGCACAGCCTGAATCGCGATGTAGGTGAGCAGGCCAAACGCGGCGATCAAGCCCAGGATCGACAAGTCTGACCCGGGCCAGTGAACTCCAGCCCCTTCACCGCTCCAGAAGGTCCCGAAGCTCACCAGCATCACCCCCACTCCCATCTTGAGCGTGTTCTCGGGCACCTCGGACAGCTGGCGCGCCACCACCAGACCGATGGCACCGATCACGACGATGGCAGCGACGGCGGCGATCGCAGCCAGCGCCAGCCGGCCCGAGCTTGCGCCCAGCGTAAGCACGATCAGAACGACCTCCATACCCTCCAGGAAAACTCCCTTGAAGGCGATCACGAAGCCGGTGGCGTCTCGGCCTGCGCCAGACTTCGGTATCGACGAGAGGCGGGCCACCTCTCGGCTGTAGATGGCGTTCTCATCCTTCATCGCCTTGACTCCGCCGGAACGAAGCACCGCCTTGCGCAGCCACTGCAGCCCCAGAACTAGTAAAAGCGCGCCGACCACGAGCCTCAACAGGAAGATCGGGACGTAGTGGACCAGCGCCGGCCCGGCTGCCGCCACTATCGCGGCGAGAAGCACCACAGCGACGGCGGAGCCCTCCAGCGCAGAGCGCCAGCCACGAGTCGCGCCGGCGGCTAGGACGATGGTCAAGGCTTCCACCATCTCGACAGCGCACGCCGCAAAGACCGCGAGCGCCAGCAGAATCGAACTAGTCAAGTGCGTCTCCCATGCTCAAAAGATCACCGATACCCCACCCTCTTCCGGTGGTTCGTCAGCCGAGCGCAGCACCGTGAGGGTGTCGGCACCGCTCATCCGGGCCGATCCGGAGTCATCCCCGGCCGCGCGTTGCTGCTCACCCCGGCCCGTCTGCTGGGCTTGATGGATCTGATAGACGTGCAGCTCGAAGCCTTCGAGCATCTGCTCGCAGCGTGCCACCCAGGCCTCGGCCTCCGAGCGCCCGGGCGAGTCGAAGAGGTCGCGCTCGCGAATCCGGGTGAGCCAGGCGACGATCTTTTCGAAGTCGGCCCGAATCTCCTCCGCCTCTTCGTAGGTGAAGTTCTTCCTGAACGTCTCGAACTCGATCTCCCTCTGAAAGTCGACCTCGCAGTTCTCGACTATCTCGTCGTACTGCTTGGCGGCCTGGGCGCGAAACTCGCTGACCAGCTTGTCCCACTCTTCAGACGGCAGATTTCTCAGGGGCAGCAGGTGGTAGGTCCCCCCGCTCTCCTCTATCTTGGCCAGCACCGGCGCCAACGCCTTTCGGGTGCGGGCTGACTCGGGGAAGACGCAGACGGACTGCTGCAGGTACACCGCCCCGAGCTTCTTCAGCTGCCGCCAGACCGCGACCCGGTTGGCGGTCGGCCGGGCGGGCACTCGGTAGACGACAAGCACGAACGCCTGCCGCCGGCCACGATCGGCGCTCAAGTCCGTGCTGGGCGGGTTGAGCAGGGGTACCGGCATCGGGTTTTGACCCCGATCACTCACTGTAGTGCAACACTCATTTCAGCATAACACTTGTTACCGCCGCGCGGCCAGGCGCCCGGCGACCCTGGGCACACCAGGCTAGGTTGGCGAGTCCCAAGACCGGAGTCGGCCACCTCGCACCCTCCGGTGATCGACCGCGGGGCGCACCGCCAGCACCAGGCCAGAGCCCGATGCTGACGGCACGCACTGAGGGCCGATTTAGGAACTCATCGACCAGTACTGCGGGTAGATGTTGAGATTCGGATCCTGGGGCAGGGTGCCCTTCAGGTGTGGCGAGATCACGGAGTACTGATACGGGTAGTTTGGCTCCCAGAGAACCGGCAGCGATGTAGCCGAGTACTGGGCGAGCGCGTCCACCGCGGTCCGCGAGTTGCTGAGGTTGGCCGCCGCCATCAGCGCGTTCATGTGGGCATTGGCATACCCCTCAGGGTCATTGGACGCACCCGGGGTGAACCATTGGGTTGGGGTCGGCAGGTACTCCGGCGAGTAGGTAGCCGTGACTCCCGGCTCACCCACGTTGACCAACTGCCAGGTGCAGCCGGTGTTGTTGTTCTGGCACGGGACCAGCATGCCGAAGATCCCGTTCACTGATCTCTGCTGGATCACCACCTTGATCCCAACCTTGGACCAGCTGGACACCATGGATTCCACCTCTGAAGTGAACGGCACCGAGCCGGTGGCGGTCTGCTGCACGAAGGAGAGACTCTGTCCCGCCGCTATGCCCGCGCCGCAGTTGGTTGGCCCAGTCCCCGGACTCTCGCAGGTGTCGACGCCACCCGGAACCACCTTCCAGCCGTGGGAGCTCAGCAAGTGCTTGGCGCGACTCACGCTGTACGGGTAGGGGTTGTGACGGAGTGCTGCATTTAGGAAGCTGCTGGTCGGGTTCAAGGGGATCGGGCTATAGGTGGGGAATGCCAAGTTGTGGTAGATGTCCTTCACAATCTGCGGCTGATTGACGAGTGACTGCATCGCTTGGCGGAAGTACAGCTGCTTGAAGATAGGTCCGTCCGTCTTGTTGGAGTAGTTGAGGAAGAACAGGTTGAGTCCAAAGTCCGGCCACTTGACCAGCTTGTAGCCACGCGAGGTGAAGTACTTGGCTTGGGTGATGTCCTCGGGCGGCAGGTAGCCATAGTCGATCTGGCCCGCCCGCAGGGCGTTGAACTCCGCAGTTGAGCTGGTGAAGGGCAGCTCCTCCAGCTTGGCGATCTTGGGCTTTCCGGGCCCGGTGTAGTCCTTATTGGGGACAAAGGTGGCGGCCCCGGTGGACGGGCTGAACGACTTGAGCCGGAATGGCCCGTCGACCACATTCCACAGCGGACTGTTGCCATACGTCGATTCCTTGCTGGCAACACCGTTGATGTACTTGAAGACCGCAACCGCTCCCGAGTGGGACATGTCGTAGTTGCCGATCGGCCCGGAGCTGGAGGTCCGATCCCAGGCGTACTGGGGAATCGGCACGATCTGGCTGAGCTGGTCATAGAGGATGAAGTCGTGGGCGTACGCCTTGTTGAACGTGAGGCTGAAGGTGTAGGGCTTCGACCCCGGGAAGCTCATGGAGGTGATGTTGTCCGGGATGCCGCCGGGAATGTAGCCCCAGTAGAAGTCCCTCTCCGCGAAGAGCAGGTTCATCCAGAACTGCACGTCGCGGTTCGTGATCGGCTTGCCCCCCGGCCACTTGAACCTGCGGTTCAGGGTCATGGTGACGGTCTTACCGCCATTGGAGTAGACGGGCGGTCCCGCCAGGCTCTCGTGGTAGTTGATCGTGGGCTGGCCGTTGATCCCGTACCAATAGAGGGGGCGCCACATGAAGTTGATGAACTGGAAACCATCCACGTTGTTGGAGATGGCTCCATTGAGGAAGGGGCTGATGTAAGTGGGAACGGTGCCCACCGGGAGGGCGAAGGTCACCGTCCCGCCCTTCGAGGCTTGGTGAGTCGGGCTGAGAGCGGCGCCGCAACCCGCCATGAATATGGCCAGCAGCGCCCCGACGGCGGCAATGATCCTGTTCGCGTTCATGGCAGATCTCCCCCGGCATCACCGCTCGCGGCCACCGTCTTCACTGCCGGGGCTGCAGCAAGCCTCGACAACCCCCCGTCTGACGACGCACCGAGGGCTCGACGTGGTACCGGCAGCAGCTCCCGCCAATTCCGGCGGTGTAATTATCGCGCTGGTGTAGCACACGTTTCACCGACTGTCAAGTGCCGGACCCCATTTGGGAGCGGCCCCGAGTTCAGGAGGACGGCTGGCGCCCCGTCCCGGGGCGTCGGGAGGAGCAGCCGTCCAGGCGGCGTCGGCCCTGCCCGGCTGCACTGAACCAAGGCGAGTCAAGCCCGTGCTACCCGGTTCCGAGGGCCGCCCGCCTCTCGATGTGCTCCAGCCGACCAGGTGGCCCGCCGGCCCGGAGCCGGAAGCTGCCCGATCGGGTGCAGGACCTCGGGCCGCTGGTGCTCCAGCTGCCGAGGGCCGACTTCGTCAACACGGGATTGGCAGCTTCACGCAGCCGTCAACCGAGGAGTTGCGTGAGGACTACCTCCGGCGTTGCAGCCAAGCTCTGCCCGAGCGAGGACAGATCGGCGTATTCAATCCCTCCTACTACGAAGGGGGCACGTGTGCCTGTCAAGCGTGATAGGCGCAGCGCCACCGAGATCCACCTCGAGAGGCAAGGGGTGCGGTGGGGGGGGGGGGGGGGGGGGGGCCGCGGCCCCCCCCCCCCCCCCCCCCCCCCCCCGCCCGCCCGACCCCCCCCATCCGGATATCACCGCCCCGCCTGCGCA
>JBJKSO010000051.1:0-4669 GCA_046703825.1 Candidatus Dormibacteria bacterium
GAGGCCAAGAAGTGGATCTCGGAGCGAGTGGCGGAGTGGGAGGAGGGCCGGGTCCGTCTCCATTCCAGGATCCCAACTGTGGACGAGTTCCTCAGGGGTTGGTTGGACTCGACTTTCGCACTTTTGAGGGTGTGAGGACCAGCCGGGGGTGGCCAGGCCTTGGTGGTAGTTGACGGGGCGTTCCAGAGGGTGGCGCTGAGGCGGCGGCGAGGCTGGGGGCCATGGCCATTGGCTACCGGTCCAGCCTGGGACCAAGCTGACCGCCGGCATGCGCTGTCGGCGTGGGCGAAGAGCGAAAGGCATCCGGAAGGGGGAGTCGCGAGAGCATTGACGGATGCAAACAACAACTCCACAGAGGAGCCGGACCGTCAATGCTCTCGCGCAGCAATCTTCCCACAAGTCTCAGCTCGCTGCTCGGACCCTTCCGTACCCTCTTCAGCGCCCCCTCCTACACCACCTTCTGTGCCCTGGTCCCCGGCTTCCTCGCCCACACCGGTGAGCGCAACGTCTGCGGGATGCTCTCGGGTGCGGGGCTGGCCCAGCACTGGCACCACAGCCGGGCCCACCGCTTCTTCTCCCAAGCTCCGTGGTCCATCGACGCCCTCGGCCTGCTCCTGACCAGCATCATCATCCAGACCCTGGTACCGGCCGAGGCCGCGGTTCGCTTGGTGGCCGACGACACCCTGATGCACCGCACCGGGCGCAAGGTGTTTGGCGCTCTCTGGTGCCACGATGGCTCTGCCACTGGCCCCAAGCAGCTCGGCTTTGGCAACTGTTTCGTGGCCATCGGGATCGTGGTGACGTTGCCCTTCTGCAGCCGTCCAGTCTGCCTGCCCGTGTTCAGTGCCCTGTGGCAGAAGGGTGAGTCCAAGGTCACCACCGCCCGCCGCTTGGTGGAACTGATCAGCCGGCAGCACCCGGATCGCACCTTCCACGTCGTCGGTGATGCGGCCTATGCGAGCCGGGCGCTGCGGGGGCTTCCCGGCAACGTCACCTGGACCAGCCGCCTGCGTCAGGACGCTGCGCTCTACCACTTGGCCCCAGCCCGGACCGGGAGGCGGGGCCGGCCCCGGACCAAGGGGGACCGGCTGCCCCGGCTCGCCGAGCTGGCAGCGACCATGCGCTGGACAGCCGCAGAGGTAACCCGCTATGGCAGCGCCGCAACCGTCCAGCTGGCTCACCGACGCTGCCTCTGGTACACCCCCTTCGGTTCCCAGGTGGTCCAGCTGGTGATGGTGCGTGAACCGGATCACACCGGGTATGGCGTGGCGCTGGTCAGCACCGACCAGCAAGCCACCGCCCAGGAGATCGTTGAGCGCTATGCCTCCCGCTGGTCCATCGAGATCGCTTTTGAGGAGGCCAAGCAGATCGTCGGTGTCGGAGAGGCCCGGAACCGGACCGAGAGGGCGGTCAGACGCACGGTCCCGTTCGGCTTTGCATGCCAGAGTCTGCTCTGGCTCTGGTACGCCACGTCTCTACACGCCGACGCGGTGGTGGCGGACCGCCGCATGCGGGCTCCCTGGTACCGCACCAAGGAGGCGCCGGCCACCCTCGACCTGCTCATCACGGCCCAGCGCGTGCTCATCGCCGCCCGATTTATGCCAGGTCGGCTTTCCCAGCCCACTCCAGCAGAAATTCGCCAAGTCCAGCAGGCCTGGGAGTTGGCTGCTGCCTAAAGTGCGAAACTCGAGTTCTTCACCATGCTTGTGAATATGCCAGGTTCCGTGAAGATACGTCCCCAGGGGCCCGGCTCGCCGACCAGGGATACTAGCCGAGCCGAGATCGCCCTGACCAGTGCATTGGGGCGGAGTTCCGAAGCGTTCGACGCCGATGGTTGGTTCAGCACCGGTCGGAGAGGAGCCTTGAGGGCGGGCCAAGGCCCGTGCTGATGCTGCTGGCCGGGGAGCAAGTGCGCGATCGCGTCCGGGGCCGAGCCAAAGTAGGCGCTGATGGGCAGCACGGGTAAGGGAGCTGGTATCGGGGTCTCCACCCCGTCGTCCAGGGCTGGGTGCGGTGCGACCGACGCCGTCTTGGTCCCCACAACCACCATGTGCACTCATTGGGAATGTCTTGGCGCGTTGGGCGACCAGCGGCTAGTGCACGCGCACCCACGGCACGGTCACCGGGCCGGAGTGGCCCGGTTTCGCCTGCGAGTCAACCACGCCAGCGCTGCCAGGTCGCCACCATTCATTCAGATGCCATCCGCAGGCGTTCCCAGGAGGCGAGCCGCAGAGTGGCGATGGCCACGGCTGTCGCCGCCAGCCCGAGCAAGACCAGGAATCCGGCGACAACTGCGATGACGGGGATGGGAACCAAGACCAGCCGAACGGGCGGCGATCCAAAGCTACCGGAGAACTCTGGCACCGAGGGGAGTGCCAGGAGCGCCCCCACCAGCCCGGCTGCCACGCCCAAAATCGCTCCGGGTACCAGCACCAGCAACTGCTCGGCTAAGAGAGACTGCAGCAGCGCTCGGTCCGCCACCCCGATGGCGCGCAGGACGGCCAGCTCGTACGCTCGCCGACGAGAGCTCATGAAGGCCGAAAACACCGCCGCCGCGACAGCCATCAGCGCCGAGGCTGCTGCCGCGAACAGGAAGAACAGGTACGCCAGCGCAACTCCACCCTCGTTCATGCGCTGGATTGCGGTGGCCGGCACCTCTGTGCTGAGCACCCTGATCCCCTGCTGCCGAAGCCTCTGCACGACCGATGGCGGCGCCCCTTCGGCCAGCCACACCTGCATTTGGGTCTCGGTGGGAGGAGCCGACTCCGCCCGCAGGGCGGCCCTCAGATCCACAAGGAACCCCTCTCCCCCCAGTTGGGGCAAGGCACCCACTCGGTATTTCACATCGAGTGTCAGCCCGGTGCCATCGAAGTTCTCGACCGAGGTAGCGACCGGATCCTGGACCGAGGTCGCGGAGGTCGCGATCCCATGCAGAACCCGGGGGAGCGCTCCGGGGGAGACGCCGGGCGACCCGGCTAGGTTGGTCGAATCTGTCACGGACAGGAGCAGCTGCGGGATATGGCCGGTCCCGGTAGAGGTGACCGTCATCCCTGCGCCCGAGCTTGTCCAATACCTGGCGTTCCCGAACTGCGCCGCGACTTCCTTGAACGCCCCCGTCCGCCCGAGCGTCTGCAGGTTGGAGATGGCGAGCTGGTACTGGACCTGCTGCTGGGCGGCCCCATCGGACGCCGGGGGGCCGGTCCATTGCGGGTCAAGCTGCAGCACACGGCAACCACCGGCGCAGTCGGAGGAGATGGCGGCGGCGTAGGTGTGAGGTCCCTGCTTCAGGTACCCGAAGTCAGCTACCTCGGACTGACCGCCGCCATCGACCAGGTTGAGCACCAGGTCGGGTGGTGGACTGGGGTTTCCCTTCATGGCGACCGTGACTCGGACCTGCGTTCCGGTCAGGACCAGGGGCGGCTGCAGGGTCGGAGTCAGCCAGCGGACCAGGGCGGCCAATGACGCCCTGCTTATCCCGGGTGCCCAGTAGCCGACCCGCTGCAGCCGGCTCACCTGCAGAGCCAGGAGGTTCTGGCTGGGGACCTTGGAGACCATCGCCGCCATCGCGTAGCGCCCCGAGGGGTCAGCCCAATCCACTGCCTGAACCAAGCTCGTCCGGTTGGGCACGAGTACGTTCAGCACCTTGGCCGCCCCCAGGTCAAACTCGGCCCGTGCCACCCGGTTGACCCCGGCCGCTGCCCAGCCCGCCACCGCAAAGAAGCAGAGACCGGTGGCGACGGTGAGCACGGTGATCTGCCGCAGGCTGGTGGGTCGCCGCAACACCTGGCGCACCGCCAGCCCGGTGGCCAGGTGACGGCTGGATCTGGTTCGGCGCACCACTGCCCGCGCCAGCAGGGGCATTCCCCGCACTCCAATCACCGCCACGGCAATCGTGACCAGGCCCGGAGCGAAAGCCGCCAGGGGGTTCTCCCGCCCGTTGCCGACCACCCCAGCCGCCAGTAGTTCCACGATGCCGGCAACGGCGAGGACGAGTGCAATGGCGTCCAGGGCAGCGGCGGAGGCACTCGAAGGCTTGGGCTCGACACTCCGCAACTCATCGGTCAGCGGTCGTTCCAAGATTCGGCGCGCGCCCAGGGCCACGGCCACGAGGCCGCCTCCCAGGGCCGCGACGGCTGCCCAGACCGCCAGGATCGTGAAGGTGGTCCTGGCACCTGGAAGTATCAATGGCTGGATCGCCGCCACCACAACTACGGCAACGGCCAGGCCGAGAGGAACGCTCGCACCGAGCAGGGCCAGCGGCTCCAAGAGTCCGACCACCAACACCGACGGCAGCCGAAAGCCCCGCAGCTTCGCCAGTGCCACTTCATGCTGGCGCGCCTCGGCGGTGCGCGCGACCAGCCCATACAGGACGACCAGCGCGAGCAGGACCAACTGCAGGTCGACCACCAGGACGATCGCGGTCATCAGATCAGCGGAGTGGAAATAGGCGTCCAAGGCCGAGAACACCCTTGTGGTGGCCGTGAGTCCGAATTGCTGGGTGGCCGCCGCTTCGTAGGCGGTCACCGCCGTCTCCATCGCCGACAGGTTGTCGACGGTGACCCGCGACGTCTCGAGCGGGACCTGCACCGTCGCGATGTCCGGCAGCGAGGCGACCGTGCCGAGCACTGTGAACGCCGAGTCCAAGTGGCCCCCACCAAAGCCGAAGTAG
>JBJKSO010000052.1:0-10821 GCA_046703825.1 Candidatus Dormibacteria bacterium
CCAGCCTCCGGGCCCTGGAGATGGCCACGTTGAGGCGGTTGGGGACCCGCAGGAAGCCGATCCGGCCCCGCTCGTTGCTCCGCACCAGCGAGATCACCACCATGTCCTCCTCGCGTCCCTCGAAGGAGTCGACCGTGTCGATCCGGACCGGGCGGCGGAAGTGGCGGCGGCTGAGAGCTTGGCGCAGCCGGTCGACCTGGTCCGCGTACATGGCGATCACCGCCAACGAGAGGTTGGGATCCACTCGCTCGTCGAGGATTCGTACCGTCTGAGCGCAGACCTTCACCTCGGCGTCGTTGCGCAAAGCGCCGCCGGCGCCCCGCCGCTCCCTGCCGCCGCGAAGGCCGGCGGTGTCCACCATATGGAGGGCCACCGGGAAGGGCCGGCGGGTGACGTACTGGTACTCCAGCACCTCGGGCGCGTTCTCCAGGTGGTTGTCGTACGAGGCCGAGCTGATGTACTGGGCAATCTCCGGATGCATCCGGTGCTGCTCCACCAGCAGGCAGCGTGCCTGCTCGCTCAGCTCACCGTCCCAGCAGCGCTCGAACAGGCTTGTGTCTACCAGGTCCTCCAACTCTAAGTGGTCCTCGACGATCTGGTAGATGGCGTCGTCCTCGACCGGAGGCAGCTGCTTGTGGTCGCCGACCATCACCACCGCCGCCCCCAGCCGCAGGCAGGGAAGCGCCTCGTCGATCCGGGCCTTGTTGGCCTCGTCCAGGATCACGATGTCGAAGCGATCCTCTGAGGTGATCGTGGAGGTGGCCGCCGTGGCGCAGGTGGCGAACAGCACGTTTGCCTCCACCAAGCGCTCGTCGTCCTCGTCCTCCACCCGGAAGGAGTCCACCGCCGGATGGACCCGCTCCGCCTTGGCCACCCGCACCGCCCTCAGACCGGGCGTCCCGGCCAGGCGCTCAAGGGCATTGTCCACGGCCAGGTTGCTGTGGGAGCAGACCAGGATCCGCTCGTCGGGGCGCTCCCGCAGTCGGTGCTTGATCGCCTCCACGATCACGGTGGTCTTGCCGGTCCCGGGAGGCCCCTGGATCAGGGCCGCCTGGCCGGCCTCCATGGCCACCATGATCCCGATGGCGCGGTCCTGGGCTTGGTTGCTGTGCATGCCGGGTGTGACCCAGTCCGGTCGGGGTGGGGCGGACGGCGCGTACACCGCCGCCGGGTTGATCAGGAGTTGGGCCAGAAGCAGGCTGCGCGGCTCGCCGGCGGCAATCGAGGCGAGCGTGCTGCGCTTGCTGGCGTAGAGCTGCTTGTTGAAGGAAGGGGTAATCCAGCCGGTGGTCCCGGCGGCCTCGTACGCCTTGACCGCGACCTCGACCAGGTGGCGCTTCTGATCCACCCGGGTGACCCGGCCCAGGTAGTGGGGCTCATCCTCGGGCTCCACCAGCACGGCGGCGTCCACCGCGAGGGTGATCTGATGGCCGGCGGGGACGGCGAACTCGACGCGGGCGACGTCCGGACGGCGCCGGTCGTCGTCGCTGAACTCGCGCCCGCACGAGGGGCAGCGCTCGTCCTTGGCCGGGCGCCAGAGCCCGCGGCAGGTGCGGCAGCGCCAGACCTCGATGGTCTCGGCGAAGGGTGTGCGCTGAGTGGCGGCGCGAGTGCGCTCCGCGTTCTCCAGCCCGTCAACCAGGGCCAGCGTCTGCAGCAGGATCGGATCGGGCTGGACCCCCTTGCCGGGCTGGCCGGCCCCCAGCAGTGCCGCCACCGTGACGAGATGGAAGGTGTCGGTGGGCTCGCCCTCCTTGGCCGTCACCAGCGGTTGGAGGCAGCGGACCCGCAGCGAACGGGAGCCGTTCTCCTCCCTCTCCCCCGGCGCCGGCCGCACCGAATCCACCCGCAGCGCGGTCTGCTCGGCCTGGGCGCGGGCCGGCTTCACCGGGGTGCAGGCCACATCCAGGCCGGGCAGGCGCAGGGTGATCGAGCCGGGATCGGCCGGCCGGGCCACCACGGTGAAGTCACCTGAGGACCCGAGCTGGGCCGCGAAGTGGCCGCGGGCGTCGCCGTTGCCCTGGCCGTTCAGGGCTTCCAGGAACGTCATCGCGTCGCTTTGGTCTGGCACCACCAAGTGGAGGTGCTGCAGGGTGAGATCAGGGGGCGTCAGTGCGCCACTTCCTCCGGCAGGAACTGCCCAAATAGGTGCTAGCCCGCAAGGCTTAGCTTTCTACGGTCTCCTTGGCTGGGGGCTAGCGCCCCTGGCACGAGGCCTTCTCGCAGCAGGCCGCGCCTGAGGCGGGCCGCTGTTCTACTGCGCAAAGATAGCCTAAATGGGCCGCGGACGTGCAACCGGCCTGCTCGCCAAAGCCCTCGCCCCCCGGGAAGTATCACTTCCGGACTGATAGAATTAGGTGTGCGATCCCGCCGGCGAGGTCCTTCTCATCGTTCCCCACCGCCCGTGGAGCACAGTTGCGGCGCCGCCTGACCGCCGCCCCCATCGCTGCTAGGAGACCTGTTGGCCGAACCTGACTCCGAACTCCTGCTGCCCATGGAACCCGAGGGCGAGCAGTCTGCCCCGCCGCGGCACCGCTCCGGCAATGGACGGCGCAGCCCCACGGCCGGCTACTCCGCCGATCAGATTCAGGTGCTGGAGGGGCTGGAGCCGGTCCGGCGGCGTCCGGGGATGTACATCGGCAGCACCGATGTGCACGGCCTGCACCACCTGGCCAACGAGATCGTCGACAACTCAGTGGACGAGGCGCTGGCCGGTGTCTGCAACCTGATCGAGCTCCGCCTGAGCCCGGATGGGTCCTGTGCCGTCTCCGACAACGGCCGCGGCATCCCGGTGGACGTTCACCGTGGCACCGGCCAGTCCGCCCTCGAGGTGGTCATGACCCGCCTCCACGCCGGTGGCAAGTTCGGCGGCGGCGGCTACAAGGTGTCGGGAGGCCTGCACGGGGTAGGGCTGTCGGTGGTGAACGCGCTGTCCCAGCGGGTGGAGGTGACCGTCTACCGCGACCAGCACGTTTACCGGCAGCAGTACGAGCGGGGCGCTCCGGTGAGCAAGCTCCGCAGCGAGCCCGACCGCAACGGCCGCCGGGGCACCACCGTCCGCTTCTGGCCGGACCCGGAGATCTTCCAGCTCACCAGGGAGTTCAACCGGGAGACCATCGCCACCCGTCTGCGCGAGCTCGCCTATCTGAACAAGCGGGTGCTCTTCCGACTCATCGACGAGCGGGAGCAGCCCTGGGTGGAGACCAACTTCTACTTCGAGGGGGGCATCGAGGCCTTCGTCCGCCACCTGAACAAGGGCAAGGGCTCGGTGCAGGTGCGACCGATGTACGTCGAGCGCGAGATCGAGGGCAACAGCGTCGAAGTCGCGATCCAGTACAACAGCACCTTCGCCGACCACGTGCTCGCCTACGCCAACAACATCAACACCGTGGAGGGAGGGAGCCACCTTACGGGGTTCCGGGCCGCCCTCACGGCCACCTTGAACCGCTACGCGCGCAAGGCCGGGCTGCTCAAGGAGGGAGACCAGAACTTGAGCGGCGACGACGTCCGCGAAGGCCTGACCGCGGTGCTCTCGGTCAAGTTGCAGGAGCCCCAGTTCGAGGGCCAGACCAAGACCAAGCTCGGCAACTCCGAGATGTCCGGCCAGGTCTCCACCGTGGTGACGGACGCACTCACCCAGTACTTGGAGGAGAACCCTCAGGACGGCAAGCGGATCGTGGAGAAGTCGCTCACCGCCGCCCGCGCCCGAGCCGCCGCCATCCGCGCCCGCGAGCTAGTGCAGCGCAAGTCGCTCTTGGAGTCGGCCACCCTGCCCGGCAAGCTGGCCGACTGTTCGGAGCGCGACCCCGACCTGTGCGAACTGTTCATCGTCGAGGGCGACTCGGCCGGCGGCACCGCCAAGGGAGGCCGGGACCGTCGCTACCAGGCGATCCTGCCGCTTCGAGGCAAGATCCTCAACGTCGAGAAGGCGCGCGAGGACAAGATCCTCCAGCACGAGGAGATCCGCAACCTGATCACGGCGCTGGGGACGGGGGTTGGCGAGAAGTTCGACCTCGGGCGTCTGCGCTACAACCGGGTGGTGCTGATGGCCGACGCCGACGAGGACGGTTCGCACATTCGCACCCTGCTCCTGACCTTCTTCTGGCGCCACCTCCAGCCGGTGATCGACACCGGGCACCTCTACATCGCCCAGCCGCCGCTTTTCCGGATCGAGCACAAGCGCGGCAAGCAGGTGGAATGGATCTACAGCGAGGAGGAGTTCCGGGACCGCATGAAGCAACTGGGCGACTCGGTCCGGCCGCCGCAGCGCTACAAGGGGCTCGGCGAGATGACCGCGGACCAGCTCTGGGAGACGACCCTCGATCCCGAGCACCGGGTCCTGCTCAAGGTTGAGGTCGAGGACGCCATCCGCGCTGACGACGTCTTCGACCGGCTGATGGGAGTGGCGGTGGAACCGCGCAAGCGCTTCATCCAGGCCCACGCGAAGACGGTGCGGAACCTAGACGTTTGACCAGGTCGTTGCCGGAGCTGGCCGTCGATGCGCTGGGCGGTGACCGGGCCCCTGAGGCGCTGGTCGCGGGCAGCCTGCGCGCCCTGCGCCAGCTTCCCGACCTGCGCGTGATCCTGGTGGGCGAGCCGGAGAGACTGGAGCCTCTGCTCGACCGCGCCTCCGGGCTGGGTCAGCGCCTCCGCCTGGAACCGGCCCAGGGTGCCATCTCGATGGACGCGCACCCGGCGCGGGCCACTCGCTCGCAGCCGCGCGCCAGCATCAACGTGGCGGTGGAGCTGGTTGCCGCCGGGCAAGCCGACGCCTGCTTCTCGGCCGGCAACAGCGGGGCGGCGATGGCGGCGGCGCTGACCCGGCTGCGGCGACAGGAGGCCGTGGCCCGGCCCGCCATCGGGACGCCGTTCCCCAACCGGCTCGGCGGCACCACCCTGCTGGTGGACGCCGGCGCCCAGGTGGACTGCCGGGCCGAGTGGCTGGCCGACTTCGCACGCCTTGGTTGCCAGTACGCCCGCATGGCGCTCGGGGTCGCCGAGCCCAAGGTCGGCCTGCTGAGCAACGGCGAGGAGCCCACCAAGGGCAACGCGCTGGTCCAAGCGGCACACGAGCGGCTGGGGGCGCTCCAACTCGACTACCGCGGTCCGGTCGAGCCCCGCGGGTTGCTCTCGGGCGAGGTGGATGTGGTGGTGGCGGACGGCTTCGTCGGCAACATCGCGCTCAAGTCGGCCGAGGGGGTCGCCGAAGTCATCCTGGCCGCGCTGCGCGACGAGGCCCGCAGCGATCTTCGCTCGCGGCTGGGCGCAGCGCTGCTCCTGCCGGCGCTGCGCCGGTTGGGCCGCCGATTGGACTGGCGCCAGGTGGGTGCGGCCCCGCTGCTGGGAGTCCGGGGGCTGGTCTTCATCGGCCACGGCCGCTCCGATGCGGGGGCGGTTAGCAGCGCCCTCACCGTGGCGGCTGCCGCGGTCCGCTCGGGCTTGGCCGCCACCCTTAGGCCCCAGCCCGCCCGGGCCGGAGCAGGAGCCTAGCCGATGGCGATCAATCAGGGCGGCACCGGCGAGGTGCGGGCGGTCGAGCTGGTCCAGGAGATGCGGGAGTCCTACCTGGTCTACGCCATGAGCGTGATCGTGGCCCGGGCGCTTCCCGATGTCCGCGACGGGCTGAAGCCGGTGCAGCGCCGGATTCTCTACGCCATGTACGACCAGGGGATCACCCCGGGCTCCCGCCACCAGAAGTGCGCCGCCATCGTCGGTGAGGTCTTGAAGAACTATCACCCCCACGGCGACCTCTCCGTCTACGACAGCTTGGTCCGCCTGGCCCAGCCCTGGGTGATGCGCTACCCGCTGGTAGATCCCCAGGGCAACTTCGGCTCCCCGGAGGGAGACCCCGCCGCCGCCTACCGCTACACCGAGGCGCGGATGGCGCCGATCGCCTCCGAAATGCTGGCGGACATCGAGAAGGAAACCGTCGACTTCGGTGACAACTATTCGGCCACCAAGCAGGAGCCGCTGGTGCTCCCCTCGGCGCTGCCCAACCTGCTGGTCAACGGCGCCTCGGGCATCGCGGTGGGCATGGCCACCAGCATTCCGCCCCACAACCTCACCGAGGTCTGCAACGGGCTGGTCTACCTGATCGACCACCCCGACGCCTCCACCGAAGATCTGATGAAGCTGATCCCGGGACCGGACTTCCCCACCGGGGGGCTGATCTACGGTCGAGACATCGCCCAGGTCTACGGCACCGGGCACGGACGGATCGTCCAGCGGGCCCGGGTGGAGTTCGAGGAGTCGAAGGCCGGCCGTGAGCAGATCATCGTCCGCGAGCTCCCCTACCAAGTCAACCCCAGCCGGGTGCTGCAGACGATCGCCGAGCTGGTCAACGAACGAAAACTGGAGGGGATCGCCGACCTTCGCAACGAAACCGGCCGGCGCGAGGGGACCCGGCTCGTGATCGAGCTGAAGCGGGACGCCCGCCCCTACACCGTGCTGAACAACCTCTACAAGCACACCCAGCTCCAGTCCACCTTTGCCTGCATCCTGCTGGCGCTGGTCGACGGCCGGCCCCAGGTGCTCTCGCTCCGGCTGATGCTGCAGCACTACCTGGATCACCGCCGCGAAGTGGTGGAGCGCCGCACCCGTCACGACCTGCAGCGGGCGCGCGACCGGGCCCACATCGTCGAGGGGCTGCGGATCGCGCTTCAGAACCTGGACGAGGTGATCCGGTTGATCCGGGCCGCCCCCGACGAGGAGACGGCTCAGCGCCAGCTGGAGCAGCGGTTCGCGCTCAGCCAGCGTCAGAGCAAGGCGATCGTCGACATGCGCCTCGGCCGGCTGACCCGCCTGGAGCGGCAGCGCCTGGACGAGGAGCACGCTGAGCTGCTGCGCACCATCGCTGAGCTGGAGGCGATCCTGGCCAGCCGGGAGCGGGTGATGGGGGTGGTCCGCACCGAGTTGCTGGCCCTGCGCAAGAAGTATGGCGACGAGCGCCGCACCGAGATCACCTACGGGGACATCGAGCTCAACGAGGAGGACCTGATCCCCCGCGAGCAGGTGGTGGTGACCTTGACCCACCGCGGCTACATCAAGCGCACCCCAACCTCCGACTACCGCTCCCAGCAACGGGGCGGCAAGGGCGTCATGGGAGCCAAGCGGGTGGGGGAGGAGGACTATGTCGAGCACCTGCGGGTAGGGTCGACCCACTCGGACATGCTCTTCTTCACCAACCGGGGCCGGGTCTTCCGGCTCCGAACCCACGAGATCCCCGACGTCTCCCGCCAGGCCAAGGGGGTAGCGGTGGTCAACCTGCTCGAGGTCGAGCAGGGCGAGCGCGTGACCTCGATGCTCTCGGTCGACGCCTACTCCGACGAGGCCTACATGGTCATGGCCACCAGCCGGGGGATGATCAAGAAGACACCGGCGGCCGCCTACGCCTCGGTGCGCCGCAACGGGCTGATCGCGATGAACCTGGCCGACGACGACGAGCTCAACTGGGTGAGGATCAGCACCGGCGGCGACGAGCTCCTGCTGGTCACCCGCCGCGGCAAGGCGCTGCGCTTCTCCGAGCGCCAGGTCCGGCCCATGGGTCGGGACACCATGGGGGTGACGGCCGTACGCCTGCAGCCCGGCGACCTGGTCGCCGGCATGGACATCGCCCGTCACAGCGGCTATGTGCTGGTGGTCACCGAGCGCGGCTTCGGCAAGCTCACCCCAGTTTCCGACTACCCGGTCAAGAGCCGCGCCATCCAGGGGGTCTACACCCTGGACCAGCATGCCATCTCCAAGGTGGGCGAGATCGTGGGAATGCGGGTGGTCGAGGATCTGTCCGAAGAGCTGATGCTGATCAGCACCAACGGCCAGATCATCCGGATCCCGCTGGAGGGAGTACGCATCTCCGGTCGGCAGACCCGCGGCGTGATCCTGATGCGTCTGGACGACCGCGACCTCATCGGCTCCATCGCTGGAGTGGCCCCTCCCGGCGACTTAGAAGAGAACGCATAACCGGCGTTCCCAAGTCCTTCTGCGCCGGCTGCCACACTGGGGGGCGGCCCACCCGCCTCAGCAAGGTTGACGTCGCTTGAGTCACATCCTCTTTCAGCTGACCCATCTGCCGCCCCTCGGGGTCTATCTGTTCGTCTTGCTCTGGCTGGCGGCCGAGTCGGCCGGGCTGCCGCTGCCCGACGAGGCGGTGCTTCTGACACTGGGCTTCCTCGCCCACCGGGGCACCCTGCAGCTCCTGCCCCTGATACTCTGCGCCGCCACCGGCGCGGCGATCGGCTCGACCATTTCGTACACGATCGGCCTGGCGCTGGGCCGGCCGGTGGTGATCCGGCTCGGGCGCCGGCTGCACCTTTCCCAGGAGGGCCTGGAAAAGGCGGAAGCCTGGATGCGCCGCCGGGGTGGCATCGGCGTCTTTCTGAGCCGGATCTTGCCGTTCGCGCGCAACCTGGCCTCCTACGCCGCCGGGATCGCCGCCATCCCTCCCCGCGTCTTCTACCCGGCGATGCTGCTCGGCTCGTTGGTCTGGTGTGCCACCATCACCTCGCTTGGCGAGGCCCTGGGGTCGCACTACAAGACCGTGCTGAGCGACGGTGGCCGGGGTCTGCTGATCGCGGCCGGCCTGGTGGCTGTGGGACTGCTGGTCTGGGGCGGCTGGAAGCTCTGGGCGCGTCCCGGGACGGTTAGTGACCGCTCCCGCAACCCCTAGTCGGGCAGGGAGCGCTGCACCTCTCGCTGCTCCAGCGGCCCGCGGATGAGCACGAGCCGGCACGGCGCTCCGGCGAGCAGCTGCTGACCGGTCAGTCCCAGCGAGAAGTCGCCGAAGTCGCTGTGGACCGGCAAGGCCGCCACCAGCAGATCCGCGTCCCAGCGCAGCGCCTCCTCGATGATGGCGGGGCCGGCCTCCCGGGCCTGGAGCACCGACGTCTCCACCTTGACGCCGAGCCGTTTGGCGGCCTCCTCCAATCCGGCCAGCTCCTCCTCGGCGGCTCCCAGCTCGGCTTCCATGGGGCTGTCCAGCGGCAGGCTGCGGGCCACCTCCAGCACCCTCAGCAGCAGCACCTGCGCCTTGTCGGGCGCGGCGATCCGGCAGGCCACCCGCACCGCGGGTTCGTCGAATCCACGGCCGCGTACCGGCACCATGATCCGCCGGGGCTGCTCCGTTCGGGGCGGTTGCTCCGGCTCGCCGCGACCGCGGAAGATGGCTGGCACCCGGCCATTTTGCGAAGCCGGTCACCGGCGGCGCTCGCAGCAAGCCGACTGGCCGGCAGGCCGCACCTATACTCGGGCCGAAATGAAGGCGGTGATCGTCGGCTGTGGCAGGGTCGGGGCCACGCTGGCCCGCGAGCTGGTCGAAAGGGGACACCAAGTGACCGTGGTGGACAACGCCCGGCAGTCGTTCAGGCGGCTTGGCTCGGACTTCAAGGGCAGGATCGTGCTGGGTTCGGGTGTGGACCAGGAGGTGCTGGCCCAGGCGGGAACCGCCGAGGCGGACTGCTTCATCTCGGTCACCAACGGTGACAACCGCAACATCATGTCCGCCCAGGTGGCCAGGGAGGTTTTCGGGGTGCGCAGGGTCATGACCCGGATCTATGATCCCCGCCGGGCGGAGCTGTACCGCGAGTTCGGCCTTTACACCTACTGCCCGACCGTCGTCGGCACAGCCGTTGCCGAGGCCTACTTCGAGTCCGGCGCCGAGTCGGCGGACGGCGTGGCTAATGCCGCCAGGCGGATCGGCGGCGGTCAAGCGGATGCCTGAACCCGGTCGCTACATCGTGGTGGTCGGGGGCGGCCGCGTCGGTTTCTATCTGACGCGCCACCTGCTCGAGGCGGGCCACGAGGTGACACTGATCGAGAAGGATCCGCAGCGGGCGGCGCTGGTGTCGTCGCTGCTGGGCAGCTGCTCCTGCCTGGTGGGGGACGCCGACGAGCTCTCCTTCCTCGCCACTACTGGCATCGAGCGAGCCAGTCTGCTGGCGGCGGTGACCGGGGATGACGAGGACAACTTGGTCGCCTGCCAGATGGCCCGCCGAGAGTTCGGCGTGGCCAGGACCATTGCCCGCGTGAACAACCCTGCCAACGTGCAGCTGTTCCACCGCCTCGGCGTGGACGTCGCCGTGTCGGCCACCGAGCTCATCCTCTCGGTTATCGAAACCGGGATGGCAAGCCAGTCCGACGTGCAGGCGCTGCCGCTCAGCGGCGGGGAGTCCTCGCTGGTCCGGCTCAGCGTCCCACCCGCCGCCGCCGGGCGCCGCGCGAGCGAGCTGGCCGACCTCGCCAACGACAGGCTGCTGCTGGTGGTGCGCGCCGGCACCGCGTTGCCCGAGGACGCTCCCCTGCAGGCGGGTGACGACCTGGTGCTTTTCACCAGCCGCCCGCCCAACGACTTTGCCCTGGGGGCGGACCGCCGGGCAGGTACGGTCTAGCCCCGGAGAGCCTCGCTGCCCATGGCGCCGTAGCGATCCCACAGCAGGGCCAGGGTGCGCATGCCGCGGAACAGCTGCCGCAGCACCACGCGCTCGTTGGGAGCGTGGATCCGGTCGTCCGGGAGTCCGACACCGAACAGCACCGTGGGCAGCCCCAGCTCCTCTGAGATGGATGCGACGGGCGGGATGCTGCCCCCCTCGCGGAGGAACACCGGTTGCTTGCCCCAAACCTCGCGCACCGCGGCCGCCGCCGCATCCACCGCCGGGTGGCGCGAAGGCGTTAGCGCCCACCGGCCGGAGTTGATGAGTCGAAACTCCATCCGGGTGCCGGGCGGGGGGGGCTCGCGCAGCCGACCCTCCACCGCTTCGGTGTCGTGCGCCGCGGTCTGGTTGGGGTCCAGCCCCGACGACAGCTTGGCCCCCGCCCCGGCGGGGATCA
>JBJKSO010000053.1:0-22642 GCA_046703825.1 Candidatus Dormibacteria bacterium
GGTGGGCACCGCTCCGAAACGCTTGAGCTGGCCGGTGAGCAGGTCTCGCCGGCTGGGAGCCTCCAGAATCACCTTGAGGGGCTGGCAGCGGACTTGGGTGATCGATGTGTAGGGCACCTCGGTCCGCTTCCACCCCGAGCGCAGCTGCAGCCCCCCCTCCACAGCGGCCACGTAGTGGAAGCGCGAGCGCCAGTAGATGGCGCCGGCCACCAGCAGTAGAACCGCGGCCACCAAGAGGAAGCTGGGGTCCCACTGGTGATGCGGGCCGAACAGGCCGATCAGCGAGCCAATCACCATCAGTGAGACGCCGTAGGCCAGCATCAGGCGGCTGCGGCGCCAGAGTTCCAGTGAGGGCAGGACCCGGTGCGCCATCGGCGCGCCCGGGGCCACCGCCACCGCCTCGGCCCGGCTCATCGGCTGTACTCGGGCAACGGTTCCACCGAGGCGCAGTCGCATCCCGGCTGGTCCGGTAGGGAAGCCACCAGCCGGAACAGGATCCCGCGGATCCGCTCGATGTTGTCGGCGAACACCCGCAACACCTCCTGGTGGCTAACCGGCGCGACCTCCGGGGATCCCTCGAGTCCGGAGTCGTAGTCGGTCACCAGTCCGATGGAGACGTAGCACATCCCGAGCTCTCGGGCCAGCGCGGCCTCTGGATAGCCGGTCATGCCGATGACGTGCCAGCCCTGTCCCCGGTACCAGCGCGACTCCGCCTTGGTGCTGAACCTGGGCCCCTGGATCACCACCATCACGGCATCCCGATGCACGGTGACGCCTGATTCCTCGCTGGCGCCGGCGGCCAGGGCTCGGAGCTCGCCGCAGTAGGGGTCAGCCAGGCTCACGTGGCTCACCTGCGGCCCATCCCAAAACGTGTCCGGCCGGCCCCAGGTGCGGTCGACCAGCTGGCTGGACACCGCGATGTGGCCGGGGGCGACCTCGGCCTGCAGGGACCCGACCGCGCACGGCCCGATCACTCGGCGAACTCCGGCCTGGTGCATGGCGTACAGATTGGCCCGGAAGTTGATTCGATGGGGCGGGATCGTGTGGCCCCTGCCGTGGCGGGGCATGAATGCCACTCGGCGACCTGCGATCTCGCCCAGGTGCAAGTTGTCGCTGGGCGGCCCGAAGGGCGTCTCCACGTGCACCTCCTCCGCCCCCTCGAGCAGCTCGTACAGGCCCGAGCCGCCAAATATCCCGACCGCATCGGTCATCTCAGTACCCCAATTCCCCCCAATCAGCCAGCAACTCGCCCCAACTTCAGGAACGGGGAGTGGTCGCGAGCGGCGGCGCCGGGGCCGTCCAGCCAGTGGCCATTATCCGAGTTCGGCTGGAACTGGCACGTGAACCGGGCAGTTTGGGTCACGCCTGAGCCGCAGGCCGCGCCACTGCGAGCGGAGGGCATCGAACTGAAGGAGCTGGCTCGGCCAGTCCTGGCCCAGGCCCAGCAAGAGCTTCAAGCCCTCTAGGGCCTGGGCAGCCCCGATCACGCCTACCACAGGACCGAAAACACCGGCCTGGCGGCAGGTCACTTCGGCTTGGGCTGGGGCCGCGCCGAAAAGGCACCGGTAGCAGGGGCCGCCCGGCGAGACCCGCACCAGCTGCCCCTGCCACTGGATGGCGCCGCCCACCACGAGCGGAAGGCGTCGCGCCACGCAGAAGTCGTTGACGCCGAACTTGAGCCGTGGACTGTCGCTGCACTCGAGGACCAGGTCGGCGCGGTCGAAGACCTCATCCGGCAGCTCCGGGTCCAGGCAGCGCTCCACCGCCGTCACCGAGACGGCCGAGTTGAGGCCGCGGAGGTGCGCCGCCAGTGCCGCTGCTTTGGCCAGGCCGATGTCGCCCTCGGTGAACGCTACCTGGCGCTGCAGGTTGTCCAAGCTCACCCGGTCTCCGTCGACCAGGCGCACCTCGCCCACGCCGGCGGCAACCAGGTAGCTGGCGGCGGGCACCCCCAGGCCGCCGCAGCCGACCACCACCGCCCGGTAGCCGCGGAGCCGCAGCTGGCCCACCTCACCGACCTCGCGCAGCAGAAGCTGGCGGCTGTAGCGCTCGATCTCGGTGTCGTCCAGCCGGCTCACCACGAGATAACCGGACTGGCGGCCGCCACCAGCTCGACGATGCCCGGGTAGTCGACCAGGGCCCACCGCTCCGCAGCCCCCCGGGCCAGAGCGTCGGCCCGGCAGGCCAGCACGCTGAGCCGTCCCAGCTGATGCAGGGACGACCCCAACGCTTGCTCCAGAGCGGCAGGTGTCTCCAGGACGGCGTCCTGCAACAGCACCGCGAACACGTCCTGGTCCGAGTCGGCCGCCGCGGCGATCAGCCGCCAGGCGCGGGCGTCGCCACGCTTCGTGACCAGGTGCAGGGCGGGCATCTCAGATCACCAGCGTATGGCGCGCGCTGGATAGGCGCTCGGTGAGTTCGGCTCGGGTGATGGGTCGCACACCTTGGATAAGTTGCGCTTGGGCAAGCCCTAGCTCCTCCAACGACTCGCGCTCCACCTCGACCGGCATCTCCTCCTCACCCACCAGGGCCTCGACCTCAGCACGCCAAGAGCCGGACCAGGGGAAGCGTTCCGAGGTGCTCGCGCATGCGAGCGCGCTGGCGTCGTCGGCCAACACGAGCCGCACGGAGCACTCCCCGAGCGGGATGGCCAGCGCGATGCGCACAGCCAGTGCCGGACCCTCCCCGCTCAGACGGCCGCGCGCCAGCACGAGAACCTCGGATCGCTCTGGCCCCGCTCTCAAGTGAGCACCAGGACCTTTTCCGCGTTGGTGCACCAGGTGGCAAGATCGCGCAGGCTCCCGCGCCTCACCTGCTCCTCGCTGAACGTGGTCCCCGAGCGCTTGCGCAGGTCGGCATCGCAAAGGGTGACCGTCCCGGCCCCCGCCAGGAGCGGGGCGTTGAGAACGCCGTCTCCCGCCAAAAAGACAGAGACCTCGTGGCCGCCGGCGACCGCGGCCGCGGCTAGCCTCTGGGCGGTGACCGCCGACTCTGAGGCGGGGCCGGCAGTGAGAACGATCAGGATTCGCACCTGGCAAGTCTCGCGCAGCTTGCCCCGCCGCACTGGCGAGTGAGGCGGCTGAGTTACTCTCGCGGTGCCCGCCGGGGTGGCGTAACGGTAGCCGCAGCGGTCTTAAAAACCGCGGCCCTAATCAGGCGTGCGGGTTCGATTCCCGCCCCCGGCACTGAGCTTTGATATGGGTCAGCGGCCCGACAATCGCCGAGGCGACCATGTCGCCTTCGACCTACAGGCCCGTTGTCTGCCGCTCTCCGCGCGCCCCAAACAAACGGCTCTCAGTCAGGACCACCGTTGCGCCCGGCTCAGCGTTGGTCTGCTCCCCTAAAGTCACCTCCGCGCTGCAGTCTGTCTAGCTCTCCGCGCACCTTATCCAAATTGACACCCAGGTCCTGGAGCACCCGGCCGGCTATCCCCTTGTCCTGCGCGGTCAGGCCGAGCAGCAGGTGCTCAGTGCCCACGTAGCTGTTGTCGATCCGTTCAGCCTCTTCAAGGGCGATGTCTATCACTTTCCGCACCTCGGAGGTCGGACTGAGGTGTGCTAGGAACAACCGCTCGCTCGGGTCGGTGGCCGACTCGATCGCGGTCCGCACCTTGTCGATGCTCACGCCCAAATCGTTGAGCACTGCGGCAGCGAGCCCGTCATCTTGGCGCAGCAAGGCCAGCAGCAGATGCTCCGTGGCTACCTGGGACTCCCGCGACTTCTCGGCCTCGTTCTGAGCCAAGGTCCAAGCCGCCTTCGCGTGGTCAGTGAAGACGTCAAAGGGTGACGGTTGAGGGGGCACTCCTCCTTGATCCAGCCTGACTTCCGTGCCCGAGAGGTCGTGCCACACTGGACCCGTCACAGGCGCCGAGTTCAGCGTGATTGATCGAACGCGTCGTCGCTCGTCAGAGGCAAATAGCCAGACCTCATGTCCTCCGAATGGTGGCGGAAGGCCGCGCCGAACATACGCCACCAGAACGGGTGTCATCCAATGGACACGTATGATCTCACAGCGATCGGCAAGCGACCTGGGCACAGACTGCTGCATGACGGAACGAATGAGAGGGTCCAGCTCGGAGAGCCACCTGTCAACTGTGCCGTCGGGTAGGCTAGTGAGGAACTCGCTGAGCTCGTCGAAGGCACTCATCCGTGAATCTCCCACGTGATCTGAAGGCTATTCGGTCAACACCTGAATCACCCGACCGAGACGGCTAATCGAGTTCTGCGGGCCTCCACTTCGGGACGGCCCGGCGAACCTCACGCGAGGCGCTGCTGGGGGCCGTGCGCGGTTGAGATCAGGGTTTTGCGGCGCTCAATTGTCGCCGGAAGCTGCGAAGTACGCGAGTGCCGAGGCCGGGCCCGCGTGGTCGCTGAGCAGATGCCCCCGTACACGGTGAAGGTGGCGACGCATTGCCTTTTGCGCCTGCTCCGCGTTGCGCTCCACAAGAGCGTCCACGATCTCCCGGTGATCAGTCCGGTACATGACCAGGTGCTCCGGCGTGTAGGTCCGACGCTTGAGCGAGCCCCAAGCCGGGTGCAGTCTGGCCGACGCCACCATCTCGCCGATGCGCACCAAGAACGTGTTGTGTGTAGCGACCACCAGGCTCCTGTGCAGTGATGCGTCCCAGGCCTCCCACTCCATGGGGGAATTGGCCGTCGCGCCTCCTTGCAGGCAACGCTCCATCTCGGCGAAGTCGGACCCGTTGGCGGCCACCGCCGCCAACGGCATCAGGCCCGGCTCTAGCAGGGCTCTCACCGCCATGATCTCGATGGGACTGGCATCGAAGAGGGTCCCGTCGCCGGTACCGTCGGGGGGAGGAGCGAGAAACGTCCCCCTTCCCACGTGGCGGATCACCCTCCCCTGAGCCTCGAGCACTCCGAGTGCCCGGCGCACCGCGGCCCTGCCGGTGCCTGACACCTCTGCCAGTTCGCGCTCGGTCGGCAGGCGATCTCCGGGCCCCAGCCCCCTTTCAGCAATGGCCCGTTCGAGAGATGCAGTTACAGCATCGGAGTCGGCAACGTTGGGACCCAATCTCTTGCCGCCGGATGCTAGTACGGCCGCAGCGTCCGCGAGCTCCGTCTGCGCGTCTTTCACCTGCCGAATGCCTCTCCTTGACACGGCCCTGGACGGCCACTAGGATACCGCCGACGACCAATCGCACCAAACCAACAGATCTAACGCCATTGGTTCGATTGGTCGGGAACGGGTCTGTCTGACGCCTGCTGCAGCGCGAAGCCTGGGGGTGCTGGTCGAGATGCTGGCCAGGTCATCGGCGGCGGTTTCTCCGGCCGGAGCGGCGGCCGGTGAACCCGGGGAGCGTCTTCGTCCTCCGCGCCTCTCAGGTGCTGGCCGCACGCGCAGCGGCTCGCTCCTGCCTCAGAACCAACGGGACTCATGGCCGAGGGCCTTGAGCCCCGGCCACGGCGTTTCTGTTGCGGTGTCGTCCCCACCACCGCACCCCGACAGGGCGTGGGGTCTGGACCGGCAGTGGTCGGTCAAGGAGGGTAGCAATTGAAGGCGCGCAAGTTCACGGTAGGCATGACGCTGGGGGCGCTGTTGGGAGTGCTGGCGGCTTGCAGCTCCGCCGGCGTAGCGGCCGCCTCCAAGGGGACGCTGACGATCGGCGGCGTGATCGCCATAACCGGTAGCTCCAACTTTGAGGCGGGCAACGTTTTCCAGGGTGTCTACCCGGCCATTTACGAGATCAACAAGGCCGGCGGGGTGCTGGGGCACAAGCTGGAGCTGAAGCCGGTGGACACCAAGAGTGACCCGGCCGACGCCCTGCCCGCGGTCCAGCAGATGCTGGCAACCACCAGCCATCTGGTGGGGGTGGTCGGGGTCGACACCAGCTCCGCCCCCACCCTGGTGCCGGTACTCAACCGAGCCAAGATCACGATGACCATCGTGGCCGGCGAGTCCGCCTACAACAAGAGCCACTTCAAGTACATGTGGCGGCTCTTCCCACCGGACTCTGCCAACGGTACGGCGATGGCGCTCTGGGCGAAGCGCAAGGGCTACACCCGGATCGCCGCGGTGTTCGGCTCGGACCCCGGTTCCCAGGGTGACCTTCCCGGGGTCATCCAGAGCCTCAAGGCGCTGCACGTTCCGGTGGTGACCAACATCACGCTTACGCCGGATCAGAGCTCGTATCAGTCCCAGGTGAACCAGCTGATCGCCGCCCACCCACAGGTCATCATGACCGAGTCGGACAGCGGCACCGCCGGCACGTTCTTTGGCGAGCTGAAGTCCCTGGGCGGGCTGGTGCCGATCATCGGCACCCAGGCCACCGACGGCCCGCAGCAGATCGTCGCATTGCGGGCGGCCCTGGGGCCAACGGACTTCAAGAAGTACTACAGCGCCGTGATTTCATCGCCGTCCTCGGTCACCCCGGCGGTGACCGAGTGGAACAAGATGGTTAAGGCCGACGTGCACCAGCTGGGAGTGTCGGCCAGCTCGGCCCAGGGCAACCCGATCGCGATCGTTTACTACGACGGCATGATCGCAATGGCGCTCTCCATGGTGGCCGCCCACAGCACCAATCCCAAGGTCTACAACGGCTACATGTCTAAGGTCTGCAACCCCGGCAAGGGCAAGACGGTCGTCTACACCTTTGCGCAGGGTGTGAAGGCGCTCAAGAAGGGCAAGCAGATCCAGTATGTCGGAGCCACCGGCCTGATCGACTTCAACAAGTACCACAACTCCTACGGCAACCAGGAGGCGGTCAGTCTCACCGCCACCGGCGGCTCCAAGCCCCTGGGCACCATCACCGTCAAGCAAATCGAGGCAGTGCCGGTGAAGGGAGTCGCCTGACTTGGGGCAGCTCATCGCATCAGTCGCCGATGGGATCGTGCTGGCCGCGATCCTGTCGGTGGCCGCGATGGGCTTCTCCCTGCAATTCAGCCTCACCAACGTCATCAACCTGAGCTTCGGATCGGTGATGACGGTGGGGGCGTTCACCGCCTACCTAATCAGCGTCGTCCATCTCACCCCGTGGCTCGGCCTGCTCCTGGGTGGCGTCGCCGGGGGCATCACAACCCTCGTGCTGGGTCGCGGCGTCCTGCGCCTCTACGCCAGGCGCCGCACCCAGCTCTTCGAGATGATGATGGTGACTCTGGGGCTGTCCCTGGTGATCGACTACGGGATCCAGGCCATCTCCGAGAACACCATCTTTGGCTACTCGGTCTTCCCCGGCCAGGCCATCAGCCTGGGGCCGATCCGGGTGACGCCGGTGCAGGTGGGGATCGTGATCCTGGCCATCGTGATCCTGCTGCTGGTCTCGGCCGCCCTGCGCTTCACCAAGCTGGGCAAGGCGCTCCGGGCCACGGCGGTCGAGCCCAGCCTGGCCCGCTCCTGCGGCATCCCCACCAACAAGGTGGTTTTGGTGACTTGGCTCGGCAGCGGGTTCCTCTGCGGGCTGGCCGGGGTCGTGTACATCATCAGCACCCAGAGCGTCAGCTACGTGACCGGGGAGACGTTCCTGCCTCTGGTTATCGCAGCCGCGATCCTGGGAGGGGTGGGCTCGATGTGGGGCGCGGTCGGCGCCTCGCTGATCATGGGCATCGTCACCGAGGTGGTAGCCGGCCTCGGGCAGGGTGGCTACAGCACCGTAGCCGGGTTCGCCATCCTGGTCCTGGTGCTCCTCTTCCGCCCGGGGGCGGTCTTCGGCGGGGCCGAGGACCGGCAGTTGGTGCTGTGAGCACGGCAGCGCGCGTCTGGACGCTGTGGATCGGAGATCGCCCGTGACCGCCTGGTCGTTCTTCGGCGCCACCATGGTGATCTACTTCGCCGTGGACGCCCTATCGGCGATCTCGCTCAATCTGCAGTTTGGCTACGCCGGGGTGGTGAACTTCGGCTACATCGTCTTCCAGGCGGCCGGCGCCTACGCCGCCGCCGTGGTGGTGCTGGGACGCAGCGGTGGCGCGGGTTCGTTCCAGCAGTACGTCTTCGGAGCCCACCTAGCGTTCCCCCTCGACCTCCTGGTGGCCACGGCGGCGGGGGCGGTGCTCTCGCTCCTGGTGGGGCTCTTCAGTCTGCGCCGGATGCGGCGGGACTATCAGGCGGCGATGCTGCTGATCGTCTCGCTCATCGCGATCCAGGTGGTGTCAGCGGACGTCCCCTTGTTCAACGGCTCCAACGGCCTGACCGGGGTCGGCTGGCCGCTGGGCCAGCTCCTCGGGCTCAACCCCACCGCCCAGCCCTGGACCTACGCTGCCTGGTCGGTCGTCTTGGCGGCGGTGGTCTTCGCGGGAGTGGTCTGGCTTTCGCGCTCCCCGTGGGGCCGCTCCCTGCGCGCGATGCGTGACCACGAGGGCGCCGCCTCAGCGATGGGGCTGAACATCACCTCGCTCCGGCTCCAAGTGTTCGTGATCGGCGGCGCGATCGCCGGGCTCAGCGGCGGGCTGCTGGTCGAGTACATCGGAGCCTGGTCGCCCGGTGCCTGGGGCTACGCCGAGACCTTCGTCGTCTTCACGGCCGTATTCGTCGGCGGGGTGGGCAACTACCGGGGGGTGCTGCTGGGGACCCTGCTGGTGCCGATCCTCTTCCTCCAGCTACCGCAGTTCTTACCGGAGTTCGGGTACCCCGGTCTGGTCGACTCCCTGGAGTGGGTGGTGATCGGGCTCGCCTGGATGCTCTGCTTGCTGTTCAGGCCCCGGGGGATCATCCCGGAGCGGCGCCACCGGGCCCGGCGGCTGCCAGCGGCCACCATCGAGCCGACACCAGCGGGAGAGGGGGTGTAGCCGATGGGGCTGCGAGCCCAGGAACTCTCCACCCAGCCGTCCGCGCTCGCCGTGGGCACTCCCATCCTCCAGGTGCTGGATGTTGCGGTGGGGTACGGGGGAGTGCGCGCCGTGGATGGGGTCTCACTGACCCTCTCCACCGGAGAGGTGGTCGGCGTCATCGGTCCCAATGGAGCCGGGAAGTCCTCGCTGCTGGCCGCCCTGGGGGGGCAGGTCAGGAGCAGCCACGGCCGCATCACCCTGGGCGACCGCGACATCTCCCGAATGCTTCCGCACAGCCGGGCCCGGCTCGGGCTGATGCGGACCTTCCAGACAACCAGCGAGTTCGCCCGGATGACGGTATTCGAGAACCTGGTCACCGCCGCCGAGGGAGACTCGGGCGCGTCGCTGGCGGCGGTGGTGCTCCATCCGCATCGCACCGCCGAGCGTGAGACCGAACTGGCGCAGCGGGCGTGGTCGGTGCTGGAGCGGTTCGAGATGACCCACACCGCCGACCTGTACGGAGCAGAGCTGAGCGGGGGCCAGCGGCGGCTGGTGGAGATCATGCGCTGCCTGATGCGCCGGCCCCGGGTCCTGCTGCTGGACGAACCCATGGTGGGTGTCGCCCACCACCTGACCAGCAAGCTGATCTCCGACCTCCGCGGCATCGCCGCCGAGGGCCTCGGCATCCTCATAGTGGAGCACGCCTTGGAGGTGGTGCACCAGCTCTGCGACCGGGTGGTGGTGATGGCATTCGGCAAGGTGATCGCCCAGGGACGCTTCGAGGAGGTGGTGCAGGACCCTCAGGTCCAGAGCGCCTACCTATCCTGATGGCGCCGGAAACGCTCGCGGGTACCGGCAAATTCCGCGAGCGGCCTTACCTGGTCGGCACCGAGATCACCGCCGGTTACAGCCAGGTGCCGGTGGTCCGGGGGGTGTCACTGCAGGTGGGCCTCGGGGAGATCGCGGTCGTGGTCGGGCCCAACGGGGCGGGCAAGAGCACTCTGATCAAGGCGATTACCGGAGAGCTCGAACTTCTGGGGGGGCGCATCCACCTCGGCGACCAGGACATAACGCGCCTCAGCGAGGACGACCGCATGAACCAGGGGATGGGCTACGTGCCCCAACTGCGCGATGTCTTCCCCACTCTCACCGTGATCGAGAACCTGGAGATGGGCGGCTACCGACTGAGCAAGCGGGAGATCCCCGAGCGGGTGGCGATGGTGATGGAGACCTTTCCGGCGCTGGGAGCTCTGCGCCGGCGCACCGCCCGCACCATGAGCGGTGGCGAGCAGAAGATGCTCGGGATCGGCCGGGCTCTCATGGCCGACCCCAAAGCGCTGCTGCTGGACGAGCCCACCGCCAATCTGGCGCCCCAGGTGGCGACGCATGTCCTCCAGGACATCGTGAGTCAGCTGGCGAAGGCTGGCCGGGCGGTGCTCCTGATCGAGCAGCGGGTGGCGCTGGCGCTGGAGGTTGCCTCCTGGGGGTACGTCCTGACCGACGGCCAGATCCGCCTCGACCGCAGTGCCAAGGAGCTGGCTGAGATGGGCGATCTCGGTAGCTTGTTCCTGGGCATGGGCACCAACGGCGCCGCCCCGGACCGCGGGGCCTAACTCGGGTGGTCAGGACGAGCCTGGCGCCCCGACGCAACGCGATCGGGGAGCCGACCATCGCAGGGAGTGGGCTCGGTGGCGTGGAACGGATTGACACCCGCGGGAGGCTCGATGAGCGTGGCCCAGAAGGCATTCCAGGGCATCCGCACCGCGTGGGCGGAGACCGTCCGCGGCGCCCGCGCCGGGGCGGGGCTGGCACGGCGGGATATGGAGGTGGAACTGAATGGGGACGGGACTTCGACTAAGCCACGATGGTCCTGAGGTGGTGACCGTGGTGGTGTGCCGGCCGCCGGACAACTTTTTCTCGGCGGCGATGTGCTTCGAGCTCACCGAGCTTCTGCTCCGACCTGAGGATGGTCAGCACGTGCTGCGCTTGCGCGGCCAGGAGGGGGTCTTCTGCCGGGGCAGGGACCGCAACCATCGAGGGTCGGCGGAGGCCCGGACCGTCGTCGCCGCGCTCACAGCGCTGGTCAGGGCGCTCCACGAGACCAACCTCGTAACCGTAGCCGAGGTAGACGGCGACGCCGCCGGTTTTGGGGTCGGGTTGGCGGCACTTTGCGACGTCACGATCGCCAGCGAGCGGGCTCGGTTCTGGTTCCCCGAGGTGACCCATGGGCTGGCGCCAGCGCTGGTCCTGAGCTGGCTGCCCCAGGTGGTTGGTCGGCGTCAGGCTTTCTGGCTCACGGCCACCGGATCGGTACTGGACGCCGAGGCGGCCAAGCAGCTCGGACTAGTGAATGCGGTCTGCCCCTCGGACAGCCTGGAGCCCGCTGGCGACCAAGTCCTCGCCAGCATCCTCCGCTACCCGCACCCGGTGCATGCGGAGATCAAACGCGACCTGCGCGACTTCGAAGGTCTCGGAAGCCGCGCAAGAGACGAGATGGCCCGCGACCGCCTGCTGCTCTCCGCGGCGGCCCAGTAGTACAGACCCACCTTCAGGTCCGGCCGTCGCCAGGGCAGTGGGCGGAACGACAGGGGCGGCGTCAGGCCGGGGGCTCACGTTTGCGCCCGGCTCCGTAACCGACCAGCCAGGCCAGCGCCAGCCCGGCGCGCTCCTGGGGCCAGTTCGGCTCCTGCGTCGGCGGCACGGCTGCTGCCGATCTGGCGGAGAGCTGTTGGTCCGCGGCCGCATTCTAGGACTTCCCTCTGGAAGCGGCAGCTTATGTGTTCAGGGCCGCATCTTCCGCTGAGGTGTCGGGCCGGGCTACTCGCGCGCTCTGCCCGTGCAAAGGGCTGGCGCCGGTCTCGCCCCAGCTCATGCCCCGGATGGCACCTGGTCGCTCCCCTCCGAGCCAACCGGAATCGACACTTGGACCACGGTTCCCTGCCCGGGCCGCGAGCTGACGAGCAGGCGGCCCCCCAGCAGCTCTGCACGTTCACTCATCCCGATGGTCCCTAGCCCGGGCCGCGGCATGCCCCGGCCAGAGGATCTGAACCCGGCGCCGTCGTCGCTGATTCTCAAGCTGAGATCTTCCCTCCGATGTGCCAGGACGATGGTGACCCTCTTGGCTCGTGCGTGTCGCTCGACGTTGGTGAGGCACTCGTGAGCGATGCGCAGCAGCGCTACCTCCACCGTATGCCCCCAGCGTCGGCGCTGACCACGCTCGGAAACGGAGACGGCGATGCCGGTCCGGCTGCTGAAGCGACGCGCAATGCCCCGCAGGGCCTCCGCGAGGCTCTCCTGTTCGGCCGCATCGTCGCGCAGCCCCTCCGCCACCTCCCGCAGGCCGCCGACGATGGAGGTCACCATCTCGCGGCTGGACTCGAGTTCGGAAACCCAGTCCGCCAGCGTCCCCGGCTGCAGGGAGAGGGTTTCGAGCCGGCGTGCCAGCACGATCAGCGCCTGGACCGGGTCGTCGTGGAGATCCCGAGATATCCGGCGGCGCTCGTCCTCCAGCGCTCTCTTGAGCGAGCGCGCTTGCATGCGTGAATAGTCGAGAGTCAGCGCGGCCTGCGCGGCAAAGCTGGTGAGGACCTCTAGCTCCTCAGCCCCGAAACGGCGCCCGGGGACAGCGTGGGCCAGGCTGATGGTGCCACTCACCCTGCCGGTCAGCCAGAGGGGGACTATGAGCAGAGCGGTTAGAGGGATTCCGGCGGCGGCAAGGATGGTGGACTGGAGAAGCGGATCCCCCTCAGCGACCGTCATTGTCAAGCCGTCCTCGAAGACCAGATGCGAGATGGTGCCCGAACCTCTGGACGGACCGTTCAGGAGCACATCGGCACCGATTCCGGCCGCGGCGACCACCTCGAGCACGAGGGAGTCCTCGGACTGCGGCAGCGAGATTGCGGCCAGATCCGCCTCGCCCAATCGGCGGGCGCTCTCGGCGATGGTGTCGAGCATCCTCTGAGCGGGTTCCCCGGCCAGCAGGGCGGTGGTGACCTCCTGCTGGGCTAGCAGCCAAGCACGCTGCTTCTCCAGCTGGTTCCGTGCTTCCCAGTTGGCGATGGCAATCCCTCCCTGACTGGCCAGGGTGGCCACCGCCGCCTCGTCTGCCGTATCGAAGGGGAGACCGTGGGACTTGTTGGTCAGGTACAGACTCCCGAACACACGACCCCTGGCCCTGATCGGGACGCCCAAAAAGGAGGTCATGGGCGGGTGGTGGGCGGGAAAGCCCACGCAGCGCGGGTCGCCTGCGATGCTGCGCAGGCGCAGCGGGCGGTCTTCGTCGAGGACGGCGCGCAAGAGTCCCTGGCCGGTCGGCAGCTCCCCGATCGCCGCCCGAGCGTCCTCGTCCATGCCCACGGTTATGAAGTCGGCAAAGGCTCCTAGCGGTCCCAGGACTCCGAGCGCCCCGTACTGCGCGTCGGTAATCCCGACCGCCAGTTCCACCAGCCTCCGCAGGAGGATCGGCAGCGAGACCTCGGCTGCCAGACGCATTCCAGCCTCGATCAGAACACGGGCCTTGCCAGCGTCTAGCTGCCCGGTTCTAACGGCGGAAGTGGGCCCCGCGGTGTCCATTTTGCCCGCCCTCAAATGAGGCGAACCCTACTCACAGCGCAGAGTAGCACGGAGATCGATTAAGGCCCAGCTGGATCCGCCGGAGGTGCAGCCGCGGGCCGACCCCTCGACGCCGCCGCCCTCAGACCAGCTCGGAAAAATCCGGGAAATACCTCTCGATTGTGGAGAGCGCGAAGGTCGGCAAGATCGATGTGGGCGGCTCGCGCGCCAGCAGGAAGGCGAAGCTGGCTCGGACCAGATCCTGTGGGGAACGCCCTTTTCCGTAGTGGTCTAACTCCCAGCCGTCGACCGTCACCGTGAAGTGGAAGGTCTGCTCACTTGTCTGCACCTCGACGTTGAAGCGACCGGGGCCCGGCGGTCCATCGGCCCTAACCACCATCTGCGACTCCATCGCTCAGACCCTCGTTGGCCACGCACCGCCACCGACCGATCTCTTACGGCACGCCAACCAGTTTGGCGCCTCGGGCCGGAGCCGAAACCCTTCGTAACTTGACGGCTACGTAACCCAATTGCTATACCGCGTGCGTGGAAGCCGCACTGCGTGCGCTGGCGGACAGCAACCGGCGCACGATGCTCGAGCACCTGGCCGATGGCCCGGCGACCGCTGGCCACCTCGCCGCCCTGGTCAAGATCGCGCGCCCCGGAGCCTCGCGGCACCTGCGGGTACTACGCGAGGCGGGGTTGGTGGAAGTGCGCCAAGAGGCACAGCGCCGGGTCTACAGCCTTCGCTCGGTGCCACTCGCCGAGATCGACCAGTGGCTTAGCCGATACCGGGAGCTCTGGGAGCAGCGCCTCGATGCGCTGCACACCGAGATAGCGCGGGGGAAACGCCAAAGGAGGGCGGAAAGATGACTGACCAAGGCCCGGGCACTCGCATCACCGGTACCCTGAGGTCGTCCGGCGCTAAGGGGGTGGTGCGGATCGAAGACCGCTTTGACACCTCCCTAGCTGACCTCTGGTCGGCGATCACCGATCCCGAGCGGCTGGCGCGCTGGCACGGCCAGGTGCAGGGCGACCTGCGACCGGGGGGAGAATTCCACCTCTACGTCGAGGCCGACGACTGGGAGGGCACCGGGCACGTGGAGGTGTGCGAGCCCCCGCACCGGCTGGTGGTGACCACTAGGGAGTCGGAGGAGTCCTAGCGCAAGGGGCAGGGCGTCAGCCCCTTCGACGAGTTGATCGAGGCTACCCTGACCCAGGACGGCGACCAGACGGTGCTGGTGGTAGAGGTCAAGGGAATGCCGCTGGACGCCGTCCACGCCTACGGTGCGGGTTGGCAGATTAACGTCGAGAACCTGGCCGCCTACCTGGCCGGTGGGGTGCCGAAGCAGTCAGAAGAACGCTGGCAGCAGCTGCTTCCCGCCTATCAGCGCCTGGCTGAGGGACTCGACTAGGACGCTAGCCCGGCCTGGCGTCCGGGTGTCGCAGCGCCGCCCGCACCCGGTCCATCACATCGGCCCGCTCGTCGGCTGCGGTCGCCCGTCACCGCTGGAAGGCCCGGTCGAGCTTCACGTCGACGTAGAGATCGTCGCCCTCCGCGTGGAAGTGCAGAAGCGCCCGTTTTCCGCGGGAGAAGTAGCCACGGCGGCGTTCGGTGAGCGCCGGCAGCTTGCGGAGCTCGGCCAAGAGCGGCTCGCCCGGTCCAGATCGTCCTGGCTCGCGTGGCGCAGGCTGCAAGCATGCATCCGCGCAGGCTGGCCGCGAGCGGATGCATGATCTCCTCCACGGGTGGCCGCCGGCCGCTCCTGACTGGCGAGCAGCCCGGCTGAACACGCGACCCCGCCGGTCGGCTTAGACTCAGGCGCGGCGTGAGTCCCCGGGCCGACCGCGACTACTCGCGGAGCCAGCAAGTCCTGGTGCTGCCGCACCCGCCACCGCCGGCGGCGGCGGCGCTGATCCAGGCGCTGCTACGCAGCGAAGGGCTCAACGAGCGCCAACGCCTCGGCGCCACCCTGATCGAGGTGCTCAACTCCAGCTTCTCCCTGCCCGCCTGCCGCCTCACGGTGGCGGACCGTGCCCAAGCCCATGGGGTAGACGGCAAGGGCCGGCTGGCCCACAAGACCTACGGCTACTACCGCTGCCGGATCACCAGCCCCGGGTCCAGCCCGGATCGCTGCGCCATCCGGATCTACCACCGCACCGCCGTCCGCGAGCAGGTGCTGGCGCCCGGAGCCTTTGTCAACACCCTGCTCCACGAGTGGACCCACCATTTTGACTTCGCGGGCCTGGGCCTGGCCAGATCGCCACACACCTCGGGCTTCTTCTCCCGGCTGCGCTGGCTGGCCGAGACGGCGGGAGCCGCCCGCGTGCTGCCCCCCGCCCACTGAGCCGGCATCTCGGCCGCCGCCGGAGCGGTAGGATCTGAGCGGTTCCGCTTGAGGGAGGACTCCATGCGTTCGTGGTCTGGACTTGGCAACCTGCGCTCCGCGATCATCGCCGCCACCCTGCTCACCACTCCGATCGCACTCGCCGCCTGCGGGTCAGGGCCAATCCCGGGCCAGCCCGCCTCCCAGACCACCTCGAACAGCTCTACCTCGTCGTCGGGCTCCGGCTGCACCGCTGCCTCGGCCAGCAGTTCGGTGACGGTCCAGGCCACCAACGCCCTCAAGTTCGTGCCCAGTTCGGTGTGCCTGAAGGCGGGCGGCACCATCACCTGGAAGAACACCGGCAGCATCTATCACACCACCACGGACGACAAGGCTGACGCCGCCAACCCCTCCGACGCCCAGCTGCCTGCCGGCGCCGCCTCCTGGAACCATCCCCTGCCACCCGGCAGCAGCTACTCGCTCAAGCTCACGGCGGCGGGTCTCTACAAGTACTTCTGCATCCCTCACGAGACCCTGGGCATGCTCGGCCAGATCACAGTGGTCAAGTGAGGCGGTGGTGAAGGCTGCCGAGCGCTCCGGGCTCCGCCTGGCGTCGCGAATGCAGCGGCTGGGCACCGAGAGCGCCTTTGAGGTGCTGGCGCAGGCCCGCCAGCTGGAATCGCAAGGTCGCTCCATCGTCCACTTGGAGATCGGCGAGCCCGACTTCGCCACCCCGGACAACATCATCGAGTCGGCCTACGACGCCATGCGAAGCGGCGCGACCCACTACACCCCGGCGGCCGGTCTGCCGGCCGCCCGCGAGGCAGTGGCGGCCGAGACCTCACGCCGGGGCGGGGGCATCCCGATCACACCCGAGCAGGTCGTGATCGTCCCCGGCTCGAAGAACATCCTCCACTTCGCGCTGCTGAGTCTGGTGGAGCCGGGCGATGAGGTGATCCTGCCCGACCCGGGCTACCCGGTCTACCGGTCTTTGACCGACTTCGTGGGGGCGGTGGCCCGGCCGATCCCGCTGCGCGAGCAGAACGGGTTTCGGATGGACCTGGACGAGCTGGCAGCGGCGATCAGCCCGCGCACCCGGATGATGATCATCAACTCGCCCCAGAACCCCACCGGCGGGGTGATGACCGCTTCGGACCTGGACCGGCTCGCGGAGCTGGCGGAAGAACACGACTTGGTGGTGGTGAGTGACGAGATCTACTCCCGCATCGCCTTTACCGAGCTGCCCGCCCCCATCTGGACCCGGCCGGGCATGGCCGAGCGCACGATCGTCATGGATGGGCTCTCCAAGACCTACGCGATGTGCGGCTGGAGACTTGGCTACGGGGTCATGCCGGCGGCTCTGGCCAAGCAGATGGAGACCCTCTTGATCAACACCAGTTCGTGCGCCGCCGCCTTCACCCAGCTGGCGGCGGTCGAGGCGCTGGGAGCGCCCGAGTCCGAGCTGGCGGTGGCGGCCATGGTCGCCGAGTTCAGATCGCGCCGCGACGCCCTGGTTAGCGGGCTGAACGCGCTCCCGGGCATCCACTGCCATCTGCCCGAGGCCTCCTTCTACGCCTTCGCCAACGTGAGTGAGGTCGGAGTACCGAGCCGGACCTTGGCCGCAGCCCTGCTGGAGCAGGCGGGGGTGGCGACACTGGCGGGCGATAGCTTCGGTGACGCCGGGCGCGGCTACATCCGCCTCGCCTACACCGTGGGTCTGCCCGACATTGAGCGGGCGCTGGAACGGATCGGCGGCTACGTGCACTCGCTGAGCCGCGAGGAAACGTGAGCGCACCCCTGGTAGCGGTCCCGGTGCGCGCGGGGGAACGATTCGAGGCGCCGGGCGCGCCCGGGATGCCGGTGCAGTCGCTGAACTCCGCCTATGTAAAAGCGCTTCAAGCAGCGGGATTGGCTCCCGTCTTGGTGCCCACCGGGATGTCTTCCGAGCCGGCGATGTCGGTGGTCCAGGGACTGGTCTTGCCCGGTGGACCCGACCTCGACCCGCAGCGGTACGGCGAGGAGGTGAACGGCACGCTCGAGGTTGACCGCAGCAGCGACGAGCTCGAGCTGGGCATGCTGAGCTTGGCCTTGGAGCGCGGGCTGCCCATCCTGTGCATCTGCCGCGGACTGCAGCTGCTCAACGTCGCTCTCGGCGGCACGTTGGTCCAAGACCTTGAGTCCCAGCGGGGGCATCACCCGACCAGCAGCGCCGGGCGAGGCGAGCTGGCGCACCAGCTCGCGGTCGTACCGTCCTCCCGGCTCAGCGCCGCCCTGGGCACCACCCAGCTGAGCGTGAACAGCCTTCACCACCAGGGGATCGGGCGGCTGGCCCCGGGCCTTACCGCGACGGCGCGCGCCGACGACGGCCTGATCGAGGGCGCCGAGATCAGCAGCGGCGCCTGGGTGGTGGGAGTTCAATTCCATCCGGAAGAGCTGGTGGGAACCGAGCCGTCGGCCCAATCTCTGTTTCAGGCCTTCGCCGAGGCCTGTCGCCAGACGCCCGGCGGGGAAACGCTCGACTCGCCCAAGAGGCAACCGCTGGCGCCGGTCGGCAGCCTTAGGCGCTAGAGTTCGCCGATCCCCTCCGGCAGCGGCTTGCCGGCCGCGATCAGCTCCGCGTCCTCGGCGGCGATGCGGTCGAGCTCCCTGACCAAGGCGTCCACCAGCTCACTCTCGGGCATGGTCGAGATGACGCGCCCCTTCCGGTAGAGGATGCCCTTCTGCTGGCCGCCGGCGATGCCGATGTCAGCATGCATGCCCTCTCCGGGCCCGTTGACCACGCAGCCCATCACCGAGACCGTGATCGGGCGCTTCACCTTCTGCAGGGCGGTTTCCACCCGCGCCACCATCGGCACCATGTTGATCTCGAGCCGCCCGCAGGTGGGGCAGGCCACGAGGTTCGGCCCGCTCGGCTTCTCCTGCAGGTTGGCCAGGATCTGCCTTCCGACCCGGACCTCCTCCTCGGGCTCGTCGACCAAAGAGACCCGGATCGTGTCCCCGATCCCCTCGGCGAGCAGAATGCCGATCCCGAGGGCGCTCTTGATCGCCCCGGACGAGGTGGGTCCGGACTCGGTCAAGCCGAGGTGGAGCGGGTAGCGGTTGCCCAAACCGGCGAAGAGCCGGTTGGCCGCCACGTTGGTGAGCACATCGCTCGCCTTGAGGCTCACCTTGATGTCCTGGAAGCCGACCTCCTCGAGAAGCTTGAGATGCCCAAGGGCGGCGTCGACCATGCGCTGGGCCACCTCCTGGGGGCCGCCCTCGCCGCGCCCGCGGTCCAGCTTCTTGCGGTCGGGCAGGCTGCCCGCGTTCACCCCGATCCGGATCGGCACCTGCTGGTCGCGGCAGCGGCGCGCGATCTCGGAGACCTTCTCTGGTTGGCGGATGTTGCCCGGGTTGAGACGCAGGCAGGCGACCCCCGCCTCCAGCGCCCGGAACGCCAGCGGCGCGTCGTAGTGGATGTCCGCGATGATCGGCAGCGGACTCTCCTTCACGATCCGCTTGAGCGAGATCGCCGCCTCCTCGGTGTCGCAGGTGACCCGGACCAGGTCGGCACCCGCGTCCGCCGCCCGACCGATCTGGACCAGCGTCGCCTGGGCGTCCTCGGTCGGGGTCTTGGTCATGGTCTGGACGCTGATCGGGGCGGCCCCCCCGATCACGACCTTGCCGACCTTGATGGGCCGAGTCTTGCGGCGCTCGATCACTGGTGCAGGTGGGTGACGTCGCCGTAGGTGACGTAGATGAACAGCATCACTATCAAGGCTAAACCAAGCGCGTGTACGTAGGCTTCCACTTGGGGGTTGATGCGGCGGCGGCGGACCCACTCCAGGAGTACGAAGAAGAGCCGCCCCCCATCCAGGAACGGAATCGGCAGTAGGTTGAACAGGCCCAGGTTGAGGCTGATCAAGCCCATCAGGGTCAGGTAGAGACTGGCCGAGATCTGGGCCGCGATCGAGGTCTCCTGGGCGATGCCGACCGGGCCGGAGAGCCGCAGGTTGGGGTTGCGGTGGGCGGCGGTCAGCAGGGTCCACAGGTTGCTGAAGGTGGCGCCGATCTCGTAGGGAACGGTGCCGAAACCCACTGCCACCGCCTGATACCAGGGCATCGGGGGACCGCCGATACCGGGCACCAACAGGTTGCCCTCCGACGCCAGGTAGCCGATGAGCCAGTCAGCGGCGAAGTCGGAGCGCGGTACCGAGACCGTCCGCCGGCTGCCCGCCGAGGTCAGGTAGGTCACGGCCACGCTCCGGCCCGGGATGCCCTGCAGCAGCAACGACGGGGTGGCGTGGGCCGGCGGCCGGCCGGCTATCGCCACCACCTGCGCCTCGAAGGGGACCTTGGTGGCCTTGGCGCTGACCCAGTGCAGCTGGGGCCGGACCGTGACGGTCCGGGTGGGGCCTCCGCCCCACCGCTCCAGGCTGACCGCCAGCGGCCGTCCGGCATCGCTCTGCACCAAATTCCTGATCTTGGTGAGGGAGGTGGTCCGGGTCCCCCCGATGCCCACCACCTGGTAGCCGCTGCTGGCCCCGGCCCGGGCCAGTCCGCCACCGGACTGGACCTGGGGAGCCGGCCCCCCCACCGCGGCAAGGCCGGAGAAGAGAGCCCCAGCCAGCACCAGGTTCATCAGCCCTCCGGCGGCCAAAGTCGCCGCCCGCCGGCCGGTGCTGGCCTTGACGAAGGCGCGGTCACCACCGTCCAGCGGTGTCGCCTCCTCGCCGGTCATCCCGGCCATGCGAACGTAGCCGCCCAGCGGCAGCAGTCTCAGCGAGTAGCGCGTCTCGCCGCGGACCCGGCTGGCCAGGCGGGGCCCGAACCCGATCGAGAATTCCAGCACCATGATCCCCGCTCGCTTGGCCACGATGAAGTGGCCAAGCTCGTGGATGGCCACCACCACCAGCAGCATCAGGATGATGCCGCCCACGGTCTGCCAGTCGAGGGTGAACCCCAAGTCAGCCTCCCGCCGGTGCCAGAGTCGCGGCCTGTTCAACCAGGCTGGAGGCCCGTTCGCGGCCCCAGCGGTCGGCGGCCAGCACCTCAGCCAGCCCCCCATCCCCTTGGCTCGGCAGGTAGTCCCCAGTGACCCGCTCCAGGAGTTCGGCGATATCGGTGAAGCGGATCCTGCGGTCCAAAAACGCCTCGACGGCGACCTCGTTGGCGGCGTTGAGCACGGCCGGCACCGTGCCTCCCCGCTCGCCGGCTCGGCGCACCACCCCGAGGGCGGGGTAGCGGGCTTCGTCAAGGGGCAGGAAGCTGAGCGGAGAGCCGTCGGTGAGCCGGATCGGCGAGACCACGTCCTGCAGGCGGCGACCGCCGGTCAAGGCGAGCGCGATCGGCGCTCGCATGTCCGGGCGCCCCAGCTGGGCGATCGAGGTCCCGTCGCAGAACTCGACCGCTGAATGAATCGCGCTCTGGGGATGCATCAGCACCTCGATGCGCTCGTAGGGGACCGAGAACAGAAAGTGGGCTTCGATCACCTCCAAGCCCTTGTTGACCATGGTGGCGGAGTCGATCGTCACCTTCGGCCCCATGGTCCAGTTGGGGTGGGCCAGCGCCTGGTCGGGGGTGACGTCGGCCAGGCTGTCCAGGGGAAGGTCGCGAACAGCGCCGCCGCTGGCGGTGAGCAGGATGCGGGCCACACAACTGGGGTCTTCGCCGCGGAGGCATTGCCAGATGGCGCTGTGCTCGCTGTCGACCGGCAGAAGCCGGGCACCGCAGCGTCGGGCGGTCTCGGTGACCAGTTCGCCCGCCATCACCAGCACCTCTTTGGTGGCGATCGCCACCAGCTTGCCGCGTTCGCACGCGGTGAGCGTCGGCGCCAGGGCGGCCGCCCCTCCTCCCCCGATCAGAACCAGGTCGACGTCGTCGCGAGCGACCAGCTCGCAGGCGGCATCGGTCCCGGCTCCCATGCCCGGAAGCAGGGCGTCGTCGGGCTCGATCACCACCGCGGGAGCGTCGGGAAAGCTCACCAGCGACTCCGCCAGCGCGCGCACCCGGTGTCCGGAGATCGCGCCGGCCAGGGTGAACTCGCCGGGGTATGTGGCGATGAGCTCCATGGCCTGAGTGCCGATGGAGCCGGTGGCCCCCAGCAGCACTACCCGAGTGGGCATCGATCAAGTCTCCCTGGCTCGATGGCTGTCACCACCCGGCCGAGTTCAGAACGCGTGTGTGGCCCCCAGCAGGGAGTATACGACCGCCCCCACGAACAGCAGGCTGTCGACCCGGTCGAGCACTCCTCCGTGGCCGGGAACCAGCGTCCCCGAGTCCTTGACCCCCACCTCTCGCTTCAGCTGCGACTCGACCAGATCCCCCGCGATCGCCGCTGCCGAGGCCACCGCGCCCACCAGAAACGCGGCCGGGTGGCCCGTGCGCGGCAGCACCAGCGGCAGCAGCAGTCCCACCATCACGGTCGGCCCCAGCCACCCTGCCAGGGCGCCCTCCCAGGTCTTCTTGGGGCTCACCCAGGGGAAGAAGCGATGGCGGCCCACCGCCGTGCCGACAAAGTAGGCCAGGGTGTCCCCCACCACCGAGACCGAGACGGCCAGCAGCAGCAGGCAGAGCGCCGTGAGGTGGGCGGGGACCGCCCGGTAGAGCAGCAGGAGGTAGCTAGGCAGAAAGCCGAGCCAGAGAGCGCCCGCGATCGCCAGCGCCCAGGCTGCCCACGGCCGGCTCGCCGCCCGCAGGCACGCCAGCCCCCCCAGTCCGGCCAGGACGCCCAGCAGGAGTCCCAACTCGAGCGCGGGCACCCGGGGGTAGCCGTAGCGCAGGAGCCAAAAGCCCGCCAGCGGGAACAGCACCCACCAGGGCAGCTCCAGCCCGGCCCGGTGCCAGAGCTGCAGGTACTCGTAGGCGGCGAGCGCGATCACCAGGGCCGCTAGCCCGGCGAAGTAGGGCAGGCCCAGGTAGAGCGCAGCCGCCAGGGCCCCGAGCAGCACGGCGGCGCTGGGGCGGGGCCGCGCCCGGCTGAACTTAGACCCGGGAGCCCCCCGCACCGCCGCCCCCCGGGGGGGGTGTTATGTATGGGGTTCACGCGGTAGGGCCCAACGCAGT
>JBJKSO010000054.1:0-17621 GCA_046703825.1 Candidatus Dormibacteria bacterium
CAGACCTCCTGCGGTGTCGCCACCGTCGGGCGGATCCGCCACGGTGGCGCCCAGCCAGACTCCTGCCGCCCTCACCCCGGCCGCCGCACCCGCGGCGCCACTGTCGGTGGTGGTCGTCCCGGTTGCCGCCGCCATCCCCGAACCAGCCAAGACCGGTAGCCCCGGTTCCAGTTCCTCCGGCGTTCCGCCGGCGGCGGTCGAGCCGAGCCCACCGGACTCGGAGAAACCCTGCTCCGGGCCCCAGCTGGAGGGAGCGAGAAGCCACCCCGAGCGAGCCGCAAAGCCTGGTCCGCCGCCCGGGTATCGCGACCGTGATCAGGGGCCGCCGCAGGGTCCCGGGCGGCCCGCCTCCCCAGCGCCGGTACCCTTTGCTCAGGATGGAGCTGGCTCGGGCGGTCGAGGAATACCTGACCTACCTGGCAGTGGACCGTGCCCGCAGCCCCCAAACGCTCCGGGCTTACAGAACGGACCTGCAGCAGGCCCTGAACTTCTGGTCAGCCCTGGCCCACCCTCCCAGCACGGTAGAGGATCTCCACCGCGAGGCTCTCAGGGCCTACCAGCGCCACCTCGGTGAGCTGGGTCTGGCGCTCAGCTCGAGGGCGCGCCGGCTGCAGGCGCTGCGGGGACTGCTGCGCTACTCCCTGCGCGAGGGCTGGCTGACCGACGACCTGGCCCTGCACGTAGACATCCCGCGCGTGACGCCGCCGCTGCCCAAGCCTCTCACCACCGAGGACGCCCGAGCGGTACTGGCCTACCGCAGCGGCGACGGCGAGCCGGCGCTGCGTGATGCCGCCCTCCTCCATTTTTTGCTCAGCACCGGCTGCCGGATCTCCGAGGCGCTGGCCGTCGACCGATCCGCCCTCAACAGCTCCGGGCGCCTGGTGGTCAAGGGCAAGGGGTCCAAGGAGCGGGTGGTCCATCTCACGCCCGAGGCGCGGGCCGCCATCCAGGACTACCTGGACGCGCGGCGGGACAGCGAGGACGCGCTGTTTCTCAACTACGACCGCCGCAGCTCCGCCCGTGGCGGCCGCCGCCTCACCGCGGCAGGAGCCAGGCACATCCTCCGCCGCGTCCGCCGCAGCACCGGCGTCGAGGCACTCAGGTCCCCGCACGTGCTGCGGCACACCACCGCCACCGAGCTGCTGACCATCACCGGTAACGTCCGGCTGGTCCAGGAGGTGCTCGGGCACAGCAACCTGAACACGATGCAGGGCTACACCAAGGTGGTGGACGCCGCCCGCGCCGCTGCCTACGAGAAGCTTTCTCAGCGGCTCAACCCCAGCGAGAGCCCGGAGTGGGCTATTTCGGGGGAAACTTGAAGGTTGCCAGGAACTCGCTGAAAGCTTTGGCTGCGCCGGTGGTGCTGGAGGCCTTGGCGACTATCAGGAAAGCCTGTTGCGGGTTGGCCTGGAACGCGACCGCGGCCAGGTAGCCAGGGCTGGCGGCAAAGTTCACCAACGAGGTTGTGACCCCGTAAACCACGACCACGCTGTAGCCGGTCTGGGACGTGCCGCTCGGCGCCGCCGGAGGCAGCTGAGAAGTGCTGGCGGCCGTGGTGACGGTGATGGTCTCCCCGCCGCCGGTGAAGGCCACGGCGCCACCGCTCTCCTGGGCGAAGGTCCAACCGCCGGGATAGAGAACCGACCAGGAGGAGGTGCCGCCGGATTGGAATGACTCCCAGGATTGGGTCGAGGTGTCCTGTGGATTGGCGGTCACCCACCCGGTGGTAGTCGCCCCATGGACCTTCCACCATCCCCCCGAGCTGGAGGTCTGGGAGAGGATCTGGAGCGTGACCCCCTGGGCGACAACGCCCACCACCTGCGCGCTGACGGTGGGCTGAGCGCGCATGTTTACACCGTCCGGCGCTATGACGGTGAGGGTGGTCGGGGCCGGGGTGGCCGTCGGGGTGGGCTTGGGGGTGGGGGTGGGCTTGGGCTTCGGAGGGCTGGTTGCTCCAAAGGCGCACCCTGTCAGCAGCACGCTGGCGATCAGCGCCGGCACCCTCTGCCAAAACCAGCGCGATGCCCGACCCATCTCCCGCCCTCCTACAGGTCCGCCGGCGCCGCCACGATCGCCTTGCCCTGTGCCACCCGCCCAGCCGCTCGCAGCTGTTCCCGCAGCGCCGCCGCCGCCGCCGCCGCTCCAGGGGAGCCGCCCTTTGCATGTGCCGCAGCCAGGCTGCGCGATACGTTGATCAGAAACGGGGCCGTCCCTTCCGCTCCCGCCGCCGCCACCGCCGCGGTGGCCAAACTACCGCCCTGAGTCCCAACCCCGGGTACCAGAAATGGCATCTCGGGGGCCAGGTCGCGCAGCTGGTCCACCTGCTCCGGCCAGGTGGCTCCGGCCACCAGTCCCAGGCGGCCGCCGCCAGCCGCCCGGTCCCAGGCGACCGCCTGGCGTGCCACGGTCGCGTACAGCGGCTCCTGCTCGGGGCCAACGGTGAGATCCTGGAGGTCTGCCGCACCCGGGTTGCTGCTGCGGCAGACCACGAAGGCGAGTCGTCCCGGGCGTTGCATGAAGGGCTCGACCGCATCGCGACCCATGTACGGGGTGACGGTGCAGGCGTCAGCGCCCAGCGCGTCGAAAACCGACTCCGCGTAGGCCTTGGCGGTGTTGCCAATGTCACCGCGCTTGCCGTCGACGATCACGAGGGCGCGCCTCCTGGCCTCCCCGACCACCTCCGCCAGCAGCTCCCAGCCGGCCCTGCCCAGGCGTTCGAAAAAGGCGGAGTTGGGCTTGAAGGCGGCGGCAAACGGTGCCGTGCAGTCGATCAGCTCCATGCAGATGCGTCGCGCCTCCGCCGCGCTCGGCTGCGCAGCTGCCCCCGGCGCCGGGTCGGGGTCGAGGCCCACGCAGAGCGGAGAGCCGGCCCGCGCAGTCGCCTCCCGCAACCGCTCCACAAAGGGAGCGCCGGGGTTCACCACGAGCGGCGGGAGGTGCTCGTCTGGGCGGCCCCGGGCGCCTGCGGCGCGTAAGGGATCGTGATCCGGTCGTGCTCGGTCTGCATGCAGCGCGGGCAGAGCGAGGAGATCTCCCCATCCAGCAGCACCGCCGCCAAACGGTAGATCGGAAACTCCCGTTGACAGTTGCCGCAGCGTCTCATCCAGGGCATGACTGCACTCCAACTTGATTGTAGATGGCGACTGCTATGCTCAATCGGCTCCGGGGAGTGGCGCAGGTGGTTAGCGCACCAGTCTGGGGGACTGGGGGTCGCAGGTTCGAGTCCTGTCTCCCCGACCACTCTGGTGTCCAATAGATGGTCGTCACTCTAGGCGGCCGCTGGGGACCGCTGGGCGAGACGGTGGGTTGGCGGATCCAAAAGGCGGCCGCTGCGAGCCCGAACGCGATCGCGCACTCAAGGCCCCGGCCCCTGCCGGCGAGCCGGGTCGGGAGCTCGACCCCGGTCTGGACCGTGTGGCGACCATGGCACCTCCCCGAGCCAGGTGACTGGAAGCCGACCGCTGGACCGAGCCCTGCCTCGATCCCGTCACCGGTTGGCCGCTTGGGTGATAGTGGAAGGGCGCCTTGGGCCCGAGGCCGCGGCGCGAGAGCCCTCCTCTCCTCCAACCATCGTTGCTGGGAGTTCACCCGATGGCGTCTGATCGAACAGACATTCCGGTCGGCTTCCGGGGGGATCCAGGGGAACCGAGCTGGGGGGCAGCCTGCGCGCTTCCCGTGGGCGCGGCGCAGCTCGAGCACCGGGTTGTGGCCGAGATACGCACCGGCCAGGGGGGCCCGAGGGTGCGTGCTTCGACTCGGCGCGGCTGCTCGCCTATGTGACCAGCTCGAGGGAGCACTCCGTGACCGTGGTCGACTTGGATCGACTGGCACCGGTAGGTGACGACATCCCGGTAGGCCGGGAACCGACCGACAGCATCTACGACGAGGCGACGCAACGACTGTTCACCGCCGACTCCCGTTCGGACACCATATCCGTGGTCAACATGGCGAGCCGGCGCCTAAAGCGCTCGCTTTCGGTGCCGATGTACCCGACCGGAGTGGCGCTGGATCGGCAGTTGGTGAGCTCCCCGCAAGGCGGAGGCTCCAGTTCTGGAAGAGCTGCGCCGCCGCGAGGCAGGCCGGTCTGGCCTGGATGTCGTGTTGATCAACGTTTGGGAGGGAACCGACGCCGCTAACGAGGCACGTCGCTACTGCACCATGTGGGACATCGATGCCACCGTCCTGCTCGATGAAACCGCGTCCTACGCGCACAGCATTGGCGTGAGAGGCGTACCCACCAACATTTTGGTGGACAGGCGGGGCGTGGTGCGGGCGGTGGGCATCGCCACCAAGTCGAGCCTGGAGCGAGCGCTGCGGGAGGCGACCGCCGACGCCTGAGCGCCGGGCGCCGCGCTTACGGCCGAGGCACCGGCCGCACCGCCGCCCGACGGCAGTAGACGGCGCGAGCCTCGTGGTCCTCGTCGGCCACGACGACGATGTCCTCATATCCGCAGCCCGGTAGTTGTTGTCGCAGCCGCGCCCCCTGGTTCCCACCAACCTCGACCAATAGCCACCCCCCGACTCTCAGAAATGGCGCAGCTTCCCGAGCCGCTTGTCTGAGCAGGCGCATACCGTCCGGCCCTCCGTCCAGCGCCTGCAGTGGCTCGTAGGTGGTCACGTCGCTCGGGAGGAACCGCATCTCGTCGGTGGGCACATAGGGGACCACTGCGGTGACCACGTCGACCCCACCCAGCAGGCGCGCGGGAAGCCCTGAGGTCATGTCGCCATCGAACACGGTCACCTGGTTCTCACGAGCGCAGGCAGCTGCCGTTGGGTCGAGTTCTGTGGCCACCACCTCGGCGCAGGGACGGTGGAACTTCAGAACGGCAGGGATTGCGCCGCTTCCGGTGCACAGATCCACCGCGCAGCCGCGCTCGGGAAGCCGCTCGACAGCTGCGAGCACCAGTGGCTCAGTCTGCGGACGGGGTACATAGACACCGCTGCGCACCGAGATGCGCTGCCCACAGAATTCGGCCCAACCAAGGATCCAGGCCAGCGGCTCTCCCTCTCGCCGCCGCTCGACCAGCACCGCCAGTCGGCGCCCGTCTCCGTCGGCATGGCGAGCCAGCAGCTCCGCCTCTTCCTCGGGCGCAAGGCAGCCAGCTCTCCGGAGCTCCCGCGTGGCCCACGCCAGGTCAGCGGTGCTATCCACCCGACACCCGAGCGCGCCGGGCCCGACCGACCGCGGGGCTGGGCGCCGGCCACCGAGCCAGCCCCCTCGGCGAATCAGTCGAAGGCTTGCACCGAAATACGCACCACGGTGCCCCGTCCGGGACGGCTGCGCAGACGCAGAGCCCCGCCGCCGCTAGCGGCGCGTAGCTCCATCTCGAACAGACCGAAGGACGGGGGCGCGCCCCCAGCCTCCAGGTGCTCGGGCATACCCTGACCGTCGTCGGCGATCAGAAGCGTCACCCGTCCGGACCGCTCGCGCAGGCGCATCTCCACGCGCCTTGCCCTAGCGTGCTGCTCGACGTTGCGCAGCGCCTCCTGCGCCACCCGGTAGCACGCCAGCTCACGCTCTCTGCGCATCCTCCTCAGCTTGCCGCCGGTTCGCACCTGCGCTCGGATGCCGGTACGCAGCTGAAACTCACGGGCGAGCCCGGCCAGAGCGGACGGCAGCCCCAGGTCCACCAGAATCGACGGGTAAAGCCCCTGGGCCAGCGCACCCAGGCTGTCGTTGGCGGAGACCACCAGGTGGCCCACCTCAGCGAGCGCTCCCGAGGCCCATTCGCTGAGCTCACCACTGACCTTGACCTCGCTAAGCAAGCGGGCCGCTTGGCCGAGCAGCTGCTGGACATCGTCGTGGAGCTGGTCCGCCAGCCACTGGCGCTCCCGCTCCTGCGCCTCCAGGAGCTGGTCAGCATATGCAAGCAACGCGGTGGCCGGCCGCCGCTCCTGGGTCACCACCATCACTTACGGGGCTGTCTGTGACTCGATGGATAGTAAGCCTTGGTTGACAGCGCAGACCACGGCCTCCGTGCGCGAATTGACCCGCAACTTGGAGAAGATCGCGTGCACGTGACCCTCGACCGTCCGCAAACTGATACCCAGCTCGCGCGCGATCTCCTTGTTCGGCCGCCCGCGGGCGATCAGCCGCAAGACAGCGAACTCTCGTCCGCTCAGCTGGTCGGTAGCCCGTCGCGGCGCCGACTGCGCAGTGACCAGCCTCCGACTGAGAGTGGCCGCCAGCACCGTAGACCCGCTTGCCACGGCCCGGATCGCCTCGACCAACTCGCGGCCGGGGGCGGTCTTGAGCAGGTAGCCGGAGACGCCCGCCGCCAGCGCTTCCTTCACGTACCCCTCTTCGCTGTGGGCGCTGACGATCAGAACTCGCGTGTCCGGCGTGTCAGTCATGATCCTTGTTGCCGCTTCGATCCCGTTGAGCTTGGGCATGCGGACATCGAGGATGGCTACCGTCGGGCGCAGCCGGGCGACCAGGCCAACCGCCTCGTCACCTGCGGCCGCTTCACCCACCACCTGGAGGTCTGGCTCCCGCTCGATGATGTCCCGGGTGCCCTCTCTCACAAGGGCATGGTCCTCGGCTATCACCACGGTGATCGGATCACCCATCTCAGTACCGCAGCATATCCAGCCACAGCAGAATCAGTACCAGCGCCCCCACCCACTAGCCGCTAGGTGATTCCACGCGTGCCCAGACCACCATCACGGTGGTGCCCTGACCTGGTCGGGAGTAGATCCGCACCTTGGCGCCGAGCAGTGCGGCACGCTCCCGCATCCCGATCATGCCCAGGCCGGTTCGTCCTGCCCGGTAGCCGGTGCGGTCGAAGCCCATTCCGTCATCCCGGACTGTGAGCCTGACCCGCCGGGAATCCCCGACCAGGTTCAGCCACACGCGGTCGGCGTGCGCGTGTCTCTCCACGTTGGAGAGCGCTTCCTGCGCGATCCGCAACAGACCGCGTTCCACATCGACCGGAAGACGGGAAAGGTCGCCCCTCAGACTTATTCGCGCGTCTGCGCCGCCGCGCTCCCGGAAGCCGTTCGCCAACTCCTCCAGCGCCGCCGCCAGGCCCCGATCCTCCAGAGTCTCGGAGCGCAGACCCTCGGTCAGCTGGCGCAGACCATCGGCCACGGCGATGGCCAGCTCCCGAGTTTCGTCGAGCAGCACCGCCGAGGGCGCATCCCGGGGCGCGTCGTCGGCTATCTGCTCCAGCCTGCGGGCGAGGTAGATCAGCGCCTGCACCGGTTCGTCGTGGATGTCACGCGCGATCCGTCGTCTCTCCTCCACCACCGCCAGCCGCTGCAGCTCCGTCTGCACATCCAGGTAGTCCAAAGCCAGCCCCGCCTTGGCGGCGAGACTTTCCGCCAGCATCCGGTCGCCGGCGGAGAACCGGCCGGAGCCAGCCTCACGACCAAGCAGCATCGCCGCCCTAACACTGGACTGCACCGAGATGGGGACCACCAGCATCTGCTCAAGGTCGCGGTCACCGCCGAGCCACCGGGCGAGATCGCTGCTCGCCGGCAGCACCAGCCCGCTCTGGCGCTTGACCAAATCAAAGCTCAAGCGCGGGCGCGCAGGCGGGGCTTCGCCCACTTCCGCGACGACCGAGAGCAGGCCAGTATTCTCTGGGTCTGGACTCAAAACCGCGCCTCGATTAGCCCTGACCAGCTCCGCGGCGGAGGTCAGCGTGCTCTTCAACAGCTCGCGCCATGAGCGACGCTCGAGCAGCAGGGTGGTTGTCTCCTGCAGTGCTTGCAGCCAACGCTCGCGGTGCTGCACCGCAGCGTAGGCCTGAGCATTGGCGATGGCAGCGCCGGCCTGAGCCGCGAGGGTGACCAGCGACGCCTCGTCCTCGGGCGAGAAGGATCCATTCCGCTTGTTGGTCAGGTAGATGTTGCCGAACACGCGCCCGGCTGCCGGCACGGGCGCGCCCAGGAAGCTCTCCATCGGCGGGTGATGCGCTGGGAAGCCGACTGAGCGCGGGTCGGACTGGAGGTGCTCCAAGCGAAGGGGTCGCGGGTCGTCGATCAGCGCGCCGAGGATGCCCCGGCCCCTGGGAATGTGCCCGATCGCCTGCCGCTGGGCATCGCTGAGCCCAACTGTGATGAACTCCGAGATTTGGCCGCCGTCACCCACGACTCCCACGGCGCCGTAGGTCGCGTCGGTGATTTCGGTCGCCAGCTCCACCAAACGCCGCAAGACGGTGGAGAGTGACAGCTCCGAAGCCAGCAGCAGCCCGGCTTCAAGCAGGGCATCGGAGCGACCACGCTGCCCCTCACCCTGGGCCGGCTCTCCGGCCTGCAATGGTCTCCTGCTCGCCAACGGGCTAATCCTATCGGCCCGGCCGCATTTGCGTTTCCCCGGAGAGACACCTCCGGACGGTCATTCGTACAAAAAAGCGGCCCCTCCTAAAGAGGGGCCGCTCCGGGTCCGATTGGGGCGCCTAGGCGGTCCGGTGTCGGCCCACGAACACCCTTGCCGCGTCGGGGGCGCTGCGCTCGTGCATCAGACCGAGAACCGACAGCACCAGCATCACAGCTGCCAGGGCGAAGGAAACGATGGCAGACACCAGGGCGATCTGGCCAATCATCCAGAACGCGTAGGCATTCAGCAGCATGCTTCTAAGCGTCGTTCCCTGGAAGACCGTCTGTACCTCGGCAGCCAGCGCGGTGTTGCCCGGGTTGGCCCGCGACAAAGCGCTCAGCTGCGAGTACGTCTTGCCGTGACCGATTTCGTTCAGGTGAACTGCGATGAAGTCGTTGGCGTAGACCTCCGCCTGGGCACCGTTGGTCAGCTTTTGGCCTGCGTACTGGGAAACGGAAGGGATCATGCTCGGTGTGATTTCCGTCCCCGCCTTTGGATGGGCGAAGGCCGCCTTGCTCGGGAAGGTTATGTTCTGAGCCGAAAGTTGCGAATACACGGTACCGTTGGTGTAGCTGTAGCCCCACATCAGCAGGGCGCCGGCCACCACCAGCACCAGCGTCAGTCCGAAGCCTCCGATCGAAGCCAGTAAGTCGAACGTCTTGCGCGGCATCTTTCCTGTGCCTCCTGACAACCTGACTGCGTTCTTTGGCAGTCACCCTTCTGCCTTTCAAGCTACGCACCGCCATCGCGCCCGAACACAGCGCTACCACGGCACCGCTGTCCAGTGGTTACACCTACACCGCCACCGCGCTGCATCAAGTGACGCCGAGAGCTGTAGTGCTACTTGGCGACAGCGCTGCCCGACCCGCTGAGGTCGGGTCCCACGCGCGAAAGGCGACAGAGGCAGCTGGTCGCTGCCGGTCTGCGTCCTTGGGAGGCTGCCCAGGACCGGTCGTGGCACCCGCCTGGTGCGGAGGCTGGGTGCTCTGCAGACGTCCTTGACAGGACGTCCTGGGAGGCTGGTCTCCGGACACTTAGAGGGAAGTCCCGCAGCAGCAGCTGGGATTTGGACCGGACCGCTGTCGCTACCTCTGTCGCCATGCGCTGATCCTCGCCCCCGCTGCCGCGCTCCAGTAGCGCGGATTCGCCGAGCCGCCCACCCGCGGTTCCACCCGCTTGCCTTCGGGCCACAGAGGGGGTGAATACACGTGCCGGTTCCCACGTAGGTGCCACCTCGCTGCGGACCCGGCGCCCCGGCAGCATTTCTGGGGACAGCCATTGGTTCGGAGGTTCGGCGCCGTGAATGCTGCAGACGTGACCGGTAGATCTGAGGGATTCCGCATAGTCGTCGGCGTCGACGGGTCGGACGGCGGAAGGCGCGCCCTGGAGTGGGCCCTGGAGGAAGCGAGGCTTCGCAAGGGCTCGGTGCTGGCGGTGTGCGCGTACATGCTGCCGGCGATGATCGCCAATGCGGCCTTCCTCCCCGAAGAGCCGACCTGGTTCGAGGAGATGGAGGACACCAGTGTCAAGCTGGTCCAGACCGAGATCGCCGAGGCGGAGAGCGAGGGGGCTCCGGTGGACACCAGCTGGCGAGTGGTGCGGGATCGGCCCGCGGAGGCGCTCCTCGAGGCCAGCCGGGATGCGGACCTCTTGGTGGTGGGTTCGCGGGGTCTGGGCGGGTTTCGGGGGCTGCTTCTGGGATCGGTTTCGCAGCAGGTGGTCTCGCACGCGCACTGCCCGGTGCTGATCATCCGCCCGCGCGACTAGCGTCGGCCGAGCGCTGTCACCGCCGGAGGCTCGCGCCCGGCTTCTCCGTCGGCTCCCGCCACTCTTGGGGGATTCCGCGGTCAATCCGCTTAGCATGGGGCTGGTCTTGGACCGCCCCAGAACCGTCATCGGGCGCGCCGCGGCGCGGTCTGAAAAGGAGCGCCCGCCGGGCCACCGCCCGCCATGAGCCTGAGCCGGATCGCCCTCCAGGCGCTGGAACTCGCGGTTGGACGTGAGCACGTGATCTCAGACCCGCGAGACCTCAGGATCTACGAGCGGGACGGCACGGTGGCCAGCGGCCTGCCGGAAGTGGTCGTCCACCCAGCCACCACGGCCGAAGTGGCAGAGGTGATGAGAATCGCGTCCCGCCACGGGATTCCGATCGTGGCCCGCGGGGCGGCCACCGGACTCTCAGGAGGAGCGGTGGCGGAGCACGGCGGTATCTCGCTCTCGCTCTCACGGATGAGACGGATCCTCGAGATCGATCCCCTGTCGCGGACAGCGCTGGTGGAGCCCGGGGTGGTCAATGCCGACCTCAGCCTCTACGCGGCCACCAAGGGACTCTTCTACGCTCCCGACCCCTCGAGCCAGAAGGCCTGCACCCTCGGCGGCAACGCGGCCGAGAACTCGGGCGGGCCCCACTGCCTCTTCTACGGGGTGACGACCAACCACGTCGTCGAGCTCGAGGTGGTGCTGGCCGACGGCAGCGTGGCGCGACTCGGGGGCGCGGCACCGGACCGTTTCGGGCTCGACCTCCTGGGGTTGGTGGTGGGGTCCGAGGGCACCCTGGCCGTCACCACCCAGCTGCGGGTGCGCCTTCTGCCGATCCCGGAATCGGTGGTCACGCTGATGGCGGCCTTCGAGAGCATCGACGCTGCCAGCCAGGCGGTCTCCGACATCATCGGCCGGGGCGTGGTGCCCGCCGCGCTCGAGATGATGGACCAGGTCACCTTGGGCGCCGTCGAGGCCCACTACCGGGCTGGCTACCCGACGGATGCGGCGGCGGTGCTGCTGATAGACATCGAGGGAGTCGCCGAGAGCACGAGCGAACTGGCCGAGACCGTCCAGGTCAGCCTGCGCCAAAACGAGGCTCGCGACCTGCGCCTGGCCGCCGATCTTGCCGAGCGCGAGCTGCTCTGGGCGGGCCGGAAGGGTGCGATCGGGGCGCTGGGCCGGATCAAGCCCAACTACTACCTTCACGACGGTGTCGTGCCCAGGACCAAGCTGCCGGCGGTGCTGCGCGAGGTGGGCCGCATCGCTGCCGACTACCGCCTGCCGGTGGCTAACGTCTTCCACGCGGGTGACGGCAACCTCCACCCCAACCTCCTCTTCGACATGCGCGAGCCAGGGGTGCTGCATCAGGTGGAGCGCGCCGCCGAGGACATCCTGCGGGTGTGCGTCGAGATGGGCGGCACCCTCTCGGGCGAGCACGGCATCGGGATCGAGAAGCGCGACTTTCTGCCCTGGGTGTTCAGCCCTGACGACATTGCCACCATGCGCTCGCTGAAGGACGCCTTCGACCCTGACCACCGGCTCAACCCGGGCAAGGTCTTCCCTGGTCCCGCCGGCGCCCACGCGCCCCCGCGCTTGCGGGTCCGAGCGGGCCTGGCTGCAGAGGCGGATTGGTGGTGATCCCGGCCTCGACCGGACCGGCGGGGTCGGCCGATGGCGCTGCCGAGATAGACGGACTCACTCCGACTCGGCGCGTGCAGCCGGATAGCCTCCTGGAACTCACGGACCTGCTTCGGCACTGCTCCAGCGAGAAGCTCGCGGTAACCCCGGTTGGCGGAGGACGTGCTCTGGGCATGGGCGGCCGGCTGCAGCGGCTGGATGTGGTCGTGAGCACGGTCGGCCTGCGCGGCATCAGCGAATACCAGCCGGCCGACCTGACGGTCACCGTGCGCGCTGGCACCACTCTGGGCGATCTTTCCGACGAACTGCGCGCGGCCGGCCAGTTCCTGCCGTTGGACCCGTTCGCCTCGCCCGGGCACACCGTGGGCGGCCTGCTCGCCAGCGGCTGGTCGGGACCGCTGCGGCAAGGCTATCGGCACGCTCGCGACTTCGTGATCGGCTTGACGGTCGCCCGGGCCGACGGAACCCTGATCAGCTCGGGCGGCCGGGTGGTCAAGAACGTGTCCGGCTACGACATGCACAAGCTGCACCTGGGAGTGCTGGGCTCCCTGGGCGTGATCGTCCAGGCTTCTTTCAAGGTGAGCACCATCCCCCACCACGACCTGACGGTCGGGCGGTGCGTGGCCGACCGGACTAGCGCCTGGGCCGAAGCCGAGCGGGCGCTGGCATTGGCGCTGCCGCCGGTCGCGCTCGAGCTGCTTTCGCCAGCGGCCGCCAAGGCGGGCGGTTGGGGCCTGGTCGCCCGGCTCTGCGGGAGCCGGGAGGCGGTGGCCCGCTCCCGAAGGGAGCTGGGCTGGCCGGAGGGCGACCCGGGATTTTGGGAGGCCCACGCCCGGCGGACCGCTACGCGATGGGCGCGGATTGCGGTCCCAGCCAGACAGCTGGCTAAGGTGTGCAGGGAGCTGGGCGACGCCGAGACTTGGTGGGCTTCGCCCGGTGTGGGAGTGGCGCATTGGCTGGATTGGCAGCCCGCAGCGGTGGTCGCTGCCCGCCAGAGCTCGGAGCGGGCATCGGGTTCGCTCGCACTCCTGGCCGCCCCACCTCAGGTGAAGGACGAGCTGGGTGCCTGGGGAACTTTGCCGCCCGAAGTGAGGCTCATGAGCCGAGTGCGAGACCGCTTCGACCCAGACCGCCTGCTTTCGCCCGGGCGCTACCCGATCTGAGTTGGGGCAAGCAAACCCCAAGCCCGGGGCCGGCCCAACGTCCGCGGTCGCTAGTGTGAGCTGACGTGGCAAGCAGCGAGCCCGCGACCAGGCCCTACTCCCCCGCCTTCAACGGTCCCGACGCTCCCACCGACGACGACCTCTCCACCTGCGTCCACTGCGGACTCTGCCTGAACTACTGCCCCACCTACAGGGTGACCGGGCTGGAGACGGAATCTCCCCGTGGGCGGATCTCCCTGATGGCGGCGTGGAAGGACGGCTCCCTGGAGTTCGACAAGGAGCTCGCCCGGCACATCGACCTCTGCTTGGGTTGCCGCACCTGCGAGGCGGTCTGCCCGAGCGGCGTCCCCTACGGCCGGATCATCGAGGGCGGTCGGAGCGAAGTCGAGCGACTGCGCCCCGCCACCGGACGCCGCGCGGTCGCCCGAGTTGCCCTGCGGCAGCTGCTCGGACATCCCCGCCGCCTCAGCCAGCTGAGCCGGCTGGCACGAGGAGCCCAGCTGGCCGGTCTGACCGAGCTGCTCCCCGCTGGCCGCCAGCTGCCCAAGCTCCGCGCTCCGTTCCGTTCCCCCCCTGGGGACGTGGCACCAGCCATTGGCGAGCGCCGGGCCACGGTCGCCTTCCTCACCGGCTGCGTCATGCCGGTCATGTACGCGCAGGCCCACCGGGCATCGGTACGGCTACTGCAGCTGGCCGGCTGCGAAGTTTGGTTCCCCCCGCAGCAGCGGTGCTGCGGGGCGTTGTTCGCCCACAACGGCGACCTTTCCTTCGCCCGGATCATGAGGCAGCGGAACGAGGCGGCCTTCGCGCAACGCGAATACGACGCGCTGGTGGTCAATTCCGCCGGGTGCGGGTCCCATCTCAAGGACTTCTATCCGGGACTGGGACATAAGGTCCGGGACCTCTTCGAGCTGCTGGCTGAGCTCGGCCTCCCGCCCGCCCGCCGCGCGTTGCCCCTCCGCGTCACCTATCAGGATCCATGCCACCTGGCTCACGCCCAACGCATCCGCCGCCAGCCGCGCCAGCTGATGAGCGCCATCCCCGAACTGCAGCTGATCGAGATGCCGCACTCGGACATCTGCTGCGGGTCGGCGGGCATCTACAACTTGCTCGAGCCCAAGATGTCGGGGCGGATCCTCGACGAGAAACTCACGGAACTGCAGTCCGTCCAAGCCCAGCTGGTGTTGACGGCCAACCCGGGCTGTGCCATGCAGCTGGCCGCGGGACTCAAGGCCCGTGGGATCGCCACCCCGGTGCGCCACCTGGCCGAGCTTTTGGCGGCGGCCTACCAGTAGCGGGACACCGGCGGACGCCCCAGAGCCCCTGGGCGGGCAACTGCCGGGCCGCGCCTAGCGGCGCCGCCGGAGCAACCGCGCCCAGAGCACCTTCAGCAGGATCCCGAGCAGGGCCAGGCCACTGAGCGGGCGGGCGGCCGCCGCGGGGCGGGCGGGCAAACCGGCGGGAACCGGGATGCCAGCCGGAGCAGCGCCGCCCGGAGCTGCTCCGGCTGGTTCGGCAGGCGCGGCCGCGAAGGTGGACTGCAGGCACTCGGCGAACTGGCCCAGCAGGCGGTCGCCGACATCCTGGATCATGCCCCGGCCGAACTGCGCCACCCGCCCGGTGATGGTGACGTCGGAGTGGATCTTGCCCAGAGAACCCCCGTCGGCCGCCTCCACGGTGAGAGTGATGGTGGAACTGGCGCTGCCGGCGCCGCGGGTCTCGCGCCCCTCGGCGCGCATGACCAGGCGCGACCCGGAGCTGTCGGTCTCGAGGACCTTGGCGGTGCCGCTGTAGCTGACCGAGATCGGACCCACCTTGACCGTCACCGTGCCCCGGTAGGTCTCGGGATCGACACGCTCGGTGATCTTCGCCCCGGGAAGACAGGGGGCGACCCGCTCCAGGTCCTGCAGGGCGGCAAAGAGTTCGCCGGGCGGGATGCTGACGGAAAACTGGTTCTCCAGGATCACAAGGCCTCCTCCTGACTCGTCTCGGACCACTCGGGGTAGATGGGAAATCGGAAGGCGAGCTCGCGAGCAAGCAAGCCGCCGTGCCCCATACCGCTCAGGTAATCGGCGTCGAGCGGCTGCCCGCTGAGCCGGCGGGCCAGCAGCAGGTCGAGGGCGGTACGCCGCGAGAACATGCCGCAGGAAGCTACGCCGATCACGATGCACTCATGCAACTCCGCCACCCAGTAGCTGCTTCCGGGGTGGACCGGGAGCCCACGGCGGATGGTGGACGCTCCGGCCGCCAGCAGCGCCTGCCAGGGTGGATCCAGAGGGTCGATCGATGCCACGCCGGCTATCAGCAGAAGGTCTGAGGCGCGGGCGAGCCTATCCATGAGCGCTGGGCCGGCCGTGCCCCGATCCGGCAGGTAGGCGAGCTCGACCAACTCGGAGCCGAACCAGGCCAGCTTCGCCTGCAAATCCGCCTCGAAGCGCTGGCGGCGGCTGGCGGGCAGAGTTTCGCAGACGAGCACGCTTATGCGGGCTGGGCGGAACTCCAGCAGCTGCAGCAAAGGGCCGCCGGAAGCGAGCGACGCCTCCACCTCACCGAGCAGCGAGCAGCTGACCGCCAGCGGCGTCACCTTGATCCCGGCCAGCGCCCGGCCGGGTTCCACCGGCATGCCGTCCGGGAGCGTGAAGATGGTCACGTCCGGGAAGCGGTTGACCCGCTGGAGCGCCGCCGTGTCCACGCTCAGCAGTCCGCGCGCCGCCGCGCGGCAGGTGATCTGCGCCTCGACCGGCCTGCCCGCTTCGACCCCCGGTCCCAGCGCCGCCGCCGCCAGCCGCAGCGCCGCAGTTTCCTCGTCAACGTCGCCGGGGTCCAGGAACAGCAGGTGTAGCGGTTGGGGCGGCGCCTCGTCGAGAATCACGTCGTCCGCACGCTCGAGTCGGTGCCCTTTGGTCAGCAGCGCTTTACCTGCCGGGTCGAGAAGGTCCCGGCAGAGAACCGCCCCGAGCCAGCGGGAGCGGGGTCCCCGAAGCGACTCCGGAGGCAGACACTCAGCCCGCATCTAGCTCGGCGCCACGGGCGGGAGCGGCTTGATGCTGTAGCTGGCGATAGTCCTCGGGTGTGTCGACGTCCAGCGGCCGCCAATGCTCCGGCAGATCAACCCAGACGCAGTCTCGGGAATGCCGGCCAAAGAGCGTGCGCGCCCCCGCATCCCCTTCCAGCTGCTCCACCTCGTGCCAGAGGGACGCCGCCAGCGCCACCGGGTGGCCGGGGATGTGGTGGCCGCCGTAGTCGGCCAGGAACGCCGCGCCCCGGCCGGAGCGGGCCGCTTGAGCCACGGCTTGGACCGCACCGGCTCGCAACCCGGCGAGGTCCGCCAGGAGCACCAGAAAGGCCGCCGGCAAAGCGCCCGCGGTCCTGCGCAGCGCGGAAAGCCCGCAGCGCAGCGAGTGGGCCTGCCCCAGCTCTGCGGAGGCGCACTCCACCCACTCCACCGGCCCGACCTCGCCAGCTCCGGGCCGGACGGCGGGTTCACTTTGCACAACCACCAGCACTCGGCTGACCCCTCCCGCCCTGGCCGCCTGGCACACGTGGGCGAGCAGAGTGGTCCCATCCCACGGCAGCAAAGCCTTGGGGCGGCCCATCCGGCGGCTGCCACCGGCCGCGAGCACCACCGCCGGAAGCGCCGGCGACTCCAGCCCGCTCACGAGACGGCGGGCAAGTGCTTGGCCCCACCCAAGAGGCCCCCGCGCCCGCCCCGCCGGACGGCCACCGACTCGGCCATGATCGCCAGCGCCGTCTCCTCAGGGTTGGTGGCACCCAGGTCCAAGCCAACCGGCCCATGGATCCGCTCCAGCTGCTCTGCGCTGGCGCCGGCTGCGACCAGGCGCTCGGCCCTGGTCGCCTGGGTCTTGCGGCTGCCTATGGCGCCGATGTACCCGACTTCGGTGCGCATCAGGGCCAGCAGAGTGGGGTCGTCGAACTTGGGGTCGTGGGTCAGGCAGACCGCGCCATCGCGCGGGCCGAGCTTCAGCCGGGCAAGACCGTCTGCCGGCCAGGAGACGATCAGCCGGTCCGCCTGCGGGAAGCGCTCTCTGGTGCAGAACGCCTCCCGCGGATCGATGACCGTGACGGTGTGACCAAGAGATCTGGCCAGGCTGGCCAAGGTCATCGCCACCTGGACCGCGCCCACAATGACCAACTGCGGTGCGGGCACCATGGGTTCCAGAAAGAGCTCGGCCTCACCCACCCGCTCGACCTGGGGCAGTCCGGAATTCAGCCGCCGTTGGACGGCCGCCTCCAAATCAAGCTGGGGCACGGCATCGGGCACCGCGCCGGTGAACTCGCCGTCCGCCCAGATGAGGCGGGCGCCCGCCTGAGGACCGGTCATGACTTGGCAGAGGACCGCCTCCCTCCCTTCGGCCAGAACCTGCCGCAGCCGGTGCACCACCGGATCCGCCTCCTGCCAGGACCAGCTGTCCAGGTAGGCATCCAGCTCGCCGCCGCAGGCTAGCCCCACCTCCCAGCCCAGGTCATCGGCGATGCCGTAATGCAGCACCCGGGCCCGGTCCTGGCCCCTCAGCGTCCGCAGCCCCTCCTCCACCACGTCGGCCTCGAGACAACCGCCGCTGATCGATCCCGCCATCCGTCCGTCGGCGCCCACAGCCATGCGCGCCCCCACCGGCCGCGGCGTTGAGCCCGACGTGCGCACCACCGTCGCCACCGCCACCGCCGGGTCGGCCGCCGCCCAGCGGTCGAGGCTGTCGACCAGCTCACGCATGGGG
>JBJKSO010000055.1:0-2903 GCA_046703825.1 Candidatus Dormibacteria bacterium
CTCGCCCTCCGAGTAGCCGTTGACGATCTCGGCCGCGGTCAAGGTCTGCGAGGCGGGATCGATGCGCATGTCCAGCGGACCGTCCTTCTGGAAGCTGAAGCCCCGCCGTGGATCGTCCAGCTGTCGGCTGGAGATGCCGAGGTCCATCACCACCACATCCGCCTGGAGTGCACGCTGACCCATGACCTGGGCGAGCTCAGCGAAACTGGCATGAACCGCCTCGAAGTCGGCACCGTAGGGAGAAAAGCGCTCGCGGGCGGCCTCAACCGCCGCGGGATCCCGGTCCACGCCAATCACCCGGCCACCCGGAAGTACTTGGTGCAGGAAGGCCTGGCTCACCCCACCTCCGCCCAGGGTGGCGTCGACCACCACCTCACCCGGTTTGGGGTCGAGGACCTCCAGCAACTCCTGGAGCATGACCGGGGTGTGCCCGGCCGGGGTGGCGGAGGAAAGTTGGCGCGACCGGGGAAGGACGGGATCCATCGCCGCCAGCATGACGCTCACGCCGTTTCACCCGAGCTGGGCTCGGCGTTGCCAGCCACCATGCGGGCGACCGTCGACCGGATCCGCGGCCAGTTCTCGGTGTTCACACGGGCGATCCGCTCGTTGAAGGTGGTCTCGTTGTAGAGCTCGACGGCGGTGTTCATGCCCACGAAGACCACGTTGCCGCGCAGCCCCGCGTGCTCGCGCAGCCAGGGCAGCAGCAGCATCCGGCCCTGCCCATCCCAGGTGATCTCCTGGGTGACGGCGTAGAGGCCGAGCAGGTACTCGTGGTAATCGTCAGGCGCGATGTCGCTGTAGGCGCGCTGCTCGATCATGCGCTCCCAGACCTCCTTCGGATAGAGGACCAGGAACTCGCCTGAGCCCCGGGTGACGAAGCCGTCGCGCAGATCGGCCCGGAACCGGGCTGGGATGGCGACCCGACCGCGGTCGTCGACGGCGTGAACGAAGGAGCCGAAGAAGGCCACGTCACCTTCCTACCCCACAGGCTGGTGCCGCATCCACCGCTATCGATTCGCCTCCCCATTTTTCACCCGAGTGCCGGGGTCGACGGCGACTGTACCACGCCGGGGGTGGGTGGTCAATGGGCGCACGGCGGAAGAATAGCTGCGAACAGGGCTGCGGGTGTTGCGGGTGGAGTTGGGGGATTCCACCCTAAGGCGGGGCTGGCGCAGGGGGCGGACGCCCCCTGCGGGGAGCAGGAAGGTGGACTGTAAGCCGAGTTCTGTGCCCCCTCGGGACCTATCCGCCGCTCCCCCCGAGGGGCGATGACCATCCATCTGGGGCGCCGGTTGCCCGCCGCCTCTAGCGACCCACCCGGATGCTCTGGACGAGCAGCCCAGGGGCGCCCCGCGCGCCCGCATCCTGCCGGGTCTTGCTCCGGACGGGGTTTACCTGGCCAGCCGGTCACCCGGCTGCCGGTGGGCTCTTACCCCACCATTTCACCTTTGCCAGCTAGCCGCTGGCCGTGTCTTTCTGTGGCACTCTCCCTGAGGTTTCCCTCGCCGGGCGTTACCCGGCGTCCTGCTCTGCGGAGCTCGGACTTTCCTCGACCGCCGAAGTGGCCGCGGTCACCCGTCCACCATCCGGCAGCATCGTAGCCCCGCCGAGGGGGTCGGGCGCCGCCTAGACTCCAGCGCGCCCCGAGACCCGCCGGCAGGCCTCCACCGCTAGCTGGTCCACCCGGTTGTTGCCGGCGTCATCGGCATGACCGCGTACGTAGACCAAGCTGACGCAGTCGCCGGCGCGCAGACGCTGCCAGAGCTGGTCGAGTGCGGGGAAGAGATCGAGATTGGCCTTGCGCTTCCAACCCTCGGCCAGCCAGCCGATCACGTTGCGCGAGTCGACGTGCAGCCGCAGACCCTGGCCCGGCTGCCGCTTGCGGTCAAAGGCCGCCAAGGCCTCCCGGGCCCCGATCAGCTCCATGCGGTTGTTGGTGGTGTGGGGCTCCGCGCCCGAGCCCTCCTCGGGGCCCTCGGGCCACTCGATGCGGTAGGCCCAGCCACCCGGCCCGGGGTTGCCGCTGCAGGCGCCGTCGCTGTAGCCCTCCACCCAGCCGCGCTCCCCCGACGCGCTCAAAGCACCAGGATCCGCTCGCAGTTCTCGCAGGTCACGAGCTTGCCCTGGCGCAGCTCCTGCAGGAGGCGGGCGGGCAACGGCAGGCGGCACCCGGAGCAGGTGCCTTGCCGGGCCTGCACGACCGCCGGATGCCGACGAGCCGCGGTGCGCTGGTAGAGCTGCACCGCGGCGGCAGGCAGGGCAGCGGCGTTGGTCGCCCGCGCCTCCGCCGTCTGTTGGAGCTCGACTTCCACCTGGGGCTGACGCTGGCGGTCCCGGTCACGCTGCTGGTCGACGCCGCGCCTTCGCTCTTCCACGCGGCCGCGCGCGTCGATCAGCTCCGCCTGCACCTGCTCCTGCTCCTCCAGTCGGGCCAGCTCCGCGTCCTCCTGCTGTGAGATCTTGGCCTTCAGCATCTCCAGCTCGTGCTGCCGCCGCTGCAGGTCCGCAACGTGGCGCACGCTGCCGTCGTAGATAGCCCGCTCGTGATCCTTGCGCCGCCCCTGCAGGGTGGCCACCTCCAGCTCGAGTTGGCGCGTGGTGGAAGCCACCTGCAGCAGGCGCTGCTCGAGCGCCGCCTGCTGCTGCTCCAGACGGCGCAACTCGGCGTCACCGCGAGCCCGGCCGTGAATGGCGGCCAACTCCTCCTCGAGCTGCTTCCGGCGCTGGTCCAGTTGCTCCAGCTCGGCGAGCTGCTCCGAGGTGCTCACGATGTCACCAGCAGGCTGGGGTACAGGTGGCCCCGCTCCACCACCGAGCCCCAGCGCGCCACCTGAAAGCCGGGGCGGGCGCGGCAGTCCACAAGCAACTGGGCGCGGTGCTAGGGGTGGAGCGACAACAGGCAG
>JBJKSO010000056.1:0-8011 GCA_046703825.1 Candidatus Dormibacteria bacterium
CTCCGGGCGTGGGCCGGGCCGGGCGGGGCGACCGCTCCCGCGTCTCCCGGGGTCGGCGGCGCCCGGGCATCAGTCGAACTCGAAAACGACCTGGTAGCCGCGGAGCGCCCGCCGCAGCCGGGGCGCCCTCAGCCCCCGGCCGGACTCCAGCACCCGCTCGACCAGCTGCCGCGCCCGCTCCCGCAGCTGGTGGTCCAGGAGGTCCGCCACCAGCATCTCCGGCATCCCGTGCTGGCGCAGCCCGTAGCGATCTCCAGGGCCGCGCAGGCGGAGGTCGAGCTCGGCCACCTGGAACCCGTCCGGGTGGTCCACCAGCGCCTGCAGCCGCCGCCGCCCCGCCTCCTCGCCGTCATCACTGAAGAGCAGGCACTCGGCAGGGGCGGTCCCGCGGCTCACTCGGCCCCGGAACTGGTGCAGCTGGGCCAGGCCGAAGCGCTCCGCCCCCTCGATGGCGATGACGGTGGCGTTGGGCACGTCGATGCCGACCTCGATCACGCTGGTGGCAACCATGATGTCGTATTCGTGGGCGGCGAAGGCCTCCATCCGCCGGGCCTTCTCGGGGTCGGAAAGCCGGCCGTGGAGCAAGGTCAGCCGCAGCTCGGAGAACTCCTGCTGCTGGAGCCGTTCGTACTCGGCGGTGGCGGACTTGGCCTCCGACAGCGGCGAGTCCTCGACCAAAGGGCAGATCACATAGGCCTGCGCCCCCTGCTCCACCCGGTCCCGGATCAGCCGGTAGGCCTGCTCGCGCTGAGAGGGCTCCACGATCCGGGTGGTGGGCGGCTGGCGGTCGGGCGGCCCGTGGCGAAGGGTGCTCACCTCCAGGTCGCCGTAGAGGGTCAGCAGCAGCGAGCGGGGGATCGGGGTGGCGGTCATGGAGAGGAAGTCCGGGTTGCCCGCTGCCTTCTGGCGCAGCCGCAGCCGCTGCTGCACTCCGAACCGGTGCTGCTCGTCCACTATGCAGAGGCCGAGACGCTCAAAGCGCACGTCCTCCTCGACCAGGGCGTGGGTGCCGACCAGAAGGTCCACCCGGCGCTCGCCGTCGGCGAAGAGCTGCGGCTCCCGCCGCGGCGGTGGCCCGAGCCTGGCCAGCAGCCGCCGGCGCTGGGCCGCGCCGGTGGCTCCCAGCAAGAGGTCCACCTCGATCCCGGGAAGCAGGCCGGCCAAGGTGGCGAAGTGCTGCCGGGCCAAAATCTCGGTCGGCGCCATCAGCACCACTTGGTAGCCGGCGGCGATCGCCATCCGGGCCGCCATGGCAGCCACCACCGTCTTGCCGGCGCCGACGTCCCCCTGCAGCAGGCGGTTCATCGGGCGCGGGCGGCTCATGTCGGTAAGGATCTCGTGGGCGGCTCGCCGCTGATCCTCGGTGAGCGCGAACGGAAGCTGTCCCACGAAGTCGCGCGCCACCTCGGTCTGGTACGGGATGGCGAAGCCGGCCAGGCGCTCGCGCTGGCGCCGCGCCAGCGAGTTGGCCAGCTGGAGGAAGAAGAGCTCGTCCAGCTCGAAGCGGTGCCGCGCCCCCTCCGCCTCCGCCTGCGACTGCGGTTGGTGCACCTGCCTCAGCGCCTGCGGCAGCGGCAGCAGCTCTCCGGCCTCGCTCTCCCCGACCCCGTTGGCGGCCAGCAGCTCGGCCAGGGGGTCGTCGACCAGGTCGGCGCTGGTCAGCACCTTGCCGATGCGGTAGCGCAGCCACTTGGAGCTGATGCCGTAGGTCTCGGGGTAGACCGGGACCAGCCCGCCGACCGCGCTCGCGCTCAGCCGCTGGCTCTCGCGCTCGACGTCGGGACTGCGCAGCTGCAGGCGTCCGCGCCGCCCCCTCACCACCTTGCCGTGCAGGGTCACCCGGTCGCCGGGGTGGAGCACCTGGCGCAGCAGCGGCTGGTTGAACCAGACCACGTCGACGCTGCCGGTCTCGTCCTCCACCACCCCCTCGACCAGATCCATGCGCCGGTAGCGGGCGCGGCGCGAGCTGAGCGAGCGCAGCCGCGCCTCGACGGTCACCGTTACCCCGGGGCTCAGGCGTCCGATCGGCAGCCGCTCGCGCTGGTCGTCGTAGCGGCGGGGGAGGTGCCAGAGGAGCCCCCGCACGTCGTGGATGCCGAGGCGGTGCAGCGCCTGACGGCGCTGGGGCGAGATCGACGGCAGGTCGGCCAGCGGGGTCTCGAGCGGGAGCGGCGCGGCGGGGCGCGTCCGGCGCTCAGCCTTCGGCTTGGAGGTAGACGTAGGCAAGGGTTCCGGGGCCGGTGTGAGTGCTGAGCACGGGGCTGGCGTGGTGGAGCAGGATGTCAATCCCTGGCAACGTCCCCCGCGTCTGCTCGAAGAGGGCGCGGGCGTCCTGGTCCCCGCCCACGTAGAGGATGCCGCAGCCGGCCAGCGCGCCCTTCTCCGCCAGCCGGTCCCGGAGGCGGCGGATCCCCAGCGCGCGGCTGCGCACCCGGCCCACCGGCACCACGGCGCCGTCGCTACCCAGGCTGATCAGCGGCTTGATCGAGAGGGCGGTCCCCAGTAGCGCCCGCACCTTGCCGATCCGCCCACCCTGCAGGAGGTACTGCAGCGTGTCCAAAAGGCAGACCAGACCGATCCGGGAGTGCATCCGGCTCAGTTGCGTCACGATCTCGGCGGCGGGAAGCCCCTGCGCCGCCAGCTCCACCGCCCGCAAAACCTGAAAGCCGGTGCCGAGGCTCACGGTGCGGCTGTCCACCAAGTGGATCCGGCTGGGGTCGACGCTGTCGGCGGCGATGCTCGCCGAGCTCAAGGTGCCGCTGAGCACACCCGCGATGTGGATGGAGAGCACCTCGTCGCCGGGCCGGCGGAGCAGCTCCCGGTAGACGGCCTCGAAGTCCCCGGGCGGCGGCTGCGAGGTGGTGGGCGGCTCGCGGCTGGTCGTCAAGCGCTCGATGAACTGCTGGTCGCTCAAGTCCACCCGGTCGCGGAAGATCTCGTCGCCGAAACGCACTCGCAGCGGGACGGTCGCCACCCCCTTCTCCTCCCGGAGCTCCTGGGGCAGATCGCAGGTGCTGTCGGTGACCACCCGTACCGGCACGGCGCTACTCGGCCGAGATGATGAACGGGTAGAGCTGCTGACCGCCGTCGTGACGCTCGACCTCGAGGTCCGGAAACTGCCGGCGGATCCGACGCTCCAGCTCGGATGCCTCGGCCGTCTCCACCCCTGCCCCCTGGTAGAGGGTGACCACCTCCAGCCGAGTCTGGTCCAGCTCCGCGAGCGCGCTCAGCACCACCTGGGCCAGCTCGGGCCCGGCGGCGGTCAACTCCCCGTCGGTGAGGGCGATGAACTCGCCTTTGGCGATGGGGCGGTCGCCCAGCCGGCTGGGCCGGGAGGCGCGGGTCACCTCCACGGCGCGGACCTCGGTCGTCGCCGCCTCCATCCGCCGCCGATTGACCTCCATGGTCGATTCCGCGTCGAACGCCAGCAGTGCGGCCACCCCCTGGGGCAGGTTGGTAGAGGGCACCACCGCCACCTCGCACGGGCTCACCCGAGCCGCCTGCTCGGCGGTGAGGACCAGGTTGCGGTGGTTGGGGAGCAAGAGCACGCCCTTGGCCCTGGCGTCCTGCACCGCCCGCAGCAGGTCGTCGGTCGAGGAGTTCATGGTGGGGCCGCCGTCGAGCACGGACGCCGCCCCCAGGCCGAGCAGCAGCTGCCGAAAGCCGAAGCGTTGGGCCACCGCCGCCACCGCCACCGGGGCGAGCCCCTTGCTGGTGCGCGCCGGCGCGCGCGAGCCACCGCTGTGGCGGGCCAGGTGGTGCTGGGCGGTCATATCCTCCACCTTGAGCCGTTCGATCCGGCCCAGCTCGGCGGCCCGGGGCAAAACCTCCCAGGGCTGCTTCAGGTGCACGTGGACGTGCAGCAGTCCGCGGTCGCCCACCACCAGCGAGGAGTCGTCCTCGCTGGTGGTGGGCAGCAGCCGCTCGCGCAGCTCGTCGGGAGACAGCTGCGAGTCGACCAGGCTGAACTCGGTGCAGTAGCCGAAGCCCCCCTCCGGGGCCGCCGTCCGGGCGATGCCCCGCTCATGGGTCTCCCCGTCGGACTCCGGAGCCAGCTGGGCGGGCCAGACCTGGGTGCCGTTGATCACCTCGGAGAGCGCGGTGAGGATGACGGCCAGCCCGAAGCCGCCGGCATCGACGACCCCGGCTTCGCGCAGGGCCTCAAGCTGATCCCGGGTCCGCTCCACCGCCGCCCAGGCTTCGGAGACGGCGGCGTCGGCCACCTCGCGGAGGTCGTTGCCGTGGCCGGCGCTGTTGGCCGCCGCGGTCGCCGTGTCCCGGACCACGGTGAGGATCGTCCCCTCCACCGGCCGCTTCACCGCCGAGTAGGCCACCTCGGACGCGCGTTGCAGCGCCGCCCCCAGCGCCGCGGGATTCAAGGTCTCGTTCTCGCCACAGCCGAGGCAGAAGCCACGCAGAACCTGGGAGAGGATGACGCCGGAGTTGCCCCGGGCGCCCATGAGCGAGCCGTGGGCGGCAGCCTTGGCCACGTCCGGGACGGCAGCCGTGCGAGGCAGCTGACTCACCTCGTCCATGGCCGCCTCCAGAGTCAGGTGCATGTTGTTGCCGGTGTCGCCGTCCGGCACCGGGAAGACGTTGAGGTCGTTGATGCGGCCGCGCTGCTCGTAGAGCCGATCCAGCGCCGTCTGCAGCCCGAGCCGCAGCCCCTCGCGGGTGACGGCGAGCGGCTCTGCGGCGGTGGCCCCCTCAGCGCGCGCCATCGTCACCTGATTCCCGGTGTACTCCCTGGACGTTGACGTTGACCTCGACCACCCGCACCCCCAGATGTTGCTCCAGCGATTGGGCCACGGCGTTCATCAGGTTGTGGGCCACCTCGACCACCCGCACCCCGTACTCGACCACCACGAAGAGATCGATCGCCAGACCCTCTTCGCGGGCGTGCAGCTCGATGCCCCGCTCGGCGTTGTCGCGGTTGAGCAACTGCGCCAGCCCGTCGCGCAGTCCCCGGGCGGACATGGCGACCACCCCGTGACAATCGGCGCAGGCCTTCGCCACCAGTCCGGCCACTACCCGCGGTGACACCTCCACCGAGCCCCGGGAGTGCGTCTTCAGCAGAGATCTGGGGTTGCTCATGGGCTGTGCTCTCGCTGGCCGGAGGCCGGCCGAGTTCGGTTGGCTGCTAAGATGCGGCGGGAATCATACTCGCGGGCGCCTATTTCCGGCCGCCCCCGGTTTCTTTCGAGTAGGAGAGCATGTCCAAGCGCTGCGAGATCTGCGGCAAGGGGCCGGTTGCCGGCAGCAACATCAGCCACTCCAAGGTGCACACGCGTCGGCGCTTCATGCCCAACTTGGTCAAGGCGCACCTGGCGCTGCGCCCGGGCGCACTGCCGCAGCGGGTTCGGGTCTGCACCCGCTGCCTGCGCACCGCCACCAAGTCGGCCTGAACCGCCGCAGCGCCCCCTACTTCAGTCCGGCGAGAGTTCCCGCAGCAGTCCCGCCATCTCCAGCGCGGTGACAGCCGCCTCGAACCCCTTGTTGCCGAACTTGCCGCCGGCCCGCTCCACTGCCTGTTCCCAGTTGTCGGTGGTGAGCAGCCCGAATCCGATCGGGAGCCGGTGCTCCAGCTGCACCCGGGCGATGCCCTGGGCGGCCGCGTCGGCCACGTAGTCGAAGTGCGGGGTCGACCCCCGGACCACCGCCCCCAACGCCACCGCGGCCCCGAAGCGACCAGTCCGGGCCAGCGCCTCCAGCGCCAGCGGGATCTCGAAGGCGCCGGGCACCCAACAGATCTCTATCGCGCTCTCGGGCACCCCGTGCTGGCGAAGGGCGCGCACCGCCCCGCCCAGGAGCTGTGAGGAGATGGTCTCGTTGAAGCGGGAGACCACGACCGCGACCGTGATGCCGGTCTGCTGGGACTGCCCCTCCCACACCCTGCTCAAGACCGCCCCCCGGGGGCCGTGGGCACCTCCGAGGGCTCAAGCAGGTGGCCCAGCTTCTCTTGCTTGGTGCTGAGGTAGCGCCGGTTGTGGGGGTTGGGCGAAGTCAGTATTGGCACCCGCTCGACCATGGTGAGCCCGTGGCCCTGAAGGCCGTAGTACTTGTGGGGGTTGTTACTCATCACCCGCAGCTGGTGCACCCCCAGGTCGGCCAGGATCTGGCTCCCGATCTGGTAGTCGCGACTGTCGGCGGGGAAGCCGAGCCGAAGGTTGGCCTCGACCGTGTCCAAGCCCTGGTCCTGCAGCCCGTAGGCACGCAGCTTGTCCATGAGCCCAATGCCCCTCCCCTCCTGGCGGAGGTAGACCACGATCCCCTCGCCGGCGTCGGCGATCTGGCGCATGGCCTGGTGCAGCTGGGCCTGGCAGTCGCAGCGCAAGGAGCCGAACACGTCGCCGGTGAGGCATTCGCTGTGCACCCTGACCAGGACCGGCTCCCGGAGCTTGGGACCGCCGAGGATCAGGGCCAGGTGCACCGCTCCGGTGATGCGGTCGCGGTAGCCCACCGCCCTCCAGGCCCCCAGGGTGGTGGGGATGCTGGTCTCAGCGCCCCGCTCCACCAGCTGCTCGCTGCGACGGCGGTAGGCGATTAGCGCCTCGATGCTGACCATGGGAATGCTGTGCCGGCGGCTGAAGCCCTCGAGCTCGGGACGGCGGGCCATAGAACCGTCGGGGGAGGCGATCTCGCAGAGCGCCCCTGCCAAAGCCCGACCGCTCAACCGGGCCAGGTCCACCGCCGCCTCGGTGTGGCCCGCCCGCTCCAGCACCCCGCCCGGTCGCGCCCGCAGCGGGAACACGTGGCCGGGACGGGCGAAGTCCGCGGGCTGAGCGGTGGGGTCGGCGAGGCGGCGGAGGGTGATGGCGCGGTCCTGGGCGCTGATGCCGGTGGTGACCGGCGCCTCGGCGGCGTCCACCGAGACGGTGAAGGCGGTGGAGTAGCGGGAGGTGTTGCGCTCCAGCATCGGCGGCAGTTCCAGCTGGTCCAGCCGTTCCGCGGGCATGGCCACGCAGATCAGCCCCCGGGCTTCGGTCATGAGGAAGTTCACCTGTTCGGCGCTGATTTGGTCGGCGGCCACGCAGAGGTCGCCCTCGTTCTCTCGCTCCTCGTCGTCGATGACGATCACGAACCGGCCCTCGCGGTAGGCCGCCAGAGCGGCCTCGACGTCGTCGAAGGCGCTCACCTGTCCACCTTGCGCGCGAGCGGTTCCAGGTAGGGTGCCGCCAGGCGCTCAACCAACTTCGCCATCAGATCAGCCTCCAGGTTGACCACGGTCCCCATCCGGTAGCCGCTGGCGATGGTCTGCGCCAGCGTGTGGGGGATCAGGGAGAAGCGGGCCTCCCACTCCTCCTGGGCGGGTCCATTCAGTTCCGCGATCGTGAGTGAACAGCCGTCCACCGCCAGGGATCCCTGTGGGACGCAGTACCGCGCCAGCTCGGCCGGCATCCGGATGCTCACCCAGCAGGCGTTGCCCTCAGGCTCCAACCGGGCCACGGCACCGGTGGCGTCGATGTGACCCTGGACCAGGTGGCCGCCGACCCGGCCGCCCAGCTCCAGCGGAGCCTCCAGGTTGACCCGGCTGCCGGCGCCGAGCCGGCCGAGGTTGGTCCGCCGCAGCGTCTCCGGCATGACCTCGGCCACAAAGCCGCCCGGTTGCACTCGCACCGCCGTGAGGCAGCAGCCGTTGACCGCCACGCTGTCGCCGACCTGGATCTCCGTCCAAGCCTCGGGGTGGGTCACCGAGATCCTCGGGGCACTCGACGTAGGTGCCTCGGCGACGCGGCCGGTGGTCGTCACCAAGCCGCCGAACACCTCAGAGCTCCCCGACCAGACAGATGTCCGGACCGACCGCGCTCGCCCTCAGCCCGCGCAGGCGGACCGCGTCGGCGAGATGGGCGATGCCCGATCCGCCCACCGCCCCCAGCGCCCCGGCTCCGCCGAGTAGCACCGGTGCCACGTACGCCTGCAGGCGGTTGCCGATCCCCTCGGTGACGGCCGCGCCGACCACGGTCGGGCCGCCCTCGATCAGGACGCTGGTCAGCTCGCGGCGGCCCAGCTC
>JBJKSO010000057.1:0-15859 GCA_046703825.1 Candidatus Dormibacteria bacterium
ATCGAGGTCAACCCCCGGGCCAGCCGCACCGTGCCCTTCCTCAGCAAGGTCACCGGGGTGGCGATGGTCGATCTGGCGGTGGGCGCCATGCTGGGCGAGCCCCTTGGCCAAGCCGGGCTGCTGGCTCCCCCGCCCCTGGTCGCGGTGAAGGCGCCGGTCTTCTCCAGCCGCAAGCTGGAGGCGGTGGACTCGGCGCTCGGCCCGGAGATGAGCTCGACCGGCGAGGTGATCGGGGTCGACTCCGACCTGGCGGCGGCTCTGGAGAAGAGCTTTTTGGCCGCGCTGGGCGAGCTGCCCCAGCGCGGCGGGGCGCTGGTCTCGATCGCCGACCAGGACAAGCCCGAGGGGCTGGAGGTGGCCGCCCGGCTGGCCGAGCTGGGCTTCCAGCTCTACGCCACCCCGGGGACGGCGTCCTCGCTGCGCGCCGCCGGGATCAGCGTGGTCGAGGTCAGCAAGCTGCACTCGGGGCGCCCCAACGTGGTCGACGTCACGGTCGGAGGCCAGGTGAACCTCGTGATCAACACCATCTCGCGAGCCGGCACCGCCGAGACCGCCCCCGGAGCCGACGGCGAGCGCCGGCCGGTGCGGGACGGCTACCTGATCCGCCAGGCGGCGGTGCAGCGGGGGGTGCCCTGCCTCACCTCGATCGACACCGCCAAGGCCCTGGTCTCGGCGCTGGAGCGCGGACCCCGAGACCCGGCCGCGGTGTGCGCCACCATCGACGAGCATCGCCGGGGCCCGGTGGGGGCTTCGGTCTCGTGACCGAGCCCCGGCTCGCGGAGAGCGATCTCGGCCGGGCTCTGGACGAGCCGGCCGAGTGCCTCGAGAACCGCCATCTACCCGGCGACCTCTTCGAGATCACCTTCCACGCGCCCGGCATCGCCGCGCGGGCGGAACCGGGCGAGTTCGCCCAGATCCTGGTCGACGACGCCCCGCTGCCGCTCCTGCGACGACCCTTCTCCTTCTGCCGCGCAGATCCCCGGCAGGGCTCGATCTCCTTCTACGTCGGCGTGGTCGGCGAGGGCAGCCGCCGGCTCGGGCGCTTCCGCGCCGGCGACAGCGCCCGCATCCTGGGACCGCTGGGGCTGGGCTTCACCCTCCCCACCTCGCCCGGGCGCTCGGTGCTGCTCGCGGGCGGGCTGGGCGCCGCGCCATTTCCTCTGCTGATGGAGCGCCTGCTGCCCCGGGGCGAGACGGTGGTTTTCGTCAACGGCGCCCGCACCGCAGAGGGCCTGTACCCGCCCGACCTGCTCCCGCCGGGCCTGGCGGAGGTGGTGACGCTCACCGAGGACGGCAGCCGCGGGCTGCGAGGGCGGGTCACCGACGGGCTGGACGAGTGGCTGCCGGGGGCCGAGCGCTGCTACGCCTGCGGCCCCAACCCCATGCTGGCGGCGGTGGTTGCCGAGATGGGGCGCCCCTCAAGGTTCCCCAAGGTGCCCCAGCTCGAGGTATCGATCGAGGCGCCGATGGGCTGCGGGTTCGGCATCTGCCTGGGATGCCCGATCCCGATCCGAGACGGCGACTCGGTGGCTCCGGGGCTCTGCTGCCGCCAGGGCCCGGTGCTGCGCGCCGGGCAGCTGGACTGGGAGCGACTGCTGCTCCAGCCGGCGCACCTGCCTTGAGCGCCCCGACCGCCTTCGATCCGGCGGTGCGGCTCGGTCGGGGACTGGTCCTGGCCAACCCCATCACCGTCGCCTCAGGCACCTTCGGGTACGGCTTCGAGGCCCGGGCGATGGGGCTGGTGGCGCACCTGGGCGCGATCTTCACCAAGGGCACGACCCTTCGCCCGCGGGCCGGCAACGCCTCGCCGCGCATCGCGGAGACCACGGCGGGGATGCTCAACAGCATCGGTCTGCAGAACCCGGGCGTGGAGCAGGTGGTCGGGCGCTACGCCCCCAATTGGGTCGGCTGGGGGGTACCGGTGGTGGTCAACGTGGCCGGCGCCGACATCGCCGAGTACGTGGACGTGGTCGAGCGCCTCCAAGGGACGGAGGGGGTCGCCGGCGTCGAGCTCAACAACTCCTGCCCCAACATCGCCCACGGTCTCGACTTCGGCCTCGACCCGGTGGCGGCGGCGCGCTGCGTCCAGGCGGTTCGCGCGGTCTGCGAGCTTCCGCTGATGGTCAAGCTGAGCCCCAACGTCTCGGACATCGCCGCCATGGCGCGCGCTGTGGCCGACGCCGGCGCCGACGTGATCACCGCCGTCAACACCTACATCGGCATGAAGATCGCACTCGCCGACCGCGCGCCGGCGCTGCCGGGCACCGGCACCGGCGGACTCAGCGGCCCGGCGATCAAACCGCTGGCGCTGGCGGCCGTTTCACGCATCCGGGAGGCGGTGCAGCTGCCGCTGATGGCGATCGGGGGGGTGACCACCGCCGCGGACGCGCTGGAGTTCATGGTGGCCGGCGCCGATGCGGTCCAGGTGGGGACGGCCAATTTCACGAATCCGGCGGTGAGCCGGGAGATTCTCCAAGACTGCCTGGCCTACGCCGCCGAGCACCGGTTGGCACGCTGGGCGGATTTGCGCTGGGCCCGGCCCCGGGATTAGCCGCCCGGGCGGACCCTGCCACCAGATTGCCCCGCCGCCTCGCCAAGTGGAGGTGCGGCTACCGCCGGCAAGCCCGGCGCGCGGGCGCGTAGGGCAGGGCGGTGCGGCTAGGACTGGTGGCCGCGGCAGTCGCGGCACAAGGTGGTGGCAGGCTCGTGCTGCAGATCTTGCGCAGAAATCGGCTGGCCGCAGCTGTCACATTGACCGTAGGTGCCTTCCCGCCCCTTCTGCAGGGCCGCCTCCACCTGGTCCAGCAATCGGCGCAGCGCCGCCCGGTGACGGTCGTGGCGCGCCCGCATTGCGGCTTCGACCTGGGGCCCGTTGCGGTCGGCGGCCTCAGAGCGCGCCTCGAGCTCCTTCTGGCGGGCCATCAGCAGCATCTCCTGGGGATCGTTCCACTCGATCAAGGTGCCCACCTCCGGCGCGCCCCGTCGACGCGACCATTCTCCAGTTCGCTGGCGCTGATTATGGGGTGCACCCTGTTCCCGAGGGTCAGGACGGCCAACGCACCTTTCGGCGGCGGCCATCTTTGATGGCACAATGCCGCAGGCCCGCGGGCGGGGCCGCAGGTCCAAGGGGAGCTTGCCGGAATGTCCTTGGTCGTCATCTTCGGCGAGGAGCGCTTCCGCGCTGAGCTCAAGTCGCTGGCTTCGGGTGTGGGCTACTTCGTCCCCCCGGCGAAGCCGGACGGCCTCGATCGGCTGGCCTCCTGGCGCGAGGCGCACCCCGACCTCGGCCTCTGCGTCAGCGAGCGCTGCGGCGCCAGCTGGATCGCCCAACTGGACCGCGACTCGGTGCGCTACTGGCTCCTGCAGGTGGGTAGCCCCGCGGCCGGACCGGGCCCGCGGCCGGAACGCAAGCCCCACCGGCGCATCCTGAGCCTGCAGGAGTCCACGCGGGCCTACTTGCGCCAGCTGCTCGACGACTGGCGGGAGCGCGACCTAGTCCGGGTGGACTGTTTCACCTTTGCCTTCCGTGACGGCCTGCCCGCTGAGGCGGACTGGGTGCTGGACACCCGCTTTCTGGACAGCCCCTTCTGGGTGGAGTCCATGCGCCCACCGCCCCGGCACCGATCCCGACGTGCGCCGCTACGTGATGGAGCAGCCCGGCGCCCGCGACCTGGTGGACAACTTCCTGCCCGTGCTGCTGCGGTTGCTGCCCCTCTACCAGCAGCAGCGCCGCTCGGTGCTGCTGCTGGCGGTGGGTTGCACCGGCGGGCTGCACCGCTCGATGGCGATCGCCAGCGAGCTGGTGGAGCGGATCAACCAGTCCGGGTCCGCCAGCAGCAGGTTCCTGAGGCAACCGCCCCGGCACCTGCCTCTGCAGCTCGACCAGTAATTACTGCGCCAAGGAGAAGGCCGCGACCGCGGGAGCACCGCTGGGCTGCGGGCGCGCACCGTGGTGGGGCGCTCCCGGAGCGACCGAGCGGATCAGGTCCTCGTAAGCGTCGCGCACCTCGGGATAGCGCAGAAACAGCAGGTGCGCATACTCCTGCACCACCGGTCGAGGCTGGCGGCGCAGCCTCAGGTGCACCTCGTTAGGCAGATGGTTGGCCTTGCGGCCGTTGCAGCGCTTGCAGGCCACCACCTGGTTCTCCCAGCTGTTGGGGCTGCCTCCCCGCGAAACCGGCACCACGTGGTCGATGGTGAGCTCGGTGGATGGCGCGTGGGTGCCGCAGTACTGGCAGGTGGCGTCGTCGCGCAGCAGCAGGTTGCGCCGGTTGGGCCGCAGCATCCGGCGCGGAACCACGATGTTGCGCATGAGACGCACGACGATCACGCCTTCGCCGAGCCGGCGCTGCGCCAGCTCCTCGGTGACCAGCTGGCGCACCGACTCGTCCATGAAGGCCACCCGCTCCTTGGTGAGCAGCACCACCAGGCGGCGGCGGCTGATCACGTTGAGCGGCTGCAGCGAAGCGGTCAGGAGCAGCACCGGCATGGGCCAATTGTGCTAGTTCTCGGCCGCGCTAGTGCTTGGCGAGCCCCAGCGCGGCCCGCAGACCCTCGACGTGGCCGGGGAAAGAGGTGTAGTCGGTCATGATCACCGCCAGCAAGACCAGCACGATCAGCACCCCGACCAGGAAGTAGCTGAAGACCGAGGGCCCTGAGGTCGGGGACGGCAGTCCGGAGGACATCAGCCAAGCCTCCGCGAGTCCAGGTACCAGCGCCCATTGCCGTCCAGCCCGGTCCTCCCCAGCTCGAACGAGGCCCCTTCCCGGTAGAGCACGAAGGGGAACAGCCGGGCCACCTCCTGGGGGCGGCGCTCGGCCCCCTTGCCGCCCGGGCTGTGCTGCCAGGCGAGGCGCTCCAGGGCCGCCTCGACCGAGGTCGCCGCCAAGGCCAGCACGGTGGCCCCTTCGCTGCGCGGGCTGGCCTCGATGATCCGGGTCAGAACCCCGTCGGGCGGGCGGTTGAGGAAGAGCGGGTTCCCGTCCAGGGCCGCCGAGAGCGCCTTGCCCTGGCCGGCGTCGAGCCGCGGCCAGGTCTCGGGCACCCACCAACCATCGTTGCCGAAGTCCAGCACCCGCGGTCTGGGGGCGGCACGATCGACCTCGAGGCCGAGCCGGGCCAGAACCGGCTCCGGCCACTCGTCGGCAACCACCAGTGTTCCCCCCATCAGCAGCAGCGAGACCGCCTCGCTGAGCGCCTCGGCGGCGATCTCGCCCGGGATCCGGGGCGAGGCGGAGGCGGCCAGGTACCCCTTCTGCACCAGCGGCGGCATCACGAAGTCGATCCGCACGTCTCCAGCGCGACCCCAACCCCAGTCGACGTCGGGCGAAAGCCCGAGCGCCCGGCGGGCCGAGGCCGCCGCCTCCTCCAGACCCAAGGGTGAGACCAGGTCTCCCTGGCGGCTCCAGCTGCCCTGGCGGCGCACCAGGACCCGGTCGCCGCTCACCAGGCGCACCGCCTCGGCTCCCCCCTGCAGCGGCGCCCGCACCAACTCGGGCGCGGCCGTCAGGTCCAGGCTGGGGGCGGGCGCGGGGGAGTCCGGTGTCGCGTCGAAGCTGCCCCCTGAAGGCGGCAGCGGCACCCCCCCCAGCTGTTGCGAAGGTGACCAGTCCTGGGACTCGCTCGGGAGCGGGGCTCGGGCCGACCGGCTCGACGCCCAGACGAGCGTCATGCGCACCCCCGCCACCCTGAGCGCCCCTCCCACCTGCAGCAGCGCCCGCCCGCCCGGCGGCAGGCGGCGGCCCTCGACCCAGGTCCCGCTGACGCCGCCCAGGTCGTGTACCTCAACCCCCTGGTCGGCCCGCTCCAGCTCGCAGTGGCGGTTGTCCACCGCCTCTGCGGGGTCGAGGTGGCTCACGTCGACGTCGGGGATGGCTCCGCCCGGGACCATCCGACCGAGCAGGATCGGGAAGCGCTCCAGGGTCACCGTGGCTCCGTCGCTCGCCTGCAGGGCCAGCAGACCCAGCTGGTCCACGGTCAGCCGCGGCGCTCCAGCTCTTCGATCAGGGCCGGCACCACCTTGAGGACGTCACCCACCACCCCGAGATCCGCCAGGCGGAGGATGGGCGCGTCGCGGTCCTTGTTGATGGCGACGATGTGCTTGGCCCCCTTCATTCCCACCGTGTGCTGCATCGCCCCGCTGATGCCGCAGGCGATGTAGACCTCCGGCTTAACCGTCCGCCCGGTCTGGCCGACCTGGTGCGAGTAGGGCACCCAGCCGGCGTCGACCACCGCCCGGCTGGCACCCACCGCCCCGTGGAGCAGGTCGGCGAGGCGCTCGATCATCTCGAAGTTGGCAGGATCCTGCAGCCCGCGGCCACCGCTGACCACGACCCGGGCCTCCTCCAGCTTGGGGCCCGACTGCTCGCTGGCGACCGACTCCAGCCGGCGCGCCCCCCGGGGGAAGTCCGCCGGTAGCTCGACCGGCACCACTTGGGGCGTACCGCCGCCGGAGCTCTCGGCCGCGACCGACTTGGGTCGCAGCAGCACCAGGGCCGGGAGCGAGGAGATCTCGGTCGTGACGTTCTGGGTCGCGCCGAAGATGGAGCTGCCGACGGCGAACCCGCCCGGCTGGGCGCGCTCGACGTCGGTGGCGTTAGCCACCAAGGCCAGCCCCAGCCGGGCCGCCAGGCGTGCGCAGATGTCCCGGCCGTCGTAGGTGGCTCCGAAGATGATCAGGTCGGGACGGTGCTGCTCGACCAGGCCGGCCAGGACCGCCGCGGCCGGCTGGGCGCAGCACTCCGAGTAGGCGGCGTCCTCGCCCAGATACACGCGGGACGCGCCGTACTCCCCCAGCTCGGGGACAGCTCCCGCTCCGCCGGGGCTGAGCAGAACCGCCTCCACCTCGCCGAGCGAGCGGGCCTTGGTGAGCGCCTCCAGCGTCACCGGGGCCGGACCCGTGCCCTGCAGCTCCGCGTAGACCCAGATGCGCGCCACTCAGATCACCTTCAACTCGGCCAGGAAGGCGGCGATGCGCTCGGCGCCGCTGCCATCATCCTCGATCACCTCGCCCGCCTTGCGCTCAGGGGCGGGGGCGACCGCGACCACCTGCTGCTCCACCTCAATCGATCCCAGGCCCAGATCGTCCAGGCCCAGCTCCTCCAGCGGCTTGCTGCGGGAGCCGACGATCCCCTTGAGGGTCGGGTAGCGGGGCTCGTTGATGCCTCCGGTCACGGTCACCACCGCCGGGGCCTCCGCCTCCACCACATCGTGCCCCTCCGGCGTCTGCCGGTGGATGCGCACCCTGCCCGCCTCGACCGCTAGGTGCTTGGCGAAGGTGAGCGAGGGCCAGCCCAGCAACTCCGCCACCATCGCCGGCACGGTCCCGGTGTAGCCGTCGGTGGACTCGGTGCAGGCGATCAAAAGCTCGGCGCCCACCCTCTGCACCACCGCAGCCAGGACGCGGGCCGTCCCCAGGGCATCCACCCCCGCGAGCCGCTCATCGCTCACCAGCACACCCTGGGCCGCCCCCATCGCCATCGCTTTCCGGATCACGTCGGCGGCCCTCGGCGGTCCCACGGAGATCGCGGTCACCTCACCCTGATCCGCCTCGGCCAGCAGGAGCGCTGCCTCCACCCCGTACGAGTCCCCCGGGTCCAGCACCGACTCGCCCTCTCGCACCAGGCGGTGCGTCACCGGGTCCAGGCGGCCCGGGCTGTTGGGGTCGGGGATCTGCTTCACGCAAACCGCGATCTTCACCAGTGAGACTCCCTTCGCAGTTCCGCCGATGTCGTTCCCATGTTACCGGCCGCCCTCTTCGGCGCCGACCGATGTAGCGGCCGGCGCCCGAGCGGGGCGGACGTATAATCGCCGCACTTCCAGGGCTCGCGGCCGCAGCGGCGCCCTCTGGCCCCGTGGTGTAGCTGGCCTAACACGCCACCCTGTCAAGGTGGAGATCGGCGGTTCGAATCCGCTCGGGGTCGCCAGTTCGGTCGCTACGGGACACGATCCGCCAGAGTTACTCGCGCGCCGACAGTCAGTGCAAGCGGAGCCTCATCCGCCGCCCACCTGCCGCAAACAACAACAGCGCAGCGCACAGGGCACTCTGTCTTGGGCCTCGGCCGGCTCCGACTCCGGCCAGCACCTATCTGCCAATGTCGACTCGGGCCCAAACGGCCCGTCGGTGCACCGCTACCAGTGCGCCCGAGAGGAGGACTCCGGCAGCTACCTCGGCGATGGATACCTCAGGCCAGCCCCATCCCGAACTGATCTGACCATGGAAGTAGATGAACCAGGCCAGCGGCTCCAAGAGAAGCAGAGCGGTTGCCGCCAAGCCGACCCTGATCGACCTTCGCCGACGCCAAATCGCCCCGAGCGCACCCACGGCTGGCCCGCTGAGCAGACCCAATCGAATGTAGTAGATGCCCGTGCCAAGGCCGAACAGAATGCCTCCCATGCCGCCACGTCCAGAGAGGTGGAGGACGTAGACATTGGATGCGTAGAACGCGCAAAGCGCGAGCAGGGTCACAAGGAGTCCGGCGCCGGCGCCTCGCCACAAACCTCGCTTCCCCAGAAGCGCGCCGGCGCCGAACGCGATCAGGAGCCATGGAGCGCTGAGATTGCCGATCGTGGCCCTCACGCCGCCCTGGCTGCCGTGGATTACTGACATCGTGGCACCGAAGCTGAGAGCGCCAACTAGAACCAGAGCCACGACGGCGTTGCGTCTGCGCAACATGTCCGAAGAATAGGCAGGCCCGGCCAAGCAGTTCGCGCCGCGGCGAAGGAAGCCTCCGAGCGCGACCGGCGGTGCGCGCCCGGGCCGTAGACACTCATATTCGAACTTGCCTGACCTGCGAGAACAACTCCGGCCACTCGCCAAACTGCACTGTAGCGACTTGTAGCCCCGAGTGCTACAATGACACGGTGACCCGCACCATCGCGCAGCGGGAGCTGCGCAACGACAACGCCAAGGTGATCGATGCGGTGGCCGCCGGCGATACCTTCGTCGTGACGCGCAATGGCGTCCCGGTGGCCGAGCTCCGTCCGATTGCGCCGCCCCGGCGAAAATTCGTCGCTAGGGCGGACCTGGTTGCTCTCGGAGCTGCCGGCCCGCATGTCGACCTCGGCGAGTTCAGGGCCGACCTCGATCGCGTCGTCGATCAGAGCCTGTAGATGTCTGTCGGCGTGCTCGACACGTCCATGGTCATCGATTGGGATGACCCCATTGTCGCTACGGCGCTCCCCGACGAAGCCGCGATCTGCGCCATCACCCTTGCCGAACTGACCGCCGGGCCGCATCTCGCCTCGTCCGGTGACGAGCGGGCGCGTCGGCAAGCTCGCCTGCAGCAGGTCGAGGCAACCTTCGACGCCATTGCATTCGACGCCCCTGCTGCCCGTAGCTACGGTCAAGTCGTCGCCGCGGTCCTAGCGATTGGTCGTTCGCACCGTCGCCGCATCGCCGATCTACTGATCGCCGCCACGGCGCATGCCAACGGGCTGCCGGTCTACACGCGAAACCCGGACGACTTCGAAGGCCTCGAAAGGCTGATCGAAATCATCGGCGTGTGAGAGCCCAGAACTGTAAGTGGTTCGAATAGCGACCTACGGTCGCAATCGTGGTGGGCGATGGAGGACTCGAAAGGGCCCAGCTCTCGATCTCCCCCACCCCGAGATCGGCCCGGCGAGCAGGTGCCGGCCAGCGCCCGACTGAACGTGAGGGTTCAAAGAAGAGCCGACTGGCGCGCCTGGGCCGCGTTGAGCGGGACTGGCGTCACGGGGGACTGGCCTTGGGTGTGGCGTAGGCCCAGCCAGTCGACTTGAAGATCTGCTCCAGCCGGGCGTAGTTGGACATCCACAGCTCATCCCAGCTGGTGTCGGCGTTTGGGCTTGATAGATCCAGCTGGTGGGTGTAGTAGCCGAACTCCAGCCATGAGACGTCGCGGGTCAGGGTGGCCGGGGTCACCATCTCCCCGCTCCAGTAGTCGGTGCGGAATGAGCCGCCGCAGGCCCAGGCCAGGTCGGAAGCCGCCTGCAGCCAACGATCCGCGCTTTTCTGGTAGTAGACGTCCGCACTGGGGTCGGTGTTGTTCTGCACATCGTCCACCGCGTCCTGCTTCAGGGTGTCGACCGCCCAGCCGCAATTGGCGCGACTGGGCGGGGTTGGACCGGTAGCGGTCGGAGATCGGGATAGGCCGGAAGGGCTGGGATTGGCGCGGCCAGTCGGGTTGGGAGAGCCGCGGACCCGACGCACACCAAGGTCGTGCTCGATCTGACGGTAGGCGTGCTCTCCGGCGCGGATGGCGGGCTCAACCCGGTTGCCGAGATAGGGCGCAAAGATCAGGGCCAGCACGGCTCCGGCCGCTATGCCGGCCAATCCCAGCAAGCAGCTCTTCATGCAGCCCGGCTCGCCCCCGCAGGGGCAGCAAGCAGCCCGGCCGTCCCGGTCGTGGCTGGCCGCAAGGCGTCCCGCACCCGGGCCTCAGCTTGGACTGCCAGGCGGCCGGCCAGATTCCCGCCGCGGCCGCCTGCAGCCACCACTCCGATCCCGTCATACGTAAGCAACCACGTCTGTATAGTCGCAGTGGTGCGGCGGCGCAACCGGTGAACGATTGCCCTTCCATATAGTCAGCTGGCCAGCGACCCTTGCTGCCCCGGTGGCCGCCTACTGCCCGCGGGTGGTGGCGGCCGTCTTTCGCGAGTCAGAGCTCGGCGCTACTGGCGGGGCGCCCGTGGAGGGCTGGCTGGCGCAGACGGTGGTGGGGCCGTCTGGTCAGGTTGAGGTTCTGGCCCGCGCGGAAGCGGTGGAGCGCGCAGGGTCGGGGCTGTGGAAGCAGCTGGCCGACTGCACCGATCGCGACGGCTTGGACGACTCCGCGATCTTCTGCGAGAGCTCGCTCGGGGGTGAGCCCAGGCCGCTGCGGCGGGAGCACTTCCTGAGGGAGTTCCTGCCGGTCGCCCCGGATCAGCGGCCCGCCTACCTGCGCCAGTTTGGGCCGCTGCAGCTGCCGCACCCGCCTCGCGATGTCTGGATCACCCAGTGCAGCCCCAAGCCGCAGCACCGACCCGAGGTGAGCGGGCTTTTGGAGCACCGCCGGCGGGTGCAGCCGCGGGAGGGCGGCCAGTTCGAGATCGAAGGCTGGCAGCTCACCGGCTTCGGCGTGCAGTCCCAAGTCATCACCTTCGATGTCTTCCAGGCGGTGCTTGACACCTTGGTCCAGCTGGTGCTGAGCGACGATCCCCGGACCAGCCTGCGCCACGGATTCGGAGCCGAGCGATTGCAAAGCGCTCCGCCAGCCGGCGTGATCCGCGCTTGGCGGGATCGCAACCTTCCGACACCCACCACCGTAGGCGAGGTGCTAGACACGACCCTGGCGCTGTTGATGTGGGCGGCCTCGCCCTCGGCACCGCACCTCGAGATCCGCGACGAGTCCGACGAGCGGGGCGGCTTCTGGCAGGTGGGCCGCGGGATTCTGGGCTCCATCTGTTTGCAGGCCATCCAAGCCGTGGCCGACCAGGTCCCGGTGCGGCCCTGCCACCGCTGCGGGCGGCTGTTCCTGCGCCAGGAGAGCGACCGCCACCGCCGGTTCGGGTCCCAGGGCACCCGCCGGGTCAAGTTCTGCACGGACCGCTGCGCCCTGGCCTCAGCCCAGCAGGCCTACCGGGCCCGGCGCCGCCAGCGCCGCTGAGCCCGCGGCCCTGCTACGCCGCATCCGCTCGCTACCGGAACTGGGCATGTGACCGACGCTGACGATCCGGCGCGAGCGCCGCGTCTTGTGCGGTGGGAACGTGCACTCGCTGTCTAAGGTGGGGATCGGCGGTTCGAATCCGCCCGGGTCGGCCACCGTCACCTCTTTGGGATCGGGTAGATCCGAAAGCCCGGGTAGGAGCGGTGGGGCAGGCTGCGATAGAAGGGCACCGCGTCGGCGTCGGCAAGCAGGTCCAGCCGCAGAGCCCCGGAGCACCTCAAGCCTTCGGCCAGAAGCCGCCGCCCCAGCCCCCGGCGGCGCTGGTCCGGTGCCACCAGGATGGCAGTGCAGCAGGCCTGGATCTCGCCGTCGCTGAGCACCTGGCAGAAGCCCAGCACCCGCCGCCCCGCGGTTGCCACCACCGCCACCGACCCCGGAGAGGTCAGCGAGCGCAGCGCCCGGGCCGGGTCGTCGGGAAAGCTGGACCAGCCCTGGGCGGAGCAGAGCTCGAGGATCCCCTCCAGGTGCTGGGGCTTGAACGTCTCGACGCGCACGCTGACCGTGATGTTCACACGGGCACGGCTCTTCACCGCGGCTACGATCGCGGGCCTACCATCCAGCTGTGGCTCTGCACCGCGCCGCCCGGGTGGGCTTCAGCCGCGGCGCCGCCTCCTACGAGCGCGGCCGACCCGACTATCCCTACGCGGCGGTGGCGTTCCTGGCGGAGCGGCTGGGGCTGGCCCCGGGCAAGCGGGTGGTGGACCTCGGGGCCGGCACCGGCAAGCTCAGCCGGCAGCTGCTTGGCTACGGGGTCACGGTGATCGCGGTTGAACCGGTTCGCGAGATGGCGGAGCAACTCCTGGAGCGCGTCCCCGGGGTCGAGTGGGTCGCGGCCACCGCCGAGCAGATGGGGCTGCCCAGCGGCACCGCCGACGCCCTCGCCTGCGGGCAGTCCTTCCACTGGTTCGCCAACTTGGCCGCAGTGGCGGAGATCCATCGGGTGCTGCAGCCCGGCGGCTGGCTGGGGCTGATCTGGAACCGCCGGGACACCCGCGAGCCGGTGTGGGTTGAGGTGGGACAGCTGCTCGACCACCACCGCCACGACACCCCGGACCACTCCAGCCATCGCTGGCGAGAGGCACTCGACGAGAGCCGCATCTTTGGCCCGCTCCAGTCGCGGACCTTCCCCCACCTCCAGCGGGCCACTCCGGAGCAATTGGTGGACCGGATGCTCTCCCTGAGCTACGTCGCCCAGCTGCCCGACCGGGAGCAGGCGGAGATGCGCCAGCAGCTGGTGAGCCTGGCCGAGCGCTTTCGGGAGGGACCGGACCGGCCGATCGTGCTGCCCTACCGGACCGAGGTCTTCGCCTGCCGCGCGACCTGAACCGGCCCCGTCAGTTGGGCCCCCTGCCTTCTGAGTTCACGTCCCGGCTGGGGGAGACCTCGGAGCTCTTGGTGAGCTCGCGCGAAGGCCCCCAGCGGGGAACGGTGCGCATGTGGTTCGCCAGCTCTCCGGACGGCTACGTCTACCTGCTGACCCCGCCGCTCTCGCTCAAGGCGGCGAGGTGGGCCGCCGATCCCTGGGTGCGGTTGCGCGTCCCCGGTGGACCCGCCGTGGAGGGTGAGGTGGAGCGGGTGCCCTCCGCCCGGCTGACGCCGGCGCTGGAGGGGCTGCTCACCGAGCGCTTCGCGCTGGCGGGAGCAGTGACCGGCGAGGCGCTGCATCGCCTTCTGGATGAGGAGGAACGCTGGCTGCTGCGGGTGGGGGTGGCGCCGGTATAGGCAGTTCTGCCGCGCCCGAGCGTTACTCGGTCCAGTCCAGCTCTCGCTCGGGCACGCCGCGGCTTCGGCCGTAGGCCTGCGCCTCGGCGCGTCCCTGGGGATCGCCACGCCGGTAGCCGAAGATCTGCCCGCGGTAGACGACGAAGGTCTCCCCGGCGGTCGAGAAGTTCGCGTACCAGCCCGGCTCGTCCAGCACCTGCGCCAGCGCCGCCGCGATCTCGGTGGCGGCGCCGTCGTCCCCCTCAAACTCGATAGCCGTCCACACCGGGGGTCCCTGCTGCTCCGGGCCGCGGGGGTTGGAGCGCTCGATCCGAGAGACGACCACCCGGGGCAGGTCCAGAGTGATCCCCGGCGCCAGGCTCTCCGCCAGCAAGGTTCCTCGCATCAACTCTCCTTCAATTCTTCCGGTCCAGTGCCAGCACCGAGCGCAGCAGCGCCTCGGTGCCCAAGCCCACATGCTCCGGCTCGCTCCACTCCTCGGGGCAGTGGCTGCGGCCGTCTCGGGAGGGGATGAAGATCATCCCGACTGGGGCCACGCTGCTCACCGGGACCGCATCGTGGCCCGCTCCCGACACCAGCTCCAGCGGGGAGGGCTCCAGCTCAGACGCACAGCGGCGCAGCACTGCCCGCAGCTCCGGGGCGCAGGCGACCGGTCCCCCCGAAGAGACCCAGTCGATCCGGCAGCCCACCCCGCGAACGTCGGCCACCTCCCGCGCCCGCCGCTCCAACTCCGCAGCTCGGGTTCGCAGCCAGCCCGCCTGGGCGCTGCGCAGCTCGGCGGTCATGGTCACCTCGCCGGGGATCACGTTGGCGGCGTTGGGGCCGACGGTGAGCGAGCCCACCGTGCCCACCCCCGACCACTCCTCACCCCCGACCGCCTGCGGCCGGCGGGCGATTCCCTCCAGTCCCAACACCACCTCCGCGGCCGCAGCCAGGGCGTCGCGGCGCAACTCCATCGGCGCGGTGCCGGCATGGTCAGGCCGACCGGTGAGGGTGATCGCGGCCCGGTGGATGCCGACGATGGCGCTGACCACCCCCAGGGAGGCGCCTGCCACCTCCAGCCGGGGCCCCTGCTCGATGTGGAGCTCCAAATAAGCCAGGATCTCATCCGGCCGCCAGCGCGCCCGGTCGATTCCGGCCGGGTCAACTCCGATCGCCGCCAGAGCCTCGCCCAGGCTGGCGCCGCTCTGGTCACGCAGCTCCAGCTGCTGCCGGCTCAGATGTCCCGCCACTGCCAGGCTGCCCAAGCAGCTGAGACCGAAGCGGTTGGGCTCCTCCCCGAGGAAATCGACCACCCTGAGCCCGTGCCGCAGGCGCACTCCGGACTCCTCAAGCAGGCGGGCCACCTCGATGCCAGCCATCACGCCCACCATCCCGTCGAAGCGGCCGCCGCCGGCGACGGTGTCGGTGTGGGAGCCGAGCACGATCCAGCCCGCCCCGGGACCCGGCCGTTCGCCCAGCAGGTTGCCGGCGGCGTCGATCCTGCAGCCCAGCCCGACCTCCCCCATCCGCTGCCGCACCCAGTCGCGAGACCGCCGGTAGGGTTCGCTGAAGACGCGGCGGGTCCATCCCCCCAGCTCGGGCTCGCGGTACTCGGCGATCGCCATCAGCTGCGACCAGAGGCGATCCCGGTCTGCCGGGGGCAGGCTGCGCTCGCTCACCCGAGCCATTCTGGCCGACCTGGGGTGGTTGTGAACGGCCGACCCGGGGTGGCACCATCAGACGATGCCCAACCGGGAAGACGCGCTCGCCCTCCTGCACGAGCACACCAAGACCGACAGCCTGCGCCGGCACGGCCTGGCGGTTGAGACGGTGATGCGGGAGGTGGCCCGGCGGCGGGGGGAGGACGAGGAGCTCTGGGGGATCACCGGGCTGCTGCACGACTTCGACTACGAGGCCCACCCGGAAGACCACCCGCGCTGGGGGCGGCCGGTCCTCGAGGCTCACGGCTACCCGGAGGTGGTGGTCCGCGCCATCCAGGCTCACGCCACCCACGGCGACGTCCCCCGGGACACCGACCTCGCCCGCTGGCTCTTCGCCTGCGATGAGCTCACCGGATTCGTCTTCGCCGTGGCCCTGGTGCAGCCCAATCGCGAGGTGGACCGGGTCACGGCTACCTCGGTGCGTAAGAAGCTCAAGGACAAGGCGTTCGCCCGCAGCGTCAACCGCGAAGACATCACCCTGGGGACCGGCGAACTGGGCGTCGAGCTGGAGGAGCTGGTTCCCGTTATCGTGACCGCGCTGAGCGGCGCCGGCGGCGCCCTGGGCCTGAACCAGACGGCCTAGCCCAATTCGCGCCAGCGCGGCAAACTTAGGCTGGTGAATTCTTGTCCTCGCTGCGGAGCATCGGTCGCTCCGGGGCAGCGCTTCTGCGGCTCCTGCGGTAGTCCGCTCCAGCTGGCCTGCACCAGCTGCGGGGCGGCACTGCAGCCGGGTCAGCGCTTCTGCGGCTC
>JBJKSO010000058.1:0-18046 GCA_046703825.1 Candidatus Dormibacteria bacterium
CCGCCGCCTTGCCCCCGCCGAACGGCGCCGAGTTAGGCGGACTGAAGGTGGTAAAGGCAGCGACCAGCACGGCGAAGGCGGCCAGGGCCAGGCCCACCGGGATGGCGGCGGCCTTGGCCGTCCCCTTCTCGCGGCCTCCGGTGCTCTCCTCGGAGGTCAGGTACATCCGCCTGAACGGGGTCATGCGGATTCCCTCAGCGGCCAGGCCAGCCCAGGGGGCGCTGAAGTAGACCCCGGCGGTGAAGAGGAGCATCAGCGCCAAAAGCGCGGTGGTGACGCTCGGCGCCCGCACCAGCATTGCGACCGCGCCCGCGAAGGCCGCCCCCGCCACCAGGGTTTCGAAGCGCGAGGAGCTCAACGCCAGCGGCCAGCCGCTGGCTCCCTCGCGTCTTTTCGGAGTTCTGAGGAAGGTGGCCCGGTTGGAGACTAGTCCATGGATGTCGGCCAGGGTCACCGTCCAGCTCAGCGCGAACCAGATCCGCAGCGCCCGCACCGCGTCGCCCCAGCTCAGATGGCCGCTCCGGCGCATCGCCCAGGTGGAGCGGAGCAGGCCGAACACCAAGAACAGCACTGGAATGACCAGCACCGCCCCGGTGATCTCGCGAACCGGCAGGCGATCGTGGGCGGCGGTGGCGGCGGCGGTGGCCAGCAGGAGCAGGGTGAAGGCGGCCAGCAGCAAGTCGCCGAACCACTGCAGGCCACCGATCAGGTAGTGCCAGCGCTGCGCTCGCGTCAGCTGGGTGCGGTGCCTCGCGAAGGGAAGGAGCTCGCGCCAGTGCATTCTCAGGATCTGGACGCCGCCCAGGGCCCAGCGGAAGCGCTGCTTCTTCAAGCCGTCGAACGTGAGCGGCATCAGGCCCCGGCCCCAGGACACCCGGTGGTAGACGCCCCGGTACCCGAGCCCGAGCATGCGCAGGCTAGCTTCGGCGTCCTCGGTGATGCAGTTCTCGTTCCAGCCGCCGATCTCCTCGAAGGCAGACCGCCGGATCAGCCCCATGGTGCCGCAGAAGATGATGGCGTCGCGGTGGTTGCGCGCCGGCATGGTGATGTCGAAGAAGTAGCGGTAGCTGTGGAACAGTCCCCGCAGGTAGCCGTCGTCCTGCCAGTCGCGGTAGTCCTGGGGGGTTTGTACGAAACCCACCTGGGGGTCGTCGAAGAAGCCGACGGTATCTTTCAGAAACCCGGGTCGGACGACGTAATCGGCGTCCACCACGCCGATGATCGCCACCTCGGCGGGCAAGCGCCGGGTGGCCTCGTTCAAGGCCCCTGCCTTGTAGCCGGGCCAGTTTTCCAGATGCATGAACTGGAAGCGTGGCCCGAGTCTGCGGCAGAGTGCCTCGATGGGCCGCCAGGCCGCTGGATCGGCGGTGTTGTTGTCGACCACCTGCACCAGCAGGTTCTGGTAGTCGATCTTGGCCAGTGCCGCCAGGGTCTGCTCCAGCAGCGGCACCGGCTCGTTGTAGGCCGGTACTTGGATCGCCACCTGGGGCCAGGGTCCAGTGTGCTCGGTTGCGAACTCGGGCTGCGGCACGGGCCGGCCGAGGACGTCGAGGATCTCGAACAGGTAGCTCAGCGCCAGGGTCAGCGCCACCGCCTCCCCCAGGATCAGGATCACCGAACCCGCCAGGAGGGCGATCACCAGATGGGGGCTGATCGACTGGACGACGGTCTGCTGGGTGGAGTAGGCGAGGTAGGCCAGCATGGCGAAGACCGCGGTCGAGAAGACCTCGACCGCGACGAGGCTCCAAGCCCTCATCCAGGGCCAGAGCAGCAAGCTCAGCGAAAAGAGCGCGGCTGAGCCGGCCACGGCGAGCCGGAAATCGCCGGTTGTGACCGCCGTCACCCAACCGGCCGCGGCCAAAGCCAGCGCCGAAACCGGCAGCGCCAGGTACCAGCGCCACCGCGCCGGCCCCGGGATCACCGCCGACAGCGTGGCCAGGCCGGCCGCGCATGCCACCAGCACCAGGACCTGGAGGATCACTGGCCGGACTCAGCCTGGGTGGCGGGTATTTCTATGCCAGAGGGCGAGCGGGGCGGGCCGCCGCAGCGGCCCGCCGTGCGCTCGCCGTGCCGTGCACCTGCGCCAGGAGGGCAGTTCTAAACGCCGGAAGCACGGCGGAAGACGGGGCGAGAGAAGATCGCCACCAGCCGGGCCACGATCAAGGCCGCGAGGGTGTAAACGACGATGGCGACCAGCGCGGCCCAGTCGGTGGTGTGTCCGACCTGGGGGACGCTGCTGCTGAACAGCCCGGCGAATGGCGAAGCCAGCGCGTCGCCCACCCGCTCGACCACGGACACGAAACCGCTCGGTCCGGCGGCGATGGCACGGAACAAGAAGTCAAGTCCCAAAAAGGCGTCCACGACGGCGACCGAAAGCCAAATAAGCTCTCTCAGCCTGAAGCCGCCGACGCCAGCGGGCCGATAGGCGACCGGAGCCGCCTTGGAGACGGGCGCCTGGGAAGTGGCGGTGCCGGCGGTGGTCTCTTCGGCTTGCGTCCGGCTCCACCCGGCCTCCTCTGGGGGCAGGTATGGCTCATGGACCAGGGGTCCACGCCCGGCCGGGGTCACGGCACGGGGCTGTCCCTCCGGGCTGTACTCGTCTGGGCTGTTCATGGCGTTACCCCTCGACTGTTCAGCGGCCACGTTCTGGACCACTGCGCTTGCCCCACCCCGACTCGACTAACGCGGCCGCCGGGTGGTCGTTTCGACCCTGCGCCGCCGCTGATCAAGAAGCCGCGGAAGGGAGTGCCCGTTTGGCTATACTCGGCCCGCGTCGCGACCGACCGAGTGAGGTTAGGCGCGGATGGCGGAACTGGTAGACGCGCGGGGCTTAGGACCCCGTGGGGCAACCCGTCCGAGTTCGAGCCTCGGTCCGCGCACGAGGAGTAATGGATGGCCCAGACTTCCCCAGCCTCCGAGATAGAGGTCAGCGTCGAGCGACTGCCTGGCTCCCAGGCTCAGATCAGCGCCCAGGCCCCGGCAACTGAGGTCGACCGCGCCCTGCAGCAGGCGTTGGGCCGGCTGGGCCGTCAGGTACGGCTCCCCGGCTTCCGGCCTGGCAAGGCGCCGCCAGCCGTGGTGGAGCGGGCGGTCGGTTGGGAAGCCATCCGCCAGGAGGCCGTTGACCAGTTGCTCCCCACGGTGTACGCGAGGGCGCTGTCCCAGGCCGAACTGGAGCCGGTGGCCTCGCCGTCAATCAGTGAGGTGGTGCTGGAGCGCGGCGAGCCCTTTCGCTTCGTCGCCTCGGTCGTCGTCCGGCCCGAGGTAACCCTGGGCGACTACCGCACCATCCGTGTCCCGACAGAAGTCAAGTCGGTTTCGGAGCAGGACGTGGAGGGAACTCTGGCCGCGCTGCGCCAGCGCTACGCGCAGCTGAGCGACGCTGGCGACCGCGAAATCAGATCGGGTGACGTGGTCAACGCCGAGCTCACCATGCGCCACGGCGACCAGGTGGTCGGCAGCGAGCGTCAGCTCCAGTCCTTGGATCTGGACCAGGGCGAGCTGCTGCCGGGGATGGCGGAGCAGCTGGAGGGGGCCAAGGCGGGCGACACCGTCGACATCACCCTGACCTTGCCCGAGGAGTACTCGCGGGAGGAGCTGCGGGGAGAGCTGGTGACCATCACTGCCGAGATCAAGCAGGTCTACTCCAAGGAGGTGCCGCCCCTGGACGACAACCTGGCCGCGGTGGCCGGGCACGGCGACAACCTCGCCGAGCTGCGCCAGTACGTCCACGACCAGCTGGTTGCCGAGGGCCAAGCGGAGGCCGAGCGCGAGCAGGAGAACCGGGTGCTGGAGCGGCTCATGGAGATGACCCGGGTCGAGGTGCCCGAGCCCATGATCCAGGGTGAGATCGACCACGAGCTGCGAGACCTGGAGTCCCGACTCACCGCCTCTGGGCTCTCGCTGCAGCAGCTGCTGGAGTCGCAGGGACGCACGGTGGAGCAGTTCCGCGGCGAGCAGCGCCAACCGGCGGTCGACCGGGTCAAGCTGGAGCTGGCCCTGGAAGAGGTAGCCCGCCGCGAGAACCTATCGATCTCGGACCCGGAGCTGGACCAGGCGCTGGGCGAGATCTTCGACCGCAGCAGCGGTCGGGAGACGCGGGCGCGAGCCCGGGAGCCCCTTCGCCACCAACTGCTGCTGGGGCACGCCCGACGGCACCTGGCCGAACTCGCCCGGGGCACCCCCAGCTAACCGGGAAGCGGGCCTGCGCATGGCCCGCCGACGGGGGCGGACCCCGCCAGATCCGAGGGTATACTCAAACCCAAGGCGGCCACACCAGGCCGGAATTCCCAGGAGGAGAGCATGGCGCTCGTTCCGATGGTCATCGAGACCACCAGCCGCGGTGAGCGGGCGTTCGACATCTACTCCCGCCTACTCAAGGACCGCATCATCTTCATCGGCACCCCGATCGACGACCAGATCGCCAACTTGGTGATGGCCCAGATGCTCTACCTGGAGAGCGAGGATCCGGAGCGGGACATCAACCTTTACATCAACAGTCCGGGCGGCTCGGTGTCTGCCGGGCTTGCCATCTACGACACCATGCAGTACGTGCGCCCGCGGGTTAGCACCTTCTGCATGGGACTGGCCGCCTCGTTCGGATGCCTGTTGCTGGCAGGTGGAGACAAGGGCATGCGCTTCAGCCTGCCCAACACCCGGATCATGATGCACCAGCCCAGCGGCGGTTTCCAGGGGCAAGCGTCCGACATCCAGATCCAAGCCCAGGAAATTTTGCGCCTGCGGCGCATTCTTGACCAGATTCTGGCTCACCACACTGGCAAGCCGGTGGACCAGATCACCCGTGACTCGGATCGCGACTTCTACATGTCGCCCGAGGAGGCGCTGGAATACGGTCTCATCGACCACATCATCACCAGCCGGCGAGCCGGCGAGCCCGCTGGCAACGGCGCCTCGCCGGCTCGAGAGCGGGAGACGGCCAAGACTCAGGGCACCTGACCGGAGAAGCGCATGCGTTTTGTGGACCGGCGGAGCGGTGGCGAAGAGCGTCCTGGCGGCCGCTGGCGTCTGCTGCGGGACCGGCAGCATCGGTGTGATTTCTGCGGTGCCGCGGCCAGCCGCGTGGTGCTGGTGGCAGGCCCGCGAGTGCGTCAGGCCCTGATCTGCGCCTCGTGCGTCGGACGCGCCGCCTCACAGCTGGCGGGCCCCGGTGGTGACGCGGCATGAACGGCGAGGATCACCGCCGCCGCACCCGTTGCTCCTTCTGCAACAAGGGTCAGGAGCAGGTCCGCAAGCTGATCGCCGGACCGGGCGTCTACATCTGCGATCAGTGCATCGAACTGTGCCAGGAGGTGCTCGAGGAGGATTCCCGGGTCGCGCCGGCTCGCCGCACCCGCAGCAACGTGGTGCCGAACCCCCAGACCATCTGGAATTCCCTCAACCAGTACGTTGTGGGCCAGGACCAGGCCAAGCGCGTCCTTTCGGTGGCCGTCTACAACCACTACAAGCGGGTCAACAGCACCCGCGAGGTCGGGGACGTTGAGCTGCAGAAGTCCAACGTGCTGCTGGTGGGTCCGACCGGTTGCGGCAAGACACTCCTGGCCCAGACCCTCGCCCGCATTCTGGATGTGCCCTTCTCCATCGCCGACGCCACCTCGCTGACCGAGGCGGGCTACGTAGGCGAGGACGTTGAGAACATTTTGCTGCGCCTGATCCAGGCGGCGGACTTCGACATCGCCCGCGCGGAACGGGGGATCATCTACATCGACGAGATCGACAAGATCTCGCGCAAATCCGACAATCCCTCGATCACCCGCGACGTCTCCGGCGAGGGGGTGCAGCAGGCGCTGCTCAAGATTCTCGAGGGAACCGTCGCCAACGTGCCTCCCCAAGGCGGCCGCAAGCATCCGCACCAGGATTTCATCCAGATCAACACCGCCAACATCCTCTTCATCTGCGGCGGTGCCTTCGACGGCCTGGAGCGGATCATCGAGCAGCGCGTCGGTCAGCGCACCATCGGTTTCGGCAGCGAACTCGCGGGGCCCCGCAATAAGCAGAGTTCCAAGATCCTGCACGACCTGCAGGCCCAGGATCTGCTCCGGTACGGGCTGATCCCGGAGTTCGTCGGGCGGCTGCCGATTCTGGTGAGCCTCGACATGCTGGACGAGGACGACATCACCCGCATTCTCACCGAACCGCGCAACGCCTTCGTCAAGCAGTACCAGAAGTTGCTGGCACTGGACGACGTGGAGCTGGTTTTCGAGGAAGGCGCGCTGCGGGCCATAGCGCAGCGCGCCCTGGCGCTGGGCACCGGCGCCCGCGGACTCAAGAGCATCCTGGAATCGGTGCTCCTGAACAGCATGTTCAAGGTGCCCTCCCACCCGGAGGTCAAGCGCTGCGTAATCACCGAGAGCTCGATCGTGGAGTCCCGAGAGCCGGACCTGTTCCGAGACGAGGAGCCGCGGGCGGCATCGGCTTAGTCTTGGGCTCACGGGCTCGCGCCGAGGCGGGGGCCGTCAGTACACTGGCCAGCACCCCCACACGAACAGAGTTCCCTTCTGGATGATGCTGAAATCAACTAACTTGGGCTTTCCGCGCATCGGGCGTCGGCGCGAGCTGAAGCGGACGCTCGAGAGCTACTGGTCCGGCCAGATCGACCGGGCGGAGCTGGAGCGTCAGTCGGCCGATCTGCGCGCCCAGCGCTGGCAGGCGCAGAGCGCCAGCGGGCTGAGCGAGATACCCAGCAACGACTTCTCCCTCTACGACCATGTACTCGACACCGCGCTGATGGTGGGGGCGGTCCCCGGCCGGTTTGGCTGGGACGGTGACGCGCCCGGGCCTGACCTGATGTTCGCCATGGCCAGAGGGGGGGTGGTCCAGGGCCGCGAAGTCCACCCCCTGGACATGACCAAGTGGTACGACACCAACTACCACTACTTGGTGCCCGAGCTGGACGCTCAGCAGGGATTCCGGCTCAGCTGGAACAAGCCGCTGGAGGAGTTCAGCGAGGCGGCCGCCCAGGGCTTGATCACCCGACCGGTGCTGCTCGGCCCGGTGACCTTCCTGCAGTTGAGTCGATGCTCGGGGCAGTCCCCGCTCGCGCTGTTGGACCGGCTGCTGCCCTGCTACGCCGAAGTCTTGGCATCGCTGGCGGCGGCCGGCGCCAGCTGGGTCCAGCTCGACGAGCCCTGCCTGTCCGCCGACGCCTCGGTGGCGGTGCTGGAGGCGCTCGACCGCAGCTACGCCGAGCTGCGCCGGGCCGCCCCCGGACTGAAGCTGCTGGTGGCGTCCTACTTCGCCGGTATCGGCGCTAATTTGCCGGCGGCGCTGGCTCTGCCGGTCGACTGCGTCCACCTGGACCTGGTTCGGGGGCGCTCTGACCTAGCCCAGGCCTTGGAGTCCGCCCCGGACGAGCTTTGCCTCTCTTTGGGGGTGGTCGACGGGCGCGGCGTTTGGCAACTCGATCCCGACTACGCGCTGCCGATCCTGCGCGCTGCCGCCACCAAGCTGGGTCCGGAGCGGGTGACGGTGGCCCCGTCCTGCTCGCTGATGCATATCCCGGTGACCGCGAAGGCGGAGGTCCGCCTGGACCCCGAGTTGCGCTCTTGGCTGGCGTTTGCCGAGGAGAAGCTGGACGAGGTCGTGCTTTTGGCACAGGCGCTGGACGACGGCGCGGTCGCCGAGCAGTTGCAAGAATTGCGGCAGCTGGCGGCCGCGCGGCGCGCCTCGGCGCGGGTGGTCGACCCCAAGGTGCGGGAGCGCGCCGCCCGGGTGGGCGCCGCCGACCTGCTCCGTCCGGGTGACGGCGCCACCCGAAGGCGAGCCTTCCGGGAGCGCCGCGGCCTGCCGTCGCTGCCGACCACGAGCATTGGCTCCTTCCCTCAGACCTCCGACCTTCGTCAGGCGCGGGCCCGGCGCGGGCGCGGCGAGCTGGATGCGGCCGGATACCAGGAGCTGGTCGAGCGCGAGGTGGAGCGGGTGATCCGCTTCCAGGAGGATGCGGGCTTCGACGTGCTGGTCCACGGTGAACCCGAGCGCAACGACATGGTCGAGTACTTCGCCGAGCAGCTCAACGGCTTCCTCACCACCCAGTCCGGATGGGTCCAGTCCTACGGGTCGCGCTGCACCAAGCCACCCATCATCTTCGGCGACGTCAGCCGCCGGGGGCCGATGACAGTGCGCTGGGCGAAGTTCGCCCAGGGACTGACCCCCCGGCCGGTCAAAGGCATCCTGACCGGTCCGGTGACCATTCTGGAGTGGTCGTTTCCCCGCGAGGACCTGGACCGCAGCGATAGCTGTCTCCAGATCGCCTTGGCGCTGCGCGACGAGGTCGCCGACTTGGAGGCTGCGGGCATCGAGGTGATCCAGATCGACGAACCCGCGCTCCGTGAGGGGATGCCGCTGCACAAGTCGCAGCAACCGGCCTACCTGCGCTGGGCGGTCGACTGCTTCCGGCTCGCGGCGGCCGGCGCCGGAGCCGATACCCAAGTGCACACCCACATGTGCTACTCGGAGTTCGGCGAGATCATGGACGCGATCGCGGCGCTGGAGGCGGACGCTCTCTACATCGAGGCGGCGCGCTCCGACATGGAGCTCCTGCAGAGTCTGTCCGACCACGGCTACCCCGCCGAGGTGGGGCCGGGCCTCTACGACATTCACTCCCCGGCGGTGCCGGGAACGGGGGAGATGGCCGCGAGGTTGCGGGCGGCGGCCCGGGTGCTGCCGCCGGATCGGCTTTGGGCCAATCCCGACTGCGGGCTCAAGACCCGGCGCTGGGAGGAGGTGGAGCCGTCACTGCGCCACCTGGTCGAGGCGGCGCGGGAGGTGGCGCGGGAGCTGGAGCCGATCGGGTCCAGCACGTCCTGAACGGCCGTGGAGTCTAGCTACCAGGCTCAGCTGGCCGAGCGCCGCTGGCGCCAGCGCTGGGAGCAGTTGGGGCTGGGCCATGCTGACCCGGCCAGCCCCAAGCCTCCCTACAGCATCGCTCTCCCGCCGCCGAACATCACCGGTGCCCTGCACATGGGGCATGCGCTCAATGCATCGCTCCAGGACGCTTTGTGCCGCTTCCAGCGCATGCGCGGCTACGAGGTCTGCTGGGTGCCCGGCACCGACCACGCTGCCATCGCCACCCAGAACGTGATCGAGCGGCAGCTGGCCGACGAAGGAACGACCAAGGAGGCCATCGGGCGCGACGCCTTTGCCGTCCGGGTCGACGCCTGGTATCGCGAGTACCAGGGGCGGATCGGTGAGCAGCTGCGCCGCATGGGCGCCACCTGCGATTGGGAGCGTGAGCGCTTCACTCTGGACGAGGCCTATGTGCGCGCCATCCGGCTGGTCTTCGGCGAGCTCTACCGGGCCGGGCTGATCTACCGGGGCCCGCGCATCGTCAACTGGTGTCCCCGCTGCCAGAGCGCCATCTCCGACGAGGAGGTCGACTACCAGGAACACCAGGACACGTTCTATTACATTCGTTACCCGCTCACCTCCGGGCGGGGCGAGCTGGTGGTGGCGACCACCCGGCCGGAGACCATCTTGGCCGATGTGGCGGTGGCGGTGGCGCCGGGCGATTCCCGCTACCAAGGGTTCGTGGGCCAGCGGGTGCGCGAGCCGCTCCGCGGTCGCGAGATCCCGGTGATCGAGGACGCGGCGGTCGATCCTCAGCTGGGCACCGGGGTGCTGAAGATCACGCCGGGTCACTCGGCCGAGGACTTCGAGGTGGGGGAGAGGCACCGGTTGCCGCTCCTGAACGTGATCACACTGGACGGTCGGGTGATCGCACCTGGCCTGCCAGACCTGGACGGCGTGGCGGTCGAAGCGGCGCGGGAGGTGGCCGCGCGGCGGTTGCGCGAGTCGGGGGCGATGGCGCGAGAGGAGCCGATCGTCCACCAGGTGGGGCACTGCGATCGCTGCGGCGCGGTGTTGGAGCCCCTGGTCACCCCCCAGTGGTGGGTCCGGGTCAGGGCACTCAGCGAGCCGGCCGCCGAGGTGGTGGCGGACGGGCACATCAAGCTCCACCCCCCCCAGTTCCGCCAGCAGTACCTGGACTGGATGACCGGGCTCAGGGATTGGTGCATCAGCCGCCAGCTCTGGCTGGGGCACCGCATCCCAGTATCCACCTGCACCAACGGCCACACCTTTGCCTGGTTGGATCTGCCCAAGGCCTGTCCCGAGTGCCGGACCGAGGCGCTCACGCACGATCCCGACGTCCTGGACACTTGGTTCTCCAGCGCGCTCTGGCCGTTTGCCATCCTGGGCTGGCCCGAGGCAACGTCCGAGCTGGCCCGCTTCTATCCGACCTCGGTGCTGAGCACCGGCCGGGACATCCTGAAGCTCTGGGTGGCCCGGATGGTGATGATGGGGCTCCGCTTTCCGGGAGCCGTGCCCTTCCGGGACGTGCTCTTCCACGCCACCATCCTGGGCAGCGACGGAGCGCGCATGTCCAAGTCCCGCGGCAACGTGGTGGACCCGCTTGAGATGGTCGATCGCTATGGGGCGGACGCGGTGCGCGCCTGGGCGGCGAGTGTCGCCCTGGGCACCCAGGACGCGCGATTCGACGAAACCCGGATCGAGGGCTACGCGCGATTTGCCAACAAGCTCTGGAACATGACCAGGTTGCTCTGGCTCGCCAGTGGCCTGGGAGAGCAGGCCGAGGCCAAGATCCCCGCCGCCGCGGAACCGGCGCAATTGGAGCTGGCCGACCGCTGGATTCTCTCCCGGCTTGGGGCAGTGGCCGAGAAACTGGAGGCAAGCTTCGAATCGTTCGAGCTCGGCACTGCCATGGAGGCCGTCTATGAGTTTGCCTGGCATGAGTTCGCTGACTGGTACCTGGAGCTGGCCAAGCCCAGGCTCGACCGGCAAGACTCGGCTGCGCTCTGGACCGCCCGGGCGGTGCTGGTGCAGGTGCTGAGCTTGGTCCATCCCCTGATGCCATTCATCAGCGAAGCCTGCGCGGAGCGCTTCGAGGGACTTCCGGCTTCGCTGGACTTGGCGCAGTGGCCGGGGTCCACCGCCGCCTGGCACGATCCCGAGGCGGAGCAGGGGATGGCCGCCTGCATGGGAGTGGTGAGCGGGCTCCGGCGGCTGCTGCTGGACCTGGGCCTCTCCACTCAGCCCGGCGCCCCGAGGGTCAGCGTTGCGGTGGAGGCCGCCGGTGCGGAGCTGGCCCAGCCCGAGGCCCGCCGATACATCGCCGCTCTGCTGCCGGTCGAGTGGGTGGACCTGGACGGTGACCACCACGGCGCGTCCTGGGTGGCCGGCGGCACCCATCTTCGCCTGCGCGCCGAAGGCGTTGGCGCCGGGGCGCTCAGCCAGAAGCTGCAGCGCGAGCTGGAAGCGGTGGTGGGCCGACGGCGGGCGCTGGAGGTGAAGCTGGCGGGCCCGTTCGCCCACAAGGCGCCCCGCGAAGTCGTGGCGCGCGAGCGTGCCAAGTTGGACGAGACCTTGCGTCGGGAGGCGCTCCTGCGGGGCGTGGTGGAGCTCTGAGCTCCCCCGTGGTGTGAAACTCAGCCCGATGGGCTTGGCTCCTGTCGGCGAGCCGGAGGTGGATTCGCCGGGGCGTGGCGGGGAGGGGGCTTGACACCGTGTCTTCTCTAGAGCCGCTGACGCTCGCCGTTCCGGCCGTGGTCGGGATGGCGTCGCTGATCTGCGCATCGCCGGGACGACTGGGGCCGCGGTTGCACGCCGGCGCCGGGCTCTGGGTCCTACGCATCGGACTGCTGGCGGCACTGGCGATGACCACCGACCTGCTTTTCCAGTTGCAGCCGAGCGGGGTGCTGGGGTTCGCGGTTTGGCGCTTCGCCCAGCGGTTGCCGTTCAGCCTGCAGGCGGACACGGTCGCCTGTGTGGCGGCGATGATGGTCACGGCGGCGGCCCTGGTGGTGACGTTCGCTGGGCGGCACCGCAGTCCCCTCAGCTGTTCGGCGCTGGGAGTTGCCGCCCTAGGCGCAGTTCTGGTGGCTTTCGCCGGCGGCTTGCTGACCATGTACGTCGGGCTGCAGTTGTCACTGATCGGCGGCATCGGCCTCAGCTACGCGCGGAGACCGCGGAGGGCCAGCCTGCGCTTGCTGCTGGCGGCGGCGGCCGATCAGGCGATCGCGCTCCTGTGGCTCGGCCTTCTGGTGGCGGTGCTCTCCCAGTGGGGCACCGAGGAGTTCACCGCCCTGCCCACCGCCGCCATGAGCCCGGCGCTGGTGGTCTTGTTGGTGCTGCCGGCGCTGGCCCGGCTCTCGAGCGCGGCCCTGCTCGGCGACCCGCTGCGCCGGCAGACGCCGGACGAGCGGCTCACCGCCGCCGACCTCGGCGACTGGCTGGCGGTGGTCGCCGTGCCCACGTCCGCGGTGCTGCTGGTGCGCATTGAGCAGCTGTCCGGCGGATCGTGGCCCGCGAGCTGGATCGGCACCGGCTTCGACGCGCTTGCGCTTCTGCTGGCTGCCGGTGGCGTTCTTCTCATGGTCATGAGCCGCAGCCTGCGCGGCGAGCTCGCGGCTGCTTTGTTGGCCGGTGCCTGTCTCACGCTGGTCGGCTTCGGCGAGAACTCCATCTCGGGAACCATCCTGGGCTGTGCGGGCGCACTCTTCATGGAGCTTGAGGCAGTCTTCCTGCCCCGGGCGTGGATGGCACGCTACCTTGAGCCGGCGCGGGGTGCGGACCGGCGCACCCGCGGCCCTTGGCTGCTGGCGGGATCTGCGCTCCTGTTGAGTCCCATCTCGCTCGCTTACGCGGTGGCGGTGACCGGGGGCGCCTTGGCTCTGAGCCGCGGGCTGTCGGCGGGGGTGGGGCCGGCTCTGGGCTACACCGCCGCGCTGGTGCTGCTGTCCCTGCTGGCGCCGCGGTTTTGGTCGCTCGGCCGCGCCCGCCTGGCTCCCGCGCTCTTCGTACCCGGGCTGGCGCTGCTGGCGGCCAGCCTTTTGCCAGGCTGGACGCTGACGCTTGCGGGCGGGGCGCTCGCCGGCGATGCCGCCGGCGGCGGAAGCGTGATCACGGCGCCCGACGCGCTCTCGGTCCAGGTGGGGGGGGTCCTCTGGCCCGGCGGCTACTTCGCCATTCTGCTGGGGTTGGCCCTGACCCTGCTGGCCCTGGTCTGGGTGGCGCGCGATGCGCCTAGGCAGCCGGGGTATGCAGGCACCCTGCCACCGCAGCTGCCCTTCGGCGCCCCTCTGCTGGGACGACGCCTGCGCGCCAGGCTGGCTCTCGCCCTGCCCGCTCCTGATCTCCGCCAGGCGGCCGGCCGCTGGACCCAGCTGGTCTCAGCGCTGGCGCAGCGGGAGGTGGCCGAGCGGCCGGTGTGGCTGTGGCTTGCCACCGCCGCCGCGGTGGGCTGGATGTTCGCCGAACTGACGCACCTGTGATCTGGGCCTCCTTCATGGCGGCGGGCGGGTTCGCTGCGGGCGGTCTGGTCCTGCTGGCCGGGCGTGGCCCGCTCGGTCTGGCGCTTTCGGCTGCCGCCATGGGTCTGGGGTTGGGTGGGGTCGCCTCGCTGACGGCTGGACTGGTCGGTTTCGCCTGCCTGGCCGCGGTCGGCGTCGGGGCCGCGGCGCTGGTGGCGGCGGGAGCGCGGACGCCGTGGCTCAGTTCCGCGAGCTGGCTGCTGGGATCGTCGATCACCATGGGCCGCAGCCGCCTGTTCGGGGAGCGCAGCCTTCGCCTGCTGATCGGACTTGGGGGTTTGGTCGGCGCCCGCCTGCTCTCGGGCCACCTGGCGGCGGGCACCATACTCACCCAGGGACCCGCCTTCGCGTGCCTTTTCGCCTGGGAGGTCGGCGTCATCCGCCTCGGCACCAGCCGTGGTCCGGCCGACCTCGGCCTGGGTGCAATGTGCGCGGGAATGGGGTCGGCCGCGTTCCTGCTCTTGGAGGCGCCTACCCGCGCCTTTGGCACCGCGTCCCTGGTGGCCGCGGCCACGGCCGCCTTCATGGTGCTGGTCGCCGGGGCCAACCCCTGGGAGGCGATCGTGTGAGTCCGGGGCTGGTCGGGGGGCTGGGGGTGGTGGCGCTCGCCGCCCTTTTGTGTGCCACCGTGGGCCGCCGCCACCGAATTGTGACGCCGCTGGCGGTGGCATTGGGCGGTGCCGCGCTGGCAGCCGGGATGGCGCTCTCCCAAAGGGCGCCTGGGCGCCCGGCCCTCCTGGTTCAGTTCGGTCTTGGCAACGTGGTCGTCAGCCGCATCGCCTTGGGCGTGGTTGCCGCCGGGGGCCTGGCCATGCTCCTGGAACTCGCCTCCGGGAGGGAGCGGGTCCTGAGTGCCGGGGGCGCCGCTCTCGGGCTGCTGCTGGCTGGTGGTGCCGCGCTGGCGCTCACCCTCGACTCGGCGGTGCCCATCGCCCTTTTGCTGGGGGGCATGACGGTGGCGGTGTGGGTGCGCTGGGAGCGGCTGGCGGGGCCGATGCTGGCACAGCGCAACCTGGGCCGGCAGGCGGTCCTGGTCCTCTGCGCTCTGATCGGGGCGGCGGCGGTCCTGCCGTCGGAACAGGCCGGCGGCAGCCCTCCGGCGCTGGCGGCAATGCTGGTCGTGGGTGGTCTCGCCGGGGCGGCGGGGGTGCTGCCGTTCTCAATCTGGTCGGGAGCGCTCGGGCGGGTCAGCCCGGCGGAAGGGGCGGCGTGGCGCGTCTGGCTGATCCCGGTGGCGGTGCTGGTCGCGGCGCGGGTGCTGGCGGCCGCACCTCCCGGTCTGGCCCTGGCCCTCGGCATCCTGCTGGTATCCCTGGGTCTGGCGACGGCTATGTTCTGGTCGCTGGCCGCGCTCACCACGGACCCGGCCAAGCGGTACTGGGCGGTGCTGAGCGCGGACGTCGGCCTGATGTTCGTGGGGGTGGGTTCGGGCAACGCCCGCGGACTCGCCGGGGCGCTGCTGCTCTTGGTCGTCCATTGGCTGGCGGGGTCCGTGCTGACCGAGCCGGGCGGGAGCCGATCCCACCTCCTGAGCTGGGTGGGCTTGGCCGGCATGCCGCCTTTCGGAGGGTTCGCTGGGCGGCTGCTGGTGCTGCTCGGGATCGCCTACCTGGGGCCGCTGGTGTTCTCGTTCGCGCTGCTGGCGCTCGGACTTCTGTTGGTCGCCGGGGTGGCCGGTCTCAGAGACACCTTGGCTCGGACCCCCAGTCGGGGGTGGCTCGGCTCAGGGGCGGTGGCAACCCTGATCGGTACCGCTGTCCTGGCGGTGGGGCTCGCCCCGGGGCCGATCCTGGCTGGCGTATTCGGAGTCCACCCGTGAGCCACCTGCTGGCGGCATTTGCCCTCTGCGCGGCGGTGGCGGTGTACCCGGGCGGGGCCGCGCTCCTGTTCGGGGTGGTCTGTGCCGAGTGGGGGGCGGGAAGGCCGCCCTGGGTGTGCTGGCGGCCGCCGTCGCGCCTTGGCTCCCCCGGTGAATGGCTTGTCGCCTTGGCCCTGGGGTCGGTGGTTCTGCTTCCCGTGACCTTGACCGCCAACCCGGCCAGTTCGGTCAGCTTCGGCGCCGGCACCAGCGCCCCGGTTGGGGGGGTGGTGATGAGCGTGGCCGGGGTCTGGGGCTTGCTTGTTCTCACCCGCCATCGGCAGTACCTGAGCGTCGGAGCCGTGCTGGTCGCCCTCTGGACGCTGGGGATTCTGCTCTTCGCCCTGGCGATGACATCTCCCGACTGGGCGTCGATCTTGGGTGCGCGCGGCTGGGGGGCTGAGGTCGGACGGCTCTTGCTGAGCCTGCTCGCGGCCGGCGCTGGCCTCACGCTCCGCGACGACCCCCGTCTGCGCTTCCCTGGGTCACCCCTGCTCCCCGCTGCCCGAGCGTCTCTGGCCGCACTGGTCCTGATCTTGGCCTTTCCCCAGCTGAGATCAGCCCCGGTCGGCCTCCTGCTGCTCGGGTGGTGGGCCGCCTGCACCCTGGTAGGCGCTCTGGCTCGCCTGGGCCTGCCCGGCTGGCTGACCGCCCGTCTCGATCTCACTGCTAAACTCAGTCACCTGTGAAGCGGTTGCCGGAAGGCGTGGGCGCCGGGGGGCGGAGCCGGTCGGACCGCTCGGGTTGCCGGAGCATTGGCGGTGGCTGAGCTGGTGCTGGCGTCGGGATCCGAGCGGCGGCGCGCCCTTTTGCTCCGACTGGGGCTGCGATTTCAGGTGGTCGTGCCCAACGTCGACGAGACGCTGGCGCACGGGATCTGCACTGAGCTGGCGGTCCAACTCCTGGCCCGCTCCAAGGCGCACGCCGTCACCGCCCCCCGATCGGCATTCGTTCTGGCCGCCGATACGGTCGTGGTTGGCCCCGAGGGACCTTTGGGCAAGCCACACACCTGCGAGCGGGCCCGGCAGATGCTGCAGAGCCTGAGAGGCCGCCGCCACCTGGTGCTGACCGGCAGTTGCGCGCTCTCGGCGACGACCGGCCGTGAGCAGATGGGCGTCTCCCGCGCGGTGGTGCGCATGCGCGACTTCAGCGACGAGGAGCTCGAGCAGTACCTGGCGGGTGGAGAGCCGCTGGACAAGGCGGGCGCGTACGCGATTCAGGGGCAGGGGAGCTCGCTCGTCGATGAAGTAGTTGGGCGCAGCGACACGGTCATCGGGCTGGATTGCGCGACCGCCATGCGCCTACTCGGCGACATCGGCTACCCCGACCCGCTCCCCACCGCCCCGGCGCCGCGGGTGGCACTGGGTCCTGCGAGTGCGACCCGGCGCCCGCTGGCCGGAGGCAATTGGGCAGGAGCGGCTAACTGAGCACGCGGCGGCTCGGGGGAGCCGCGCTCGCGATTGCTGCCGGAGCCCTGCCGCTGAGCGCCCTGAGCGGCTGCGGGGGGGCAGCGGTCCTGCGCGGCCTCACGGTGCACACCCAAGTCGTCTCGCAGGGCGTGACCTCGACCTCGGCCACCGTGCCCCAGGGCACCGACGTGCAGGTCCAATTCACCATCACCAATCGCGGGGCCAACTCCGTTGACGGCGTGACCGTGCGGACCACGGTCCCCTCGGGATTCAACTACTTGGGCACCGTGAACCAAAACGTCAACGGCGACGCCGTGCGCGCCTCCGACGACGAGCCGTCGGCCGGCGACTCGACGCTCACCTGGGGTGCCTGGACGCTGGGGCCATCGGTGCCGGGAACCCCGAGCCAGGTCCAGATCACGGCGGAGTTCCAGGCGGCGGGCGCGCCGGGCAAGGTCCAGGTGCAGCCTGAGGCCTACGCGAGCGGCTACTCCAACACCATTGCCGGCACTCCCCTTAGCATGGCGATCGCGCCCGCGCCCAGCCTTCACTTCACCCTGAGTGCGAGCCCGAGTACCGTGACCGTAGGCTCGGCGGTGACCTACCACGCCGTGGTTACCAACACCGGCAGTGGCGCGGCATCCGGAGTCAGCGTCTCCGTCAGCTTGCCGGAGCAGTTCCTCTACACCGCGACCAGCTCGCTCTCGGGTAACGCCGGCACCGGGGGCATAACCTATCCGACCGTCCAGACCCTTGTGCCGATCTGGGTCGGGTTCACGATCCCCGGCCGCGGCTCCGGCGGCCCCGGCGTGCTCAACATTGCCTTTCAGGTTCAGGTGCAGAAGGTGGTCCCGACCGGCATCTACCAGTCTTCCGCCAGCGTGGTGGCCAGCACCGGCTCCAGCACCCAGAACGATCTCATGGCCAACTACTCGGCACTTGCGCCGGTGGACGTGACCAACTGAGAGGCCGGCGCCACCCCTTCTGATAACATCGCCGAGCGCTATTTGTGTTCCCGTGCCCCTCTCCCGCGGCCCGGGTGTGACTTCCAGGAGTGTCCATGTACGCGATCGTCCACGTCGGTGGCCGCCAGTACCGAGCGGCCCGTGGTACGCACCTGATCGTGGACCGGATGGATATCGAGCCGGGCAGTTCGATCCAACTCGAAGATGTCCGCATGGTGGTGGCCGAGGAGGGTGATGCCACTGCCACTCGGGTCGGGCGCCCCCGGGTGGAAGGGGCATCAGTGGCGGTGACCGCGCTGGGCCATCTCCGCGGGCAGAAGATCCTGGTTTTCAAGTACAAGCCCAAGAAGCGCTACCGGCGTCGGATGGGATTCCGGTCCGAGCTCACCGAGCTGGTGGTCGACGACGTGCAACTGGACGGGGGTGGCCCGGCCAGCGCCAAGCGGGCGGCGCGGGCGCGCCGGGGCGGGC
>JBJKSO010000059.1:0-4921 GCA_046703825.1 Candidatus Dormibacteria bacterium
AGCCGGTGTGGCCCGCGCACCGCCAGGAGCGCTGCCGGCGGGTCGCCCGGTAGCAGCTGGGTGGTCAGCTCGCCCGCCTCCTCCCCGGTCAGCGGCCGCCGCCAGATCTCGAGGGGGCCGCTGGCGGAGGTGAGCCCGACTCGAGCCCGGCGCTCGCCCAGGACCAGCAGCCGCACCTCGGCCTCCGGCCACAACTGACGGCAGAGCTCGCGCAGCTGGCTGGCCTGGGCGGGCAGCGCCACCGCCCCCCGGAGCCCCCGCTCGTCGGCGCGAACCTCGAGCACGGCGAGGCCGTAGCGATCCAGCGCCTCCCGGCGCAGCCGCTCCAACCCCTCCCGAACCCCCACCGGGGGTATCCCCCCGGTCAACGGCCGCGAGATGCCAAGAAGGAGAGCCAGCTGGGCAGCTGGCTCTGGGCCTGCTCGCTGGGGTCGAGCTCCAGCGAGTGGCCGTCGGTGGCCAGCAGGCGGGGGGTGAGCGGGCTGTCCGCCAGCGTGTAGATGCGTCTCACCGAGTGCCGCAGCAGCTCGGGGCTCATGCCCGGACCCACTGCCGCCACCACCATCCCCCGGTCGGGGGCGGAGAGCATGGCCCGGCCGCCGCCCCGATGCGCCAGCGCGCGCAGGAAGGCGGGCACCACCAGCAGGCTGCTGGAGAAGAGGACGTCCTCGGTGAAGAGCCAGCGGTCGCGCTCGCGGCTCTTGGCCAGGACCTCCCGCCAGCGGTGCAGGCGCAGATCGGTGTTGCGGTCCGCGGCAGAGGTCAGCTGGTCCTGGTCCACCCCCGCCTGGGCGGCGTCGCGGACCGAGACTCCGCGCATCACCTCCCCCGGCAGCGCCTCGGCGACGAAGGCGACCAGCCCCGCGGGCAGGCTGCGCAGGCACAGCTCCGGCGCCCGGCTGTAGGCGCCGATGGTTCTCTCGGTGCGCACGCACCACACCAGCCGCTCGGGGTCGAGTGCGCTGGTCTCGGCGGCCGCGGCCTGGGCGCTCAACCGCCGGGCCACCCCCGCCACGTAGGCGGAGATCTGCTCCGGCACCGACGCGCCGGGAAGGCGGGTGCGCTGGTACAGGGTGGTCAGCGACAGCAGCACTCGCGCCTCGCCCTGGGTGGCGACCGCCGCGAAGTCGTCGGCGCCGGCCGAGAACTGCCAGCCGGGATAGCGGGCGCGCAGCTGGGTGAGGATGCGCTCCTGAAACTGCTGCCTGCGCGGGTCCAGGCGGGCGCCGGCCACCGGACTAGACCGGCTGGCTGCGGGAGGCGACGTAGTCCAGCAGCACGTAGTCGCCGAGCCGGTCGGGGCTGACGAAGAAGGCCCTTCCGCGGTTGAGCCGGGTGATCTGCTTCACGAACTGCACAAGATAGTGGTTGCTCTCGAGCATGAAGGTGTTTATCACGATCTTCTCCTGCGTGCAGTGCCGCACCTCCAGCAGCGTCTTGTGGAAGGTCTCCGGCAGCGGCGGGTAGTAGAAGACGGCGCGATCGCCCTCCATGTGCGCGGTCGGTTCGCCGTCGCTGACGATGATGATCTGCCGGTTGCCGCCGCGGTGCCGGGACAAGAGGTGGCGGGCGAGCATCAGTCCGTGCTGCATGTTGGTGCCGTACACGTACTCGCTGTACGAGAGCTGGGCCAGCATCCCGGCTCCGATTTCCCTTGCATAGTCCGAGAAACCGACCACGTACAGGGTGTCGCGTGGGTACTGGGTGCGGATCAGCGAATCTAGTGCCAGCGCCATCTTCTTGGCGGCGTAGAAGTAGCCGCGCAGCGGCATGCTGCGGCTCATGTCCAGCATCAGCACCGTGCTGGACTGCACCGAGTGCTCCGACTGCACCACCTCGAAGTCCCGCGGGCTCAGCTGAACCGGGCGCCCCGGTCCCTGGCGGCGCAGGCCGTTCATCAGCGTGCGCTGCACATCGAGCCGGAAGGGATCGCCGAACTCGTAGGGGCGGGATTGGTCGCCCGGTTCGATCCCGGCGCCGATCCGGTCGATGCTGTGGTTGCCGAAGCGGTCCGAGGACAGGTGCTGGAAGATGTCTCCGAGGGCCTTCTGGCCGATCTTGCGCACCCCGTGGGCGGTCAGCTCCAGACCGTGTTCGCCGCGCCGCAGCTGGCCCTTGCGCTCCAGCTGCTCCACCAGCTGCTGGATCCGGCCCACCGAGTCGGCGGCCTCCGGCCCCAGCGTGCGAGCCAGATCGCCGAGCTGCTCAGCCGAGAGCTGCTCCCCACGGAAGGCCTGGCGCACGCCGCGCTCCAGTGACTCCAGCCGCTGCAGGTCCGACATCACATCCATCGCCTCGGGGAAGGAGAGCTCCTCGCCGCCGAAGAAGCCGAAGCGGCTGCCCAGCCGCTGCTGCGGCGAGAGCTGGGCCATGAGCTGGCCGAGTTGCGCCAGCTCCTGCTGCAGTCCCTGCTCACCGAGCGCCGCCCGCATCATCTGCTCCAGCTGCTGGCGCGCCTCCGGCGACATCGACTGCATCAGCGAGCCCAGTTCCGCCATCTGCCGCTGCAGCTGTTCCAGAAAGGCGTCCAGGTCCTCCGGATGGTCGGGGAAGTACTGCCCCCACTTCTGCATGAACTGGTCGTAGCCGCTGGGCTCGCCGGCCAGGTGGCGGGCGAGCATCTGGTTCATGTCGGCGACCATCTCCCGGAGCTGGGCCGTGTCCCGGGGGGTGAGCTGCTGCAGCGCCTGGCCCATCTGGCGGAAGTGGGAGTCGATCAGGTTCTGCCGCAGCTCCGCCAAGAGTTCGGCGAAATCCCGCTGGGCCTGCTGGTCCAGAAACTCGTACTGCTGCAGGCTGCGGATCGCGGACCCGGCTTCGGTGGGCAGCTGCTCCAGCTGCTCGAGACGCTCCGAGGTGAGCTTGTCGACCAGGCTTTGCTGGGGTTTGCCCTGAGCCTGCGCGCGCCGCTCCTGGAGGGTCTGGCGCTCCCGCTGGACGATCCGGTCCAGGCGCTCCTCGATGTCCTTGAACAGGCCCTCCACGTTGTAGTGCTGGAGCCGCTGCTGGCGCTGCTGGCGCAGCTGCTCCAGGAGCTCCTCCAGCCCCCGCAGCCGCCTGCCCTGGGTGTCGCGAAAGCCCTGGCTGAGCAGCCGGCGCAGCGCCGACTCGAAGTCCCAGCCGTGGAAGACGTCCTCGGCCAGCCGCGAGAAGATCTCGTCGGCCTCGGGGACCGCGTCGAGCTGGGTCCCGTCCCAGCGGCTGTAGCGCTGGCGTTGCAGCGCCAAATCAGCCGCCGTAGATGGTCGAGCCGTCGACCGAGGTCTTGTTCAGTCGCTTGGAGAGGTGGAGGCCCTCTAGGACCAGCTCCAGCGCGGCGGCCACGCTGCCGGGCTGGTTGGGCTCGTCCAGGTCGGCGAGGATGCGGGCCATCTCCGGCACCGAGGTGCTGGCCTGCTGGTAGCCGTCGCTGCCGAGCTGCTCCCCGACCTCGATCGAGAGGCCCTGGTCGAATCGCGCGATCAGCGGCGCGAACTCCTGGACCGAGAAGTGGCGCCGGAAGACGTTGCTGGTGGCGGTGCGGACCAGCTTCTGCAGCACCGTCTGGTCCTCACCCTCCTCCCAGGTCTCGAGCTCGAGCTTGCCCGAGGTGGAGGCGACCAGGGCGGCCAGGTCGGAGATCCGCGGCACCGCCTCCGGCTCCTGGAGCAGGATGGCGCGCCGGACGGAGTTGGCGCACAGGCTCTCGTAGTTGGCGATTGAGAGCCGGACCGACACCCCGGAGCGCTGGTTGACCTGGCTGGTGCGGCGGGCCAGCTGCGACACCTCGGCGATCAGCTCCCGCATGTACTGGGGCACGTGCAGGCTCACCCCCACCCCGTCGAAGGAGGTGCGCTCCTGCTCCATGATCTCCATCTCCTGCTCCCCACTCTTGGGGTAGTGGGTGCGGATCTGGGCCCCGAAACGGTCCTTGAGCGGGGTGATGATCCGGCCGCGGTTGGTGTAGTCCTCCGGGTTGGCGGTGGCGACCACCATCAGGTCCAGCAGCAGCCGGACCCGGAACCCGCGGATCTGGACGTCCCGCTCCTCCATGATGTTGAGCAGGCCCACCTGGATCCGCTCGGCCAGGTCGGGGAGCTCGTTGATGGCGAAGATCCCGCGGTTGACCCGGGGCAGCAGCCCGTAGTGGATGGTCAGCTCGTCGGCCAAATACCGGCCCTCCGCCACCCGGATGGGGTCGATCTCCCCGATGAGGTCGGCGATCGAGGTGTCGGGGGTGGCGAGCTTCTCGCCGAAGCGCTGGTCGCGCCCGATCCACTCGATCGGGGTCTGGTCGCCGCGCTCCGCGACCAGGTTGAGGGCGTACCGGCTGATGGGCGCGTAGGGGTGGTCATGCACCTCGCTGCCCCGGATCACCGGGATGGCTTCGTCCAGGAGCCCGGTGAGCGCCCGGATCAGCCGCGACTTGGCCTGGCCGCGCTCCCCCAAGAAGATGATGTCCTGGCTGGCGAGGATCGCGTTCTCGATCTGGGGCACGACGGTGTCCTGGTAACCCACCAGGCCCTGGAAGAGCGGCAGGCCGCGCCTAAGCGCGTCGACCAGGTTCTCGCGCAGCTCCTCGCGCACCGACCGCATCCGGTACTCGCTGCCGCGCAGTTCGCCGAGCGTGCTAGGAAGCGCCAATGCTAAGCCCACCATGGCGCCCACCCAGGCGCCGTTCACTCACTATAGCCAGCCTTCGAGAACCGGCCCGCCAGGGCTTGAGCGGGCGGCCCCAGCCGCCGGTCGTGCCGCGGACCACCCCGATCGCCGAAGCTTGGCCGGTGGATCGCCCGCGCCCCTGGTCGCGCCGCGAGGCTTACGAGGAGAGCCCCCACTCGGTGCGCCTGGGCTTCGGGCTGGCCGGCGCCCGGCTGCTGGCGCCGCGCTCGGACGTGGTGGTGGTTGTCGACTTGATCACCTTCTCGACCGCCGTCACCGT
>JBJKSO010000060.1:0-3919 GCA_046703825.1 Candidatus Dormibacteria bacterium
CCTGGAAGCCCACCGGCAGCCCATCGGCAAATCCGGCTGGCACCGAGACCCCGGAGACCCCAGCGAGGTTGGCGGGGAGGGTGAGGACGTCGGTCGCATACATGGCCAGCGGGTCCCCCACCTTCTCCCCCAGCCGAAATGCCGCGGTCGGCGCGGTTGGGGAGACCAGCGCGTCCACCTTGGTGAACACTCTGGAGAAGTCCTGGGCCACCAGGGTCCGCACCTTCTGGGCTCTCAGGTAGTAGGCGTCGTAGTAGCCGCTGCTGAGCACGTAGGTGCCAAGGGCGATCCGCCGCCGCACCTCGGCCCCGAAACCCCGCCGCCGAGTCTCCTCGTAGCCCTCCACCAGGGTGGCGGCTCCCGGGGATCCCATGCCGAAGCGGATCCCGTCCATGCGGGCGAGGTTGCTGCTGACCTCGGCCGGAGCGATCACGTAATAGGCGGCCAATGCATACTCGGTGCTGGGCAGGGACACATCCACCAGCTCCGCTCCGTCCGCGGCCAGGCGGCGGCAGGTCTCGTCGAAGACCGCCCTCACCCCGGGGTCCAGCCCCATGGCCAGGTACTCCCTTGGCACGCCGAGTCGAAGCCCGGACACGCCCCGTCCGAGGTGGCTGCTGAGGTCGTCCACCGGGGCGGTGGTGCAGGTGCTGTCTCGGGGATCGGCGCCGGCGATCACGCTGAGGGCGACCGCCGCGTCGGCCACCGTCTTCGTCAGCGGTCCCACCTGGTCCAGCGAGCTGGCGAAGGCGATCAGACCGTATCGGCTGACCCTACCGTAGCTGGGTTTGACCCCCACCACGCCACAGAAGGAGGCGGGCAGGCGGATCGACCCTCCGGTGTCGCTACCCAGGGTCACGCAGGCCAACCGGGCCGCGACCGCCGCCGCCGACCCGCCGCTGCTGCCGCCCGGCACGCGCTCCGGGTCCCACGGATTCACCGTCGCTTGGTAGGCCGAATTCTCGTTGGAGCTACCCATCGCGAATTCGTCGCAGTTGAGCTTGCCCACCATCACGGCCCCGGCAGCCGCCATGCGGGCCACCGTGGTGGCGCTGTACGGAGGCACGAACCCTTGGAGGATGCGGCTCCCGGCCGTGGTCTCGACGCCCTCCGTGCAGAGCACGTCCTTGTATGCAACGGGGATGCCGCAGAGTGCCGGGGCCGCGTCGGGGTCCTCGGCGAGCTGCCGATCGGCCCGCTCGGCGTCGGCGATCGCCGCCTCCTGCGTGGTGCGCAGGAAGGCGCCCAACGGCGGGTCCAGCCGGCCTATTCGACCCAGTGCCTCCCGGGCCAGCTCGACGGCTGAGATCTCTCTCGCCCGCAGGCGCCGGCCCAGCTCCGCGATGGGCTGCTCGAGCAGCGTCACTGGATGGCCGGGACTCGAAGCAGGCCTGCCTCCTTGGAGGGCGCGTTGGCCAGCGCGACAGACGGCTCGAGACAGGGCTGCAGCTCATCCTCCCGCGTCACGTCGTGCAGGCCCCCGACCTGCGCGGTGGGGTCGACGGAACTGACGTCAGCCTCCTGAAGCTTGTCGACCGCCGCCACGATCACCGAGAGTTGATCTCGCAGCCGCTCCAGTTCCTCTGAGGTGAGCCCGAGGCGGGCGAGCTGGCTGAGGTGAGCTACCTCGGCCAGGTCGATGCCACCACCCGCAGCCGTCTGCTCAACTCCCACTGAACCCGGATTATAGGAAGTGACCGCCGCCAACTAGGAGCCGCCCCGTGGACCAAGAAGCCGACTCTCGGACCCTGCGGGAAGCCCTCGACGCCGCCGTCGGAGCCTTCACCGCAGCGCGATCGGCGCGGATGCTCCTGGACGTACCCGGTCGGCTGGGTGCGGACGTGGTCACCCGCACCAGGTCCATAGGAGGGGCTCGCCGAGCCAGCACCAAGGCTCAAGCCGCGATGGAGCTGGCCGCCCACAAACTGGATGAGGCTAGGGACCGATGGGCAGCCCTGGCACGGGGCCTGGCGGCCGATCTGGACATGCCCCCGGAGAGCCTGGTTGAGCTGGTCGAGGGCCACGCCTACCACATCAGCCGGCAGGAGCTTCTCACGATCCTGGAGTTGTGGGCGGCCTCGGCCGACACGGCCGCGGCGCCGCCCGGAGGGCCTCTGCGCGCCGATGTCGAGCAAGCCGTGGGGGCACTCCGCCGGCTGGCGGAGTCGGAGAGCTCGACCGAGGCTCAGGAGGGTGGCCCCTCCTCCGGGTGATCCAACCAGTGCCGGAACTGCTCGGCGTCGAGCACCGGCACCCCCAGTACCCGGGCGCGGTCCAACTTCGAGCCGGCCGACTCCCCGGCCACCACGGCGGTGGTCCGACGCGAGACGCTGGTGGCGGCGGTCCCGCCCAGGCCCCGGACGGCGGCCTCCGCCTGGGCGCGGGTGAACCCGGGCAGGGTTCCCGTCAATACCACGCTCAGGCCGTGCCAAGGGCCGGCGGCCCGCTCTTCCTCCATCGGGTGGACGCCAACCGCCTCCAGCTCGTCCAGCAACTCGATGGTTCCTGGGCTGGCCAGGAATACGCGCACCGCGGCGGCGACCACCGGACCCACGCCGTCGATCTCGGAGAGTTCCGCCTCAGTCGCCGACCGAATCTTCTGGAGGCTGCCAAAGTGGTGAGCCAGTAGCTCGGCGGTACGCCGGCCCACGTGGGAGATGCCCAGCGCGTACAGGAAGCGTCCCAGAGTGGGACGGCGTCGGGAGTTGATCGCCGCTTCCAACTGCTCCGCCGAGCGCCTCCCCATCTGGGGCAGATCCTGGATCTGGGCGGCGGTGAGCCGGAAGAGGTCCGCCGGGGTCCGGACCAGCCCCTCGTCGAGCAGCTGCTGGGCGACCACCGGTCCACAGCGATCGATGTCCAGCGCGTCCCGACTGACGAAGTGCAGCAGCAGCCTGAGCCGTTGAGCGGGACAGATCGGGTTGAGACAGCGTGTGGCCGCCTCACCCTCGGCCCGCGAAAGGGGCGCACCGCACGCGGGGCAGCTCTTCGGCATCCGGAAGGGGACGCTGTTGGGGGGACGGCGCTCCAGCACCACCTTGACCAGCTCAGGGATCACGTCCCCCGCCTTGCGTACCACCACCCGGTCACCGACCCGGACATCCTTCCGGCGCACCTGGTCCTCGTTGTGCAGGGTCACGTGGCTCACCGTGGACCCCGCCACCAGCACCGGCTCCAACACCGCCACCGGGGTGGCTACCCCCGTGCGTCCGATACTGACCTCGATGTCCAGAACGGTCGTCTCCCGCTCCTCCGGCGGGAACTTGTAGGCGACCGCCCATCGGGGAGCCCGGCTGTCCGCACCCAACTCCTCCTGCCAGGCCCCGCGATCCACTTTGAGGACGACACCATCGATCTCGTACGGGAGCTCGTGTCGTCGGACCTGCCAGCTGGCCAGGTGCTCCATCACCCCGCTACCCTCGGGGAAGAGCTGGCGGTGCGGATTCACCGGTAGTCCGACGCGCTCCAACCACGCCAGCAGCCCGAACTGGGAGTCAACGCCCTCCGGCCAGGGGTCGCAGGCATAGAAGTAGGCGGAAAGGTGGCGGCTGCGGGTGATCGAGGAGTCCAGCTGCCGGAGGCTTCCAGCGGCAGCATTCCGGCAATTGGCGTACAGCTCCAAGCCCTGCGCCGCGCGGGCTTCGTTGAGCTCGGCCAGGACCGACTTGGCCATGTACACCTCGCCCCGCACCTCGCAGAGCGAGGGCAGCCCGGTCACCTGCTCGGCCACCCCGGACACCGTAAGCACGTTGGGGGTGATCTCCTCTCCGGTCTCGCCATCACCGCGCGTCGCGCCCTGCACCAGGCGACCATCCTGGAAGGTGAGGCTCACCGCCAGCCCGTCCATCTTGAGTTCCGCCACCAGGTCGGGGTCGACACCCAGCGCCTGCCTGAGGCGGTTGCGGAACTGCTCCACCTC
>JBJKSO010000061.1:0-55419 GCA_046703825.1 Candidatus Dormibacteria bacterium
TCCCAGGGGCCGGTCAGTATGGTTGAACCGCGCTTTTCGCCGCCGCGCTGGCGTTATGTCGTAGCTAAACAACCAAGCGGACGGCCGCTTTGGTGGCGCCGCGCCGCCAGCGCCGAGTCGAAAGCAAGCTCATCCCGATTACCCCCTAAACCGATCCAACCGCACCGCCAGCCTTCAGATCACGTGCCCGCAAAGTCGTCGCCGTCGACAGACGGCTCGCCAGTCGAGTCCCCGGTGGCCGAGGCCACCAACGGCGGAGAGGCGGCGGCGAACAGCAGCGGTGCCGCCGCGAAATGAGCGGCGACCGCGGTGGTCGCGCCTTCCGGAAACCCCGCGCGGATGGCGGTGACCACGTCCTGGTGGTCGGCCGCCTCCATGGAGCGCAGAGCGTCCACGGGAGCCGCCAGCAGGATCAGGCGGATTACCCCCAAGAGATTGCGCCAAGTGTCCAGCAGCACCCGGTTCCCGGCCAATTCGCAAACGAGTTCGTGGAACTGCAAGTCCGTGGCGATCCGCGCGGTGATGGGGCCGGTGCGCGCCGTGTGCAACCTCCCCAGCGCCGCCTCCAGCCGTCCCACGGTCACCTCCCGGTCGGCGGGCGGGGCTGAGGCCAGGGTGGCGGCCGCCCTCCCCTCGAGCAGCTGGCGCACCTCGTACACCTCCTGCACCTCGCGGGCCGACAGCCGCCGGACGGTCGGTGGCCGCCGCGGCTCCCACGCCACCAGGCCCTCCCGCTGCAGCTCCCGGAGCGCGTCGCGCACCGTTCCCCGGCTCACCATCAGAGATCGCGCCAGCTGGGCCTCAGCCAGGGGTGTTCCCGGCGCCAGCGAGCCGTCCAGCAGCCGGTCCCGGACCTGCTGGCCGACACGCTCATGGAGGGTGCGCCGGTCGAAAGCCTCCCAACCGTCTTCCACTTTGCTCCCATCCTAGCCGCGACACTTGCTGACTGACAACTGTCAGCATTCACCAGGCTCGTTGCCCAGCCCGCCGCGTCCGAGCGGGCGGCCGCCGCGGTAGGGCTACCCTGCCGGGCTGAGAGCGGAGACCGCCACCTTCCCGGTGCAATCGGGGATGGCACGCGCGATCGTCAGCAGCGCCCCGCGCTGGGGCAGCTCCACCGAGAGCCGCTTGGAAGTGGCGCAGGCCACGCCGGTGGCGGTGTGCGCAGCGAAGGTGAAGGAGAAGTCCGCCTTCTCTCCCGGCTTGAGCTCCAACCAGCCAGGGCTGCCGGGCACCTCATCGACGGTGAGCGCCAGGGTCCTGAGGCCGCGGCGCAGAAAGACGAACGGGTAACCGCCGAGCGCGCACAGGCGGTGGCTCTTGTTGGTCACGGTCATCCGCAGACGGGCTCGGTCCCGCGACAGAAGCCGATGCATGGAGGCTCCGAGGCTTAGCTGCCGCCCGTGGCATACCGGGCGGGGAGCGGGCGCCGACGGAGTCGCCAGCGGGCTGGGCGAAGGACTCGCGGTCGCGCTGGGCGATGCGGACGGACTCGGCGTCGCACTGGGAGAGCTGGACGGGGTCGGCGATGGGGTGGGCACGGACTTGGCGGCGTACAGGGAGGTCAGCTGCAGCCGCCCCGTGCAGTAGGGAATGGCCAAGCCGAGGTTGACGAGCGAGGCTGTGTGTGGAAGCTCGAGCAGTGCAGTCCCCGAGGTCTTGCACTGGCCACCGCCGGCAAGCTGATTCGGGTAGCGCATGGCGAAGGCCGCGTGCCCCCCTGGCGGCAACCGCAGCAAGCTGCCGTTGCCGCGCTCCCCCGGACCGCCTTGCTGAACGGCCAGGCCCAGAGTGGTGCTTCCGGTCCGCAGAAAGAGGTACGGGTAGCCCTGGACTGCGCAGGTAGCGTGGCTTCGGTTGGTGAGCCCGACCTCGGTGATGAGGTTGCCCGCGGCTCCCTGGGGTCGTCCGGCTTGGAGCTGGAGCTGCTGGGTGCGGCAGTAGTGCACTCCCGCAGGAAGCGACGGGCTGGGGCTGACACGCCCTGCCGAGGAGCTCGCCGCCGGGGTTGGGGTGGGAGTGGCATGACCCGCCGTCGGGGTGGCCGCTGCGCTTGGGGTGGCCGTCGCGGTCGGGGCGGGGGTCGAAGGAGTGGGACGGGGCCGACTGCTGGGCGTGGGAGATAGGGGCGCGCTCGGGCTCGGGGTCGGCGTAAGCGGCACCACCGTGAACGTGGGGGTGGGAGTGAAGGCGGGGGTGGCAGCTGGGGGGGACTGCTTGTGCGGGTGGTGAGCGGCCGCCCCGCAGCCGCTCACAGCCAGTGCTGTGGCCGCGGCCACCATGGCCAGGATCCCGACTGCTCGCATCGTCTCACCATACGATTTTGACCATACAAAAGCCGGAGGGAAGTGGGCGTCGGAGTGCAGCCGCCGAAGCCCTCAGCCGATCAGGCCCTGAGCGGCCATGCCTTCCAGCTCCTGGTTGCTGAGATGGAGTACGTCACCCAACACCAGGCGCGTGTGCTCGCCCATGCGGGGTGCGGGTCCCGGTTCGGGCAAGGTCAGGCCGTCAAATCGGAGGGGGGAACGGGGGACCAGGTGCGCGCCCAGCTCACCCTCCTCCACTCGGGCGAGCAGGCTCTCCGATTGGGGCCGGGCGCCTGCCGCAGCCGCCATCTCCTTGAAAGTTCGATAGCGCTGCCAGAGCACCCCGGCCGCACCCAGTTCAGCCTCAACTTCGGCAATCGTCCGCGCCGCGAACCAGCTCTCCAGCAGGGGGAAGAGCGCAGCGCGGTGGCGGAAGCGGCTGCCCTCCTCACTGAGGTCCGCCCCCAGCGACGCCTCGATCTGGGCAACCGCATCGCCGATTCCAGTGGCCTCCACCAGCGCCTGCCACTGGCGCGAGGTCAGCGCAACCACCATGGCAAAGTGACCGTCCCGGCTGCGGAAGTGGCGGCCGAAGCTGCCAAAAAGGTCGTTGCCAATTCGCTTGCGGGACTCGGCGGTCAGCTCTGCCTCCGCGAGGTAGCCGAGGTGCGCCGCCACCGCCAGACCCACGTCCCAGAGGCTGAGCTTCACCCGCTGGCCCTGGCCCTCGCGGGAACGCCGTCGCTCGGCGGCGAGAAGGGCGGTGGCGGCCAGGAACCCGGTCATGCAGTCCCAGGCCGGCAGGACGTGATTCACCGGCTCGTCGAAGCCGGCCGGCCCGGTGACCCAGGGGAACCCTAGGGCAGCATTCACGGTGTAGTCGACCGCCTGGGAGCCGTCCGGGTTGCCTTCGATCTGCACCACGATCACGTCCGGCCGCTCGGCGGCCAGCCGGGGGTAGGAGAGCCACTCCCGCTCCGGCAGGTTGGTCAGGAGGATCCCGGCGTCCCGGCCGGGGGCCGTAACCAGGCGGCTGACCAGTTGACGGCCCTGCTCCCGGCGCAGGTCAACCGCGATCGAGCGCTTGCCCCGGTTGAGTCCGTCCCAATAGAGGCTGTGGCCTTGCGAGATCGGCCAACGCCGGCTGTCGATCCCGCCCCCGAGCGGGTCGACCCGGATCACCTCCGCGCCCAAGCCGGCGAGGGTGGCCCCGCCAATCGGAGCCGCGACAAACGCCGATACCTCGACCACGCGGAGCCCTTCCAGCACCCCCGGAGATCGAGGAGCCGCGGATGGGTTCACCGGTGCCGGCCCAAGAGCGCAGGGGCGATGACGCGCAGCGCCAGGACGTCCTCCGCTCCTTCGAAGATCGCCAGCACCTTGGCGTCGACGAAGTAGCGGCTCACCGGGGACTCCTCGGCGTACCCGATGCCGCCGTGCAGTTGCAGGGCCTCGCGGGACACCTGCTCTGCGAGACGGCAGGCGTAGAGCTTGGCCACCGCAGCGGCCAGCGGGAAATCGGCATCGGCGGTGGCCGCGTACGTAAGCTGGCGCGCCCCAGCCACCATGGCCGCCATCCTGCCGAGGCGGCAGCGCACCAGCTGACTCTCGCCCAGCGCTGCCCCGAACACCCAGCGCTGCCGCGCGTATTCCGCCGCGGCCTCCACCGCCGCCTGCATGACGCCAACCGCGCGCGCCGCGGTCTGGATCCGTCCCGCGGCGAATCCCGCCATCTGCAGGTAGAAGCCCCGGTTCAGCCCCGCCTCGCCGCCCAAAAGACCCGTGGAGGGCACCGCGTAGTCCTCGAACCGGATCTCGAAGCTGTGCATTCCCCGATAGCCGATTGTCGGGATCGCGCGTCCGCGCATCAGGCCGCCACCGGGCTGAACGTGCTCGAACTCGTGCCCGGAGAAGCGCGGCTTCTCCAGCACGAACAGGCTGAGGCCGCGTCGGCCGGCCTCGGGAGTGGTCCGGCAAAGAACGGCCAAAAGCTCGGCGCGCCCGGCGAAGGTGCACCAGAGCTTGGTGCCGCTGAGAAGCCACTGCCCGCTCCCGTCGGCGGCGGCCCGGCATTCGAGCCGGGCGACGTCGGAACCGTGGTCCGGCTCGGTCACCGCCACGGCCGACTGCACCGCCCCGGCGGCCAGCAGCGGCAGCCAGCGGCGCTGCTGCTCCTGGGTTCCCCCCAGGAGCAGCGCGGCCACCAAGATCTCCGGCCTGGTCATGAGGCTGCCCGCAGCTCCCAGCGAGGCGCGGGAGAGCTCTTCGGTGGCGATCAGGGGCGAGATCCGGTCCGGCGGCTCGGCCGCCCAGCCGCCGAACGGCTCGGGGATGCTGCTGCCGAAGAGCCCGAGCCGTGCCACCCCAGCGATGATCTCCTCGGGGACATCGGCGTCTTGCCGGTGGATGGCCTGCGCCCGCGGCGCCACCTCCCGGTCCGCGAAGGCACGCACCGTCGATCGGAGCAGCGAGTGCTCCTCGGCGTCGGCGATGAGGCAGCGCGGGTTGTCGAGCACCAGCTGCCCAAGCCTGTCCAGAGCGCGCACCGCAGCTGACGTCTCCGAGGCCGGGAGCGCCTCGGGGCTGGCTGGAGGGCTGATGGCGGGGGATGAGCCTGCCGCGCTGGCGAGCAGCGCCTCAGCCGCCAGTCCCTCCAGGCAGCAGTTGGCTACCTCGCCGCCACCGGCGGACACCCACGCCGCCACGGCCGCGGCCGCCCGGGCAGTGGCAACGGCCCAGCACAGTTGGTAGCTGTCCACCTCGTGGCGACCGGCTCCATCCGCTGCGACCCGGACAGACAGGTGCTCGCGCCAGCTCTGGTTGCGGGCGTTGGCCGCGGCCAGCGCCTGCTTGGCAGACTCGAGGGAGGGACCCACTACTGCGCCCGGGTCACGGCGACCGCTCCCCGACCGCGCTGCCATCTGGTAGCGTCGGGCCCGATGAGTTCCCTCAGCCGGCAGTGGCGCGACTCGGGGACCAGGTAGTGGCGAGCGAAGCCGCGGACCGGCGCGAAAAGGACACTCAGCCAGGCTGGCAGGGGCGCTTCTACGAGGACTTCGCGGTGGGAGATCTGTACCAACACCCGCTGGGGCGCACCGTCACCACCACCGACAACCTCTGGTTCACCCTTCTCACGCAGAACACCGCTCCTCTCCACGTCGACCACCACTACGCTGCACGCACCACCTACGGCAAGCCGGTGGTCAACTCGTGCTTCACCCTGGCGCTGGTCACCGGCCAGAGCGTGAGCGACGTCTCTCAAAACGTGATGGCCAATCTGGCCTGGGACGAGGTTCGGATGCCCAACCCCGTCTTCGAGGGAGACACCATCTACTCCCGCTCCGAGGTGCTGAGCAAACGCGAATCGCGCTCCCGACCGGACGTGGGCATCGTCTCGGTGCGCACGGTGGCGGTGAACCAGGACGGTTTGATTGTGATGTCGTTCACGCGCACCCTGCTCGTCTACCGGCGGGGCCGGGGGCCCGGCTATGCGCACCCCGGGGCAACTGATCTCTCCGGCGCCGCTGGCTGAAAGGAATCCACTCGGGCAACCTCCACCTCCAGCCGGCTACGCGGCCAGGCTGGCCTCCACCCGGCCGGTCTGCGCCAGCTTCCACAGATCGTAGCGGCGGCCGCTGTGGGCCGGGCCGACCTGGCGAGCCAGCACTGAAAACCCCGGGGCGAGCTCGGCGGGGTCGTGCCACTGCGCCCGCTGCTCGGGACCCAAGGTGATGAGGGACATGGCCGTGTTCATGAACGCTCCCGGCGTCACCGAGACCGCGTAGACGCCGCTGGAGCGCAGCTCCAGGGCGAGTGTCTTGGTGAGGCCTTCCAGGCCATGCTTCGAGGGGCAGTAGCCGGCCTCGCCGACAAAGCCTTTGATCCCCGACTGCGAGGACACGTTGACGATAAGCCCTCGCCGGCGTCGCTTGAACATCGGCACCAGCTCCCGCGACAGCAGGAAAGCCGAGCGCAGGTTGGTACGCACCACCAGGTCCCACTCCCCTACCGACATCTCCTCGATCGGCCGCAGCACGATGACCCCCGCGTTGTTGATGAGCAGATCGACCTTGCCGGCCTGCTGCAGCACCGAGCGCACCGCCGCCTCAACCTGCTCGGGCTCGCCCACGTCGACGGTGTAGCCGCACACGGGGCTCCCCGCCCGGCGCGCCTCCTCCTCCAGGGCGGCGATCTCCTCCGGGACCAAAGAGAACGCTGCCACTGAGTAGCCGATTTTGGCCAGGTGGACGGCGGCGGCCCTACCCAGGCCCGAGCCCGCCCCGGTGACGATGGCCACCTGAGCCTCTCCCGGCGGCCGCGGGTCGCTCACAAAACACCGATGCCCAGCAGCGGATCCCCCTGCTTGACCGCCAGGCAGGTGACGCAAAAGGTGACGATGCCGCTGGCGCTGGCGTCGACCTCAGCGATGGTCTCCCCAAACAGGTCGCGGATCGACCCGACGCGCTGCCCCTGGGTGACCCGGTCTCCCGGCTTCACCACCGGGTGGTAGCTCCCCGATACCTCCGCCCGATTCCAGGCGAATTCCCTGAGCGGGGTCGGGGTCGGCCGAGGCGGATTGGCCTGCCCGGTCATGCCGAGTTCATTCATAACCCGCAGCAGACCGGTCTGGTAGCGATCCACCGACTGCTCGTCGCAGATCCCCTGCTGGCCGATCTCAGCCGAGATCGAAGGTACCCCAGCCGCAGAGCCAGCGCCCATGGCGGTGCCGACGATCGACTCTGGAGCCAGCGCCATCACGTAGTCCAAGCCGAAGGCTTTGGCCATGCCCTCAGAGCGCTGATCCACCCCAAGATCTCCGGTGCGGTTCCAGAGCACGAAGGGGTGGAGCGACTCGACCAGGTCTCCGCAGTGCGCGTCCAGAAAGGCGTCCGAGCCCCGGATCACCTCCTCCAGGAGAAAGGCAGTGACCCGCTCCGAGGGCAGCCCCTGGGGATTGCCGGGAAAGGCCCGGTTGAGGTTGCGGCCGTCTCTGGGGTTCACATAGATGGTCCGCTCGTAGAACCCCGGCGTGTTCACCAGAATTACGGCGATCAGGCAGCCTCGTAGGGACTCCGGGCGCACGCTCCGGGTCAACCGGGTGACGGCCTCGATGGGGACGTACTCGGCCGCGTGCATCCCGGCCGTGATCGAGAAGGTGGGGCCGGGCTGCTCACCGCGCACGATCGCCACCGGCAGCTCCCACGGTGGTTCGAGTCCCGGGACAGGGACCATGCCCCTCTTCACGGAACCCGGTTCGGCGGTCAGCGCTCCGACGCCCACTCTGCTCAATTCACTTCCTCCTCGGAACTCACACCCGCTTCAAATCACTCGGGGATCGTGCTGGCCATCACCCCGATCAGCGTGCACGGCTCGTCACTCTCGTTGAGCCAACCGTGGCGGGTGCCGCGCTGCACCACGCAGTCGCCCGGCCCAAGTTTGATGTCCTGCCCTTCCTCGAGGGTCATGGTGATGGAACCGCTCAGCACCGTCATGAGATCGACGGTGTCGGTGGCGTGGAAGGCGATGCGCTCGCGCGGCCCCAACGTGAAGCGGCGCCAGATCACCTCACCCGGCACGCCGTCGATATCCGGGACGGCGGGAATGTCCACCGGCCCCTCGGTGGCCGCCGGCAGACCGAACGACCAGAGGTCCACAGAAACGTACTGCTCCTGGATCGCCTGGCATTCGCAGTTGCCGTCCACCACCGCGTAGGACTTACCCGCCTGGTTCACTCCGGTGACCACCCGGCGAACCTGCTGCCTTGGCAGTTTGGCCATCTTTTCTCCTTGAATCGCTGAGTCGCTCAACCGCTCGCCGGCTAGCTGAACCGGTAGAACTGCGGAAAGACCTGGTCGATGATGCCCTGGGGCGTGACCCCCCGGAGCTTGCTCCGGTACATGCTGAGCTGCAGTGGCGGAATCGGCATCCAGATCGCCGGCAGCTGCCGCGCCAGGAAGTTCTCGTAGGTCTTGAGGGCGGCGTTCTCGGCAGCGGTGGAGCTGGCGGTGGTGGTGGCGACGATGTTGCGGTCGTTGGTCGGGTTGGAGTAGAAGCCGGCGTTGCTGCCGGCACCAGTCTGGAAGATTTCCTCCCCGGTGGGCAGGTAGTCGGGACCGAACGTCCACCCCACGAAGAGGTCGCTGACTCCCCAGTTGCTGCATGGCGACGCCGGCGCGCAGCCATTGAACTCTGTGCCGATCACCTGACCGAACGGCTCTGCCGCCAGGGTGATGTCGATCCCGGCCTTCTGCCGGGCCAGGGACTGCAGCGCCTCCACCGTTTCCGTCCCCGGGGTGTTGCCGCTGGGGTAGATCAGCTTGAAAGCGGCGGTTTGATGCAGCTTGACGCCAGCACCGCATTCACCGGCGGCCGTGCCTGGCTTGGCGCACGAAGAGACCCCGCCCGGGACCACGTCCCAGCCGTGGGTGCGAAGGAGCTTGGCCGCCCGGGTGGGATTGAACGGATAGGCGCCGCTGCCGATCACCAAGGAGCTGGTGAACGACGTCTTGGGCTTGTTGGGTACCGGACCGCCGGTCGGCGAGCCGTAACTTCCGTAGAACTGGTTGATGTACTGCTTTTGGTCGACCAGAGACTGGATGGCCTGGCGAAAGTAGAGCTGCTGGAAAATCGGCCCGCTGATGGGATTGGTGAAGTTGTATGAGGCGTAGCCGATTCCGTATACGTTCCAGGCGCTGAACTTGAACCCTTGGCGTTCGAGGCTGGAACGCTGCTTGATGTCCTGCGGGGGCACGTACCCGATGGTGAGACTCCCGCTGCGCAGTGCCAGGTACTCTGCGGAGTCGCTGGTGAAGGGCAGCTCCTCGAAGGCGGCGATCTTGGGCTTGGGCGACCCCGAGTACCGCGAGTTGGGAACCAGCTTGAGGAAGCCGTTGGTGTTGTAGGCGGTCATCTTGAACGCCCCATCCACCACCTTCCAGAGCGGATCCTGGCTGTAGCTGGAGCGGTCCTGGGCGGAAAGGTTGAGGTATTGAGCCACCCCCAGCGCGCCGGTGCTGGCGGTTCCGGGGTCGCTGGGCACGTACTCGGTGGGGCTGGTACCCGCCACCGCCACCCGCGTCTCCGCGCCCAGATCGTAGCTGCCCACCGGGCTGCTGCTCGAGAGCCGATCCCAGGAGGCCTGCGGGATCGGCGTTATCTGGCTCAGCTCGTTGTAGAGGAACCAGGTGGGGTTGTAGGAGCGGTTGAGGTGAAGACTCAACGAGTAGGTGCCCGTCTGCCGGTAGGAGACCACGTTCTCGGGGAAGCCCCCGGGAACCGAGAAGCCCCAGCCGGGGCCGGGAGCGGTGCTGGACCCGATGGTGGGCGCGTTGGGATCGGTAACCGCGCTCAAAAGGTTCAGCCAGAAGATGACGTCGCGAGCGGTGATCGGCTGGCCGTTAGACCACCGCCAGTGCTTGAGGGTGATGTCGACCACGGTGTCGTTCTGCACAAACTTGGGCGGGTTGGCCACGCTGAGCGTCTTGGCCAAGCTGGGCTTGCCATTGGCGTCGAAAACGTACAGCGAGGGATAGAGGATGTTGGCGAACTGAGCAAAGTTGGCGTTGCTCTCCTCGGCGGAGCTCTCCAGCGGGAGGATGTAGGTCGGCGGCTGGCCCGGTTGCTCGGCGAAGGTGACCACCTTACCCGTCGCCGCCGCGGCCCCATGGAGGCCCGAGCCGGCTGCCAAGGCCGCCACCGCCAAGGCCATCGCCGCCAGAAGTCCGCGGGCTCGCTGGCCTCTCCTTCCCCGCCGCGCACGCTCGCTGGGCTCGCGCAAGAGCCCGATTCCTGTGGACCGTCCGGGATCAGTCATGTAGCAGCTCCAATTCGACGACGGCCGCGGCCGTCTGCGTTCTGTTCGCAGGCACTCAGCCCGCAGCTAGTCCTCCCCGGTTGCCAGCACGGCCAGGGGGGGCCGTCCGGAGATGTGGGCACCGTTGTAGGTGAAGGCCATCTCGGCGGTGGACTCGGTGGGGTACGAGAGCGAATCGAGTGCCGAAACCGCGGAGATGAGGCCAGACATCATCACTCGCCGGGAGTCGGTGATCTGCTGGCGAGCGATGGCGGACGCGCGCGCTCCGTCTCCGGCCAGCAGCGCTTCTACCAAGTCATGGTGCTGGTGGGCCACCGCTTCGCCGTAGTTGGCGAGCCGGAAGCCGAAGTGAAATAGGCGCTCATCCGCGTGGAGCAGCGAGGCGAGAATGTCGGCGAGGCGGTCGTTGCCCGAGGCACGCGCCACCAGGGTGTGCAGCTCGGTGTTGCTGTGCAGGTAGGCGGTGAGGCTGTGAGGATCGCTCGGGTCGTACTCAACCTCACACAGCTCGCGCAGGCGGATCGCTGCCCACGCCGGGATGTTGCCGGCCGCCAGCTTCGCCGCCTCGGGTTCCAGCAGCAGTCGCACCGCCGAAGACTCCCGCACGTCCTTGGGTCGGATCGGCTCCACCCGCCAGCCGTGCCTGGCCTCCGCCCGGACCAGAGCTTCGACCTGGAGCCGCTGCAGCCCGATGCGAATCGGGGTGTGGCCCAGTTGGTAGCGGTGTCCGAGCTCACTCACCGTCACCCGGGCGCCCGGAGGCAACACGCAGGTGATGATCTCTTCCTTGATCACCCGGTAGGCGGCATCTCCCAGGGTCGCCCGCCGGCCGCCGGCCGCCGCCTCCCCGGATCTGGACACGAGCCCTCCTATGCTGATGTCGCAGTAGTATCTCAGTGGTAGCCCAACCGGTCAAGGCACGCCCGCGGCCGGCGCCAGCGGCCCGCGATCGTTGCGGCCGGCCCAGCCGCGGGTGTTGTCTGGGGGCCGAACTTCGTCGGCACCGCGGGCAAGATCGGAAGCGCAGACGCGGTCGGAGAGCCCCGTGGTGACCGCCGGTGGGTGCCGGAGGCGCCTATCGCCTCCCAAATCCCCCTCGGCTGAAAGGACCCAGCCTGCGCTGGACACGCTCGATCACGGCGCACCAGCTGTAGGCACAGCGGTAGGCCAATGCTCAGCGGATTACCAATCTCGCAGATCCAGGTTCACTATTAGCAGAGAGCTTGCGACGTCTACCAAAAGAAGCTGGGGTTGGCGGTCAACACCGACAACGACCTGAGTTGCCCGAGCGGCTGATCGTGCTGTAGCGCCCGGGGACCCGATGATGGACCACGCCACCGAGCGCTGTGGGACCGATTGGGGGATTCACGATCCCTTTGGCAGCCACGTTCGGGTGACGCATCTGCTCTAGCCGCGGGGACGGGACTGGGTCGCCGGGCTGCAAGGGAAACGGTGCGGGTCGGGCTCGGTTGAACCCAGCGTTGCCAGAACTCCGGCCGCTGCTTCAGCGTCGTATGGCCGGGCAATACCGTTCATCCGGGGGCTCTGAGTCAGCGTGGGGGGCCCGGTGAACGCCTCGCCCCGGCGGCGTTCGCCCACCCCACAGCCAATGCGAATCTTCCACATCCCTCGGCCGCTCAGGCTGGAGGCGGCGCACCTGTGGCTGCTCCAGATCAGCGGCGGGCCGGCCCGTCTGCGGGTGATCGTCATGCTCGCGGGCGTTATGGCCATGAACGGGGCCGACATGAGCACCGTGGGGGCGGTGGCCCCGCTGCTCGAGAACGCCTTTCGCATCTCATACGCCCAGGTCGGCCTCCTGGTGACTGCCTCCCAGCTGGTGGGAGCGCTAGCGGCGCTACCGGTGGGCCTGCTGTCCGACCGATCCCGGCGGGTCCGCTTGCTCTGGATCTCGATCGTCTTCTGGGGAGTGGCCATGGTGGCGGCGGGAATCTCCCAGTCGTACCTCTGGCTGCTGTTTTCCCGGATCGGCCTGGGCGCCGTCAGCGCCACCTCCGGACCAACACTGGTCTCGCTGACCGGAGACTTCTTCTCGGGCCGGGAGCGGGCCAGGATCTACGGCTACATCCTCGGCGGGGACCTGGTGGGTTCGGGCTTTGGTCTGCTGATCGCCGGCAACGTCGCCGCGGCGTTCACCTGGCGCTGGGCCTTCTGGCTGCTCGCGGTGCCGGCGCTGCTCCTGGCCTACGCCATCTACCGCTGGCTGCCCGAGCCGGCCCGGGGTGGCCAGAGTCACCTGCAGCCGGGAGCAGAGGAGATCCCCTCCACCGAGGACGTCGGCGACCAGCAACCTACCGCTACCTCCGAGCGGGCGTTGGGACGGGACGTCAAGGTGGAGCGTGCGGTGCGTCGCGCGGGCGCCCGGCCCTACCCAGAGCTGGTGCTCCACCAGGACCCGGGCCCGATGCCCTTTTGGAAGGCGGCTCGCTATGTGCTCGCCGTGCGCACCAATCTGATCCTGATTGTGGCGTCCGCGATCGGCTACTTCTTCCTGGCCGGCGTGCGCACCTTCGCGGTGATCTTCTTCCGCAGCCAGTACCACATCTCCGAGTCGGCGGCGACGCTGGTGCTGGCCGCCGTGGCCCTGGGCGGCCTGGTGGGGGTTCTGGTCGCCGGCGGCTACGCCGACCGCCGGCTCGGGCGGCGCCATCCCAGCGCCCGCATCGAGGTCTCCTCGGCCGGCTACGTCCTGGCGGCCGCGGCGTTCGTGCCGGCGCTGCTTATCCCCACCCTCTCGATCGCGGCTCCCTTCTACTTCATTGCGGCCGCGGGTTTAGGCGGCTTGAACCCGCCATCGGACGCCGCCCGGCTGGACGTGATGCACTTCCGTCTCTGGGGACGGGCCTCCAGCGTGCGCCAGTTGCTCCGCAACAGCCTGGAGGCGGCCGCGCCCTTCTTGTTCGGGGTGGTGGCCGACTTTCTCGCCGGCGGCGGCGTCTCCGCCTACCAGCGCGCCACCAGCGCCAGCTCGGGTCGGGGTTTGGAGCTTGCCTTTTTGCTCTTCCTGATCCCGCTGCTGGCGGCGGGAGTCATCCCGTGGCTGGCCCGCCGGCGCTACCAGCGCGACGTGGCCACAGCCCTGGCATCGGAGCGGGCCACCGCCCCATCCCAAGAGGAACATCCGGACCGGACCCCCGGCTCGTCTGGGTCCACGCCCAGCGCCGCCGGATCGCCATCTGGGCGCCGTTGACGCCCAAAGTGAGTCCGCTCCGGTACCTATAGCCAGCTGTCTAGATAGAAGACCGGCTTGCGATCGTAGTCCAGGTCCTCGCCGGCCTTCATCCTGATCGCCGCGGCGCGGCCTTGGTAGCCACGCTGCTGGAGGGCATCGATGGTGGCCCAGGCGCTGCCGGAGGTCCGAACGAACAGCTGCCGCTTCCCCGCCTCAATCGCCAGCCGTTCCGCGCTGTCCAGCAGCTGATCGAATGAACGCCGGTCCGGCGCCGCCAAAAAGGGAATGAAGCCAGTGTCGGGCGACTGGAAGGTGGGCTCCAGGTGCAGAAGGGCCATGCCCCCTCCCGAGGACAGGACCTCGCCCACCCGGCACTCCCGGGTGGCGTCTGCCTCGCCGGCGACGTCCAGCCCCGCCAGCAAAAAGTCGAGCTCCGGCAGGGAACCGCCCGTCCCGGTGCCCGCGGGCTCCGGCGGCCGGGTCAGCGCGTGGACAAAGCCAAGCCCGGTCCAGCTGGGCCGGAACCCGTGACGGCCGTAGAAGCGCACGTGGAACTCGCTGGAGGCGAACGTCTCCAAGCCCATCACCCGCACGCCCCGCCGCCGCCAAGCATCCAGGCAGGCGTCGACCAGCGCCGCCCCCACCCCACTTTGCTGCAGCCCCGGCCGCACCGCCAGCGGACCGAACCACCCGAGGCTGCCCCGCGCCACCGAGATCAGCGCTCCCACCGGAATTCCCTGAGCGCCTATTGCTACCAAGCAGCCCGCCGGGTCGGCGGCGAAACGGAACCGGAAGAGCAACTCGCCGAACACGGGCTCCTCGGTCTTGAAGACCGCCCCGAAGGCAGCGTTGCAGATGTCCCGCACCCCGTCCAGGTCCGCAGCCTCCATCTGCCGCAGCTGAAGGTCAGCCACGGCCGCCCCGCTCCCGGCTGCGGGCCACAACGTCGGCGCCCTGGCGGCGCCGCTCCGAGAGGTGGCCAACCCAGTCGACGCTCATCTGGGTCAGCTCCACCAGATTCCCGTCGGGGTCTTCGATCGCGGTCGCCAGCGAACCCTCACCGAGCTTGGCGATCGGGTACTTGCACACCACGCCGCGCCGCTCCAATTCACCGACCAGCGTGGCCAGGTCGAACACCCAAAGGGCGAGCCGGAGCCCACCGCCGCCAGCCGATGCCGGTCCGGGATGGATAGCGAAGTGGATGTCTCCCAGCTCGCATCCCCAGTGTGCCGCCTCACCGCCGTGGTGCTCCTCGACCAGCGGCAGGCCGAGCAGGTCGCGGTAGAAGGTGGCGAGCCGGCTCGCATCCGAGGATGTGATCAGTACCGCCGAGAGGAACTCGATACGCTCCACGTTCCCCGCCCACTTGCTTGACCCGGAAGCGGATCATATCCAGCGCCCGGGGCGGGCGGGAGCGGGCGGCCGGCTCCGCCCGCTCAGCCGCGCCCGGCTTCGGCCCCGCCGCCGCGGGCGATGAACTGGCCCATGACCCGACGCAGCACCGGCAGGGGCACGCATCCCAGCGCCAGCACCGCGTCGTGGAAGCGGCGGAGGTCGAACCCGGCCCCCAGGCCGCGCTCCGCCTGGAGCCGCATCTCCAGGATCGCCCGCTCGCCCAGGTAGTAGGAGAGGGCCTGGGCGGGCCAGCTGATGTACCGGTCCACCTCGGTCTCAATCTCGCGCTCCCACAGCAGCGAATGCTCCCGGAGATATTGCCGGGAGCGGCTTCGGCTCCAGCCCAGGGCGTGGATGCCGGTGTCGATCACCAGCCGGGACGCGCGCCAGCTCTGGTAGCCCAGCATGCCCAGGACTTCCAGCGGCGACTGGTAGACCCCCATTTCCCGGCCGAGCCACTCGCAGTAAATGGCCCACCCCTCCCCGTAGGCCGAGTGGTAGGACTGGCGCCGGAAGTCGGGGACGCTGACATCATCGAGCGCCAATGCCATTTGGAAGGCGTGGCCCGGCTCGGCCTCGTGCACGGTCAGCGCCGCCAGATTGTGCAGCGGTCGCTGCGCCAGATCGAAGGTGTTGACCAGATAGACCCCCGGGCCGCCCCGTCCCGCCGTGTAGAAGGGGGCGATCTCCTCGGGCACCGGCTTGATCGCGAATCGTGACCGGGGGAGCCGCCCGAAGAAGCGGTCCAGCTGTCCGTCCACCAGCTTGGCGGTCCAGGCCGCCTGCCGCAGCAAAGCCTCGCCGCTGGCGGCGTAGTTGGCAGGGTCCGCCCGGAGTCGCTCGCGGATGGCGGGAATGTCAGCACCCAGCCCCTCGCGGGCCGCCAATTCCCGCATCTCCTGATCCAGACGCGCCACTTCGGAGAGCCCTAGGTCGTGAATTTCTTTGGGATCGTGGTCCTCGGTGGTGCTCTCCCGCACCAGCTGCCGGTAGAAGGCCTCGCCGCCGGGAAGGTCTCGGGCGGCGGTGGTCTCCCGACACCCGGGGATGTACTCGTCGCTAATGAAAGCTCGCAGCCGGGCAAACGCCGGCTGGACCAAATCGCGGATGGTCTCGCGTGCCAGATCGGCCAGCTGACCGAGCCACGGGCTCGAGACCAGCTCTCCGGCGGCCGCAAAGGGCTCGTAGAGCGGGCTGCGCTCGGGCGGGCCGGATGCCAGGCTGTCCAAGGACGCCTCGCGCCCCTCGAGGGTTGCGCGTGGCGGGGTGAAGCCGCGAGCGAGGCCGGACCGCAGCAGCTCCATCTGCTGATCCACGAACCGGGGGATGTCGCGCAGCTGCCCCACCCAGTTCCGGTAGTCGTCGGGCCTGCGAAATCGGCGGCGTGCCGTGTAGGTCAGATCCATCCAGAATGAGGTGTCGGAGTTGACCGCCAGCTCGAAGCGGCGCTGGCGCTGGGCCGCGATCAGACCCTCAAGTTGATTGCGGTAGACGTCGTAGTTGATCTGATTGCCGTCGGAGAGCTGCTCTCGGGGGATCAGGTCCAGAGCCTGCAGGCTGGCCACCCACTGATCCAGCCGCTGCTGCTGGCTGGGCTCGTCGACCTCGGGCAGAAAGTCGGCGATGGGGCGCTGGCTGTCCTCGGAGTCCGGCAAAACCGTCTCCCGCCACTGCCACTCCTCGCTGTAGAGCGAACTCAGCTGCTCGTCGGCACTGCCTTCCGGGATCAATGACCCTCTCTCAAGGCGGGTTCTGCAAGCCGGATCTCAGACCAGCTCGTGGACGACTTGGCCCTGCTTGACGATGAGGCGGAGGTGTCCTTGCGGCTCGGCCAGCACCCCAATATCCTCGAGCGGGTTGCCGTCCAGCACCAACAGGTCGGCGCTGGCCCCTGGCTGCAGGTTGCCCACCACGCCCTCCATCCCCAGCAGGCGCGCTCCCACCACCGTGGCTGAGCGGATCACGTCGGCAGGGCTCTGGACCTGGGTGCGCAGGGCGAACTCCCGGCTCTGAAAACGATGCATGTCCGCCAGCAGATCGCTGCCGAATGCGATCTCCACCCCCGCCCGGTGGCACATCTCCAGCGCTTGCAGCCCCCCCTCCATCACCGGGGGGAGCTTCACCAACGCCTGCTCGGGCACGCCGTGCTCGCGACCGTGGCGTGCCAGCGCGTCGTAGGTGGTGAGGGTGGGCACGTAGTAGGCGCGGTGGCGGAGCAGGAGCGGCGGTGTGCTCTCATCCATCATGTTTCCGTGCTCGATCGTGCGCACGCCGCTCTCGAGTCCGCGGTTGATGGCCCGTGAGGTGTAGGCGTGGCCGGCGACGTAGATATTCGCCGCGGCGGCCTCCTCGACCACGGCGCCAATCTCCTCCAGAGAGAACTGGGTGGCGTCCACACGGTCGCTGGGTGCGTCTACCGCTCCGCTCAGATACATCTTGATATGCGCGGCCCCCTTGCGAATCTCCTCACGGGCCGCCTTGCGAACCTCATCCACCCCGTCGCAAATGGTGGCCAGCGCGGGCGTGTAGGGATGCTCGTCATAGACCACCCGCCCCCGGGAGCGGAGTTCGCCGGCGCCACCTGTCTGGGAGAGCATCTTGCCGCCGAAGACGATCCTCGGTCCGAGGAGGTAGCCCTCGTCGACCGCCTGCGCCAGCCCGAAATCGCAGCCACCAACGTCCCGTACCGTGGTGAAGCCCCTCATCAGCATGTCGCGCGCCACCGCCCCCGCCCTGGCGGTGACATAGGAAGGCGGCCACTCCGACATGGCCCAAACGTCGCTCGCCACCACGGTCACGTGGACGTGGCAGTCGATCAGGCCCGGCATAACGACCGCGCCGCCCAGGTCCAGCACCCGGTCGGCGGCGGCGTTGAGCCGACGCTCCGCCACCTCCTTGACCGAGCCGTCCTCGATCAGGATGGAGGTGCCGGGACGCAGAGCACCCAACCCGGGATCGAGCAGGCTGCCGTCCTGAAGCAGCAACCGCGCGCTCATTGCCGGACCCTGCCTGCCGAAGGCACCTTGACGATCAAGCCCGCATCAGCCCTTGTCCGGCGAAGGCATCGATCTGGCGCCAGTCGTAGACGCTGCCGCCCGCGACCGTGGCCCGCACCCGGCGCAGCGCTGAGAGGTCGGCTACTGGATCGCCCTCAACCACCAGCAGGTCGGCCAAAGCACCGGGCTCCAACCGCCCCACATCCTGCCAGCCCCACAGCTCGGCGTTGCCCTGGGTGGCCTGGCGGATCACATCCCAGTTGCTGAATCCCAGCCCCTGGATGATCTCGATCTCGTCGACAATCGCCTCTTCGGGGAGGAACGAGCCGGCGTCGGTGCCTATGGCCCAGCGGAGTCCAGTCTCGAGTCCGGCCAAGAAGGTCTTGGTCTTGGTCTCGTAGACCTGGGCCGCCCGCGAGGCCAACTCTGGCCAGCGCCCGTCGGTGGCGATGGCCCGGTAGACGGCAAAGGTAGGGGTGATGAAGGTCCCCTGCTCCACCATCTGCCTGGCCAGGTCCGGGGTGAGGTGGGTTCCGTGCTCCACCGAGCGCACCCCGGCCCGCACCGCGTTGTCGATAGCCCGGGTGGGGTGCACGTGGGCGGCCGCGACCTTGCCCGCCGCCTCCGCTTCCTCGACGATCGCCTTCACCTCGGGAAAGCTGAACTGGACGGCTGCCTCCGACTCGTCGGCGCGACCGACCCCCCCGCTGCCCATCAGTTTGATGAAGTCGGCTCCGGCCTGGACCTGCTCGCGGACCGCCTTGCGCACCTCGGCCTCGCCGTCCGCCTCGCGGATGTACGGCCAGGCGTGCCCGCCGGTGATGGCGATGAACTTGCCTGCGCACACCATCCGCGGGCCGGGAATCACCCCGGCACGGATCGCATCGCGGAGCTGCAGGTCGACGTGTCGGTAGCCGCCGATGTCGCGGCAGGAGGTGATCCCCGCTCGCAGCGCCCGGACCGCCTGGCGCGCCGCCAGCAGGGCGATCTTCGACTTGGCCACCCGGTGTGACTTGTCGACATCCGGCACCAGGGTGAGGTGGGAGTGCATGTCGATCAGACCGGGCATGACCGTGCAGCCCTGGGCATCCACCCGAAGGGCCTCCGCCGCCCCCGGCTGGTCGGCGCCCACCGCCACGATGCGGTCACCGTCGACGGTGACACTGCCCTTCTTGCTGGTGCCGTCCGGAAGCAACACCGTGCCACCCTGCACAACGATCAACGCATCCCCTCCGTGTTCCCAACAATCGGTCGCAGCCAATCGCTTCTCATGTGCTCCACCCCTATCCGAGCAGCTGCGGGGTGATGATCCCGTAGATGTTCTGACTTTGCGGCAGCACTCCCGTGAGCGACTTGCGGTAGGCGGCGATGTACAGGGGCTGCTGCGGGAACAGCAACACCGGGAGCTGGCGCGAGAGGAAATTCTCGTACCTGTAGAGCGCCCGCTTGGCTGCGGCGGGGCTGCTCGCGGTCTCGGTCTGGTTGATGTTGGCGTCGTTGGTCGGGTTGGAGTAGTCCCCGACGTTGCTGCCAGCTCCGGTGGCGAAGAGCTCGTCACCGGTCGGGAAAAAGTCGGGGGCGAACGTCCAGCCACCGAGCCAGTCGCCCAGCTCCCAGTTGGTGCACGGCGAGCTGTAGGTGCACCCGGCGAAGGTGGTGCCGATCACCTGCCCGAACGGCTGCTGCTGCAGGCTGAGCTTGATTCCGGCTTTGGATTCCAGCGTCGAGGCGAAGGCCTGCATCTGGCTGTTGGCCTCCGCGTTGCCGCTGGCGTAGAGCAGAGTGAAGCTTGCCGGTTCACCGGCGGTGACCCCGGCCCCGCACTGGCTCGCCCCGCTCCCCGCGCGCTGACAGCTCGTGGTTCCACCTGGGTGGACCGCCCACCCGTGGGTCTTCAGCAGCGCCACCGCCCTGGCCACGTTGTAGGGGTAGAGCTGACCCTTGCTGAGCAGTGGGCTCTCGAACTGGTTGTGCGGCGGGTAGGTGGGAGCCAGTCCCGACTCGACCGTGGCGTAGCCGCCGTCGAAGACCTTGACGTACTGTGACTGGTTGACCAGGTCCTGGAGCGCCTGGCGGAAGTAGAGCTGCTTGAAGATCGGTCCTACCTTGGGATTGGTGAAGTTGATCCCCATGTACTGGATCCCGAACACCTGCCACGGGGCTACGCGCAGCCCCTGAGACCGCTCCAGCGTCCCAATCGTGGGAACGTCCTGCGACGGAACATAGCCAATCGACACGCCGCCCGAGCGCAGCGCGTTGTACTCGGCCGTATCGGAGGCAAAGGGCAATTCCTCGAAGGCCTTGACCTTGGGCTTGTCCGGGCCCGAGTACTTCTTGTTGGGGACCAACTTGACGAACCCGGCGGTGGTGAACTGGGCCAGGCGGAAGGGCCCGTCCACCACCTTCCAGAGCGGGTTGCTGGCGTAGGTGCTGAGCGACTGCGCCTGGAGATTCAGGAACTGGGCCACCCCCAGCGCTCCGCTGGTGGCGGTACCGGGGGTCTTGCTGATGTAGCTGACCGGGGAGGTGTTGGGTACCGCCTCCCGCGCCTGGGCGGACGCGTCGTAGTTGCCGACGGCGCCTCCCGATGCGAGCCGGTCCCAGGCGCTAACCGGGATCGGGTAGACCTGGCTCAGTTCGTTGTACAGGTACCAAGTTGGACTGTACGAGGTGTTGAGCTTCAGCACCACGGTGTGCTGACCGTGCTGGGTGTAGGAGACGATGTTCTCCGGGATGCCGCCGGGGACGAAACCCCCATCTCCCGGGCCGGGCGAGGAGCTGCTGCCGATAGCAGGCGCGTTGGGGTCGGTGACAGCGCTCATCAGGTTGAACCAGAAGATCAGGTCGCGCGCCGTCACCGGAGCGCCGTCGGACCAGCGCCAGGGCTTGAGCCGGATCGTCACCTCGGTGTTGTTGTGGGAGAAGACCGGCGGATAAGCCAGGCTCAGCGCCTTGTTCATGGTGGGGTTGGCCCCTTGGCCGAACCAGTACAGGGGCAGGAAGAGCTGGTTCGCGAACCAGTAGGCGTTCTCCTGCGACTGCTCGGGACCGCTCTCCAGCGGGAGGATGTAGGTCGGCGGGGTGCCCGCCAGCTCCGCGAAGGTGACGGTGGGCGCCGATGCCTTGGCCTGGACCGGGACTCCCAGTCCGGCTACCCCCGCAGCCAGCGCGGCCAGAACCGTAAGCACCAAACCCGAACGCAATCGAGACCGGGTCAGGCCCTGGGCACGCGGGTGCCGGGCACCTGGACGATGTAGCAGCTCCACCTGAAACTCCTCCTAGCGGCAGTGATCCGCGACCTAGAACCTGGTGGGCCGAGCAGGCCGCGGAAAGCCCGGCTGGTTGCCTCGATCAAGCTCCTGCCTTTAGCCGGCCGCCACCTCCGTCACGCTCTGGTAGTGCTGGCCGCCGGTTGCTCCTCGGCCTTGAGCTGATCGAGCAGCGCGGTCGCGAACTTAGGGCCGAAGCGCTTCTCTGAGGTCGTAGCCAGGCACATGAATGTCTCCGTGCGATCGATTCCGGGCACCTTCCAGACGTCGTTGAAGATGCACTCGCGCAGATGCTTGGTGTCGCGCAGCCGCATCCGCACCAGGATGTCGGCGTCGCCGGTGATGAGATCGACCCGCTCAATCTCGGGGACCTCCTCCAGGCTGGCCACCACGGTGGACTGCTCGAAACCCTGAACACAGATCACCCGCATGTACACCACCAGCCCGTAGCCGACCGCCTCCCAGTCGATGTCCGCGTGGTAGCCGCGGACCACTCCCGCAGCCTCGAGGCGCCCCAGGCGCTCGGCCACCGGAGGCGGCGACATGCCCACCTCGGCAGCGATGCTCCGCACCGAGCGGCGGGCGTCCTGGGCCAGGCACCTCAGGATGGCCAGATCGCCAGCGTCCGGGCGGATCGACCGCCCGCGAGGCGCCCTCCCCCGTGGCTCCAAGGGGCGTAAGGCTAATCTCGCGTCTGGCATTCAACCGTAAGGCAGCAGCAGCTCATCGGGTCCGTCATGATAGCCGGGCCGGGGCGTGTCTGTCGAACCTCGGCAAGAGCGGGTGGCCCCGGGCCGCCGGCCCCGGCACGCCGCCACGCCACGCCCGCGATACTCAGCAACTGAGGACCGGTCGTATCTGCGGAGGAGAAAGTGAGCACCAACGCGCCGAGCTTCAACGACCAGGTGATCGCCGAGTTCAGAGCCAACCAGGGACGCGTCGCCAGCTTCGGGAACGGACCGCTCCTGCTCCTGCACACCTCGGGCGCCCGCAGCGGCAAGGAGCGAGTGCATCCGATGCTGCACTTGGACATCGAGGGCCGCCGCTTCGTGTTTGCCTCCAAGGCCGGCGCCGACACCAGCCCCGACTGGTACCACAACCTGGTTGCCCACCCCGAGGTGGTGGTCGAGGCGGCGGAGGAGACCTACACCGCCCGAGCGGTACCGGTGCAGGGCGCCGAGCGCGACCGCATCTACGACGAGCAGGCGCGCCGGTACCCCAACTTCGCCGAGTACCAGCAGAAGACCCAACGCGTCATCCCGGTCGTGGAACTGAAGCGAGAGTAGGCCACAAAGTCGGCTGGGCGGAGCCACGGTCGGGAGCTCCCTAGCCGTCGTCCAGCTGCTGGGCTCCAGTTTCGAGCGAGGGAGCGGCCCGGTAGGGCCGCAGGTAGTCGCCATCCAGGCGGATTGGCGACATGAGCTGGGCCTGGCTAGATCCGTCGTCAGAACGGAGCTGGGCGATCAGATGGCGCCCGACACCCGAGAGTGCCTGGCCAACCGAGTTGACCAGGCCGCATGGGACCCCGACCGCCTGCAGCTCGGAAGACCACTCCTCCGCGCTCCTGAAGCGGAGTTGAGCCTCCAGCAGGGAGCGCAGCTCCTCCCGGTGGGCCACGCGCTGCGGGTTGGTGGCAAATTCGGCGCGGTCGGGCAGCTGCTCCAACTGCAGCACACCGCAGAGGGATCGGAACTGCTGGCCGCTGCCCACGCCCAGCACCAGCTCGCCGTCTGCAGTGGCGAACGTTCCGTAGGGCGCGATGTTGGGGTGGTCGTTGCCCAGACGCCGCGGCTCCGGGGCACCCGCCAGCCAAGCCGCCCCCTGATTGAGCAGGAGCGCGAGCGCAGCATCCAGCAGCGACACCTCGACCCGCCCTCCCCCGCCCTGGAGCAGCTTGGCCATTACCGCCAGCGCCGAGAAGAGACCGGCGGAAGCATCGGCGACGGCCACCCCAACCTTGGTTGGCGGACCCTCCGGCTGGCCGGTGATCGCCATCAGGCCGCTGGCGGCCTGCAGCACCAGGTCGTAGGCGGCTCGCTCGCTCCCGTCGGGGAAGCCGGAGACGCGACAGATGACGCAGCGCGGGTTCTGCTCCGCGAGCCAGTCGGAGTCGATACCGAGCTTGCGGGAGACGCGCTCGGTGTAGTTGTGGACGACAACGTCGGCCTCCTTCACCAGCGCAGCCAGGTGAGCCCGGTCCTCGAACCGGTGCAGATCCAGCACCAGGCTGCGCTTGTTGCGGTTGGCGCACAGGAAGTAGGCAGCGGTAGATCCGGCGAACGGCGGCCCCCAGCGCCGCAGCTCGTCCCCACCCGGCGGCTCGATCTTGATCACGTCGGCGCCGAGATCGCCTAGGAGCATGCTGCAGTAGGGGCCGGCCACGATCCGGGCGAGGTCCAGCACCCGTCTGCCGCTCAGCGGCCGGCCCGGCTGACCTCCGCCCCCGGGCCAGACCCGGGGCTCGTCCGCGCCCGACGACTCCACGCTGGCCAATGTAGCGGTGCCACGGTCCGCGCCAAGCTGCAAGTCAGCCGGAAACGGGTAGCTGTCGGGGCCGAGGGGGGAGTGCTGCAGGCGCGGCCGGTCAAACCTATGGCCCTCTCGGTTCCAAAAGCCTTTCAGGCGGCCACCCGCGACCTGAGCACGGTCACCCCCGAAGGCCGCTCAACCACGAGTCGGCTCACCTGCTGCAACGTCAGCGCGCAGCTGAAGTGGACTTCGGTCGTACCCGAGGTGGCCCGATAGCTGCCCACGGGCCAGCTCAGCCCGTAGGTCGACTCCAAGTACACCGTGTACAGCGAACCCGCCCGCTGTCCCTGCACGTCCAAGCTCAGGTCCGTCCCCCACTGCTCGGAGGTGAGCTGCACCTGGGCCACCACCCCGCCGCGGCCGTGCAAGGTCAGGGACGCGCTGGGGTGGCCGGCTGTTAGCAGCAAGAACGCGGCGGTGGTGGCACCGGCGGCTGCAGCCAGGGCGCCAGGCACCAACCAGTACAGGCGCGGACGGCGCAGCGCCGACTGCCGTAGCCCGGGTCGGTCCGCTCCAGCATGGGCAACCGCTGCCGGCTCAGTGCCAAGCACTGCCAGCACGTCGGCGGTCTGGCGGAGCTCGCGCAACTCTTGCCGGCAGCCTGGGCACTTACGCAGGTGACGCTCCAGCGTCAAACGCTCTTTCAGGGCGAGCCGGTGGCAGGCCGCCAGGGCAAGCGCACCGCGCCGACTCAGGCAGTCCCGGCTCACCACTCCCAGCCCTCTGCCTCGAGCTGGCGGCGCAGGTTGCGCAGCGCGTAGTAGAGACGGCTGCGCACGGTGCCCTCGGCGAGATGAAGGCTGCGGGCCAGCTCGGCTGGGCGTCGGCCCTTCAGGTAGATCTCGACGATGACCTGCCGATGCTCGCTGCTCAGCTGCTCCAGCGCTGAGCCGATCTGAGCCGCGGTCGCACGGGCCTCGGCCCCGTCGTCCAGCATGGCCGCATCCGCGGCAACCGCCGCGGCCCGGCGATGCGCGCGCGCGCGGGCCAGGTCGGTGATGACGCGACGCTCGATCGCGAACAGCCACGCCCGCACCGGTCCCCGCCCGGGATCGAACGGTCGCTTGGCCCGGAGCGCCCGCACAAACGTCTCTTGGACCGCCTCCTCGGCTAGCCCCTCGTCACCCAGGCGCTGCTTGGCGTATCCGACCAGCTCGGCCCGACCGGCGATGAAGGCGCGGCCCAACTCTTCGCCCGCTCCGGGACTGCCGCCCTGCGGGCTCGCCGGAAGGTGGAGCTCGCCGCTCACTCGCCGAACTCTAGCCGCTCAAGCCCGGGGCGCAAGTTTGATGTTGCCCGGGCTCGCGGGCAAGCTCAGTAGCTATAGCCGCCGGAGCTGGGAGTTGGCGTGGAGCTGGCCGAGCTGGTCACAGGAGCGCCGGACGCATTCACGGCCCACCAGGTCCCGCCGAAGCTCTTGACGCCTTGCCCGTGAGCCTGGCCGGAGCCGGAATCGCCGGTGAAGGTGTAAAGGGGCCAGCCGCCGTAGGTGACCAGCTTCCCGCCGCTGGTACCGGCTTCGGTCCCGACCTTGGAAGCCTGGAGCCCGCCGGCCACGGTCGGCGCACCACTGCCCTGAGGTAGATCCAGCTCGTGCCAGTAGCTGGTGCAGCCGCTGGAAGAGGTGCAGGTGAGTGAGCCGCTGTGCTCCGAGCTGAGCGTGTAGAGGGTCCGGCCCTGAGCATTCACCAGAACCTTGCCCAGCGAACCAACCGTTGCCAGCTTCAAGGTGGTGGCGGAGGCCGCCGGCTTGGACTTGTGCGAAGCGTTGGCCGGACTACCCCCTGAGGCTCCGCAGCCAGCCACGATCACCGCCAGGGCAACCGCAGCCAAGGCAGCCCCCGCTCCACGTCGGACCGGCCTCGGCAGCGTGAGAGGTTCAGAGTGCATCGCGGTTCCCTCAGCAACACCTAGGACTGGACGGCCCCGGAGCCCGCCACCGACGGCTCGGGGACGCACGCGGATGCATTGGATACGCGGGATACCCGGGCGGCGTTCACCGGGCCGGCGGGGGCGCCCAGACGAAGGCCGTGACGGTGGTGACCGCAACGAAGCCGAGGCGCAGAAGCACGGGGCGACTGTCCGCCGATGCGTCCACCTCCAGGTATCTGAGTCCCCAGCGACGCGCCACCTGCGCCCTCAGCCCGACCAGGGCCCGGTAGATCCCCAAGCCGCGCCACGGCGGCAGGGTCGAGCCTCCCCAAAGGCAGCCAAACTCGGTTTCAGGGCGCCCGGCGAGCCAACCAGCCGCGACCACCTCCTGCCCGGCCTCGGCCACGGCCACGTAGTGGCGGTCCGGCGCCGCGGCCAGACGGGCTTGCAGGTCTTGCGCGATCCAGCTCCAGTCGTCGCTCCAGACTCGACTCTCGAGATCTGCCAGGCGGTCGAGGTCAGCGGGCTCGTGGACTGGCCGGATCGTCACTCCCGGGGGAGGCGCCACCGGCCAAGCGGCGACCACGTCCACCGGTGCGATCACGACCGTCTCGCTGGGCTCGGCCACGAACCCGTTGGCCAGCAAAGTCGGCACCAGCTGTCCCAGACGGTCGTGCCCGCGAACCTTCCACTCGACTGGCTGCGCTCGTTCAGCAAAGTACTCGCGCTGGCGCCGGACCAGGCGTGCGGTATCCTCGCGGGCCCAGTCCACCCCGGCCGGACTCATGATGAAGGCCCGATGCTGACCGAGCAGCCGGATCAGCGGCCCGTCGGTCTCCAGCCGCGCACCCGGCTCGAAGTCGCTCACCTCCGCGGGGCGCAGCTGCTGGTCATAGGCGTCCAGAAGATCGGGGGCGGCCACCGCGAGAGATTAGCCGCTAACCTGCTTCGCCTCTCCGCGCCTGGAGATCGCCGCCGGTGGCTTGGAGTTCGCGCCGGGTCTCCACAAGCCGCTGCATCGGCAGCGTGTCCGCCCACCTGCCGAACCTGCGGTCCCGGGTGTGCACCGGCGGGTCAGGTCTCGTCAGCGCTCCGACCAACGAGGGGCGGGACCCACCGTCGAAGTGGGTGCTGTTGGTGGGCGAGACGGTGCGCGCTGATCTCCCTGCCGACCAAGACCCAGCCCAGGGCGGCCGCGCCACCCGGGCGCTGCGAGGTCGCTATACTCAGAACATCCGTTCGCTCGGAGCAGGGGACCTCCCACCCCCTTCCCGGGCGGGCGGCCCTCTGCAAGAGGTTGGGCAATACCATCCCCGGGATGCAGCCGACGTACCCGATCCGCACCGGACGGCTGCTGCTGCGCCCGTTCATCGAAGGTGATCTGAGTGACCTTTACTCGTACCTGTCGGTTATAGGCGTCGTCCGCTACCTCTATTCAGAGCCGCTGACCGAGATCTCTCAGGCTCGCGCCAGCCTCGAGCGGAAGATGGCGGCCACCGCCATCCGCGCACCGGGGGACAACATCACGCTGGCGGTCGTTCTACCCGGCCCAAACCGAGTGATCGGCGAGGTCATGCTCTTCTACTCCAGTGAGAGCCACCGCCAGGGCGAGATCAGCTACGTGTTCAACCCCGCCTTCCACGGTCACGGCTACGCCACCGAGGCGGCGGCGGCCATGCTGCAGCTCGGGTTCGAAGGCCTGCACCTGCACCGGATCGTGGCCCAGTGCGACGCCCGGAACGCCGCCTCCGAACGCGTCATGCTGCGGTTGGGGATGGTGCGCGAGGCCCACTTCCGCGAGAACGAGTTCGTCAAGGGCGAGTGGACGGACGAACTGGTCTACGCGCTGCTGGAGCGGAACTGGCGCCAGCGGCGGACTCAGCCAGCACCAGCCGGAGGCTAGTCCGGCCGGTACTCGCGCCGACCGCTGGCCGGGTCGTACCAGACCCGCATCCGCTGGCCGGTGCCGGGGTCCACGAAGACCTCAGCAGTAGGCTGGGCCGAGCTGCCGACGGGGCGGCCGGGACCACGGTAGCGGTCCCAGCCGAAGATGGCGATGACGATCCCGGCGATCACTACCACCGCCACGATCAGCACGATCACGCTCACCGGCGGTCCTCAAGCGCTGGGAGCGTCTTGGGGTGAGAGCCACTCCACCACCTGGGCGGTCCCGTAGGCCACGATCTCGCTCATGGTGTTGCCCATCTCGGTGGAGTCGAAGCGCATCATGGTCACGGCATTGGCGCCCATGGCGGTGGCGTTCTGCACCATGCGGTCCAGCGCCTGCCTGCGGGCGTCTTCGTTGAGTTTGACGTAGGCGCCGATCTCCCCGCCGGCGAGGCTCTTGAGGCCGGCGGCGATGTTGCCCCCGATGCTGCGCGAGCGCACTGTGAGTCCGAATACCTGGCCCAAGGTCTTGACCACGCGGGTGCCGGGGATGTTCTCAGTCGTGGTAACGATCATGGGTGGACTATAGCCGCGGAGTTGGCGGTTGCGGACCACCCGGACCCACCCGGTGTTTACTTCGCTTGGGCGAGCACTTGGCCACCACCGCGCAACCCCGCCGATAGGGCCACAGCATCGCCCCCTTCAGCCAGTTGGGCGCCGCCGATGCCGATTGTCGACCCCAAGCCCTGGCCCGTATGCTCAGGCGGCTCTGAAACTACCTCTCTTCGCGTACCGCGCGCCCGGATCGCTCGATGAGGCCCTGGACCTGCTGCAGTCGGAAGGCGAGGAGGCCAAGCCGCTAGCCGGGGGCCAGAGCCTGCTGCCGCTGCTCGCCTTCCGGCTGGCCCGGCCGGCGATGCTGATCGACCTGGCGGGCGTGCCCGGACTGCGCTCCCTGGACGCCCGCTCTGACGCCCTGGCGCTGGGCGCCATGGTGTCAGAGCGGGAAGCGGAGCGATCCGCTGCCGTGCGCGACCGCGCGCCGTTGCTGAAGGAGGCGCTTTTCTTCGTGGGGCACCCCGCCATCCGCAGCCGCGGAACGGTGGGCGGCAGCCTGGCTCACGCCGACCCAGCGGCGGAGCTGCCCGCGGTCGCGGTGGCGCTGGAGGCCCGGATGGTGCTGCAGAGCTCCACCCGCGGGCAGCGGGAACTCTCCGCCGGCGAGTTCTTCCGCGGGTACTTCACCACGGCTCTGGAGAGCGACGAACTTTTGACCGCGGTGCGGATCCCAGCCGCCCGCGCCGGAACCGGGTTCGCGTTCGAGGAAGCCGCTCGCCAGCACGGCGACTTTGCGATGGTCGGGGTGGCGGCCATGGTGCGCCTGGCGTCGGAGCGCGTCGCCGATGCGCGGCTGGCCCTGACCGGCGTCGCCGAGATACCGCTCAGACTCCCCCAGATCGAGGCTCAGCTGGCCGGGGCCACCTGCGAGCCCGCCACCTTCGAGGAAGCCGCTTCGGCAGTGGCGCTGCAGCTCTCTCCCCCCTCCGACCTGCACGGATCCTCGGAGTACCGCCGCCACGTGGCGAAAGTGCTGGTCCGGCGCGCTCTGGAGCGCGCGGCCCGGCGGGCCGGCAGCCGGCCCGCCGACAGCGATCAAGTTGTCCGAGGCGCCGCATGAGCGAGCCGTCGATGCCCGAGGAGCGCCATCAGGTCCAGCTCACGGTCAACGGCCAAGTCCGCCAGGGATCGGTCGAGGCGCGGCGGACCCTGGCCGACTTTTTGCGCCAGGACCTGGAGCTGACCGGGACCCACATCGGATGCGAGCACGGCGTCTGCGGGGCCTGCACGGTGTTGGTGGATGGCGATCCGGCACGTTCCTGCCTGATGCTGGCGGTGCAGGCGGCGGGCCGCGGCGTCGAGACGGTGGAGGGCCTCGCCAGCGGCGGCGAGATGAGCGGGCTGCAGCAGGCCATGTGGGACAACCATGCCTTCCAGTGCGGGTTCTGCACACCCGGCTTCCTGATGCAAGCCAAGGCGCTCTTGCTCGAGGGGAGACCGCTTCGAGAGGAGGAGTTGCGGCAGGCCCTCTCCGGAAACATTTGCCGCTGCACCGGCTACGAGAGCATCGTCAACGGAGTCCTGGCCGCCCTGGCGCAGCGCGAATCCGCGGGCGCCGAGGAGCGCGCCCAGAGGAGGCCTCCAGGTGGACCGGCAGCTTAGGGTCCGCAGCAGCGGCGCCGAGCGCTTCACCGGCGCTTCGGTCCGGCGCACCGAGGACCGGCGCATCCTCACCGGTCGCGGTCGCTACATCGAAGACGTGCGCCTGCCGGGGATGCTCGAGGTCGCCTTCTTGCGCAGCCCGATGGCGCACGCCCGCATCGTCAGCGTGGACCTCTCCGCCGCGGCGCAGGCTCCTGGCGTGGTCGCCGTTTTCGACGGCTCGGCGATGGACCGGATCGCCAGCGCCGCCGGTCTTTTGGAAGAGGTGGGCGTGCCGCGAGAGGGTGAGCCCACCTTCACCCTTCTGGCGAGCGACAAGGTGCGCTTCGTCGGGGACCCGGTGGCGCTGGTGGTGGCGGAGAACCGCTACCTGGCCGAGGATGCCTGCGAGCTGATCGCGGTCGAGTACGAGGAGCTGCCGGCGATCATGGATGTCGACCAGGCCCGAGACCCCAGCAATCCGGCCATCTTCGAGGATCTGGGCAGCAACCTCTGGCCCACCCCTGAACCGGCAAGCTCGGGCGACGTCGACGGCTGCTTCGCGCGCGCAGACCGAGTGGTGCGTGCCAGTCTCAGGCAGCACCGGCATCAGAACGTGCCGCTCGAAGGCCGCGGGATCGTTGCCAGCTTCGATCCGGTGTCCGAGGAGCTCACCGTGCACTCGGCGACCCAGGGCGTTCACCCGGTGCGCAAGACCATGGCCAAGCAGCTGGGGCTGCCACTGGAGAGTGTGCACGTCCACGCCGAGGACATCGGCGGCTCGTTCGGCCTAAAGCAGGGGATCAGCCGGGAGGAGGTGGCCTGCGCCGGGGCTAGCCGGGCGCTGGGGCGGCCGGTCCGGTGGATCGAGGATCGCAACGAGAACCTCGCCAGCTCCGGCCAGGCCCGCGAGGAGAGCTTCGAGGTGGAGGCGGCGGTGACCGACGACGGCCTGGTTTTGGCGCTCAAGGTGGAGATGGCCGTAGACACCGGCGCCTATCCCGGAATTGCCCCCGGACTGGTGGGGCTGATCCGGAGGATGATCCCCGGCCCCTACCGGATAGAGGCGCTCTCCTTCAAGACCACCCTCGCCATCACCAACAAGGCGAGCTACGTCGCCTACCGCGGTCCCTGGGCCTGTGAGACCTGGGCCCGCGAACGCCTCTTCGACCTGGTGGCGGATGAGCTGGGCATCGAGCCGCTTCAGCTGCGGCTGCGCAATGTCGCGACCAGGGGCGAGCCCCCGCTGGCGATGATCACCGGGCCGGCGCTGGTCGGGATCACCACCCGCGAATCGCTGGAGCGGATGGCGGCCAAGGTCGACCTGCCGGCCTTCCGGCAGCGCCAGCAGGAGGCGCGCGAGCGGGGCCGCTACTTGGGGCTGGGATTCGCCACCTACCTAGAGCCGGCTCCGGGACCGCGGGAGCCCGGCGAGCCACCCAGCGAGGCGTCGCAGGAAGGCATGCGCATCCGGCTCGAGAACGACGGCACCGTCACCCTGTTCACCGCCCAGATGCCTCACGGACAAGGCCATCAGACGACCTTCGCCCAAGTGGCCGCGGATCAATTCGGAGTGGACTTCGACCAGGTCCGGGTGGTGGTCGGCGACTCCGACCGGGTGCCGGACGGGTACGGGACCGGGGGCAGCCTCGCCGCCACCATGGCCGGGGGCGCGTCGCTGCACGCGGCCCGCCGTCTGCGGGCCAAGGTCCTCGAGGTGGCGGCTCAGCTGTTGGACGCGCGGCCCGAGGCCCTCGACATCGAGGATGGTCTGGTGGTCGAGCGCGAGGCACCGGGTCGGCGGCTGCCGCTCCCGGAGCTGGCCCGCGCCGCCGCCGAGGGACGCGTGCCCCCAGGCGTAGACGCAAAACTGGAACTTGAAGTGCACTTCGACGGCGGCGAAAGCGGGTGGTCCGGCGGCACCCACTGCGCTGAGGTCGAGGTCGACCCTGACACCGGGCTGGTGCGCATCCTGCGCTACCTGGTGGTCGAGGACTGCGGCAAGGTGATCAACCCGGCCGTGGTCCAGGGCCAGGTGCGGGGCGGGGTCGCCCAGGGGATCGGCGCCGTGTTGCTGGAGCGCTCCGCCTACGACGAGAGCGGGCAGTTTCTGTCCGGGTCACTGATGGACTATCTCCTGCCCTCAGCCACCGACGTCCCCCGCATCGAGATCGAGCACTTGGAGACGGTGGCGCTCGACCCCGACGTCAACTTCCGGGGCATCGGCGAGGGGGGGATGATCGTCGCCCCCCCAACACTGGGAAACGCGATCAGCGACGCACTATCACCGTTCGGTGTGCGCATTACCGAACAGCACCTGCCCCCGGCGCGGTTGGTAGAGCTGGTCGGCAGGATTCCGGCCGCGTAGGCAGACCCAGGCCCCTGCTGCCCCGGCCCCGCTCGATCGCACATCACTAGCGGCGCGCCGACTAAGAGGGTGAGTTTCAGGATGCGCGCTCCGTAGGCAACCAGAACCAGCGTTCCGCCTGGTTGATCCAAGGGGAATACCTGGGGCTGAACTGCGGCTGGACCCGACAACGGCGCAACAGCCAGCAATGGACCGGTGGAGGCTTGTGGGTTCCGTAGTGTCGAGCACCAGATGGACACATCGAGGTCGGTCGGAACCTCGGCGTCCATTTGCTCCGGAAAGTTGAGCAACTTAATGCTGTGAGGGCGCTGGCAAAGATCTCCGATCAACCTGCCACTGCCGATGTCCAGGGGGGCGCACCAGGCGGTGCCCCTTCTCGCTTGGCAACCACCCTCCCCCGTGCAACAAACCCTGGTGGAGGCGCCGGGAATCGAACCCGGGTCCGAGAGCGCGTTCCACGAGACCTCTACGTGTGTAGCCCGGGAACTGATCTCACCAGCGGCACGCCCCCGGACGGGCTCGCCGTCGGCCAGTCTCAGCTTTGCGTCCCCGGCAGCGCTGAGGCGCCGCTGCCGGGCAAGCCCGCTGCTTTAACGTCGGGTCCGGACGTCGCGGGCGTCCGTCCGGCCGACGTCGGGCCTAGGCCCGAGCTTTTGGCGCTACTGCGAGATCAGATCAGGCAGCGTAGGCCAGAGCCGGTTGGCTCGTCTTGTTGGCAGTTAATGCCTTTTCCCGGTTTTACGAGCCCGGGGCTCGACACGCCATCTCGCAACCCGTGTTCCCGTCGAAGCCACACGCCCCCACGAGGTTGGTTGCCCCACAAATTGTACCCGCCGCCTAGCCAACCTACTCTCTTCAACCCCACTCCCGGCGCACCGCACGCTCCATCTGCCGCCGCGCCTCCCGCTCCGCCACCGCCTGGCGCTTGTCGTACTGATGCTTGCCGCGAGCGACCGCGACCTCGACCTTGACCCGATTGCGGGTGAGGTGGAGATCCAGCGGCACCAGCGTGATGCCCGGCTGCTTGGCCCAGCCCACCAAATGACTGATCTCCCGGCGGTGCAGCAGCAGCCGGCGGGGCCTGGCCGGCTCGTGGTTCTGACGGTTACCGAACGCGTATGGCTGGATGTGCATCCCGAGAATCCAGGCCTCGCCCCCCTCTATCCGCACATAGGCCTCGCTGATCTGTGCTCCGCCCCGCCTAACGGAGCTCACCTCGGTACCGCTGAGCTCCAAGCCTGCTTCGTACTGCTCCAGGATGTGGTACTCAAAGCGGGCGCGGCGATTGACGGCCAGCCGCCGGGACCTGATGGTGGTGGCGCTCAAGGCCGGGGAATCCTGATCCGGCGCCCGCGCAGGTAGTCGGCGGTCGGCATCTGCCGGCCTCCGGGGGGTTGGACGGTCTGGCAGCAGAAAGCGCCGTCCTGCGTTCGCAGCAACACTCCCCCGGAGCACTCGCCCAAAATCTCCCCCGCCCGCGCTTTGACCGAAGATTCTGGCAGCCGGCTTGGCTCGCCAGCGATCAACTTCACCACCGCACCGGCGAGGGGGACCGTGGTCCCCGGCCAGGGTGCCAGCGCCCTCACCCTTCGGTCGATCTCGCGCGTCTCCAGCCGCCATTCCAGCTCGCCATCCTGACGGCGCAGCCGCGAGCAGTAGGTGGCCGCGCTCTCATCCTGCAGACGCGACTCGGCGTCACCGCGCTCGAGCCGGTCCAGCACCCCGGGGAGTGCAGAGGCGGCAAGTTCAGCAAGCTGCTCCGTTAGCCGCGGCGTGGTGGCGCGCTCCTCAACCCGCCAAGGTTGCTGGGTCAGGACCGGTCCCGAGTCCAGCGCCTTCCTCATCTGGAAGATGCTGACCCCGCTCACGGAGTCCCCGGCCAGGATGGTCGCAGCCACCGGCGAGGCGCCCCGGTGGCGAGGCAGCAGGGATGGATGCACGCCCACACCACCGAACTGGAGCGACTCTAGGATCCGCTCCCCCACCATGAGTCCGTAGGCCGCCACCACCAGGGCCTGCGGCTCAAGCTCGGCGGTCGCACCCCGCCACCACCCGAGCCCGAGGCGCTCGGGCTGGGCAACCGGAAGCGCCAGCTCGCGCGCGAGCTCCAGAACCGGGCGCGCCGCCTGACCACCCCTGCTGCCCGGCCGGTCCGGCGGGGTGAGCACCAGCAGCGGTCGGTGCGCAGTCTCTGCCAGCGCGCGCAGGACCGGCAGGGAGAAGCTGCTGGAACCGGCGAAGACCAGGCGCATGACCACCTCCAGGAATTGCCGCCGGGGTTGGGCGGAGCGCCGATCGTACGTTAGAGCCCGGGCGGCTCAAGTTCCTCGGCTACGAAGGATCGACGTCGACGGCCCAGCCAGGCCCGCTGGGCAAAAGTGGCCGGGCCGCGCTCAGGTCGGGGCCGCGGAGCGTCACCTGCCAGCGGTAGAGGGAGCGCAGCCGGGGGATGAAGGCGGGGCTCGGCCCCAGCACTTCGATCCCGGCGCCGGCCAGCTCCCGCCCGAGCTGGAGGGCCACCTCTTGGGCCTCGGCCTGCACCCGCTGATCGATGGCTCCGCTGCGGGTCAGCACCAGCAGGCGCGAGTAGGGTGGGAATCCCAGTTCACCGCGGGCGCGCAGCTCCAGCGAGGCGAAACCTTCATAGTCGTGGGCGCTGGCGTGGGTGACGGCTGGGTGCTCCGGGCTGTAGGTCTGCAGCACCACCTGGGCCGGCTCGTCGCCGCGGCCGGCCCGGCCCGCCACCTGGGTCAGCAGCGAAAAGGTGCGTTCCGAGGCACGGAAGTCGGGGAAGTGCAGGGCGATGTCGGCGTTGACGATGCCCACCAACCTGACCCCGGGCAGATCCCAGCCTTTGGCCACCATCTGGGTGCCGATCAGGAGATCGGCCTCGCGGTCGGCGAAGGCCTCGTAGATCTCGCGGTGGGCGTCCCGATGGGACACCGTGTCCCGGTCCATGCGCAGAATCCGCGCATTGGGCCAGAGCGACTTGGCCTCGGCCTCCAGGCGCTCGGTCCCCGCTCCCAGGGCTCGCAGCAGGCGGCTGCCGCAGCTGGGGCAGCTGTCGGGGAGGTCGAGCTGGTAGCCACAGTAGTGGCATGTGCAGCCCCGCTCCCGGGCGTGCAGGGTCAGTGAGACCGAGCAGTTCGGGCAACCCAGAGCCTCGCCGCAGCTGCGGCAGAGCACCACGCTCGAGGTGCCGCGGCGGTTGAGGAACAGGATCGCCTGGCCCTGCTCTGACAGGGTCGTGCTCACCAGCTGCTCGAGCCGGCGGGAGAGCGGCGAGCGATTGCCCCACGCCAGCTCGGCGCGCAGGTCGACGATCTCGACTGGTGGCAGCGGTCGGCCGGCAAAGCGTCCGGGCAGCCGCAGCATCTGGGGACCGCCTTCCTTCCGCCGGGCTTCGTCGTAGGACTCCAGGGTTGGGGTGGCGCTCCCCAGCACCACCGGCACCGAGAGCAGCCGGCCGAGAGCGCGGGCAACTGTCACCGCGTGGTAGCGAGGGGTCCGGTCGTACTGCTTGTAGGAGGTTGAGTCCTCCTCGTCCACGATGATCAGCCCGAGCCCGGGCAGGGGGGCGAAAACCGCGCTGCGGGAGCCGACCACCACCCGGGCGTCCCCGCGCCGGACGCGGCGCCACTCGCCGGCGCGCTGGCCTGGCGTCAATCCGGAGTGGAGAACCGCCAGCTGCCCCGGGAAGTGGGAAGAGAAGCGCCGGACGGTCTGGGGCGTCAGCGAGATCTCGGGGATGAGCAGGAGAGCGTCGCGACCCAGGTCGATCACCCGCCGGATGGCGGCCAGATAGACCTCGGTCTTGCCCGCCCCGGTCACCCCGAAGAGCAGGAACTCGCCTCCCGACCCGCCGTCGAGCGCGCTGCGGATAGGCGCGAAGGCCTCCTCTTGGGCGGCGGTGAGGGTGAGTGCGGGCCGGTCCTTGCCGGCCGTGCCGGCCGCTGAGCCTGGCGCCTTCTTGGCCCGCGGTCTGCCGCCGGGGCGGCCGGACCGGAGCCCCGGGGGGACCATCGCTCGCACCACCTCGGCCAGTGGACAGAGGTAATAGTCGGCGATCCAGTGGGCGAGCTCGAGCTGGTGCTCCTGAAGCAACGGCTCGTGATCACGGATGGATTCCACGTCTTTCAGGGCCGCGTGAGGGGACGCCTCCAGCAGCTCCAGCACATAGGCGAAGACGCGGCGCCGCCCGAACGGCACCACAACCCGTTGACCGGGGCGCACCTCGCCACGGAGCGGTTCCGGGACGGCGTAGTCGTACAGCCCCGCGGGAGTACCCGCCGCCAGATCGGGTACCACCCGAACCACCCCGCCCTCGGTCGCGGTCAAATCAGGGGCCCGGGACCTCAGACAGAAGGCGGAACGAGCGCGGCGGCGGCGTCCAGGATCCGGATTGCCATCGCCTCCTTGCTCTGCCACTCCAGCCTGACGGGCGGCTGATCTGGTCGCAAGAGGTAGGCCTCCGCCATGGCGCCGCCCATGGCGGAATGCTTCCCGGTCACGGGATTGGCCACCAGCATGTCGCACCGCTTGGCCCGCAGCTTGGCCTGGCCGCGGCTGAGCACCTCCTCGGTCTCGGCGGCGAAGCCCACCACGGCGCAGCCGCGGGGACGGTTGGCCAGCAGGTCCGCCAGCACGTCCACGGTCGGGACCAGCTCCAGCTCCAGCGTCGGGCGGCCTTGGCGGTGCAGCTTGGAGGTGCTGGCCTCGGCAGGTCGGAAGTCGGCCACCGCCGCCGCCATCAACACCAGGTTCGTCTCAGCCAGGCGCTCCCGGCATGCCTGGCGCATCTCCTCCGCGGTGTCTACCAGCACCACCTCCACCCCGGGTGGGGCCTCGCCCGGAACGGTGGTGACCAGGACGACCCGGGCACCGCGGCGCGCCGCCTCTTGGGCGAGGGCGAACCCGGTGCGGCCGCTGCTGCGGTTGCCCAGGTAGCGCACCGGATCGATCGGCTCGCGGGTGCCGCCCGCGGTCACCAGCACCCGCCATCCGCGCAGGTTTGCTGAGGCGCCGCCGGATCCGAGCAGGAGCTCCTCCAAAGCCCGCAGGATCTCCTCGGGTTCAGCCATCCGGCCCTCTCCTTCGCGGCCGCTCGCAAGTCTGCCGCTGGCCGGGCCAACCACGGACGCCCCACGGCTCAGCAGCGTGGCGAGGTTGGCCCGAGTGGCCCGGTGGCGCCACATCGCCGTCTCCATGGCCGGCGCGAGCAGGATGGGCGCGGTGCTGGCAAGCAGGGTGGAACTGACCACTTCATCGGCGAGGCCGGTAGCCAGTCGGGCGATGGTGTTGGCGGTGGCGGGCACCACCAGGTTGCACTCGGCCCAGCTGCTCAAGTCCAGATGGGCCATGCCGGCCCCCTCCTCACCGGCGGGGAGGCGCCCGCGGGTGGGCGGGAAGAGCCGCCAGCTGACCGGATGGCCGGACAGTGAGCGCAGCGCCACCGGGGTGACGAAGCGCACTGCGGAAGGGGTCATGGCCACCCTCACCTCCGCTCCGCGCTTTCTGAGCTCGGTGATCAGCGCCGGGACCTTGACCGCGGCCACCCCTCCGCAGACGCAGACCAGCACCCGGCGCCCGGCCAGAGTCTGGCTCACCGGGCTTCCAGCTCCCGCTTCAGCAAAGCCAGGATCTCCGCCACCGCCCGGTCCACGTCGTCGTTCACAACCACATGGTCGTACCAGGCGGCCTCGCTCAGCTCGCGGTCGGCGTCGTTGGTCCGGGTGGTCAGCTCCTCGGCACTCTCGGTCTCCCGCTTCAGGAGCCGCTCCAGCAGCACCTCGCGCGAGGGTGGCGCCAGGAATATGAAGCATGCGTCGCCGCCGCGTCGCCGCAGCTGGGCGGCCCCCTGCACGTCGATCTTGAGCAGGACGTCCTCGCCGTGGTCGCGGAGTTCGTCGACCCGGCGGCGCGAGGTCCCATAGAGGTTGCCGTGCACCCGGGCCGCCTCCAGAAACTCCCCGCCGCGGCCCAGCTCGTCGAACTCCTCCTCGCTCACGAAGGAGTAGTCCTGGCCGTCGCACTCCCCCGGCCGGCGGCCCCGGGTGGTGTAGGCGACCGGCTTGCGCAGGGTTGGATCCAGCTGACGCAGGCGGCGGATCACCGTGTCCTTGCCGACACCGCTCGGGCCGGAGAGCACCACCAGCCTCCCCCGCCGCCTCTGGTCCGCGCCACTAGTGGTCAAGGAAGCTTTGAATTTACGCGATCCCAGGGCCAGGCGGGGGTGCTGCCCGGGGCCGCTCCCGAGCTGGCGCGCAGCTCGGCCAGCTCGTCCGGGAGCGGGCTGGTGAACGTTAGCGGTCGGCCGCTGCCTGGGTGCCGCAGGTGCAGGCTGGCCGCGTGCAGGGCGGGGCGCTCGCCTCCAGGGCGCAGACCGTAGATAGGGTCATTGACCAGCGGGTGAGAGATGTAGGCCAGGTGCACCCGGATCTGGTGGGTACGGCCGGTCAGGAGCCGCACCCTGAGCGCGGTGCGCTGCTCGAGGCGCTCCAGCACGAAGAATTCCGTGATCGCCTCCCGTCCATCCGCCCGCACCGCCATGCGGCGCGGGCGGGCCGGGTCCCGCCCCAGGGCCGCCTCGATCCTGCCCGACTCCTCCCGGATCGTCCCCTCCGCCAGCGCCCAGTACTCGCGGCCGAGCTCGCGGGTCCGTAGCTGGCGGGCGAGTTCACGGTGGGCGGCGTCGCTGCGGGCCAGCACCAGTAGGCCGCTGGTGTTGCGGTCCAGGCGATGCACGATTCCGGGCCGCTCCGGGCCAGCCAGGCTCGACCACGGTCCACCCCACTGGCCGAGCTGCTGCGCCAGGGTCTCTTCGCGGCGTCCGATCCCCGGGTGCACCGTGAGCCCGGCCGGCTTGTCCACCACCACGATCGCCTCGTCCTGGTACACCACCCGGCCCCGGGGCACCGGCGGGCCTGCCGCAGCCGGTTCCCCGCTGACCTCGACCCGCTCTCCAGCACGCAGGCAATGGGACCCGCGAACAACCCTGGCTGCGCCGACCCGCACCGAGCCCGCCCGGATCAGCCGCTGGGCCGAGCTACGCGATCCACCCAGACGGGCGGCGAGGAAGTGGTCGAGCCGCGCCCCCGAGCCGGACTCGTCCACGGTCCAGGCCCGGCTGGTCTCGCTCACCCCCGATGGGAAGAGGTCGGCTGCCGCGAGCCGAGCAGGCTGCGCAACACCAGCAGCACCACCGCCACCGTGATGCCCATGTCGGCCACGTTGAAGACGGGCCAGTCGGGCAGCTGGATGAAGTCGAGCACGTAGCCCTGGACGATTCGATCCAGCGCGTTGGAGCAGGCACCCCCGAGGAGCAGGCCCACCGCGACCTGCACCCACCAGGGCTCGCGGGCCAGGGCGCGCCAGCGCCAGACAATGCCGGCCACGACCACCGCGGCCACCCCGACGAAGAGCCAGCCGTAGTCGGGCAGCAGGCTGAACGCCGCGCCGCTGTTCTCAATCACGTGGATCCGGATCGGCGAGGGCGCGAAGAGCTGCTGTCCCAGCCGCAGCGAGTGGGCTACCCAGAACTTGCTGAGGCGGTCGGCGGCAAACCAGAGCACCGCCGCCAGCGCGAGCCAGCGGGGCCAGCCGGTGACGCGGGGAGGAGCCAGAGCGGGCGCGCCCGAGCCTTCAGTCGCGCCGAGCCTCCTTGCAAGGGATGCACTTGGTGGCGTAGGGCAAAGCGCGCAGGCGCTCGATGTCGATCTCCTTGCCGCAGCTGCGGCAGAAGCCGTACTCGCCACGGTCCAAGCGACCCAGCGCGTCCTTGCACTGCTCGTACATCTGGTTCAGGTTGTCGCGGATGGCGAGCAGCCGCTCGTGCTCCTCCATCTCCCCCGCGTGCTCGGTGGGGTGCTCGTGGAAGGGCGCCGAGCTGCCGTTGTTGGAGATGCCGCGAAGCTGCCCCAGCTCGTGCTCGAGCCGCGACTTCTCCGAATCCACTTGCTGGCGGATTTCGGCGAGATCGCGCTCACGGGTTGAACTGGGCACGTCAGTCATGGCGGATTCCTCGTTGCGTCAGTGGCGGACCACATGCTCCCGGTGGTGCCGGCAAGCGGCTGAATTATGAGCACTCGCGGGTTGCGGTCGAGCGGGTCTAGTTTTACTCCGGTTGCGCCGGTCGCAGTGCGACCCAGGCGTCCTGTCCGGGGACTTTGAGCGAGATTGCGTCCGGCGGCCGCGTCTCGTCCTGGGAGCGGACGACCCGTCGCAGGAAGCACTGGGCCTGAAGCCGTTCGACTCCTGATTCCAGAACGCTTTGCAGCTCGCCGCCCGCCCACCACACCAGGTCCGCCGGCTCTCCGGGGGTGAAGCCCGCCTTCTTGCGGGCGTCCTGGATCTGCCGCGACACCGACCTCAGCATCCCCTCCCGGCGCAGCGCCGGGGTGAGCACGGAGTCCAGGCGCAGGCTGGGCCGTCCGGGCTCGACGGCTGGGTCGGCTACCACCTCCAGCACGTTCGCCTCCTCGGCGAGAACCTGCGCCAGCTCCGGGCTCAACACCGTTCCCGACACGAAGGCGCGCGCGAGCGGCTGGCGGATCGCCACCCCTTCGCGCTCCCGCTCCGAGCGAGCGTCCTCGGCCAGCCGCCGCACGACCTCCATCCCCCGGAGCAGGTCGGCGTCCACGAGCTCCGGCCGGTGCTGGGGCAAGTGGTCGAGATGGACGGACTCGGGCTCGCCCGCCAGGGGGGCGCTGAGTTCACGGTAGATCGCGTCCGCCAGGAAGGGGGTGAAGGGAGCCAACAGCCGGGCCGCCTGCCGCAGGACCTCGAACAGGGTGGCGAAGGCGCTGCCCGAGTCCTCGGCTTCAGCGCGGAAGCGGCTCCGCGAGCGACGCAGGTACCAGGTGCTGGTGTCGTCGATGAGGACCGCGATCGCCCGGCAGGCACTGTGCGCGTCGAAGCGCTCCATCGACTCCACCACCTCCGCGGACGTTGCCTCCAGCCGGGCCAGGATCCAGCGATCCAGCACGTGACGGGCGGCGGGTTCTGGATCCGCCCCCGTCCCCGGCCGCCACTCGGCCAAATTGGCGTAGGTCACCAAGAAACTCAGTGTGTTCCACACCAGGTTGACGAACTTGGTGGCACTCTCCGCCACCCGCCGGGCGGAGATCCGGTATTCCAGCCCCACGGTCACCGTGGTGTAGAACCACCAACGCAGCGCGTCCGCGCCAGTAGCTCCCATGAGCTCCCAGGGATCCACCACGTTGCCCCGCGACTTGGACATCTTGCGCCCCTGCTCGTCCACCAGGAGGTTGGGCACCACCACCGCCCGGTAGGCCGGCTTGTCGAAGAGCATCACCGACTCCGCGAGCAGGGTGTAGAACCAGCCACGGGTCTGGTCCACCGCCTCGCTGATGAAGTGGGCTGGATGCTCGGCCTCGAAGCGCTCCCGGTTTTCGAACGGGTAATGCCACTGCGCGTAGGGCACGGCGCCGCTGTCGTACCAGCAGTCGATCACCTCCGGCACCCGATGCATCTCCCGGCCGCACTCGCAGGGCAGGGTGACGGTGTCGATGAACGGCTTGTGCACGTCGGTCCCGGGTGGCAGGCCCAGCTCGGCCAGGCTGCCGACGCAGCGCTCGCGCTGGCAGCCGGGGCACTCCCAGATCGGCAGCGGGGTGCCCCAGTAGCGCGCCCGGGACAGGTTCCAGTCTTGCAGCGTCTCCAGCCAGTTGCCCATGCGGCCGTCCCGGAGGTGTGCGGGCACCCAGCGCACGCTCCGGTTGTGCCGCAGCAACGGCTCCTGCACTGCGGTGGTGCGGATGAACCAGGAGTTGAGCGCGTAGTAGATCAGGGGCGTCTCGCAGCGCCAGCAGAACGGGTAGCTGTGCAGGACCGGTTCGGAGCGGTACAGGAGGCCGCGTTCCTTGAGGTTCTCGATGATCGCCGGGTCCGCCTCCTTGAAGAAGACGCCGGCGAAGTCCGCGACGAAGGGCAGGAAGCGGCCGTCGGGCCCGACCGTGTGGCGGACCTCCAGCCCCGCCTCCTGGCAGAGGCGCAGGTCGTCCTCCCCGTAGGCTCCGGCAGTGTGGACGACGCCGGTTCCCTCCTCGGTGCTGACAAAGTCCGCGGCCAGGATGCTCCAGGCCTGCTCCTGCTCGGGTAGGTAGGGAAAGAGCCGCTGGTAGCGCAGGCCCACCAAGTCGGCGCCGCGTACCTCGGCCTCGACCTCGTATTCGCCGCCCAGTAGCTCCAGCCGATCCCGGGCCAAGATCAGCCGCTCCCGACCCTGCCGCACCTTGACGTAGACGATGTCCTCCCCCACCGCCAGGGCGAGGTTGCCGGGCAGAGTCCAGGGGGTCGTGGTCCAGGCCAAAACGCTGGTCTCTGGCTCCTCCAGCAGGCGAAAGCGGATCGTCACCCCCGGGTCCGGAGTGTTGTCCCGGTAGCCGCCGGGGAGCCCCAGCTCGTGGCTGCTGAGCGACGTCTGGCAGCGCGGGCAGTAGGGGGCGACGCGGTAGCCGCGGTAGAGCCAGCCCGACTCGTAGATCTGTTTCAGACTCCACCAGACCGACTCCATGTACTGGGGGTCGTAGGTGCGGTAGGCGTGCTCCATGTCGACCCAGAAGCCGATCCGGGAGGTGAAGCGCTCCCACTCGTCGATGTATTCCATGACGCTGGCCCGGCAGAGCCGGTTGAACTCGGCCACCCCGAGCTGCTCGATCTCCTGTTTGAACCGGATCCCCAGTGCCCGCTCCACCTCCAGCTCCACCGGCAGCCCGTGGGTATCCCAGCCTCCGCGCCGCTCCACCCGCCGGCCGCGCAGCTGCTGGAAGCGCAGGAAGCAGTCCTTGAAGGCGCGGGCCAAGACGTGGTGCACGCCGGGGGTGCCGTTGGCGGTAGGTGGCCCTTCGTAGAACACGAACGGCTTGCCCTGGCGGTTGCGCTCCAGACTCTTGGCGAAGATCTGACGCTCGTCCCAGAAGGCCAAGGTGGCCTCCTCCAGCTCGGGCAGGCGCACTGGGTGTGGCAGCGGTTGAAAGGTCGGCATGGGTGCGCGAGGCATCTCCAGAGATGAGCCGGTGCCGGTTGCGAGCCGGACCGGGGATAAGGCAGGTTAGCATCTTGAAAGCCGCCATCTGCAGGCGCGGCCGGCGACTCTGAGGAGATCGATATTGTCCGACGGCGCTCGCCCCATCCAGCGCGTGACCTGGTCCGACGCGGTGGAGCTCTACTTCGAGGACTTCGAGCCGGGCCAGTCGTTCGCCCTGGGAACCCACCGTGTCACCGAAGCCGAGATCGTGGAGTTCGCCCGGCGCTTCGATCCGCAGCCGTTCCACATCGGCGAGGAGTCGGCGCGCCAGACCGTCTTCGGCGGACTGATCGCCAGCGGTTGGCACACCGGTGCAATGTGGATGCGCCTCTACTGCGATGCGGTGCTGCTGCGCTCGGCCAGCATGGGCTCGCCCGGAGTCGAGCAGATTCGCTGGCTCTCGCCGGTCCGGCCGGGAGACGTGCTGTCGGGGTCGGTCCAGGTGCTGTCGGCGAACGCCTCGGCCACCAATCCCTACCGAGGCACGGTGGTTGCCAGTGGTGCACTTCACGATGCGCAGGGGGTCGCCAAGATGACTTTGGTGGCTCGGGGACTCTTCGGCCGGCGAGATCCGGCTGACGCTGATTGACCGCCTTCCGCCACCTCTTCACGGAGCCAACCAGCCCCCGGCTGCATCTGGACCGCACCGAGTCGGTTTCCGCCCTGGCCGCGCGGGATTGGACACCTCTGAGCGCCGGGAAGGGGCTCTATTTGAGCCAGTCCTACCTGGCTGCCGTGGAGGGGAGCACCAAGACCCGCGTCACCTACCTGCTGGCGCGGGACGACGACGGCCGGCTGGTGGGTGGCCTCCCCTGCTAGCTCTGGGACGGCGCCCCGGACTACCGGCTAGACCACTACGAGCCCCGCGCCGCCGGTGGGGTCTGGGTGCTGGGCGGCCAGATCCCCGCGGATCCTTGGCGGCCCGCCCTTCTGCTCGGCAGCCGCTCCGGGTACGCCACCCGCTTCGCCGTGGACGCCGGTAGCCTGGCCCAACGCCGAGCGGTGGTGGGCTGGTTGATGGCGCGGGCTGCCGAATTGGCCGAGGAGTGGGGCGCCGCCAGCCTGGGCTGTCTGTGGCTCACCTCTCACGCCGCGGCCGAGCTGGCTCCCTGCCTGTCACGGCCGCAGGACCTGGTACTGGCGGGGCCGAACTCCGAGATCGCGCTCGGCTTCGACAGCTTCGACGGCTACCTGGAGCGCCTCAGCTGGTCCCGGCGCCGGAGCGCCCGCCGGGAGATGGAGCGGTTTCGCGCCAGCGGCCTGCGGGTCAGCCGGTCGCGCCTCTCCGCCTGTCTCGCTGAGCTGCTGCCCCTGGCGGCCCAACTCCAGCGCCGCTATGGACACGAGGCCGAGACCGGGGCGCTGGAGCAGGAGTACTTGGCCCAGGCCCGGTGGCTCGACGACCTCGGCACCGTCCTGCTCTGCCGGCGTGGGGACGAGCTGGTTGGCTTCGCACTTTGGTTCGAGTGGGAGCGAACTCTCTACGGGCGGGCCGCCGGATTCGACTACGCCGGCGTGGGTGACAGCGCCGCCTACTTCAACCTGGCCTTCTACGAACCGATCCGCCTGGCCATCGAGCGCGGGCTCTCACGGCTGCACCTTGGCATGGCCAGCTGGAGGGCCAAGTGGCTGAGGGGGGCCAGCTTTGACCCGACGTGGTCTTTGATCTGCCCGCCGGACGCGCTGCGCCTACAGTGGGACGAGGCCCGCGACCAAGGCGGGGATGCGGACTGGCGCTGGTGGGCCGAGCAGTTCCCGGCAGCGGTAGACCCGGTGCGCGACTGGCGCTGGTCGCGGCAGGGGCTCCTGGGCGGAGCTGGGAACTAGGCGGGGCAGCCGGGAAGGCCGGCCGCCTGCGGGGGAGCAGGGCGAGCGCTGCCCAGCCGCCCGGTGGCCAGAGCCAGCTCCGCGTTCAGCAGCGCGGCTCCAGCCGCTCCCCGAACCGCGTTGTGCACCACCAGAGAGAACTTGTAGCCGCCCGGCTCCCACGGCCGCAGCCGGCCGAGACTGACCGCCATCGCCCGCTCGGCGTCGCGGTCGAGGCGCGGCTGCGGGCGGTCCGGTTCGGACCGGACCAGGAGCGGGCGCGCCGGAGCGCTGGGCAGCCCAAGCTTCTGCGGCAGGCCGGCGAAGCTCCGCCAGGCCTGCTCCAGGTCCGCCGGGGTCGCCTGACGCTCCAGCCGAAGGAACACCGATTCGGTGTGCCCGTCCAGGACCGCGACCCGGTTGCACTGGGCGCTGATCTCGAACCGCGCCGGCCGCACGCCGCCGCTGCTGAGCCGGCCCATGATCTTGAGCGGTTCCGACTCCAACTTCTCCTCCTCCCCACCGATGTGGGGGATCACGTTGTCGTACACGGCGTGCGCGTCCAGGCCCCGGTGGCCGGCCCCGGAGATGGCCTGCATCGTCACCACCAGCACCTGCCGCAGCCCGAAGCTGTCGGCGAGCGGTTTGAGTGCCATCACCGCTCCGATGGTCGAGCAGTTGGGATTGGTCAGGATGAAGCCGCTGCTCCAGCCGCGACCCTGGCGCTGGGCGTCCAGCAGCTGGAGGTGGTCCGGGTTGACCTCGGGTACCACCAGGGGAACGTCGGCGTCCATGCGGTGGTTGCGGCAGTTGCTCACCACCGGGTAGCCGGACGCGGCGAATTCCTCCTCGGCCGCCCCCGCCACCGCGCTGTCGAGGGCGGAGAAGACCAGCTGACAATCCAGCTCTGGCCGGAGCGGGCGGACCAACAGCTGCGCCGCCGCCGGAGGCAGGGGCGAGGGCAGCCGCCACTCGACCACCTGGCCGTAGGGGCGGCCCTGCGAGCGTGGGGACGCCACCACCTCGGCGAGCTCGAAGTAGGGGTGGTCCTCCAGCAGGGCCACCAAGCGCTGCCCCACAGCCCCGGTGGCTCCCAGCACCCCCACCCGGAGCTTGCGTGCAGGCGGACTCACCATCCGAGAAGCATGCCAGCTGAGGACGGCTGCGCGGTCGCTACAGTGACGCGATGGGGGTCGAGAGCGGGGTCGGGGCCGGGCGCGCCGCCGCTCCGGGCGGAGCCACTTGACCGGGTGGCGGGTGCGGGTGCCCGCCAGCTCGGCCAACCTCGGCTGTGCCTTCGACTGCGCCGCGCTGGCTTTGGACCTCCACTTGGAGATCAGCTGCCGTCCCGGACCAGGCCCGGGGATTCAGGTGCTCTGGGACGGCTCCCGAGCCCAGCTGATTCCCGAGGGCCACGACAACCTGCTGGCCGTGGCGATGGAGACCTACTTCCGCGAAGCCGGCCTGCCGAACCCATCGCTGGAGGTGAGGGCGCAGAGCGAGATTCCGGTCGGCGCCGGCCTCGGCTCCAGCGCCGCGGCCGTGGTCGGAGGGCTGATCCTGGCGGGCCGGGTGGCAAAGAGGGAGCTGCTTCCCTCGCGGCTGCTCTGGATCGCCAGCGAACTGGAGGGGCATGCTGACAACGTCGCCGCGGCGCTGCACGGCGGCCTGGTGGTCAGCCTCGGCGATAGAGAACGCCAGGAGGTGTCGACCGCGCGCACTCGACTAGCCGACAGCATCTCGCTTTTGGCGCTGGTATCCGAAGCAAGTCTGGCCACGAGAAAGGCCCGCCGAGTGCTGCCGGATGCCTACTCACGTGGCGACGTGGTCCACAACCTGCAGCGGGCGGCAATGCTGGTGGCAACCGTCTTCTCCGGCGGCGGGGAGCTGTGCCCGGAGTGGTTCGACGACCGCTTCCACCAGCCGTACCGCTCGGCGCTGGTTCCGGGTCTCAGTGAGGCGCTCTCGGTTCGCCACCCTGACCTGCTGGGCGTCTGGCTCAGCGGCGCCGGCCCCTCGGTGCTGGCGGCCGCGCGCCGGCCTTCGACCGAGCTGGAGGCGATGCTGCGCCGGGGTTTCGAGGCCTCGGGACAGGCGGTGGAGACGATCTGGTTGCGCCCGGACAACCTGGGCGCCCAGGTGGAGCCGCTGTGAGCAGCAACGCCCCACTGCTGGTGATGAAGTTCGGCGGCACCTCGGTGGGCGACCCCGAACGCATCCTGGAGCTGGGCCGCACTGCCGCCGAGCACTCCCGGGGCGCAGGGTTGGTGCTGGTGGTCTCGGCCATGGCAGGGGTCACCTCCAGCCTGGTCAGCGCGGCCCAGGCGGCAGCCCGCCGGGAGCAGAGCGCCTGGAGCGCCATCGGCGCGCAGCTCGAGCGGCGTCACCGGCAAGCGATCGAGGCACTGCTTCCCCAGGCGGAGCGGGACCAGGCTGAGGCGGTTCTACGGCAGAACCTCGCCCTCTTCCACGAGTTCTGCGCCGGCTTCTCATTGGTCCGGGAGTGGACGCCGCGAGCGATGGACGCCTTGGCAAGCCTGGGCGAGGTGCTGTCAGCCCACCTGGTCGCGGCCAGCCTGCGCAGCCGGGACCTGAAGGCCCAGGCGGTGGACGCGAGTGACTTGATCGTGACCGACGACCGCTTCGGCAATGCCTCGCCACTGCTGGAACCCACCCGCGCTCGGCTGCAGTCCCGCCTGGTACCGCTGGTGGAGGAAGGCGTGATCCCGGTGGTGACCGGCTTCCGGGGCGCCACCCGCGACGGGATCACCACCACTTTGGGTCGCGGCGCCTCCGACTACACCGCGACCATCATCGGCAGCGCGCTGGGCGCCAGTGAGATCTGGATCTTTACTGATGTGGACGGCCTCATGACGGCGGATCCCCGCCTGGTGCCCGAGGCCCGGGTGATCCCGGAAATCTCCTACCGGGAGGCGCTCGAGCTCTCCCACTTCGGAGCCCGGGTGATCCACCCCCGGTGCCTGGAACTGCCCCAGACGGCCTCCATACCGGTCCTGATCAAGAATTCGTTCGACCGCGACCAGCCCGGTACCCGTATCAGCGCCACCCCGGGTAAGCCGGGGGTGCGGGCGATCACCAGCACCGCCGATGCTGAGCTCTTCACCCTGACGGGCTCATCGGGCTTGAGCTTCGCCGGGCTCGCTGCCGGTCTCTTCCACCTCTTGGACCAGGCGGAGACCCCCACCCTGATCGTGACCCAGTCCTCGGCGGAGAACGTCCTCTGCTTCGCCGTTCGCGGTTCGGATGGGCAGCGCATCCGCCGCCAGCTGGCGGAGGGGCGCAGCTTCCTCCCCTACCGGGACCGGCTGCTCAGCACCGACGTGATGGCCCAGGTCGGGGTGGTGGTGGTGGTGGGCGAGGCCATGAAGGGTACCCCGGGGATCTCGGGACGGCTGTTCGGCGCCCTGGGCCACCGGGGCATCAATGTGATTGCCATCGCGCAGGGGTCGTCGGAGCTCAGCATCTCCTGCGCGGTGCGCGCCGCCGACGTTCCCGCGGCCGTGCACGCGGTCCACCAGGAGTTCGACCTGTGAACCGGGCGCGACTGGCCTGCAGCGAGCCCGGCTGCCGTCGGCCGTCCGAAGGCCTGGTGGAGGCATGCCCATTCTGCGGCGGGCTTCTGGAGGTCGTCAACGAGTTTGACGCGGATGCCGCGGGCGGTTGGCCCGCTCGCTGGGCGGGACGCCGCGGCGCGCCCAGCCCACCTGACCGCAGCGGCGTCTGGCGCTTTCGGGAGCTGCTCCCCTTCCTGGAGGGCGAACCGATCCCAGTGACCCTGGGCGAAGGCAACACGCCCTTGGTGTCCGCCCCCAGAGCCGCTTCTTGGGCGGGGGTGGCCGAGATCCAGGTCAAGCACCAGGGCATGAACCCCACCGGCTCCTTCAAGGACCTGGGCATGACGGCCTGCGTCACCCACGCGGTGGCCAGCGGCGCCAAGGGTCTGGTCTGCGCCTCCACCGGCAACACCTCGGCCTCGATGGCCGCGTACGCCGCCCGCGCCGGCCTGCCGGCGCTGCTGTTCCTGCCCCGGGGGTCGGTGGCCAAGGCCAAGCTGGCTCAGGCGCTGGACTTCGGCGTCCGGGTGCTCGAGGTGGGCGACAACTTCGACCAGGCCTTTGCGCTGATGCGAAAGACCGCTCCCCGGCTCGGCTGGTACGTGGTCAACTCCGTCAACCCCTACCGGCTCGAGGGGCAGAAGACGCTGGCGGTGGAGCTCCTGGAGCAACTGGGATGGACGCCGCCCGACTTTCTGGTCGTGCCCGGCGGCAACTTGGGGAACGTGTCAGCCCTGCACAAGGGGCTGGCAGAGCTGGAGCAGCTGGGCCTGCTCGGCCGGCGTCCGCGCTTGGTCGTGGTCCAGGCGTCGGGGGCGGCGCCCTTCTTCGAGATGCTGGCGTCAGGTCGAGCCGAGCTGCAGCCCGAGCAAAAGCCGCAGACCGCCGCCAGCGCCATCCGGATCGGCAATCCTGCCAACTGGCGCAAGGCTCTGCGCGCCGTCCGGTGGAGCGAGGGGTTGTGCACCGCCGTCAGCGACGAGGAGATCGACGAGGCCAAGCGGGTGCTCGCCGCCGACGGCCTCGGTTGCGAGCCGGCCTCCGCCGCCACCCTGGCGGGGGTGGCCCGGCTGCGCCGAGAAGGAGTGCTGCCCGAGGACGCCCACGCGGTGCTGGTGCTGACCGGACACCAGTTGAAGGACGCCGATTTCATCTTGGAGCGGCATCAGGAGCCGTGGCCGGCCGTGGCCGCCACCGAAGCCGCCGTGCAGGCCGCCATGGGCAGGGCTGGGCCGAGCCCATCCCTGCCCCCACCTGTCTCCCGGGCGGTGGCGATCGAGCAGATCGAAAGTCTCCAGCGCGCTTTGGAGGAGCGACTCGCCCGGCTCGACGACTTGGACTGGGAGCGGCCGGCCACGGTCGGCGGTGGCGACTGGTCGGTCCGCGACCTGGTTGGGCACATCGCCAGCTGGGAGGAGATCGCGTTGGAAGGGATCTCCGCCACCCTGGAGGGCCGGCCGCCTCAGGCCTCGGCCCAGACGGTCGACGCGCTCAACGCGGAGATGGTCGCCAGCAAGCGCCAGCTGTCGCTGCACGACCTGCGGGAGACCGCGGCCCAGGTGCACCGCCGGCTGCTCGAGCGCATCGAAACTCTGGATCCCGCGACCTGGGCCGCGCCCGCCGGCCCGCAGCCCGGGGCAAAGCGCCTGGCCGACCTGGTGGGTGGTGCGCTCGCCTCGCAGCGGGCGCCTTTCCGCCATCTGGAGGACCACCTGCCTGACCTGCCCGGGCCGGGCCGGGCGGGCGAGCCGAGCGGACCGGGGACGGCCGACTAGTCCCGCCGGAGAATTACCAGAAGCGAGGCCACTGCTGGTAGCCCAGCGCGGGGCGAGCAAGTGCGCGATGGCCGCGCCACCGTCGCCAGCAGGTCGTCCAGACCGAGCAAGGCGGAGACGGTCCGCGAACCGGCGACTTTCGAGCGACCGCCGGACCGGCTCAGCCGAGCGCGGGTCGCGCCCGTTTGCGACCGGGGCGGCAGGCATCCCACCGGCGGCGTCGTGAAGATCAAAACCTTTGCGGCCCCAGATGGCGGAGGTTGGTGGCGGATCGGCTTCCGAAAGCAACGTATCCCGAGCCGGATGCCGCCAGCTAAGGTGAGCAGGTGCGGGGGGCAAGGCCGCGCGCAGCGGAACCGATCGAGCACCTGAGGCTGTCCCCCGGCATGGCCCGGCAAGAGTCCTACCGCGCGCGCTACCGCCGGCTCAGACCCGGTTGGAACGACAGCCAGCGGGTGCTGCAGCAGATCGTGCGCGAACTGGTCTCCGCGGAGAGCCGGGTGCTCGACGTCGGCTGCGGGCATGGTGACTTCTTGTCCAGCGCCTACTCGGGCGCGGGCGAAGTCTGGGGAGTGGACCCCGACCCCGCGGCGCTGGGCCGCAACCGCGCCATCGCCAACTTGCGCCAGGGAAGCGTCGAATCGCTGCCCTTCGCGGCGGCCGAGTTCGATCTGGTGATCATGACCTGGGTGGCCGAGCACCTGGAACGGCCGCAGCGGGCGCTAGGGGAGATCACCCGCGTGCTGCGTCCGGGAGGTCGCCTGCTGATCCTCACCCCCAACGCGTGGAACTACAACACCTGGCTGATCCGGGCGGTCCCCAACCGGCTCCATCACTCCTTCACCAAGAGGCTGTACGGGCGCCAGGACCGGGACACCTACCCGGTCCGCTACCGCATGAACACACCGGCACGGCTCCGCGCTCTGGCCGCCCAGGCAGGCCTGACCGAAGAGCGGCTGCTGCTCAACGGTGACCCGACCTACGTCGCCTTCAATCCTGTCCTCTTCTGGCTGGCGGTCGCCGCCGAGCGGGTATTGGATCAGGCACCGCTGCGGCGGGGCCGGGTGCACCTGATCGGCCAGTACCGGCGGACCGTCTGAGCGCCGCCGGCCGCGCGCGGCTCAGGTACGCAGGTAGGAGGCGCCGTTGACGTCCAGAATCGCGCCGCTGGTGAACTCCGCCTGGGGGGAGGCGAAGTAAAGCACCGCGGCGGCGACCTCCTCGGGCCGCGCGATCCGGTTGAAGGGGCTCTGGGCGAAGATGGCCGGCCCGCGCGCGGTCTTGAGCTCCTGCTGCGCCATGTCCGTCTCCACCCACCCGGGTGCGACCGTCATCACCGAGATCCCATGCGGTGCGAGCGCCCGCGCCAGCGACTGGCCCAGAGCGTTGAGGCCGGCCTTGCTGGCCGCGTAGCCGGGCTGGTCGGGTTCGCCGCGAAAGGCGCCGCGGGACGAGACGTTGATGATCCGGCCCCCGCCCTCGCGGATCATCGCCCGGGCGGCGAAGTAGCTGAGGAACGCCGGCCCGCTGAGGTTGACGGCGATGGTGCGGTCCCAGGCAGCCCGCCACTCGTCGAAGTCCATCTGGGCCAGATCGTGGTAGATGCTGACCCCGGCGTTGTTGACCAGAACGTCCAGACCGCCCCACTCCTCCACCAGCCGGGCAACCAGTCGCTCGGCCTGCTCGGGAGCAGCGACGTCGGCTTGGACCACCAGGTGCCCGGTGCCCGCCAGCTCGGCGGCCACCTGCCCGGCGAGTTTCTCCGAGTCCCGGTGGTGGACGGCCACCCGCGCGCCCTCGCGGGCGAATCCCAGCGCTACCGCTCTTCCGATCCCTCTGGAGGCGCCGGTCACCAGCACCCTTCTGCCCGCCGACTCGCCTTCGCTCAAGTTATCTCCCAAGACCAGACCGGTTGAACCGCCCGCCCGCGCGGGCACACGGGCTCGGAGGATACCGGGCCCGGGGCGTCCGGACGGGAGTCAGGCCACCGTCAGCGCGGCTCGCGCAGGAAGGCGGGAATGTCGACGTCGTCGTAGACGTCGGCGGGCTGCTTCCGCAAAGGCTGGCGCAGGCTGTCGGGCAGCGGCTCCTGCAGCTCCTGGGGACGGGTGGTGCGGTAGCGCTCGGCCAGGCTGGGGTTGACCCGCTGCTCGGGGTTGAACCCGGTCGCGATCACCGTGATCTTGACGTCGCCGCCCATGCGATCATCCAACACCGCCCCGAAGATGATGTTGGCATTGACGTCGGCGTTCTGCCGCACCATCTCGCAGGCGTCGTTGACCTCGGAGAGGGTCAGGTCGGGGCTGGCGGTGATGTTGAGCAGGATCCCCTGGGCGCCGGCGATCGAGGTCTCGAGCAGCTGGCTGGAGACGGCGTCGCGGGCGGCGTCCTGGGCACGGGTGTCGCCGCTGCCGTAGCCGATCCCCATCAACGCCGCCCCCTGGCCGGACATGATCGCCTTGACGTCGGCGAAGTCCAAGTTGATCAGGCCGGGGAAGACGATCAGGTCGCTGATCCCCTGCACGCCCTGGCGCAGGACGTCGTCAGCCTTCTTGAAAGCGTCGACCAGGGTGGTGCGTTTGTCGGCGACCGCGATCAGCCGGTCGTTGGGGATGGTGATGAGGGTGTCGACTCTGCCGTTGAGCGCATCCACGCCCCGCTCCGCCGACGCCATCCGCTTGCGCCCCTCGAAGGCGAAGGGCTTGGTGACGACCCCGATCGTCAGCGCGCCGCTGGAGCGGGAGATCTCGGCGATGATCGGCGCCGCGCCGGTACCGGTGCCGCCCCCCATGCCGGCGGTGACGAACACCATGTCCGAGTCGTGGAGCACCGTGGCCAGATCATCGCGGGATTCCTCGGCGGCACTCTCCCCGACCTCGGGGTCGCCACCCGCCCCCAGGCCGCGCGTGATCTTGCGGCCGATGTGGATCTTGGTGGGCGCCTCCGAGGCGTCCAGCGCCTGGCGGTCGGTGTTGACCGTGATGAAGTCGACGCCGCGCAGCTTGGCCCGGATCATGCGGTTGACGGCGTTGCTGCCACCGCCCCCCACCCCGATGACCTTGATGCGGGCATTGCCCTGCGTCGTGCGGTCCAAATCGTCTTGCGGCATCTGGGTCTCCTTTCGGCTCAAAACAGCTCGTGGAGCCAGCGGTTGAGCCGGCCCGCGCTGCGGGTGGTCTTGACGTTGCCGCGGTCGCGACGGGCCAGCGAGCGCTGCCCCCAGCGCAGCAGCCCGGCGGCCGCGGCGTGCTCGGGCATGCCCAGCCGGTCGGTCATCCCCGAAAGCCCCTCCGGAACTGCCAGCCGCACCGGCATCTCCAGAATCTGATGCACGCAGGCGGCGAATCCACGCAGGCGTGCGCCGCCACCGGTCAGCACCAGGCGGTCCAAGCCTGAGCCCTCCTGCTCGAGCACCTGTCCGATCATTCGGGCCATCTCGCGGGCGCGCGGCTCAACGATCTCGGCGAGCCAGCGCCGCTGAACCTCGCGCGCCCCCCCGCCGCCACCTAGCACCGTGACCATCTCCTCAGCCAGCACCTGGCCCGGGTCGCAGTGCCCGTAACGGCACTTGAGCTGTTCCGCCTCCTCGGGTTCGCAGCGCAGCCCGGTGGCCAGGTCCTGGGTCACGTTGTTCCCGCCCACCGGCAGCACCACCAGCCGCTGGATGGTGGCGGAGCGGAAGATGGCGATGTCGGTGGTGCCTCCCCCAACATCGACCACCGCCACCTCCTGCTCCAGTTCGGGATCGCGCAGCACTCCCTCGGCCGCCGCCAGCGACTGGACCACCACGTCATCGATGCGCAGCCCCGCGGCGTGGGCGCAGTCGACCAAAGAGCCGAGGTGGGCGGCCGACGCCAGCACCAGCTGGGCGAAGACCCCCAGCTGAGCTCCCCGCATCCCGCGCGGATCGCGCAGGCCGCGGTGGGAGTCCACCGAGTAGTCGCAGGGGATCAGGTGGACCACCTCCTCCTGGCGCTCGAGGTCGGATGTCTGCCGGGCCGCCTCCAGCACCCGGTTGAGGTCGGCGGCCTCGACCAGGCCGCCGCGCGAGCCGATCGCGATCGAGGCACGGCTCTCCCGGGTCCGGATGTGGCGACCCCCGAGGCTGAGCACCGCCGAGTCGATCTCCACCCCCGCCGAGCGCTCGGCCGCGTCCAGCGCCTTGGCGATGGCCTCGGTGGCCGCCTGGCGGTCGGCGATCAGTCCCTTGCGCACCCCCGCGGCGGGGGCCTCCCCCACCCCCAGCACACGCAGGCGGGTGCCGTCGTCCTCGCCCACCGCGCAGCAGACCTTCCAGCTGCCCAGATCGACCGCGACCAGCCTGCGCCCGCTCACCAGCTAACTCGCAGCCCACCATGCCGCACGAAAGGGCGGGGCGCCGGAAGGGCTCGTCATTACGGAAACAATCCCCAAGTTCGAGTGATTGCGGTACAGGAGCGTCAAGTGTGGTCAGGGGTGTAGCGCCGGCGCCGGCGAGCCCCCGGAAAGAACCCTTGGGGGCCGCCTGCAGTGTATCGACTAGGTTCCGGCGGCACAAGCGCGGGACCACAGCATGTTGTGGCCTCTCTGGGCTTGAACCCCCGGATATCTGGCGTGGGCGGAGACGGGCGTACTTGATCTAGTAGGCGATTGAGACCTGGCTGGGGTCCTCCAAGTAGATGTCTTTGATTCCCGAGCTCTTGAGGTTCACCCGCTGGGCCAGGCTGCGCAATGCCTCCAGCTTGGGCCCGAGGGCGGAGATCTGGGCTGCGGAGAAAGCGGGTCCGAAATCGGCGGTCCACCCCTGGCTGCTCTGGACCTCGAGGCTGCCCGCGGGCGTCAGCTCGAACCGCGATACCGCCACCCCGTAGGCGGCCGGGAACGCCTTGGCCAGCGCCACCAGTCCGCGGGTCAGCCGCCGGTCCAGGGCCTGCTGGCCCCGGTGCGGTACCGGGGCGCGCTCCTGATCGACCAGCAGCGGCAGGGGCGCCATCGCCGGGAGGGCCGGCAGGGGTCCCAAATCAGCCCCGGTGGCGGTTAGCAGCAGCCGGGACTTGCCCAGCTCCAGCACCAGCGCCGGCGGCAGCGGGGAGACGTCGATCACCACCGTGCTCGGCCAGCGCACTTGCACGCTGGCCGAAGCCACCCAGGGCTGAGCAAGCAGATTGCGCTCCATGGCCCCAGCGCTGGCGAAGATGGTGCTGCGGCCCAGGGGCACCTGGGCGTCCGCGATCAGCTGTGCCCGGCTCACCAAGGACTCACCCCTCAGCTCGACCCGATGCACCTTGAGCCAGGGAAGCCCGAAGAGGGCGGCGACGCCGACCAGCAGGGCCAGGCCCAGGGCCAGGGCCCAGCGCAGCCGCGAGGGCAGCGCGGCAACCCCCTCCACCCAGCCGGGACGGCGGGGCTCCAC
>JBJKSO010000062.1:0-20394 GCA_046703825.1 Candidatus Dormibacteria bacterium
GTTAGACCGTTGGGTAACGGGCTTGCCGGCCGGTCAGCCGGAGCCCATGGCCCGGGGCAGCGTCCCACGGTAGTTCTCGGCGGCGTCGGCCAGCGCGAGCGAGGCTTGGCCGCCGCCTTCGATGGTGATCCGGTCGCCGCCGACCTCACCGAGCACCGTCAAGGGGACGTCGAGCCTCAGACAGCGGGCCTCGAGCTCGGCCACCCCCGCGGGAGCAGTGCTGAGCAGGTACCGCCCAGGAGCCTCGCCGAAGAGCCAGGCCTCGGCGCGATGCGGGTCGGCCGGAGTGGAAGGGAAGTCGAGCCGCACCCGGGCGCCGGTCTCCCCGGCGAGGCAGCACTGGGTCAGCGCCACCGCCAGGCCACCCAGCGAGCAGTCGTGGGCGCTTCGGGCGAGTCCCGAGCGCACGGCGTTGCGCACCATCTCGGCCGTGCGCGCCACCAACCCCAGATCCACTTCGGGGGGGCCACCGGTGATCTCGCTCTGCAGCAGGCGCTGGTGCTCGGAGCCGCAGAGGCCGGGTCGCGAGGCCGGACCCACCAGCACGATCCGGTCCCCTGCCGAGCGAAAGGCCGGACCGACGCCGCGCCTCACCCGCGGCACCGACCCCACCATCCCCACCACCGCGGTTGGCGGGATGCTGCTGCCCTGATAGTGGTTGTAGAGGCTGACGTTGCCGCTCACCACCGGCAGCCGCAGGGCGCGGGCCGATCGGTCCAGCCCGTGGACGGCGCGCTCCAGCTGCCACATCACCTCGGGCTGGTCGGGGTCGCCGAAGTTGAGGCAGTTGGTGATCGCCAGCGGGGTGGCGCCGAGGCAGGCAAGGTTGGCCACGCCCTCGGCGACCGCCATCGAGGTGGCGCGCTCGGGGTCGAGCGCCCCGCTGCGATGAGCGCCGTCCAGCGAGATCGCCAGCCCATCGCGGCGCCCCTTGAAGCGAAGCACCGCCGCATCCGAGCCGGCGATCACCACCGTGTCGTCGCCGACCTGTTGGTCGTACTGGCGAAAGACCCAGGAGCGATCGCTGCAGTTGGGCGAACCCAAAAGCCGGCGCCAGGACTGCTCCAGCGGCTCAGGGGTGGCCTGGCCCAGCTCGGGGCGGTGGATCTGCTCGCGGACCTCCCAGGGCGCCTGCGCCACCGGGTGCCTCACGGGGACTCCGTCCACCAGGACCGAAAGCGGCAGCTCGGCCACCGGCTCACCCTGGTCCAAGACCCGCAAGACCGGGTCGGGGATCACCCGGCCCACCTGCTCGCAGTGGAGGCCCCAGCGCCGGAACACGGCCAGGACCGCCGCCTGGGTCCCCTCCTCCACCACCAGCACCATCCGCTCCTGGGACTCGCTCAGCATCACGTGGTAGGGGGACATGCCGCTCTCGCGACGAGGAACCAAAGCGGTGTCCAGCTCGATCCCGACTCCACCCCGGTGCGCCATCTCGGCGCAGCTGCTGGTGAGACCGGCGGCGCCGCAGTCCTGCAGGGCGACCAGCTCGGGGCATCCGGCCAGCTCCAGGCAGGCCTCCAAAAGGCACTTCTCCATGAAGGGGTTGCCCACCTGCACCGCCGGCCGGCGGTCCTCACCGGCATCGTCCAGCTGGACCGACGCGAAGGTGGCGCCGTGAATGCCGTCGCGGCCGGTGTCCGCCCCCACCAGCAGCACCGGGTTCCCCGGTCCGCTGGCGCGGGCATGCACCAGCTGGCCCTCGGACGCCAGGCCGACGCACATGGCATTGACGATGCAGTTGTCCTTGTAGCCCGGCGCGAAGTAGGTCTCCCCACCGACGGTGGGGACGCCGATGCAGTTGCCGTACCAGCCGATCCCCTCCACCACCTGCGAGAAGCGGTGACGCTGGCTGCGGTCGCTGAGCTCGCCGAAGCGGATCGCGTCCAGCAGCGCCACCGGCCGGGCGCCCATGGCGAAGACGTCGCGCAGGATGCCGCCCACCCCGGTGGCCGCGCCCTGAACCGGCTCGACGGCGCTCGGGTGGTTGTGGGACTCGACCTTGAAGCAGCAGAGCAGTCCCTGACCCAGGTCGATCACCCCGGCGTTCTCGCCCGGCCCCAGGCGCACCCGCTCCCCCTCCGAGCTGAGCTGGCCCAGCAACGGCCGGGAGGTCTTGTAGGAGCAGTGCTCCGACCAGAGCGCCGCGAGCATCCCCAGCTCCAGCGAGTTGGGCTGCCGGCCCAGCTGCTCGACCGCAGAGCGGTACTCCTGGGGGCTCAGCGCCAGCGCCGCCAGCTGCGCGGAGCTCGGCTCCACCACCGCCTACCTCAAGCGGCCAGCGCGCGCCGCTGGGCCAGCCCGGCTAGGAGGCGCAGTCCGTCCGAGGAGCCCAGCAGGTTCTCGCAGGCACGCTCGGGATGGGGCATCAAGCCGAGGACGTTGCGGCCTTCGTTGAGGACGGCAGCGATGGCGTCGAGCGACCCGTTGGGGTTGGCCCCAGGGTCGTCCCGTCCCTCCCCGTCGCAGTAGCGCATGGCCACCAGGTCGAGATCCCGCAGCCGCGCCAGGGTTTCCCGGTCGACGAAGTAGCGGCCCTCACCGTGGGAGATCGGCATCCGCAGCACCTCGCCCGGCGAGGTTCCCGAAAGAGCGGTCTCGATGCGCAGGTCCACCTGCCGGCACACATAGCGCAGGCTCTGGTTGCGCAGCAGGGCGCCAGGCAGAAGCCCCGCCTCGCAGAGGATCTGAAAGCCGTTGCAGCTGCCCAGCAAGAGTCCTCCGCCACGGGCGTGCTCGGCCACCGATTCCATGAGCGGCGAGAAGCGTGCGATCGCGCCCGGGCGCAGGTAGTCGCCATGCGCGAACCCGCCAGGCAGCACGACGCAGTCGCTCTGCTGCAGGTCGCGGTCCTGATGCCAGAGCGGCACCGCCTCCGCCCCGAACAGGGAGACTGCGTAGAGGAAGTCGCGGTCGCTCCAGGTCCCCGGGAACACGGCGATGCCGAACCGGAAGGCCACGGTCAGCCGGCCTCCGCCAGCTCGAAGCGGTACTCCTCGATCACCCCGTTGCTCAGCAGCCGCCGGCACATCTCATCCACCCGGAGCTTGGCTGTGGACTCGCTCTCGGCCTCCAGCTCCAAGCGCACGAACTTGCCCACCCGGACGCCGCGGACTTCTTGGTACCCGAGCGTGTGCAGGGCTTCGTTGACGGCCAACCCCTGGGGGTCGTTGACCACCGGCTTGAGGGTTACCACCACCTCCGCGGTGAACCGGCGGCCGTCAGCGGGCACTCTCGCCCCAGCCTTCGCGTCCGGGCGCGAACGGGCACAGACGCACCCACCGCGGGGGGCAAGCGCTTCCGGCCGGGGTCACGAGAGAAGCCTAGCTGGACGCTAATCTTTGGCGCGGCCACCGGGAGCGACGCAGGCCTTAAGCCGCCACCCCGGCCGCGCCAGCTTTCTCCGCCGGTCTTTCCACCGGCGCCTGGGCGACAGCGAGCCGGCCCTGACCGAGCGCCAGAGGCTCCAACACCTCTTCTGGTTGATCCTGCGCAGCGATACGGGAGCCTCGACCCGACCAGCACTGGCCGCCCGCGTTGGGTGTGGCCAGCCTCAGCAGCTGCCGGGATCGCGCCGCCGGCTTCAAATCTCACGCGCTCGCCACCGCGGCCCTATTCGCCTGGGCGGGCGTTTACAGCGCGAGGCCGGTGACCCGGAGGCACACCTCGAGGTAACGTCGTCTCACCTCCTCGACCAACCGGGAGGGCAGCGCGGGCGCGGGGGGATGGCGGTCCCAGCCGCTTTCAAGCAGGTGGTCGCGGATCAGCTGCTTGTCGAGTCCGACCGGCGAGCTGCCGGCGTTGTCCGCCTCCCAGAGTCGGGAGGAATCCGGAGTCAGCAGCTCGTCGATGAGGTGCAGCTGGCCGTCTATCCAACCAAACTCGAACTTGGTGTCCGCCAGCACCAGTCCGACCTGGCCCAAACGCTCCGCCGCCGCAGCGAAGATGCGCAGGCTGAGCGCCTCGAGACGTTCGGCCAGCTCCTCTCCGAGCTGGTCCGCCAGCTGTCGCCGGGTGATGTTGACGTCGTGACCGGCGTCGTTCTTGGTCGCCGGGGTGAAGCGGAGCTCGGGCAGAGCGTCGCCGAAGTCGAGCCCCACGGGGAGCGGCTCGCCGGCCAGAGTTCCCCGCTCGCGGTACTCGGACCACCCGCTGCCGGCCAAGCGCTGGCGCACCACGCACTCGATGTCGATCCGCTCGGCCCGGCGCACCAGCATGGAGCGGTCGGCGAGCGCCTCCGGCACCCCCGCCTGGGTCGCGAGGAGGTGGTTGGGGACCAGGCCTGCCGTCTTGGCGAACCAGAACTTGGAGAGCGCGGTCAGCACCCGGCCCTTGTCGGGGATCAGCGTGGGCAGGACGCAGTCGAACGCGGAAACGCGGTCGGTGGACACCATCAGCAGACGGTCGTCCAGCTCGAAGGTGTCGCGCACCTTGCCCCGGCGGAACAGCCGCAACCCGGGCAGCTCGACCTCGCCCACAGCGGCCAGGGTCACGAGCAGCCCACCGGCTTCTCGGCAGGCGGGGGCGCCCAGGTCCCCTCCTCGATCAGCCCCAGACGGGCGAAGGTGGCGTCGACGTGAGCCAGGTAGGGGCCGGGGTCGAAGCAGGCCGCCACCCCGGCGCCTCCCAGCGCCTGCACCACCTCAGGCGAGGCTTCCACCTCGCCGCGGAAACTGCCGCCGGGGCGGTCGGCGGTCATGGCCAGCCCCTGGACCAGGCGGTAGGCACGCTCCCGCGACCAGCCGGCGGCGATGAGGGCCAAGAGCACCCGCTGACTGGCGTACAGCTGCCCGCGCCAGCCCAGGTTGGCCGCCATCTGCTGCTCGTCTACCTCGATCCCCTCGAGCACCGAGCGCGCGGTGCGAAGCATGTGCACCGTGACCATGGTGGCGTCAGGCAGGGCGACCCGCTCCACGGACGAGTGCGAGATGTCCCGCTCGTGCCAGAGCGCCACGTTCTCGATCCCGGCAAGCGCCCAGCCGCGCAGCAGCCGGGCCAGCCCGGCCACCTGCTCGAGCCGCACCGGGTTGCGCTTGTGCGGCATCGCCGACGATCCCTTCTGCCGGGCGCTGAAGGGCTCGCGCACCTCGCCGACCTCGGTGCGCTGCAGGTGGCGGAGGTTGGTGGCCAGCCGTTCCAAGCACGCCCCCAGCAGCGCCAGCGCGCAGAGAAAGGCGGCGTGCCGATCCCGGGCCAGCACCTGGGTGGTGACCTGCGCCGGACGGAGGCCGAGGAGCTCAAGAGCCCGCTCTTCCACCTCAGGCGAGGCGGTGGCGTGCGTACCCACGGTGCCGGAGACCTTGCCGACGGTCACCTCCCCCAGGGCCTGCCGCAGCCGCCGGCCGCTGCGCCGCAGCTCATCCCAGTGGTTGGCCAACGCCAGGCCGAAGGTGAGGGGCTCCGCGTGCATCCCGTGCGTGCGCCCCACCATCGGAGTGGTGCGATAACGGATGGCGAGCTGGCCTAGCCCCGCGAGCAGCTCCTCCAGATCCGTGGCCAGAATCGCGCCCACCTCGCCGAGCTGGAGCGCCAGAGCGGTGTCGAGCACATCCTGGCTGGTGAGGCCAAGGTGCACCCAGCGGCCCTCCGGACCGAGCTGCTCCTGCACGGCGCTGACGAAGGCGGCCAGGTCGTGGCCCTGCTCGGCCTCCAACTCCTGCACCCGCGCGGGACTCGGCGCCTGCGCACGCTCCAGAGCTACAAGGTCGGTGTTTCCGATCTCACCCAGCTCGGCTCGCGCACGGCAGACAGCGAGCTCAACCCGCAACCAAAGCTCAAGCCGGTGCTGGTCGGACCAGATCCGCCGGAGGTCCGCCGGGGCATAGCGGTCAATCATCTGGCCGGCCCCTTAGCGCGATGGCGGTGGACACCACGGTCGAGTATATGGGCGGCGGAGAGAGCCGAAGCCGGGTCACAAAGCATCGCCGGCGCCCTCAGGCAAGGTACCTTTTCTCCAAGCTGCCAGGGCCTGGTCCGATGCCCTCAGTAACCAACCGTGAGCCGCCCTCGTTCGGACTGGCGGCCGGAGCGCCCGGGATTGTCCCTGCCACTGGAGTACGAAGAGCAGCTCATCGCCCGGGCCCAGGCCGACCCGGAGTGCTTCGGCGAGCTGTATGACCACTACTTCCCGCAGATCTACCGGTACGTGGCCTCCCGGGTGCGCGACCAGGACCTGGCCGAGGACATCACCAGCGAGGTCTTCTTCAAGGCGCTGCGCGCCATCGGCCGCTACCGGCCGAGCGGACATCCCTTCTCGGCCTGGCTGTACCAGATCGCCATCAACGCCATCACCGACCACTTCCGCGGCCGTAAGCGCACCGAGGAGAGTCTGGAGAGCAAGCCCGAGCTGCTGGACCCAGCCCCCGCGGTCGAGGAGGCGGTCACCGAACGGCTCAGGACCAGCCAGATCTGGGACGCCATCGCGTCGCTGCCCGAGCAGCAGCGGATCGCCATGACCCTCAAGTACCAAGAGGACATGAAGCTGGCCGAGATCGGCCGGATCATGGGCAAGAGCGAGGGGGCGGTGAAGCTGCTGATCTTCCGGGCCACCGCCACCCTCCGGGGCCGGCTGCAGCGCAAGGCGGACTCCAGCGAGGTGCTCATTTGAACTGGCGCCGAGCCCGGCCGGGCACCCCCATGCCCCCGCCTCCCGAGGGCCGCGATCCCGGGATCTGGGAGATTCTCCAGGGCACCGACGCCGAGAGGGACGACGAGTTCTGGGCACTCGCCGAAGAGCTCCGCCAGGCCATGCGCGCGGGTACGCCCGGGGCCAATCCCGAGTTCCGGACGCGCCTCCGCCACAGCCTCATGACGGCGGCCAGTCGTGAGCGACGGGGAAGGCGCAGGCCGCTCGGACTCACCATGGGCGCCTCGCTGGGCGCGGCCGGACTAGCCATGGTGGCGGTGGTGGTCGCGTCCGTCTACTGGCTTCCCCAACACAATCCCGGGGCGGTGCAGGTGGTGGCCCGGGGGATCATGGGCAACAAGGAGGTGCCGGTCGACCGGTCAATTCGGCTCAACTTCAACCAGCCCATGGCGGAGCCGTCCGTGGTCCGCGGCCTCAAGGTGCGGCCCGCGCTCACCTACGCCACCAGCTGGCCGGATGCCAAGACGCTGCTGATCAGGCCCGCGCACCATCTGGCCCCCAACGTCCCCTACCTGGTCACCATCGCCAGGACCGACGCCCGCTCCCTCAGCGGCGGGTACCCGATCTCCAACATCGTCATCCCTTTCGGCACCCAGTCCTCCAGCTACACGGCGGTCGGCCAGCCACCTTCTCTGATCTCGACCGCGGTGGCCGGCTCGGCCACCGGACAGGTCCAGCTGCAGTACTCGCCCGACGGCCAGCTGGTCCTCTACACCACCAGCTCCCTGGAGGTGAACGGGCAGGCCGCACCCACTCCACTCAACTCCCCGACCCCGCAGCCGCCGACCACGCCGGCGGCCTCACCGAGCCCGGCGGCGCCCTCGCCGGCCCTGGCTCCGACCTCGCTGCCCACCACCGGTTCCATCTATGCGCTTAACGCCTCCTCGGGCGGGGCGCCGCAACTCATCGCCAGCGGCGCACTGGGAATGCAGGTCTCCCCGGACGGGACCCAGGTGGCCTACTGGGTCCCGCAGTCGAACGGCGAGTACCTGCTCCAGGTCAAGCCGCTCTCGGGCTCGGGCGGGGCGCTGAGCCTCGCCTTCAGCAACGAGCCCCAGCCCACCGTCTACTGGGCGGACGACGGTGACCTCATGTACTCCGATCAGGGAACGATCAAAGAGGTGGCGCTGGACGGCACCATCAGCCAGGTCGACCCCAACATCCGGCCGGACAGCCAGGGCGGCTTCAAGCTGGCACCTAGCGGCCAAGCCATCTTCACGAGGGTCGGGAATAGCCCGACCGTCTTCGATTTGACCAACGGAACCTCGACCGCCCTGCCGGCCACCGCTGTTGGCGACCCGGTCTGGTCTCCGTCAGGCAACCGCATGGCCTTCGTGGCCGAAATCGGCAGCCGCCAGGTCCTGACCCTGGCCGACACCTTCGGCGGACAGCTGTCGCAGCTCCTGGAGGGCGGAAGGGGGCAGAAGCTCGATTCTTTGGCCTTCGCCGCCAACGGCCCCTACTTGGCCTTCACCACCTCCAGGCCCGGTCTCGCCCCGGCTCTGCATCTGGCCGACATCGCCACCGGCACCACCGCCCTGCTGGACACCCTCCGCGGATTCTTCGGGCCGGTCTTCAACCCGTTCGGCAGCCAGCTCTCGGTCCTGCAGCGCCTGCCCAACCACGGCGGTACCACCATCGACTCGATGCAGCTGACCAGCTCCGCCTCGGGCACCTCCGGCCCGAGCGCGCCGGAAGCGGCGGCGCTCCAGGCAGCCAGCAGCCTGGCCTCGCTGCAGATCAGCGCCGCCCAGGGCTCGGGGGTATCTCCCGACGCTGTTCTCCAACCCGGGCTCAACCTGCCCGCGTCCGTCCTGGTTCCCGGACGTTTCGACCGCTACTACACCGTCTCCAGCAGCCCCTCCTCACCGCCGGGAAGCTACCTGGTCGACGTGCGCCTGGTCCGCGACGCCACCGTCAGCGCTCCCAGCATGTACCTGCAGGAGCAGGTGACGGTGCGGGTGGGACCGGGCAACCCCGAGGTGACCGCGATCACCGACGGGCTGCTCACCCAGATCCCCTCTGGGCCCCTGGTGGTTAGCGCCACCGAGGCCACCAACGCCAGCGGCATCACGAGCTTCTACCTGACCTTCAACTCGGACATCGACCCCACCACGGTGAGCGGCCAGTCGATCTCGCTAGTCGACAACAACCAGCCGGTGCCCGGCCTGCAGTACAGCTACTCCCCGTCCAGCCGAACCCTCACCGTGACCGCCGCGGGGCTGGCCGCCGGCCCGGTACTGCTGAGCGTGGAGCCGCCCTTGGCCGACGTGGACCACGAGCTGGTCCAGCCCTACCAGCTGAGCCTGTCTCAGATCACCGGGGGCGGCTGAGCCGCCGGCAGGATCAGCTGTCGGCCGCCGCCAGAGCGGCCGCCAGCGCCGCCAGCCGGCGCCGGTCGCTGGCCAGCCCGGACATGGACTGAGCCTGGTGGTCGGCCCAGGAGCGGGCCTGGGGGAGGAGGCCGGGGTGGCCGGGGATGAAGTCGGTGCTCAGCGCACCGCTCAGAAAGTCCGGGTCTCCGAGGAGCACGGCGTGGTACGGGATGTTGGTGGTGATGCCGGCGATCCAGTACTCCAAGAGGGCCCGCCGCGCCCGGGCGGCCGCCTGGTCACGGGAGGACCCGTAGAGCACCAGCTTGGCGATCATGGGGTCGTAGAAGGGGCTCACCATCCCCGGCCCCGCCAGCGAACTGTCCACCCGCACCCCCGGGCCGGACGGCTCATGGTAGGCAGTCACCCGCCCCGGGGTGGGGATGAAGTCCTGCCAGGGGTCCTCGGCGTTGATCCGGCACTCGATCGCCCAGCCGTCCCAGCTCACCTCCTCCTGGCGGACCGAAAGGGGGTCCGCCAGCGCCACCCGCAGCTGCGCCGAATCCAGGTCCATCCCGGTCACCAGCTCCGTCACCGGGTGCTCGACCTGGAGGCGGGTGTTCATCTCCAGGAAGAAGAACTCGCCGCGGGATTCGATGAACTCGACGGTCCCGGCGTTCACGTAGCCGACCGCCTGGGCGGCCCGCACCGCCGCCTCTCCCATCCGCTGGCGCATCTCCGGGTTGACCGCGGTGGAGGGGCATTCCTCCAGCAGCTTCTGGTGCCGGCGCTGGATCGAGCACTCGCGCTCGCCCAGGTGGATTACGTGGCCCTGCTGGTCGGCCAGCACCTGGATCTCGATGTGCCGGGGCTGCTCGACCAGCCTCTCCATGAAGACGGTCGAGTCGCCGAAGGAGCGCTTGGCCGCATCGCTGCAGGCGCGCACCGCCTCCACCAGCTCCTCCTCGTCCCGAGCCGAACGCATGCCGATCCCCCCGCCCCCGGCGGAAGCCTTGACTAGGACTGGGTAGCCGATCTCGCGGGCGGCCGCGACCGCCTCCTCGGCTCCGGAGAGCGCGTCGGTGCCGGGAACGATCGGCACCCCCGCCTGGCTCATGCGGCCGCGCGCCGTGACCTTGTCGCCCATGGCGGCCATGGCCTCGGGGCCGGGTCCGACGAAGGTTATGCCCGCCGCCGCGCACGCCTGGGCCAGGCGCGGGCTCTCGGCCAGGAAGCCATAACCGGGGTGGATCGCCTGGGCGCCGCTGGCGCGCGCCGCCCCGATCAGGCGCTCGACATCCAGGTAGGACTGGGAGGCCGGCCCGGGGCCGATCTCCACCGACTCGTCGGCGAGCCGGGTGTGGAGCGCTCCCCGGTCCGCCTCAGAGTAGACGGCCACCGTACGCAGGCCCAGGTCACGGCAGCCTCTGATCACCCGCACGGCGATCTCACCCCGGTTGGCGATCAGCACCTTGTCAAACACGGTTCAGGCGACCGTGACCAGCACGTCCCCGCGGCTCACCACCTGACCCTCCGCCACGTGCACCGCCTGGACCGAGCCTGATACCTCCGCTGGGATGTCGTTTTGCATCTTCATCGCCTCGAGCACGACCACCGTCTGCCCGACCTCCACCCGGTCCCCGACCTTGACCGGGATGCGGGCGATCAGTCCCTGCATCGGGGCCTTCACCGCACCCCGGGTCGAGGGTGCGGCGGGCGCAGCTGCACCGCCCGCGGCGAAGGCGCCGCCGTCCTTGGCCACCACCCGCACCTCGAACACCTCGCCGTCCACCTCCACCGAGAACTCGCGGGCAGGCGCGCCGGGCTCGGGCTCAGGCGCCGGTGGTGGTGGCGGCGGCGGCCCCAAGGGAACGGCGGCCGCATCTCCCACCGGTTCGTTCAGCTCGCCGCCGTCCTCCAGGGACTCGGCCGCCGGGGGCGGCTCCGGCTCGTCGCCCAGCCGCTCCACCTTGGCGTCGCCGCGGAGCATCGCCGCGGTCGCGCCGGGAAAGAGCACGAACTCCAGCAGCCGCTCCTCGCCCGCCTCGACGAAGCCCTGCCGCTCCATCCGCCGACGGGCGGCCTCCAAGGCCGGCTCCAGGACGTCCGCCGGGCGTACGGTGATGGGCTCTTCGTGGCCGATCACCAGCCGCTGGATCTCGGGGTCGGTGGGTCCCGGGGGCCGCCCGAACAGCCCCAAAAAGTAGTCCTTCACCTCCTGGGCCACCGTGAGGTAGCGCTCGCCGCTGGCGACGTTGGCAACCGCCTGGGTCACCACCACCTCGGCGATCGGGGTGATCAGCGGCGGGTAGCCCATCTCGGCGCGCACCCGGGGGATTTCCTCCAGCACTGCCGGCAGCTTGTCTGCCACCCCCTGCAGCTGGCACTCCCAGCGGAGGTGCTCCTGGACCGAGGGCGCCAGCTGGGTTCTCAGCGTTCCCGAATCGTGCTGCCAGCCGGCGGGGTCAGCGATCACCTGGTAAAGGGGCATGACGCCGTCCAGCCAATCGGCCGCGACCAGCATCCGCTCGCCGTCGAGCCGAGGCTCCAAAGGCGTGCCCCGGAGGGCGGCGCTCACGCCCTCGCTGGCGGGCAGGGAGCCGCCGCCGGCCAGCGGTGACAGCGCCACGTCAAGGCTGCTGGCGCCCGCCTCGGCCGCCGCCAGGTAGGCGAACCCGGCCTGGCCGGTGATGGCGGTGCAGTGAACCGTGACCGGCAGTCCGGTGGCCCGGCCGATGCCCTCGACCAAGGCACGAGCCTGGCCGGCGCCGAGCAGGCCGGCCGAATCGAATATGCAAAGGCTCTGGAATCCCAGACCAGCCAGCTCTCGGGCGAGCCCGACGAAGCCCTCGGTCGAGTGGACCGGGCTCTCGGTGTAGACGATGGCTCCCTCGGCGCCCTTCCCCTGGGCTCGCACCGCTTGGGCGACCCGCGCCAGGTTGCGGGGGTCGTTGAGGGGGTCGAGGCAGCGGAAGATGTCCAGACCGCTCGAGGCAACCTGGGCCACGAAGCTGTCGACCACGTCGTCCGGCAGCTGGCGGTGCCCGACCAGCGCCTGTCCCCGGACCAGCCCCATCAGCGGGGTGGTGGTGGCAGCTCGGATCTGCCGGAGCCGCTCGAAGGGATCCTCGCCCAAGTGCTCCAGGGCGACGCCGAAGGTGGCGCCGCCGAAGACCTCCAGCGCGGCGTACCCGCAGCCATCCAGCCGTTCCAGAAGCGGGACCAGGTGCCGGGTGCGCAGGCGACTCAGGAGCAGCGTCTGCTGCCCCTGGCGGGCGCTGCACTCAATCAGTCCCACCTCAGCCATGGCGAGCCAAGGGTAGCGGGAGCACGGGCCGCAACGCCTCCCGGGGACTCAGCGGCGGAGGCCCGCTTTGCAGTCCACGCAGAGCACCGCCCACGGGAGCGCCTCGAGACGTCCTGGAGGTATGGCGCGACCGCACCGCTCGCAGAGTCCGTAGGTGCCCCGATCCAACTTCTGCAGCGCGGCCTGCACCTCCTCCTCGAGACGCTCCAGCTCCAGGGCCATGCGGCCGCGGGCGAGCCGGTCGGCGCTCTCGGCAATGTGGTCACCCGCGCGCTTGCCGTACTGCACTGGAGCTGCGACCTGGGCGCTCGGCCGCCGCAGCGCCTCCTGCTCCGAGCGCAGGTCGGCCAGCTTCTGCTCGAGGAGGCGGCGCACGCTGTTCTCGTTCAAGGATTCGTCCATAGGGTGTGAGGCTCAGCCCGAGGCGATGTCCCGACGGTAGCGCATCCCCGGGAAGTTGATCGTCCTCAGGCCCTGGTAGGCACGCTGGCGCGCCAGCTGCCGGTCCCCGGCGACACCGACACTGATGAGCACCCGGCCCCCGGAAACGCGAGCCTCCGGATCGCCGGAGGTGCCCATGTGGAAGATCAGAGCGCCTTCTCGCTGCGCCTCCTCCAGCCCGGCGATCGCCGCCCCGGTGGGTGACGGCTCGGGGTAGGGGTCGCAGACTGCCACCACCCCAGCCGAGAACTCTTCGCGCGCCTGTGGCACGGCGGCGGGCTGGTCGACCAGGGAGCCGCCCGCCGCCAGGCGCATGACCGGCAGCGGATCGGACAGCAGCGGCAGGATCACCTCCGCCTCAGGGTCGCCAAAGCGGGCGTTGAACTCCAACACCTGGAGCTTGTCCCCGTCGACCATCGCGCCCACGTAGAGGCAACCGCGGTAGGGGGTGCCCAGGTTGCGCAACTCGGCAAGGACAGGGCGCACGATCTCCTCGAGAGCGCGCCGGTTCAGCTCCCCCCATCCGGGGCCGTCCGGGGCGTAGCTGCCCATGCCGCCGGTGTTGGCGCCCAGGTCTGCCTCGTACGCGCGCTTGTAGTCGTGCGCCGTGGGCAGCATGACGGCGTCGACGCCATCGCAAATGGCGAAGAGCGACACCTCACGACCGCGGGCCACCTCCTCCACCACCACCGTGTCGCCGGCGCCGCCCAGCTCGCGGCGCAGCATCAGGCGCTCGACCACCTCCACCGCTTGCTCGGGCGAGTCGCACACGAATGCCCCCTTGCCACGAGCCAGACCGTCCGCCTTGATCACGACCCCGCCGTCACGGTCGTGCAGATGCTCCAACGCTGCCTGCGCCGTCGAGAAAGTGCGGTGAGCCGGTGTGGCGATCCCGACCCGCAGCATCAGGTCTTTGGCGAAGGCCTTACTGCTCTCGATCCGCCCGGCCGCGCGCGAGGGGCCGAAACACGCGATGCCTGCCTCCACCAAGCCGTCGGCGACGCCGGCGGCGACCGAAGCGTCCGGGCCGAGGATCACGAGCCCGACATCCTCATCCCTGGCCAGCCGAACCAGCGCCGAGACATCGGTCGGGTCCACCGGGCAGTTCTGGGCTATGCGGCCGGTGCCGGCGTTGCCGGGCGCGCAGAGCACCGTCGCGACGGACGGGCTGCGTGCGCACGCCCAGGCGAGCGCATGCTCCCGCCCTCCGCCACCGACCACCAGCACCCTTTGCGGCGCGGTCTCGCCCGGGATCACTCCCACTCGATCGTTGACGGGGGTTTGCTGCTGATGTCGTAGACCACGCGGTTCACGCCGGGCACCTCGTTGACGATGCGTCGGCTGATGTCGGAGAGAACGTCGTGCGGGACCCGCGCCCAATCCGCGGTCATGCCGTCCTCCGACTGGACGATGCGCACGGCGACCACGTTGGCGTAGGTGCGGAAGTCCCCCATCACGCCGACGCTGCTGATCGGCGTCAGGATGGCGAAGCTCTGCCAGACTTGGTGGTAGAGACCGCTGCGCTTGATCTCGTCGATGACAATCCAGTCGGCGCTGCGCACGGTTTCCAACCGCTCCTTGGTGACCTCGCCGATGATGCGGATGGCGAGCCCCGGGCCCGGGAACGGCTGGCGCCGCACCAGCTCCTCAGGCAGCCCCAGCTCCACTCCCACCTTGCGCACCTCGTCCTTGAAGAGGTAGCGCAACGGTTCAACTAGTCGAAAGCGCATCCCTTGTGGCAGCCCGCCGACGTTGTGGTGGGTCTTGATCTTGTGCGCACCGAAGGTGTCGGCGGCGGTGCTCTCGATTACGTCGGGGTAGAGGGTGCCCTGCGCCAGGAAACCCACGTCGCCCAGCCGCTGCGTCTCCTCGTCGAAGGCACCGATGAACTCTCGCCCCACGATGCGCCGCTTCTCCTCGGGATCGGTGACGCCGGCCAGAGCCGCCAGGAAGCGTCCCACCGCCTCCACTCGCACGATGCGCATGCGCATGTTGCGGGTGAGCACGGAGATCACCCGATCCGCCTCGCCGCGGCGCAGCAGGCCGTTGTCGACGAACACGCAGGTGAGTTGGTCGCCCACCGCCCGGTGCACCAGAGTTGCCGCAACCGCGCTGTCGACCCCGCCGCTCAGGGCGCAGATCACGCGCTCCGATCCCACCCGCTCACGGATTTCCGCGACCGCCTGCTCCACGAAGCCCCCGGGGTGCCAGCTGCCGGTGCAACCGCAGCTGCGGAATAGGAAGTTGCGCAGGATCTCGCCGCCCAGGGGCGTGTGGGCCACCTCGGGATGGAATTGGATCCCCAACCGCCCCTGGGGGCCGGCCATCGCCGCCACTGGACTGTTGAGGGTGTGCGCCACCGGGGCGAAGCCGGGTGGGAGTTCCTCGATGACGTCCCCGTGGCTCATCCACACGTCGAGCTCGCGGGGGAGCCCGCTGAAGAGCTCGGCATCGTCGTCCACCACCACCGATGCCGGCCCGTACTCGCGGCGCTGGGCGGGGCGGACCCGGCCGCCGAGGTCGTGGGCGAGCAGCTGCATGCCGTAGCAGATGCCCAGCATGGGCAGACCCAGGCGGTACACGTCGGGGTCGGGACGCAGTGCCCCGGGCTCGTAGACGCTCGCGGGGCCGCCGCTGAGCACCAGACCTCGGGGCCGGCGGCGGGCGATGTCCTCCGCGCTCAGGTTGCCCGGCACCAGCTCGCTGTAGACCTGCAGCTCGCGAATGCGCCGGGCGATCAGCTGGCTGTACTGGGACCCGAAGTCCAGCACCAGCACCCCGTCGGTGGCCGCCGCGCCCGCCACCCCGGCCACCGGTCCGGAGGCCGGGAGCGCGGTGGCGGTCATCTCGGGTCCGCCTTCCTCAGCGGGCCATCCCCACCTGCTGGGCCTGCTGGAAGAGCTTGCCCTCGGTGAGGATGCTGGGCGCGATCACCAGCTCGGTCTGCTGGAATTCTTCGATGGTGCGCGCTCCGCACACCCCCATCGCCGACTTGATCGCCCCCACCAGGTTCTGACTGCCGTCATCCACCCGGGCCGGTCCGAAGAGCAGCTCGCGCAGGGTGGCACGGGTACCGACCTTGATCCGAGTCCCGCGCGGCAGGTTGGCGTCCGGGGTGGCCATGCCCCAGTGGTTGCCGTGGCCGGGCGCCTCCTCGGCGGACGCAAACACCGAGCCGATCATGACACCGTCGGCCCCCGAGGCCAGCGCCTTGGTCACATCTCCGCCGACCCGCATGCCGCCGTCGGTGATCACGGTCACCGGCTGGCCGCCGGTCCGGCGGTGGTCGTTGCGGGCGGCGGCTACGTCCGCGGTGGCGGTGACCTGGGGCACCCCCACCCCGAGCACGCCCCGCGTGGTGCAGGCGGCGCCAGGGCCGACCCCGACCAGCACCCCGGAGACCCCCGTGCCCATCAACTCCAGCGCTGTGTAGTACTCGACGCAGTTGCCGACCACGATCGGCAGCCGCGAGCTGCGCACCAGCTGGGCGAAGTCCAGCTGGCGGTACGAGCGCGAGATGTGGCGCGCGGTCAGCACCGTGCCCTGGACAAAGAAGACATCTGCCTTGGCCTCGGTGATCAGCGGCAGCCGGCGCTCGGCCTCCGCCGGCGTCGAGGAGACGGCGCAGAGCACGCCGGCAGCCTTGACCTCCTCGACCCGGCGCCCGATCAGCTCGTCCTTGACCGGCTCCCGATACAGCTCCTGGAGCAGAACGTTGACCTTCTCGCGGGGGGCCTCGGCAATCTCCTGATACACGGCGGCGGGATCCGCGTAGCGGCAGTTGATTCCGTCCAGGTTGAGAACCGCCAGCCCGCCCACCCTGCCCATCTCGATGGCGAAGTGAGTGTCGACCACCCCGTCCATGGCTGCTGCCAGGACGGGAACCGCCACCTCGACCTCCCCCAGGCGCAGGGAGATGTCAATCTCGTCAGGGTTGATCGTCACCTTGCCCGGCACCAGGGCGACTTCGTCGAACCCGTAGGCCCGCCGCGCCCGCTTGCCCCTACCCAGCTCAATGTCCAAGCGAGCACCACCTCCACTGCGGGTGCGCAGAACCAAGGAATGACGTGCGCGGGCCCGTCGGCAAGCATACCAGAGGCTGTCTTGGCCCCCCGGGAAAAGGCCTCTATCTAGTGGGCCGGGCGCGAAGCCAGTCCCGCATCTTGTGGCCGTTCGCCTCAGCCGCTGCCGGCGGGGTTGGCAGGTTGCGCGGCCCCCTGGGCAACCAGCTCGGCTCGGATCACGAGCCGCTGGGTGTCAACCCAGAGCGGGGTGCAGGTGATCAGGGTGAGGTAAGCGCCCCCGCTGAGCGGCTGCAGCTGAGTGACCTGATTCGGGTTCTCCACCCAGAGGTTGGTGACCTGGTAGGTGAACCGCTGGCAATTGCGGTTGGTGATCACCACGCTCTGGCCCACCTGGAGCGTGTTGAGGGGCTCGAAGTTGGGCTCCCGGTGCATGGCGATGAGAGCGTTGCCGGGCTGGCCCGGGCCTGGGGAGGCGGAGTAGTGCACCACCGAGCGCTGGGTGAGCATGCTCCAGTTGCCGTTGCCGGCCACACCTTCAATGCCCGGGAGGCTCGGGAACTGAACCAGGGCGTACTCGGAGTTGGCCGTGCCGGCGCCGCACACCGAGCCCGCGCTCACCGGTCCACCCGAGCCGCTGATGTGCTTGGTCAGGGCCGACCCGGGATCCTTCCACTTATGTAGCAGGACCTGGTCCGCGTGCCCCCGCTTGAGCACCCCCAGCAACGGCGGGATGAAGACGGCCAGGCCAGCGATCACGAGGGCCGCGCCCACTGCTGCGAGCACCAGGCCAACGCGGCGCCTCCCCCCTCCCGCCCTCGCGGTCTCAGTCATTTGGGAGTGCCCTCGCTAACCCTCGTAGTCATCCTAACGGAACAGCACATGTATCCGTTAGCCGTCACAGCCGTAGGCGAGCTTGTTACCCACCCGTGCCCGTCCCACTACGAGGGACAGAATCGGACCTCGGACACAATCGGCGGGTGAACTTGCTGGCCACCGCTAGCGCTAACTCGAGCCTTGATGTGGCGGCTCCAGTCGCTCCTCCCGCCTCTCGCATCCTGGTCATCGACGACGATCCCAACATGCTACGGCTGGTGGAGTTGATTGCGGCGGAGAACGGGTACGACGTCGCCACCGCTCCCTCGGGGGCACAGGGACTGCGGCTGGCTGCAGAGCAGGAGCCGGACCTAGTCATCCTGGACCTGATCCTGCCGGACATGAGCGGGGTCGAGGTGTGCCGCCGCCTGCGGGTAAGCGGCCAGCGGGTCAGCGTCCTGATGGTCTCGTGCATGCAGGATCCGGACGATGTGGTGGTCGGACTCGAGGTTGGTGCCGACGACTACCTGCGCAAGCCCTTCGAGGTGCGCGAGTTGGTCGCCCGCATCAACGCCCGCCTCCGGCGAGCCCGGCTGCTGCGAGAGAGCAGCGGCTCGGAGCGGCTGCACTTCCCTGGCCTCACCATCGACCTGGGCAGGCATGAAGTCCGCCGAGACGGCCGGTTGGTACAGCTCACCCCCACCGAGTTCAACATCCTCACCACGCTGGCGCGCCAAGCCGGAGCGGTCGTCTCCCGCACCCAGCTCATCTCCGAAGTTTGGACGAGGAGCGACCCCTACCGAGTGCACTCGCTGGACGCCCACCTCTACCGCCTGCGGCGCAAGCTGCAGCCCAGAGCCGACGGGGCACATTACCTGCACGCGGTGATCGGCGCCGGCTACCGGTTCGAGTATCAGCCGGGGCGCGAACTGCAGGCGCCCCTGGCAGCCCCCGACCAGCGCCGCTAGGGGTAGATCCCGCGCGCTGAAAGCGCGCGCGCGACGCGCCCAACCGCGATCACGTAGGCGGCCTGACGCAGGGAGAGGTGATCTCGTGATGCGTACGCCCAGATGTACTGGCTGGCACGCAGCATGGCTCGACGGAGCTGCTCATTGATCTCCTGTTCGTCCCAGAAGAATGACTGCAGGTCCTGCACCCACTCGAAGTAGGAGACGGTGACACCTCCGGCATTGGCGAGGATGTCCGGGATGACTACGATCCCGTCCTCGGCCAGAGCTGCTTCGGCGTAGGGAGTGATCGGGCCGTTGGCTCCCTCTGCCACTATGCGTGCTTTTACCTGCGAGGCGTTGTTGCGGTTGATAACCGACTCCACTGAGGCGGGAATGAGAATTGTCACCGGCAATGCCAGCAACTCTTCCCTGCTCAGCGGATCTCCTGGGATCGAAGCTTCAGAGACGTGGCCCCCCGCTTGCTTCACTTCTGTCAAGCGCTCCAGGTCAACGCCCTGATCGCAGTACCAGCCACCGCGACTGTCGGAGACTGCCACCACCCGGCAGCCCGCGTCCGCCAGGACCCGGGCGCAGTTTCTGCCGACCGATCCGAAGCCCTCGACCGCCACGGTTGCCCCCTCCAATGTGAGCCCCGTGTTGTGCATGGTGTCGAGCAGCACGAAGGCCAGCCCTCGGCCGGCAGCTTCCATGCGACCGATGGAACCGCCGGCGGCGATCGGCTTGCCGGTCACTGAGGCCGTAACGGAGTAGCCGACATGCATGGAGATGGTGTCCATCATCCAGGCCATAATCTTCGGCCCGGTGCCGATGTCAGGTGCCGGTATGTCTCGTTCGGGGCCCAGCAGGATGCTGATCTCCGTGGTGAAGCGCCGGGTTAGCCGCTCGAGTTCAGCTTCGCTGAGAAGGCTAGGGTCCACCTCCACCGCTCCCGCCGCACCACCGAAAGGCAGGGACATGACCGCGCTCTTCCAACTCATCAGCATGGCGTGAGCTTTGGTCTGGTCTACGGTTGCCTCCGCCTCGTAGCGAATGCCGCCCTTGGCGGGTCCGCGGGCCAGGCTGTGGTGAACGCGGTGGCCACTGTAAACCTCGACCGAGCCGTCGTCGCGCCTTACCGGGAAGTGGACCCGGAAGATGCGTTTGACTTCCCTGAGAACAGCCAGGACGTCGTCTTCGAGATGCAGCGACGCTGCCGCCTCATCCACCCGATGCTGTGCAGTGGAGTACAAATCCTCGGCGGCAGGGACCTGAACCGTGTCCACGCAGGACAGTATAGGAGCGCTTCGCCAGCAGTCTCTCGAAGTGTTCTGAGAGTTGATGCGGTCTCGGTGGTGTGCGCTTGAAGAAACGAAGCCATGGGCGCCATGACAAACAATGCCTCTTATGTGGCACAATCCACCAAGACCTGTTTCGGGGGGTGGTTCACTTTAACCCAGGCACAATCGCCACGGGCGAAAATGTCAGGTACCGCCTGACCAGCACGGCGAGGCCCGCAAGCTTCACCCAAGCACCGAGGAGGAATTGATCTCATGCCGCGAACGACTAGGAGTGGAAGCAGGCGCACAACTGCGCGCCCGTCCGCTCGCACCACGCGAAGGTCCACGACCAGGAGGCCCGCAGCGGCCCGAACCACACGTGGCACCGCCGCGCGCCGTACCACGCGGACCGCTAGGACGACCAGAACCGCGACTGCCGCCACCAGGGGGGTGGCAACTCAGCTGCGCGCATTGGAGCGCCGAATCGCCGAACTCGAGCGCAAGCTAGCCTCGGCTGCTGGGCGCACCACCCGCACGGCTCGTAGCACCAGTGGAACCACCCGCCGCACCGGGGGCGCTCGTCGCACCACCGCCGCCAAGCGCACCACGGCGCGTCGCAGCAC
>JBJKSO010000063.1:0-26121 GCA_046703825.1 Candidatus Dormibacteria bacterium
GTTTGAGCTTGGGCGTGACGCGTTGGCTGGTCCCCGGTGGCCGCCTGGTCGCCCGCACGCTCCACCTGGAGGAGCGGGTTGTTGGAAGTGACCTCGTGATCACCGGTGAAGGCCGGATCGACGCCACCAGCTTCCATGGCAAGGCCAGCGGCGAAGTGGTGCTGGCCGCCCGCCGGCAGAATGTGCCCTGCCTGGTGCTCTCAGGATCGGCCAGCGACGAGGCGGCGAGCCAGCTGCGCCAGCTGGGGGCGGCATTGGAGCTCACCAGCGCTGGTGCTGCTCCTCCCGGGGGTCGGGCCGAAGCCCGCGCACAGCTGGCGGCGGCAGCCGAACGCTGGCTTCGAGCGTTGCCTGGGGACCTCCGTCAGTAGACAGGCAGGCACCACTCGCGGTACTTCTCGAGCTCGCCGCGCACCACCTGGGCGTAGAGCTCGCTCAGCCTGCCGCCGAAGGGCCCGATCACACCCTGGCCGACCGGGCGCCGGTCCACCTCAACCACGGGGCTGATTTGGGCGCCGGTGCCGCAGAGGATCACCTCATCAGCCACGTAGAGCTCGGTCCGATCGATGGGTCGCTCCTGCACCGGCAGCCCGAGGTCCTCAGACCACAGCCGCATCACGGTCTCGCGGGTGATCCCCTCCAGGATGTTGTCCGACACCGGCGGGGTGATCAGGGTTCCCTTGCGCACGATGAAGAGGTTCTCCGCCGAACCCTCGCAGACGTGGCCGTCCTGACCCAGCACGATCGCCTCGTCGAAACCGTAGTCGTGAGCCTCGCTCTTGGCGAGCGCTGAGTTGACGTAGATGCCGGTGATCTTCGCCCGGGCGGGAGCCATGTTGTCGTCCACCCGGCGCCAGGAGGACACCATGCAGCGGACCCCGTTCGTGGTGTTCATGTAGGCGCCGTAAGGCTGGGCGTAGACGAGGAAGGCATCATCCAGATCGAACAGGCGGACACCGATCTCCTCGGTCGACTTGTAGACCAAGGGCCTTATGTAGACGTCGGTGCGGAACTGGTTGCGCCGCAGCAAGTCCACGGTCAGCGAGCAGAGCTCCTCCGCGGTCTGGGGCAGGCGCATGCGCAGGATGGACGCGGACTGCCGGAGACGCTGGTAGTGCTCGAGGCAACGAAAGACGTAGAGCTGCTCGTGGCTCGGGTTCCAGTGGGCGCGAATGCCCTCGAAGCATCCGGTGCCGTAGTGCAGGGCATGCACCATCGGTCCGAGACGGCAGTCACGGTACCGCCGCAGCTCGCCCTGGAAGAAGACCCAGGCGTCATCTCGGTTGAAGGTGGGAGCGAGGGGTGGGGCCTTGTCCTCCAGCTCCTCGCTCAGCAGTAGTTGGCCGGCGTTGCCGCCCGACTCTTGAGAGGCCAATTTCAACCTCCTAGGTGGTGTCGGTAGCTCGTGCTGAAGGCGGGCCAAGTATAAGCCGGGCCCGCGGATGGCTCAGGTCCGTTCGCGTGGTGGGTGATACCATCCGCCCAAGTCATGCGAACGCCTCGTTTGAGCTTGGGCGTGACGCGTTGGCTGGTCCCCGGCCTTCACGTGAAGCGGTGGCTCGGGGTCACCATCTTCGCCGTCGTGGCCATCGCGCTCGGCATCAGCTACGCCCTACGCAGCTACTACCAGACCGCTCACCTACCTGCCTTCACCTACGGCCTGACCCTCCAGTTCTGGCCCCGGTGGGTGCGGGCGGCGATCTTCGCCGGGGTGGGTCTAACCCTGCTCGGGCTGGGGCTCTACAAACTGACCCAGTCGCTGATGAGCCCCTTCGTCCCCGGCGGCGACAAGACGTTGGTCGAGCGGCTCTACGACTTCCGTCGGCTGCAGAAGGGGCCCCGGATCGTGGCCATCGGCGGCGGAACCGGGCTCAGCACCCTGCTCCGCGGGATCAAGCGCCACAGCGGCAACGTCACCGCCCTGGTCACGGTCGCCGACGACGGCGGCAGCTCCGGCCGGCTGCGCGAGGAGTACCAGGTGCTGCCGCCGGGCGACTTTCGCCAGTGCCTCACGGCGCTGGCCGACGTCGAGCCCCTGATGGCCGAGCTCTTCCAGTACCGCTTCCAGGAGGGATCGCTCAGCGGCCACTCCTTCGGCAACCTCTTCATCATGGCCATGAGCGCGATCACCGGCGACTTCGAGCACGCGCTGCGGGAGTCCGGCCGGGTGCTGGCGGTGCGCGGCCAGATCGTGCCCACCACCCTGGAGAGCGTGACCCTCTGCGCCATCTCCGGCGAGGAAGTGCTGGTGGGCGAGTCCAAGGTCCCGACCGCCAAGGAGCCGATCGGCCGGGTCTTCCTGGTGCCGGAGCGCCCCCGGCTCAACCCCGAGGCGCAGCTGGCGATCATGAACGCGGAGATGGTCGTGATCGGACCGGGCAGCCTGTACACCAGTCTTTTGCCCAACCTGCTGGTCGACGGGATGGTGGAGGCCCTGCGGATGTCACCCGCGCTCAAGGTGTACATCTGCAACGTGGCCACCCAGCCCGGGGAGACCACCGGCTACGCGGTCCACGACCACGTCGAAGTGCTGGAGCGCTACGTCGGTGAGGGACTCTTCGACTACGTCATCGCCAACAGCAACCTGAGCCTACCGCTCTCCCCCACGGCGCTCGACGCCGGGGTCCACCGCGTGGCCTTCGACCGCCGCCGCACCGGCAACGGCAGCGGCCACGGCCGCCGCAGCAAGTACGTGCTTGCCGACCTGGCCTCGAATCGCATCACCACCCACCACGACCCGGACAAGCTGGCCCGGATCCTCATGAAGCGGGTCTGGTCCCGGAACTAGCCCCGCCGGACAGCCGCGGTCCTGGAAGCGGGCTTGTAACGACTTCGCGACCTCGAAAGCACCGGTCTCGCACGGGGCCGGACCTAGCCTGGTAGCCGCCCATGCCGGTTCCAGTACGCAGCCTGGCCGAGCTTCGGGAAGTGGTCGACCCCGACATCGCCCTGGCGGAATTGCTGGGGACGGAGTTCTGGCACTCCCCTTACCCGATGACGCTGGTCTCCAGGGATCTGCGCATCCTGAGATCGAACGACGCCTTCGCGGAGATGGTGGGGCGCTCGGTGAAAGAGCTGGCCGGCATGGCGGTGAACGAACTCACCCACCCCGAGGACGTGCTCCCCGGCGAGCGCGCCGCGGCGGCCGTGCTCCGCAGCGCGGCCCCCACCTGGCTGGAGAAGCGCTACCTGCGACCGGACGGCGAGTGCGTCTGGGCGCGACTCCACCTCTCCGTGCTCCGAAGCCCGAGCGGGCGCACGGACTGCCTGCTGGTCCAGGCGATCCAGGTAACCCAGGAGCAGCAGCTCAAGCAGCGCCTGCTGGCCCTTTCGCAGCTGCGGAAGGCGTTGGCAGAGACCAACGAGGCGATGCTGCGCGCCTCCAATCCCGAGGGCCTGGCCAAACTGGTCTGCCAGCTGGCGGTGGAGCATGGTGGGCTGCGGATGGCCTGGGTGGGGGTGGTGGACGGGCAGGGCTGGTTGCGCCCGGTCGCCTCCTTCGGAGCGACCCAGCGGTACTTCCAGGGCCTGCGCATCTCAGTTCGACCTGACGTGCCCGAGGGCCAGGGGCCGGTGGGTGCCGCGGCCCGCGACGGCGTTCCCGCGGTCTTCCAGGATGTGAAGCAGGACGAGCGTTTCCGGCCCTGGGTGCGCCGGGCGGGCGCGGCCGGCTTCCGCTCGGTGGCGGCACTTCCACTTCCCGGTGCGATCGGGCAGCAGGCGGTGCTGGCGGTCTACGCGAGCCAGCCCAACTTCTTCGATGACGAGGCGCTCGAGCTGCTGGAGCGCCTGGCGGCGAATCTGGACTTCGCCTGGACCTCGCTCACCCACCGCGACAAGGAGCGCCGCGCCCGCATCGAGCTGGAGCGCAGCCAGCGCACGCTGCTCGACCTGTTCGACAACACCGGGGTGATCTCCGCCTTGCTCGATTCCGACCTCACCGTGGTCCGGGTCAACCCGGCCATGTGCCGACTCTTGGGCTCCAGCCCTGGCCAGTTGGTCGGACGCCGCCTTACGGATCTGCTCCACGCCGGCGACCACGAGCACCTGCGCAAGGCTTTGGCCCGCCCCAAGTCGGGGGCCAGGCACCAGAGTCAGCTGGTCCGGATCTACCGCCGAGACGGTTCGGAGGCGTGGCTGGCGATGTCGGTGAACCGGATTCCCTCAGAGACCGAGGCCCAGTTCCGGCTGATCTGGCAAGCGCAGGACGTCACCCCGCTGCAGGAGGCGGAGCAGGCGCTGCAGCGCCGGTCGGCGCAGCAGGCCGCGGTGGCGGAACTGGGCCAGCAGGCTCTGCGCAGTCCCGACCTGGACGACCTGCTCCAGTCCGCCGTCGAGGTGGTGGCCTTGCAGCTGGACTTGACCGCGGCCGCCGCCTACAGCTGGAACGCCGACACCGAGACCCTGGTGCAGTGCGCCGGCGTCGGCTACCCACCCGGAGCCGACACCACCCTGGCGGCCGACAATCGCTCCCAGTCCGGCTACACCCTGTGCCAGGGTGAAGCGGTCGTGTGCAACGACACCGAAGCGGAAACCCGCTTCCAGACCAGCCCTCTCGCCCAATCCATGGGGATGAGGTCGGGAGTCACCGTGGTGATTCAGGGCCATGACGGGCCCTGGGGGATCTTGGGGGCGGTCTCCGCAACCCCCCACGCCTTCTCATCCGAGGACGTCAGCTTTCTCCAGGGCGTGAGCTCGATCCTGGCGAGCGCTCTGGTGCGCCAGCGGATGGAGGAGCAGCTCCAGGTCCAGGCACTACACGACCCGCTGACCAACCTGCCCAACCGCACCCTCTTGATGGACCGGATCGAGATGGCACTGAACCGGATGCGGCGCAGCCGCCGGCCCGTGACCCTCATGTTCGTGGACCTGGACCGCTTCAAGGTGATCAACGACAGCCTCGGCCACTCCACCGGCGACTTGGTTCTCCAGCGGGTGGCCGAGCGGCTCTCCGCCTCGGTGCGACCCAACGACACCGTGGCCCGCTTCGGCGGGGACGAGTTCGTCATCCTCAGCGAGGACGCCCGCAGCGAGGCCACCGCGATGAAGATCGCGGAGCGGTTGGTGCGCTCGGTCGAGCGACCCATCGACGCCGGCGGCGACGAGGTGGTGGTCTCGTCCAGCATCGGGGTCGCGGTCACCAACGACCCCGGCGCCAGCGGTGACGATCTCCTCCGGGACGCCGACATCGCCATGTATCACGCCAAGAGTGGTGGCGGTCGCTCGGCGCTGCGCTTCACCGCCTCCATGCGCGAGGTGTTCAGCGACCGGCTGCGCCTTGAGAGCGAACTGCGCCGCGCCTTCGAGCAGCGGAACCTCACCCTCCTCTACCAGCCCTGCGTCGACTTGCGCTCGGGGCGGATTGTGGGCGCGGAGGCGCTCATCCGCTGGGAGCACCCCACCCGCGGGCTGATCCTGCCGGCAGACTTCATCCCGCTCGCCGAGGAGAGCGGGGCGATCCTGGAGATCGGCAACTGGGTGCTGAACGAAGCCTGCCAGCAGGCGGCGCGGTGGACCGCTCTGCGCCCGGCAGAAAACTTGGAGATCTCGGTGAACCTGTCGACCCGTCAGCTCCATGACCCCGAATGCGCCAAGCGGGTGCAGCGAGCCTTGTCCCGGGCGAAGATCCAACCCCAGCAGCTCTGCCTGGAGATCACCGAGACCGCGGTGCTGGCCGACTCCGCGTCGTCGGTAGTCTCCCTCCAGCAGCTGTCCCGATTGGGCATCAACATCGCGCTTGACGACTTCGGCACCGGCTACTCGTCGGTCTCGCACCTGAAGCGTTTTCCGCTCAGCCAGCTCAAGATCGACAAGGGCTTCGTGGGCTCGGTCGACAGCGACCCGCGGGACGTCGCCATCGTGGCCGGCTTGATCAAGCTGGCGCACGAGGTGGGGGTCACGGTGGTGGCCGAGGGGGTGGAGCGGCCGGAACAGCTGAAGTTGCTCAAGCGGCTGCACTGCGACCGGGGCCAGGGCTTCCTCATGGCCCCCCCGGTGACGGCCGAGGAGTTCGGCGGGCTCTGGCTGGAGGGGGCCCGGCTTACTTGCCCAGCGCCCGCTGCGAAAGCAGGTTCCCCGGCAGCGCCAGCTGCCGCCGCTCGCTGAACTGGAGCGCCTCGCGGACCAGTTCCTCGACCAGGGCCGCGAAGCCCAACCCGCTCGCCTCCCAGAGATAGAAGGCCAGCGACCCGGGAATGGTGTTCACCTCGTTGAGGTAGAGCTCCCCGGAGTCGGCGAGCAGGAAGTCCACCCGCGCCGTCCCCGAGCAGCCCAAAGCGTCGTAGGCGGTCACCGCCAGCTCCTGCACCCGCGAGCGCAGCTCATCCGGGATCTGGGCCGGTAGCTCGCGCCGGGGATCGGCTCGGCCGCCTTTGGGTGAGGAGCCGGCAACCACCTCCTTGGCCGGGGCGAGCGACCCCTTGGTCTGGTACTTGTCGGAGTAGGACAAGACACCCTCACCCTTAAGTGGTCGCTCCACCACTGAGAATCGGGGGGCGAGCGACTTCACCGCGCAGTTGAGGTCTTGAGCCCCCGGCACCGCTGGTTCCAGCACCAGCTGGGAGTCGAAGGACTCGGCCAGCTCCACCGCGTCCTCGAGCTCGGCCGGGGACTGGGCCAGCCCCACCCCGATGCTGGACCCGCCTCGGTTGGGCTTGACCACCAGCGGGTACCCGATCTCGGTCGCGGCCCGCTCGGCGGAGGAGGCGTCGACCAGTCGGGCCTCGACCACCGGCAGGCCCATCGCCTGGAAGACCAGCTTGGAGCGGACCTTGTCCATGGCGAGTGCCGCCGCCAGGGTGTCGGAACCCACCTGCGGCACCCTGGCCATGGCCGCCAGCCCGGCCAGACAGCCGTCCTCGCCGAAGGTGCCGTGGGTGAGCGGGATCAGCGCGTCCAGCTCCAGCGCGCGGGCCTTGCTGAGCAGACCGGTCGCGGCCGTGCGGAACTCACCGCGAGCCAGGTCCAGCTGCACCGGCTCGCCCTCCTCCGGGAGGCGCTCGCGGAAGGTGGCGAGCTCGCTGAAGCTGGTGTGGGTGAGCCACCGCCCCTGCTTGGTGACGTAGAGGGGGACCGCCCGGGCACCGAGCTCGCCCAGCACCCCCATCACCTGGCAGGCGGTGATCACGCTGATCTCGTGCTCAACCGAGCGCGAGCCGAAGATCACCCCAACCGTGAGGCCGCGCAGGCTCATGCCCGCTCCACGTACTGATCGGGCAGGTCGTTCTCGAACAGCACCACGCTGCCGGGTCCGGCTACGTAGGGCAGGCGCTTTTGGGCCTGCTCGAGATCCAGCACCACGCTGACGCTCTTGTCGGCGAACCCCATCTCGCGCAATCCCTCCCGAACCGGGGCCGAGTGCTGGGGTCCGACCAGGATGACGTGGCTGCAGACCGCAGCCGCCTGGCGGCCGAGCTCGCGCATCCGGTCCTGCTCCTCCTCACCCAGCTCGATGAACCCGGGGGTGACCAGGACTCGCCGCTCCCCGGGGAGGACGGCGAGCAGGCGCAGAGCCTCGGCGGCCCCGTCGGGGTTGGAATTGTAGGCGTCGTCGATGATGGTCAGCCCGTTGGTCCGGCTGACCTCCAGCCGATGGGGAGCGCCCTTGAGCGCCGCGGCGCGCCGCGCCAGGACCTCGGTCGAGACCCCGAGCTCGACCGCCGCGGCCCAGGCGCAGAGCAGGTCGGCGACCGCGTGCCGGCCGTGGACGGGAACGGTCAGGCGCAAGTCCTCCCCCTCGGATCCGCGCAGCCGGAACGAGGTCCCGGCCGGGGTGGACTTGAGCGAGTCCGCCCACCAGCGGTCGCCCCGGGAACCCACCCACAGGCTCCGGCAGCGCAGCCCAGCCGTGAGCGTCTGCCGCTCGGCCACGGACGAGGGGGCGATCGCCACCCCCTCCCCGGGCAGCGACTGGAAGAGCTCGGACTTGGCGACCGCCACCTGCTGGCGGCTGCCGAACCGCTCCAGGTGCATCAGCCCGACCGCGGTGATGATGCCCAGCCGGGGATGGGTGAAGGAGCAGATCTCGGCGATCTCGCCCGGGCGGTAGGCTCCCATCTCCACCACCGCCCAGCGGTGGCGCGGCTCCAGCCCCTCGTTGATGGCACGGCAGACCCCCAGTGTGGTGTTGAAGCTCTCCGGAGTGGCGAAGCAGGGAGTTTCGGGAGAGTCGAGCAGCTGGTGCAGGAACTGCTTGGTGGTGGTCTTGCCGTAGCTGCCGGTGATCCCCACCACGAGCGCGCCGCTTCGCTCCACCCGCTGCTCGGCCTGGCGGACGAAGTGGCTTCGCTGCGAGGCCTCGTAGGGGCGCAGCGCCCGCTCGGCGGCCGCCAGCGAGAGCAGCAGCAAGAGGTCGATCAGGCCCAGCGCCAGGGCCCCGGGCCAGCCCACCCAGAAGAGCAGGTAGAGCACCAGCGCGGCCAGGCCACCGGCCAGCCCGCCCAGACGGCGGGCTCGCTTGGTCCAGCGCAGGCGGCCGCGCTGCTCGAAGGGCCGCGCGGTGGCGAAGGCCAGCCCCGCCGCCGCCAGCAGCGCCCAGAACACCGCCGAACCGGGTGCCAGCCGCGCCAGGCCGGCCAGGATGCCCCCGCCCACGAACAGGCCCACCTCCCAGGGCCACAGCACCACCAGCCGGCGATAGGCAGTGCGCTGCAGGCGCTCGGGCAGGTACTCGTCGAGCTGGAAGAGGTAGAGCCACCCCACCAGCCGCCGCCAGCAGGCGAGCCCCGCGGCCAAAGTCAGCAGGAGCGCCTCCCAGTAGGGCAGCGTCACGGGCTCAGAGCCCCGCGTCCATGAAAGCGTCGACCACGGCGGCGAAACGGACCGGCTCGTCGAGGAAGGGAAAGTGCCCGCTGGCGGAGAAGGTCACCAGCTCACCCGGGCCGACGAGCCCGGCCAGGGTGGTGCCGTAGGGGTCGAGCGGGAGCTCGGGGTCGCTCTCGCCCCAGACGATCAGGGTGGGCACCGAGATCCGCTCGGCCAGCGGGCGCAGATCCTCCTGCACCGCGTGCACCAGGGTCGGCCGCATCGGCCCGGCGGTGCGGTAGTCCTCGGACCCGAAGCGCTGGGCCAGGCCCTCGAGGGCGGCCTGGCGGGCCCGGGCGGGCAGAATGCCCGCCAGCCGGCGCAGGCGCTTGTACCGCCGCACCCGCCGGGTGGCGGCGCTGGTGAGAGGGAACCGCACCCCGGACGCCGCGCACAAGAGCAGCCGGTCAATCACCGCCGGCGCCTCCGCCGCCACCCGGATGGAGACGGCACCGCCATACGAATGACCAAGCAGGCTGGTTCCGCCGCACTGGGCCATGAAGCTCCGGACCAACCCCGCGTACTTGGAGGTGGTCCACTCGCCGCGCCCGATCGGCGACTGCCCGAAGCCAGGCAGGTCCAAGGCCAAGAGGCGCCGCGGCGTGCGGCTCAGCCGCAAGAGGGTGGCGAAGGTGTCGGCGCTGGCACCCCAACCATGGAGCAGCAGCACCGGGGGATCGCTGCCGCCACGCTCCAGCCAAGAGACCGGATCGCCCGAGACCACGGACTGGTGCCTGGCAAGAGCGGTAGGTCCAGCGGTCGCCATTCGGCGCCCGAGTCTAAGCGATGTCTCAGTGATGGCTGTGGAGCAACGTGATCAGATCGGCTCGCGACCGAATTTATAATCCCGCCTGCCATGGGCGAGCCGCAGGGCGACCAGACTCCAGGGCCGGCCAAGGTGCTGGTGGTCGACGACGAGCCGTCGATCGTCGAGTTCATCCAAATGGGCCTCAGCCGGGAAGGCTACGAGGTGCGCACCGCCGCCGACGGACGAGCCGCGCTCACTGTGGTCGACCAGTTCGCGCCCGACGTTGTGATCCTCGACCTGATGATGCCGCGCATGGACGGCTTCCAGCTCACCAGGGAGCTGGCCGGCGATCCCCGGCGGGGGCTGATCATACTGAGCGCCCGGGATGAGACCCACGACCGGGTCAAGGGGCTGGAGCTGGGAGCCGACGACTATCTGGTCAAACCCTTCGACTTCACCGAGTTGCTGGCCCGGGTCCGGTCGGTGCTGCGCCGCCGCCAGCCCGACCAGGCCGCCCAGTTGCGGGCGGGGCCGCTGCAGATCGACCGCTCCCGCCGCACCGTGCTGAACCGGGGCGAGCCGGTCGAGCTGTCCACCCGCGAGTTCGACCTGCTCGCGTTCTTGGCCGAGAACAAGGGGCAGGTCCTCGAGCGCGACCGCATCCTCAACGTGGTCTGGGGGGTCGCCTTCTACGGAGACGAGAACAACCTGGAGGTCTACATCCGCTACCTGCGGCTCAAGCTGGACGACACCGAGCGCCAGCTGATCCAGACCGTCCGCGGAGTTGGCTACCGCCTTGCCGCTGACTGAGCGCTCGGTTCCCTGGTACGCGAGCCTGCGCTGGCGGCTGACCTTGACCTTCGTCGGCCTGGTGGCGGTGCTGCTGGCCGGAGCCGGCGCGGTGGAGTACGCCCTGCTGAGCCAGGCCGCAGTTTCCAGCCGGGCCCAGACCCTGCAGGCAACCTTCACCGCCGCCCGCACCCTGACCAGCCGGGCGGAGCAGGACCGGGTCCGCTCGGGGCGGCCGCCGCTTTCGGCGCGGGCCGCCGCCACCGACCTGGCCCGGATCGTGGCTGCCGCCCGCTTCTCCGCGGTGGTGGTGGGCACCAACATCACGGTGGTGGCGACCGCGGTGCCGGGATCCAAGGTCACCCCGGTAGTGATGGACGTGAACGTTCCCGTGGTCCCGCGCAATCTGCTGGTGGCGGCGGTCGACTATGACACCGTCTCCCCGGCCACCTTCGTCACCGGTCCCAGGGGCCAGCAGCTGGCGATGGTCTTCCCCTTGGACGGGCCGCTCGGCCACCGCCTGGGGGCGCTGCAGCTGTCCGAGCCGGCGGCGCCGATCAACCAGGAGTTGGCGGTATCGGCCCTGGTGATCGCGCTCGGCAGCGTGGGGGTGCTGCTGGTAGCCGTGATCACCGGCCTATGGCTCACCGGGCGGGGTCTGTTCCCGCTGCGCCGACTCACTCGAGTGGCCCAAGCCCTGGGCCGCGGCGATCTGAGCCAGCGCAGCGGCCTGCCTCCGGCCCGGGACGAGGTCGGGGTCCTGGCCGGAGTCTTCGACGAGATGGCCGCCAACGTCGAGCGCACGGTCAAAGTCCGGGAGGAGGCCGAGCGACAGATGCGCCAGTTCATCGCGGACGCCTCGCACGAGCTGCGCACCCCGCTCACCGCGATCAAGGGCTACCTGGACGTCCTGGGGCGGGGTGCGGCCGATGATCCGACTTCGCTGCGCCGGGCCCTCTCCGCGCTCGCTGCCGAGGCGGAGCGGATGCGCGGCCTGGTGGCGGAGATGCTGACCCTGGCGCGCGCCGACGCGCGCCGCACCCTGCAACCGCGGCCGGTGGCCCTGGGGCCCTTCCTGGACCAGTTCCTGGAGGAGCGGCCCGGGGAGAGCCCAGCGTCCCGCGACTTCTCCCAGGGCGTGGTGGCGACGGCCGACCCGGTCGCACTACACACGATCGCCACCAACCTGGCCAACAACGCCGCCCAGCACGCCCGGGGGGCGGCGATCACCTGGAGGACTCTGGCCCGCGACGGCCAAGCGGGTTTCGCGTGCTCGGATCGAGGCCCGGGCATCCCGCCCGAGGACCTCCCCCACGTCTTCGAGCGCTTCTACCGGGCGGGTAGCCGGGATGGCGGCGCGCGCTCCCGGCACGAGGGCGGCAACGGGCTCGGGCTGGCCATCGTCCAAGCGCTCGCCCAGGCTCAGAACGGGACGGTGGAGGTGGAGTCGTCGGACCGGGGGACCACCTTCACGGTCTGGCTGCCGGCGGCTCAACCGCCCCGGCGCCGGGAAACAGGCAGTGCCCCAGCGCAGCGGCAGAGCGCGCGCCGCAGCTAGGGATCAGTGGCGCGACACCGCACCAGCAGGCGGACCACCCCGGGAGCGAACGGCTCCAGCGAGAGAACCTGGTCGCCGTCCTCGGAGCAGGACCGTGGCACCGACTCCGAAGGCTCGCCCTCGTCGAGCAGAACTTCCAGCGGCCGACCGGGCCCGAGGCGGTCCAGCGCCAGGCGGGTCCGGACGAACGTGAGCGGGCAGCCCACCCCGCGCAAGTCGAGGCGCTGGGGCGCGGTCTCGGTCACAGCCGGTCGAAGACGCCGCTGCGGCGTCCCTGGCGCTCGAAGAAGCTGAACATCGAGTAGGCCAGCAAGGCCCAGAGCAGCCCCACCAGCGCCTCCAGACCGATGTCGGGGAAGGCCCTGGCCAGCGGATGACCGGTGGCCAGCAGGCGACCGGCCTCGATTCCGTGGGTCAGGGGCAGGATTTGCGCCAGCCCCTGGAGGACCCCGGGAAGCCTGGAGAGGGGCACCTCCACGCCGCAGACCAGAAGCAGCAAGAAGTAGGCGATGTTGGCGGAGAGGAAGACGTCGCGCACCCGAAGACCGAACGAGCCCAGGGCCATCCCCAGCCCGGTGCAGGAGGCGGCGGTGACCACCACCGCGAGCGCCAGTCCCGGGATCGCGTCCGGCGGGGGGCGGAAGTCAACCAGGAGCGCGGCCACCAGAAACCCGAAGATCGACGTCTGCAGACCGCTGATCACGACCGGCAGGCCCCGGCCCAGGAAGAGCGCCAGGCGGTTGGCAGGGGTCGCCAAAATCGGGCTCAAGGTCTGGAAGTTGCGCTCGTTGGCGATCGCCATCGTCATGCCGTAGATGGCCGACATGCTGCAGATCTGGATGGCGTTGCCCACGACGAAGAAGTTGGTCGACGCGACCCCCGCGGCGCGTCCCAAGTAGACAAAGAAGAGGATCTGGAAGAGCGGCGCTCCCAGCATGGTGGGGATGTACTGCCACGGGCTGATCCAGTAGAAGAGCGCGCGGTAAGAGATGAGCCCACCGACGAAGAAAACCCGCCAGAAGTTGGACCTTCTGGGCTGCTCCGGCACCAGGATCGCGGCGGCGCTCACTGGAAGGTCAAAGTCGCCTTCTTGCGCGAAAGACGCTCCACGTTGCCGACCAGGATGATGCCGAGGATGAGGTAGGCGATGGTGCTGACGGCGCACCAGACAATGGGCATGGCGGCATCGCCGCCCAGGGCGGCGGCGCGCAGCGCCTCGACCCCCCAGGTCGGCGCCAGGACGTAGGCCAGAGGGTGGGTCCAGCCGGGAAGCAGCGAGAGCGGAACCAAAAGACCCGTGACCAACCACACCGGGTACTCCATCATGTTTGAGATGGCGTTGGAGTTGCGGTAAAGGACGAAGCTGGAGCCGAGCACCAGCCCCAAGACCCCCAAGGCCACCACCGTCAACACCGCCGCCACCGCGAACAGCAGCGGCTGGGCGAAATGGATGGGCGCACCGAAGATCAGCCAGCCCCAGAGCAGTGTTGCGCCCATGGAGTACAGCCCCACCGAGGCGGTCCCCAGAGTGATCCCCAGCATGATCAGGATGAAGGGCGACGGCGCCATCACCAGCGGCTCCAGCATCCCCTGGTGCCTCTGCCACCCCAGCGCCCCGCCGCAGCCGAACACCACCGTGGACCAGATACCCATGATTCCAGATCCGATCGCGTAGTAGAGCAAGGGTGCGCTGTGGCTCCCGGCCTGCTGGTCCAGCATGGCGATGCTGGCGAATATCAGCGGCTGCACGGTCGAGGTGAGGATGGCAAACCCGGACTGGGCCTGCATCTTCAGCTGAAACCACCAGCCCACCAGCGTGATCCGCGGCCAGGTGAGCGGCGCCCAGATGCTGCGGAAGAGCGGCTGCGCCGGTGCTGCGCTCACGCCGTCACCAAAGCCACGTAGGCGTCTTCCAAGGTGGGCTCGCGGGTGGCGATGCGGTGCACCAGCACCCCGTCGAGCAGCTGCGCCAGCTGGCTCTGCAGCTGACTCTCGCGGTTGGCCTGGATCAGCAAGAGCTGCGCCTGGTCGCGCACCTCCATGGCGACCGACTCCACACCGGGGAAGCAGCGGATGCGATCCAGCTGGCGGTCGGAGACACCGTACGCCTCCACCTCCACCACCGATCGGTCGGTCACCAGCGCCTTCAGGTCGCGGGGAGTGCCCTGGGCCACGATCTCCCCCTTGGAGATGACGGCGATCCGCTCGCAGAGGCTGTCGGCCTCGAACATGTAGTGCGTGGTGAGCAGCACGGTCTTGCCCATCCGCGCCAGTTCTGCGATCAGCTGGCGCACCTCGCGGGCGCCCACCGGGTCCACCCCGATGGTGGGCTCGTCGAAGAACAGGACCGGCGGGTCGTGCAGCAGGCCGCGGGCGAGGTGGAGCCGCTGGCGCATCCCCCGGGAGAAGCCCTCCACGCGCTCCTTCTCCCTGCCCGCAAGCCCGACCATGTCCAAGACCTGGTCGATCCGCCGGCGCTGCTGCCTTGGATCAAGAGCGTAGAGCTCGCAGAAGTAGCGCAGGTTGTCGAGCGCGTTGAGTCGGTCGTAGAGCCCACGGTCGCCGCCAAAGACGTAGCCGATCTGGCGGCGGACCGAGCTGGCCTGCGCCACCACGTCTTGGCCGAGCACCCTAACCTCCCCTGAGGTGGGCAGCAGCAGGGTGCAGAGCACGCGGATGGTCGTGGTCTTGCCAGCTCCGTTGGGGCCGAGCAGGCCGAAGAGCTCCCCCCGACGCATGTCCAGCGACACGCCGCGCACCGCTTCCACATTGAGCCGGCGGCGACGAAGCGTCCCTGTCGTGGTCCGGTAGGTACGCCGGAGGTCTTTGACCTCGACGGCCAGTTCTCCGCCCCCTAGTGGCGCTGGAGTCACGGGACGTGGAGTCTAACAACGGTCGCCAGCCCCAAGAGCTTGGCGGGGCTCAAGTCCAAGTCTGCCTTAAATGCAATGGTTTTAAATGATTACCTTGCAAAGGACTAGGCTGTGAGGGTGGCGACCGAGCCCAACCCGTACCACTTCGGCTCGCCGGCCGATGACCTCCACTTCACCGACCGCGCCGCCGAGCTGAGCCAGCTCCGCACCCTCATGCTCAACGGACAGAATCTGGTCCTGATCGCCCCCCGCCGGTACGGCAAGAGCTCGCTGCTGAGCAGAGCCGTTCGCGAGGTACAGGGGCGCGGCGGCCGCAGCGGCCGGGTGAGCCTGATCCGCTGCTCCAGCGAGCGCGACGTCGCCGAGGCGCTGATGCGCGCCGTCCTGGCGGGTCCGCTGGGTTGGTTGCCGGGCCGCACCCGGGAGCTGGGCCGGCGGGTGCGGCGGCTGCGCTTCAACCCCGAGATCACGATCGACCCCGGCAGCGGCGCCCTGGGGGTCTCGTTCGGCCCCAACGTGAAGGGGGTCAACTGGCAGGAGGTGATCACGGACGTGGTGCGGCTGTTGGACAGCGCCGGCGACGCCCACCATCCGGTCTCGATGGTCCTGGACGAGTTTCAGAAGGCGTACGAGATCAGCCCCAGCATCCCTGACCTCATGAAGGATCTGGTCGACGAGTTGCCGCGGGTGAGCCTGGTTTTCGCCGGCAGCAAGCGCCACCTGATGGAGGCCATGACCGCGGACCCCGAGCGCGGCGCCCTCTACAACGTGGGCGACAAGCTGTACCTCGCCGAGATCCCGCTCGCGGAATTCGTCGAGTACCTGGTGGAGCGGGCGGGCGCCGGCGGCAAGCACCTGTCCGGGGAGGTGGCGGCGGGGATTTACGAGACCGCGCTCGGGGTGCCCAACGACGTGCAGCTGCTCGCCTTCTGGGCTTACGAGCTGGCCGGGGCCACCATCGACCAAGAAGCCCTGGGGAGGGCCATCCGGGCCGCGGTAGCCGGGCGCAAGGCGGAGTTCGAAGCAATCTTCGAGGCGCTCAGCCTGAGCCAGCAGCGGCTGCTCAAGCTGATCGCCCGCCAGCCGCTGGCCCATTTCTCCGCGGCCGAGGTGCAGCAGGAGCTGGGGGTGTCGCACACCGCTGCCCGCAACGCCGGTGAGACCCTGCGGCGCCTGGATCTGATCCAGCGCCGGGCTGAGGCCTGGTCAGTGAGCGGCGGCCTGATGCGGCGGTGGCTGCTCGAGGGGGCCGACTAGCGGGGCCTGGCAACCCCCCGCCGGCGGCGCCCGCCCCCGGCTCTCAGCGACGCGCCAGCAGCTGCAGGTGCACGCAGGCGCCTCGAGCCAGCTCGGCCACGCCCACGGAAACCCGCGCATGCCGCCCCGACTCGCCCAGCACCTCCAGGAAGAGCTGGGAGGCCCCGTCCACCACCTGCGCCTGCTCGGTGAAATCCAGGGCCGAGCGGACATACCCGGTGAGCTGCACGAGCGAGACCCGAGCCAGGTCCCCCTGCGCCTGTTCCAAGAGGGCGAGCAGGGACAGCGCCGCCACCCGGGCGGCCGCGGCTCCCTGGGCCGTGGTGAGCTCTGACCCGAGCCGACCGGTGATCACCTGGCCGTCACGCATGGCCAGCACCCCCGAGGTGCAGATCAGGTCACCCACGGTGGTGAAGGGCAGGTAGCTGGCGATCGGCGTCGGCGGCGCCGGCAGCACCAGGCCGAGCTCCCGCAGCCGCTCACGCGGGTGGTGCGACTGCGGCATCAGGGTGGAGCTTCCGCGTCGAGGCGGGCGCGGCGCCGGCGCACACCCGCGGTCATCAGGAGCACCACCACGATCGCGGCGATCACCACCCCGGGGATCATCCAGCCGGGCAGCGATGAGCCGGCCACGGCGGGCTTGACCTGGTGTTGGGCGGGAGGCGGCGTGGCCACCGGGCTCACGTGCACCGTGATCCGGGGACCGCTGCTGGCCACCAGAGGCACCGGCCCGGGCACGGTCGAATCGACCAGGCTGGCCGCGGCCGGCCGCCGCGTCGACGCGTTCCAGAGCGAGGCCAGCACGCTGAGTGGCTTGGTGTTGAGCGCGATGAGGCTGGTCACGTCCTGTGTGGGCAGGCCGGTCTGCAGCACGCTCCAGGCGTTGCCGCCGTCGGTGCTCCGCTCCAACCCCCCGCCGGCGCTGCCGCCGTTGTCGCCCCCCACGTAGACCACCGACGGGTTCTGGGGGTCGAAGGCGATGGCGTTCACCGACCACTGCGGCGATCCCGCCAGAGCCATGCTCTGCCAGCTGACACCGAGGTTGGTCGTGCGGTAGAGCCCACGCAGGTTGCCCACCAGAACGGTGGGGGCGCTGGAGCCCTGCGCCTGGGGGCTCACCGCCACCGAGAACACGGGGGAGCCCTGGGGGTCGCCGCCGTTCAGGGACTGCCAGCCGCCGCCAGCACCCACGCTCATGTTCTTGAAGAGGTTGGACGGCTCCACCTGGCCGTCGGCACCGGCCATCACCGCCAGGGGGTTGTTGCCGATGATCGCCACTGAGCTGATGTCCTGCACCTGCAGCCCGGCCGCCTGCCAGCCCTGGCCGCTACCGCTGATGTAGACCCCCAGCGCGGTTCCAAGCACGATGGCGGTGGGGCCCACCGCGATGCTGCGCACGTCCAGGCTGCGCAGACCGGAGTTCTGCTGCGCCCACTGCTGGCCGCCGTCGCTGCTGATGTAGATGCCCTTGCGGGCGGTGCCCACGTAGATGTCGGAGCCGGAGTAGACCACCGACCATGCGAAGGTGTGGATGGCGCTCGGCTGCCAGGACTGGCCGCCGTCGCCGGACAGCCAGACCCCGCTGGACGTCGCCGCCACCAGCTGCTGGGGGTTGGCGGGGTTGGCGGCAAGCTGCCAGACCTGGGCCCGGTCCCGGGCCGGTCCGGCCAGCTGGAGGGCGGTCCAGGTCGGTCCCGCGGCGGCGACCGACGTCGCCGACCCAGCCAGGGTCAGCACCCCCGCCAGGGCCAACAGCAGGCGCCTCACCAGGCGCCCCGGCGCTCGATGGTCTGGTCGCGCTCGGGCCCCACCGAGACCCAGTCCACCGGAGCCCCCGACAGCTCCTCGATGCGGGCGATGTAGCGCCGGGCGTTCTCCGGCAAACAGGAGAAGTCGCGCGCCTCTCGGGTGCTGGCCTGCCAGCCGGGCAGATCCTCGTACTCGGGCTCTAGGTGCTTCAGATGCGAGATGTTGGCCATCGGATGGTCGTGGGGCTCACCCTTGCTGCGATAGCCGGTGCAGACCCGGACCACCTCCAGCTCGTCCAGGACGTCCAGTTTGGTCAGTGCCAGAGAGTCGATGCCGTTGACCGCCACAGAGTAGCGGGCCACGGGCCCGTCGAACCAGCCCACTCGGCGCCGCCGACCGGTGGTGGTGCCGAACTCCGCCCCCAGCTCCTGGAGCTGGTCGCCCACCGGGCCATCCAGCTCGGTCGGGAACGGCCCGTAGCCGACCCGGGTGGCGTAGGCCTTGAACACGCCCACGGTGCGGTGCACGTGGCGGGGGCCGATGCCGGCGCCGGCCAGGGCTCCTCCCGCCGAAGGGTAGGAGCTCGTGACGTAGGGGTAGGTACCCAGATCGAGGTCGAGCATCGTGCCCTGGGCCCCTTCCAGGATCACCCGATCGCCGCGCTCCAGCGAGCCCTGGACCAGCGGGTAGGGATCCTTGATGAAGCGGTCCAGGCGCCCGGCGTAGTTGGTGTACTCCTCGAGGATGTCGGCGACCGCGAAGGGAGGGGCACCGTAGAGCTTGACCAGCACATCGTTCTTCAGGTGCAGGACGAAGTCGAGCTTCTTCTCGAGGAAGCGCAGCTTCTGCAGATCACCCACCCGGAAGCCGATCCGGCGCACCTTGTCGCTGTAGGCCGGCCCCACCCCCCGGTAGGTGGTGCCCAGCCGGTCGTCGCCCCGCGCCGCCTCCTCCAGACGGTCGAAGACCGGGTGGTAGGGCATGATCATGTGCGCCCGCTCGCTGATCACCAGGTTGCTGAGGTCGGCACCTTGGGCCTCCAGGTCGTCGATTTCGCGCAAGAGCACCTTGGGGTCCAGCACCACGCCGCTGCCGATCACGCACGCCGTCTTTGGGTGGAGAATTCCGGCGGGGATAAGGTTGAACTTGAAAGTGCGGCCGTCGGCCACCACCGTGTGGCCGGCGTTGTTGCCCCCCTGGCTGCGTATGACCATGTGCGCCGACTCGGCCAGAAGGTCCACGATCTTGCCCTTGCCCTCGTCCCCCCACTGCCCTCCGAGGCAGATCGTCACCGGCACGGTGGTGCACCCAAGCGGCTGCCGCCGGGCGGAGGGCAGCGCCGGTGAGGGTAGGCGCGAGGCCGATCCCGGTGGTGCGACGCCCGTGTAGGCGGCGGAAACGGGAGGCTGGGAGTCCTAGGCGTGTCCACGCGCTCCAGCATGAAGGGGCGATGGTAGCCGATGCACCGGCGTCAGCCCTCCGGAGCCATGCTGCGACTCGCCGCGAACCCGCGGTGACGAGCCGATGCGGAGGGCGCCGGCGGCGGCATAGTCTTTCGAAGTAGCCAACAGGGGGTCGTGCCTTGGCGATCGACGATCGCATCGAAGTGGTGAAACCAAAGGGTCTTCGTGAGGCGGATCCCACCCCGGGCATGCGCCGTGAGCAGGCCATCGCCGTCGAAGGACTGTGGGCGGGACGGGTACGCACGCAGGCGCACGCGATCTCTGGCTGGCATCACCACGGCGCCCACGAAACGGCCATCTACGTGGTCCGTGGAAGCCTGCGCTTGGAGTTCGGGGCACAGGGAGCCGACGTGGCCGACGCCTCTCCCGGCGACTTCCTCCACGTACCCGGGTGGGTGGTCCACCGCGAGTCCAACCCCGCGGACGAGGAGAGCGAGATCGTCGTGGTCCGGTCCGGCAGCGGTCCGCCCACCATCAACGTGGCGGGGCCGGCGGGCACCAAGCTCGGGATGTGAGTCGGCGGTCGCCGCGTCCGGTTGGCCCGGGGCCCACTCCGCACAGCGGCGGCGGGAAGCGCGGGCGTGCACTCGCAGCAGACTTTTGGCGAAGGGGAGCAGCGGTTGGAAGGATTCGGCCTCAGCACCGAGCACGCAGATGCGCGTTGGTTCTTTGGCGTTATGTTCGCGCCCAGAGTAGCCGGCACGCCGGGACGCTTCGCGCTGACAGAGGCCGGCTCACCCCTTGAACTTTGCTGAGACGTCGGGAGTGGGTGCCGCCCGGTTGCTCGAGCAGCTTGGACTGACAGGTGGAGCCTTCGCCGCCCCGGTGGGCGGAGGTCCTGGCACAGGATTTGACGCCGACAGACTGGTGACGCCCGCGTCGGTGATGAAGATCCAGGTTGCTCTTACCGTGGAGAACATGATCGCCGCCGGCACTCTGGACGGTTGTGCACGCCTGACCATGGGTCGGGACGGGCGCACCCCTGGACCGGTGGGTATCTCGCTGCTGCGCGACGAGGTGTCGATGTCGGTTCGCGATTTGGTGGTCCAGATGCTGACGGTGAGCGACAACGCGGCGACCGACGAACTGCTCGCCATCGTGGGCCTCGACGCCGTCAACCACACCACCCAGGAGCTGGGCATGTCCCGGACCAGAGTCGTGAGCAACATCGGCGGAATGCTCGACGAGATGGCGGTCGAGGTGGGCTACTCAAATTATCGAGCGCTCGCGGCTCACGACCCAGAGGTCGCCGGCGAACAGTCTGAAGACGAACTCGGCCTGCGGCTGGCTGCCAGCTCTACTCTGGATCCGCAGCGCGGAACCCGCACCACTGCAGAGGAAACGGTGGCGCTGCTGCAATCGATCTGGACCGACAGGGCTGGCCCGGCGGCTGCGTGCGCGGCTGTGCGCCGGACCATGGCCCAGCAACTGTTGAAACAGCGAATCGCGTCGGCCTTCGCTCCGCCTCTGACTGTTGCGGCCAAGAGCGGCGGTCTTGCGGGCGTGGTCCGCAATGAGGCAGGGGTAGTGGGGTATCCGGATGGTTCCGCATACGCGGTTGCCGTGTTCACCCGCGAACCACCACGCAATCCGAGCACCCCGGCGCAGATCGACGCCGCCATCGGCAGAGTTGCCCGCACGCTGGTCGATCAGCTCCGGGCTGGCCGCGGCGATACCGGCGCCGTAAGGTAGGCAAGCGCGTCCCCGCTACGTCAGGCGCGTCCGCGCAGGTCGACGTTCACCACGCCGCTGCAACAGCGCACCCGAGTTCCTGCTGGATGGATCGGAAGGCCGCAAGCCGACACCGGCTTGCGGAGCTCACACCTCCACCGGCTCCTGGTGCACTCGGTCCACGTCGTGGAAGGCGGTCTGGCCGGCGTTGAAGTACAGGGATATCCGGCGCACCGGACCGTTGCGGTTCTTGGCGATGTCCAGCTCGGTCAGGCCCGGGTCCTTGCCCTCCTCGTGCATGCCGGGCCGGTAGAGGAACATCACGATGTCGGAGTCCTGCTCGATCGAGCCGGAGTCGCGCAGGTCGCTCAGTTGGGGCCGGCGGTCGGTGCGGCGCTCCGACTCGCGGTTGAGCTGGGAGATCGCGATCACCGGCACGTTCAGTTCACGGGCGAGGCCCTTGAGCCCGGCCGAGATCTCGGAGACCTCCTGGGCGCGGGAGTCACTGCGGCTGGCGGACCGCATCAGCTGCAGGTAGTCGACGATGAAGAGCTCGATCGGGTTGGACGCGCGCAGCCGCCGGGCCTTGGCCCGCATCTCCATCACCGAGATTCCTGGGGTGTCGTCGATGAAGATGGTGGCCCGGCTCAGCGTGTCCATGGCGCGGGCGATCTTGTGCCAGCTGTCGTCGCCCAGCTGACCGGTGCGCAACCGGTAGGCGTCGACTCCAGCTTCGCTGCAGAGCATCCGCTGCACCAGTGCGTCGCGTGACATCTCCAGGCTGAACAGCCCCACCCCATGGCGGCGGGCCACCGACGCATGGCGGGCGATGTTCAGAGCAAACGAGGTCTTGCCCACGCCCGGGCGCGCCGCCACCACGATCAGTTCCGAGCGCTGGAAGCCGCTGGTCACGGCATCCAGCTCGCCGAAGCCGCTGGCCACCCCGCTCACCGAGCGGGTGCTGCGCTGCTCGTAGGCGTGGGAGAGCGCCTCCCAGGTCTCCTTGAGCCGGTCTTTGATCGGCTCGAAGTCGCTCTTGCTGCGGCCCCGGTCGGCCACGCCGAAGACCACCTTCTCCGCCTCCTCGATCGCCACCTGCGCCTCGACCGTCTCGTCGAAGCCGAGATCGGCCAGCTGGCCGCCGGCCGAGATCAGGCGGCGCTTGAGCGAGTGGTCGTAGACGATGCGTGCGTAGTACTCGACGTTGGCGGCGGTTGGGACCGCCGCGGCCAAGGAGGTGAGGGCTTGCAGGCCGCCGACGCGCTCCAAGGCCTGCTGCCGCTCGAGCTCGTCGGCGAGTGTCAGGGTGTCGATCGGCACCCCTTGGGCGAAGAGGTTGAGCATGGCCCGGAAGATGTCCCCGTTGGTGGCCAGGTAGAAGTCGACCGACTCCAGCTTGCCCACCACGGTGCCGATCTGGTCCTTGTCCAGCAGGAGCGCGCCCAGCACCGAGCGCTCGGCCTCGAGGTTGTGCGGGGGGATCCTGAGTTGAGCGGCCGGCCGGACCTCCGGCCGGATGGTCACGCCGGTACGACCCGGACCTTGACCCGGGCCTCGACCTCGGGGTGAATCTTGACCACCGCCTCGTGCTCCCCCAGCTCGTGCGCCGGCTCAAATTCCACCTTGCGCCGGTCGACGGTGACCCCCAGTTGCGCCTCGATCGCCTCCGCCACGTCGATGTTCACCACCGCCCCGTAGAGCTTGCCGGTCTCGCCGGCTCGGGCGGAGATCTCCAACGGCTGAACCTGCAGCCGCTCGGCCAGCTGGCGGGCCTCCGCCACCTCGGCGTCCTGGCGGTGCTGGCGTCGCTCCCGCTGCTGCCGGAGCCGGGCCTCGACCTGGGCGTTGTCGGGCTGGGCCATGCGCCGCGGCAGCAGGAAATTACGGGCGTAGCCGTCCGCCACCTCCTTGACATCACCGGCCCGGCCGGTGCCGGCCACGTCTTTGGTCAGGATCACCTTCACGGCAACTGCTCCTCGTCGCCCGCTCCACTTGCAGGCTCAGTCCGCTGAGCGGACTCACTCCCCGCCCGGTCGGCCTCCGGTTCGGATGAACGGTACCAGGCAGCAGGCTGGCTGGGATTGCGCAGCCGCAGCGGTCCTGGACCGACCCGGCGGGGCTGCACGCTGCTGGCGACACGAGCCAGGCGTCGCGCCAGCACCCCGGCCGAGGCCAGGTCACGGTCGAAGGCGCTGTTCCCCGCGCCGATCTCCGCCTGGATCTCCTCACGGAGCTCGTCGGGAGCCTGCGAGTTAAACGTTCGCAGTACCAGCACGGTCAGGGCGATGGTATCCATCTGTCCGACCACCGGAATCCACATGGGAATGTCGACCGCGGGGTTGAGGATGACGGCCAGGGCGGCGGTCAGAGCGGCCTTGGGTAAGGCCGGGGTGCGCGGATCTCGGGCCAGGCAGTAGGCGAGGCGGAGCTGCTTGGGCAGCTCCAAGACCAGGGTGCGCAGACGACGCAGACGCTTGATCACCCGGCGTTCACGATCCTGCCACCCATAGCGTGCTGCAGTCTAGCGGCCGCCCCGGAGTGCGGCGGTCATTCCTCTCGCTGGGGCCGGGGCCCCGGCTCCCCGGGACGGGGCTGCCAGGCGCTGGGGCTCTCCCGCAGCAACCCCCAGGCCTGCTCCTCCTGCGCCCCACCCGGCTCGGCTGGGATCCGCCCCTCCAGCAATCCGTCGAGCAGCAACCGCTGAGCCCGCCCAACCCAGGGACCCGCCCCCAGCCCGAAACGTTCCATGAGCCGGTGGCCGTCCAGCGGTGGATGGATGCCGCCCGGGTGCTGCTGGGCCAGCTCGGCCATCCTCCGCTCCAGCTCGTCCAGCGGGGCGAGGGTCGGGTACGAGGAACCCAGGGTGTCTGCGCGCGCCAGCTGCAGGAGTGCCGGTGCCAGCGGCCCGGCATCGAACCAGAGCCGGCGGACAGCCCGGTCGGCCCACTCCGAGCTGTACTGGATCGGGCGCATGTGCATCCGCACCAGGTCGGCCACCTGCTCGATCTCCTGGCCGCTGTAGCGCAGGCGGCGCATCACCCGGGCGGCCAGCTCGGCTCCCAGCTGGGAGTGCCCGTGGAAGGTCGGGCCGGTCGGGCCCTCCGCGCGAGTTCCCGGCTTGCCGATGTCGTGGAAGAGCACCGCCAGCCTCACGAGGAGGTCCTGGACAGCGCGGTCCAGCGCCAGACAGGTGTGGGCGAAGACGTCACCCAGGTGGTAGCCGGTCTGCTCCACGCCGGACATCTCGGCCAGCTCTGGGGAGATTTGCCCCAGCAGGCCGGTGCTGAGGAGGACCTGCAGGCCCACCGAGGGGGTCTCCGCCTGGAGCAGCTTGCTGAGCTCGTCCCGGATCCGCTCCGTGGAGACGATGGCCAGCCGGGCGGCGTTCTCCTTCATGGCAGCCAGCAGTGGACCATCCAGCCGGAACCCCAGCTGGGCGGCGAAGCGGGCGGCCCGCATCATCCGCAGCGGGTCCTCGGAGAACGTCTCGGCGGCGGCCAGAGGGGTGCGCAGCACCCTGGCGAAGAGATCGGGCAGGCCCCGCCCGGTGGGGTCCAGCACGCCCCCCCGCGCATCCAGCAGCAGCGCGTTGACCGTGAAGTCGCGGCGGACGGCGTCCTCCTCCATGGAGCCGGCCCGGACCTCGGGTTTGCGGCTCTCCGGCTGGTAGGACTCGGCGCGCGCCCTGACGAACTCGACTGCGAAAGGTCGCTGGTTTCGTCGGCGGAAGGCGATCTGGGCGGTCGCGAAGCGGGGGAAGGGAACCACGGGCTCGCGGCGCTGCCAGTGCGCCCGCAGCCACTGGGCCGCCCGATCGGCGCTGACCCCCTCCACCACGACGTCGACGTCGGTGTTCGCCGACCGGCCCAGCAGCAGGTCGCGCACGTAGCCGCCGACTATGCAGGCCCGGCCCCCCAAGTCGCGCTCCATCGGCCCGAGTGCGGCCCTCAGACGGGGCGGGGATGGCTCGGAGGGCACCACCGAGAGCTGGTTGGGTTCAGGCGAAGACAACCTGGTCATCGTCCTCCTGGGCGAGGCTGGGCGCGACCGCCTCGTCGCAGGTCGGGCAGAACCAGCGCGCCTCCATCGGGGTGCCGCAGCGGCCGTGCGGCGGCCCGGGCTGCTCGCCCGCTGCCCACTGCTCGAGCTGGCGCACCACGCCGGCCAGCGAGTGGCCCCCCGGTTGCAGGTGGTACTCCCAGCGCGGAGGCCGCTCGGAGTAGCGCTCGCCCCGCACCAGCCCAGCCGCCTCCAGCCGACGTAGCCGCTCCGTGAGCACGTTCGAGGCAATGCCGGGAAGGTCCCGGCGCAGCTCGCTGAAACGTCGCGGGCCGCCCATCAGCGCGCTCACCAGCAGCAGCGCCCAGCGGTCCCCGACCCGCTCCAGCGCCTCCGCCAGCGCCGCCTGCCTGGCGGCGGCATCCTCTTCGGCCATTCAGTACATCTTGCACCACCTGGGTCCGGCCCGCGTATAGTTGCGGATTGCAACCGACTACTTAGGGAGACAGCGATGAGTTGGGCAGAGGAGTTCGAGCAGGCGGCGGCGGCGGTGCGGGAGCAGGTGCTGCCCTCGGTGGTGGCGGTGGGACGCTTTCCCGGGGGCACCGGCGTGGTGCTTCAGGACGGCCGGGTGCTGACGTCCGCCCACAACCTCCGCGGCGACGGCGTGACCGTAACCCTGGCGGGAGGCGAGCGGCGGGAGTCGACGTCGGCCCAGGTGGACATGGTGGGCGACGTGGCCCTGGTGGAGGTCGACACATCGGGGGCGCGCCCCCTCTCGTGGGGCGCGCTCGAGCCCCAGCTGGGCACCCCGATCTTCGCCGCGGCCTTTCCGCGTGGTCACGGCCTGCGGCTCAGCTTCGGCATCGTCTCTGCGCTCGATTCTGACTTCGGGGGTCCCGGCGGACGCCCCATCACCGGCGTCTTCGAGCACACGGCGCCGCTGCCACGGGGATCGTCGGGCGGCCCGGTGGTCAACCTCGCCGGCGAGTTGCTCGGGCTCAACACCAAGCGCCTCGGCGAGGGTCTCTACGCGGCTTTGCGAGCCGATGCCTCGCTGCGGTCGCGGCTGGAGGCGCTCGGCCGGGGCGAGGCGCCCGCCCGTCCATGGCTCGGGGTGGGGCTGCTGCCCGCCGAGGTGGCGCGTCGCCTGCGCGCCGCGGTTGGCCTCCCCGAGCGAGCCGGTCTGCTGGTCCGGGCCCTGGACCAGGA
>JBJKSO010000064.1:0-8642 GCA_046703825.1 Candidatus Dormibacteria bacterium
GTGGTGGCGCGATCCAATTCCTTCGTCGTGCTGGTGCCGGCCCGACCGGCGGTCGGGGGCGGCAATCGGGTGGAGCCGACCTTGGAGGAGGTGGAGGAGTTCGCCAGGCGGGTCCTGGATCTGGCCCGCGGACTCGGCCACCGGGTGAACTTCTCGGTCGGGGTGGGCAATCTCGCCGGCTCGCCGCAGGAGCTAGCCCGGGCGCACGAAGAAGCCCGCCAGGCGCTTCGGCTCGCAAGACGGGGCCGCGGAGCCACCCACCTGGCCAGCTACCGCTCTCTGGGAGCGCTCAGACTGCTCCTCGAGGTGCGCGAGCCGCAGGCGCTGCAGCGCTTCGTGGACGAGACCCTGGGCCCGATCCTCGCCTACGGGCAGCGCCATCGCACCCCGCTGCTGCCCACCTTGGAGGCCATGATCGGCCAGCGCTGGAACCAGCGCGCCGCCGCCCGCGAGCTGCACGTGCACATCAACACCCTGGCCTACCGCCTCCAGCGCATCGAGGAGCTGCTTGGCATCTCGCTCGACGATGCCGAGGCTCGGGTAGTGCTGAGCATCGCCCTTCAGGCCAGAGGCTTGCTCGTCTCCCCCTGAAGCTCGTCGGCCGCGCCGAGATCGGCCGTGCTCCTACCCCTGCTGACCCGGCAGCCGCACCTGATCCCGCCCCAGCTCCGAGGGTGTTGCCGCACCCAAGAGCACCATGGCTTCTCGGAATTCGGAAACCAGTCGACGAAGCACGGCGGCGACCCCCTCGGCACCCCCCGCCGCAAGACCCCAGAGGGCTGGGCGGCCCACCAGTACCGCCTTGGCTCCCAGTGCCAGGGCTGCGGCCACATGTTCGCCGGTCCTGATGCCTCCGTCAACTAGAATTTCGGCACCTGAGCCGTCCAGCGCGCTGGCCACCTCCGCCAGCGCGCCGGGAACGGCCACCGCGGCCGAGAGCTGGCGGCCGCCGTGGTTGGAGACCACGATTCCGGCAGCTCCGGCCCGGGCACAGGCAACGGCATCGTCGCCCCGCAGCACCCCCTTGACCACCACCGGCCGACCGCTCACCCGGGCGACCCACTCGATCGTCTCCAGTGAGAGGTCGGTTGCTCTCTCCAGGGCGTCGGGGGTGGATGCTGGAGCGTCGGCGTTCGCCATCCGGTACCCCGGGCGCACCAGGTCCCAGATCCCCTCGGACCCGCCCGCCTGGGTGGCGACGATGGGCGCGTCAACCGTGAGGACCACCGCGCGGGCGCCGCAGTCGACCGCGCGTCTCACCAGCTGCTCGGTTAGCCTGCGATCCCTGAGTACGTAGAGTTGCAGCCACCAGCTGACCCCGGTGGCGGCGATCTCCTCGAAGCGCGTGCCGGCACTGCTGGCAACCACCATCGTCGAGGCGGCCGCCGCGGCTCCCGCCGCCATCTCCGCTTCACCGCCCGCGTGGGCCACCCGCTGAAGGAAGGTCGGCGCCACCATTACCGGGCCCGGTAGCCGATCCCCCAGGACCTCGACCTCGGTGCTGGGGTGGGAGACGTCGCGCAGAATCCTCGGCAGCAAGCGCAGCGAGTCCCAGCGCGCGCGGGCTTCATGGGTGGCCAGGCTGCTGCCGGCCCCCTGGCGAAAGAAGTTGTACGCCTCTTGGGGCAGGACCTCACGCGCCCTCTCCTCGAGCTGCTCCATCCAGTCCACCGCCTAGCGCCCAGACCCGGAGACGCTCAACGCCGGAGCGGGCTGATCTGCGGGCGCGGAGAGCAGCTGCACCACCTCCGCGAAGGTGGTGACCGTTTCTCCCTCCCAGCGCAGGTCCGCGTCGTACTGCAGTAGCGGCTCCCAATCCGGCATCGAGCGGGCGATGCGCCTGGCCGCCATGCCGGCTGCCTCGGCTCCCGACAGTTCGTGGCTGCCGCCGTCGCCCACGTAGAGCAGTTCTGACGGTGAGAGCTGGAGCCCTTCGCATACCTGCTGGTAGAGCGCGGGTGCCGGTTTGCGGATCCCCGCCTCCCAGGAGAAGATCGGATACTGGATCGGGCCAACCCAGGCGAGTCTCGACCAGAGCCGGGGCGTCTCCTCCGAGCAGTCGCTGATCATCCCGATCCGGAAGCCGCGGTCCCTCAGTGTGCACAGGACGGAATAGACCTCGACCCGGGGCTCACGCAGGACCTGGTGAAACTGCTCCAGGCGCATGCCGGCGGCGGTCAGGAGCGCGGAGCGGCTCGGATGGTGGCCGATCCGGCGGCACAGGGCCGCGAGTGTGTCGGCGGTCCCCCCCAAGATCCCGGTCGCGCGCTCGGTGTACGAACGGGACATCACCCGCTCGAATGCCTCCGCCGGTACCTCGAGTACTTGGGCTATCTCGCGCAAGTTACTGCGCGCCTGCTCGAGGCTGAAGCCGTCCACCAGGGTGCCGAAGAGGTCCAGCACGACGCCACGGAACGGCACAGCTCCAGTCTAGGGGGGGCGCCTGCCGTTACCGGCCGGCGTGGGCCTCGGTGGTGCTGGCGCGGGGCAGCCCCGCCACCATCTCCAAGGCGTGGGGCAGCGCGGCCCACACCGCCTCGAGGCTCTCCCGGACCGCCTTGGGCGCCCCGGGCACCGCCAGAATCAAAGTCTGCCCCCGCACCACCGCCGCCTGCCTCGAGAGCATGGCGTGGGGGGTGTGGGTCATGCCCGCCGCCCGCATCGCCTCCGACATGCCGGGGACCGGGTAGTCACCCACCGCCAGCACTGCCTGGGGCGTGCGATCGCGGGGGTGCAGCCCGGTTCCGCCGGTGCAGACGATCAGGGCCGGACTCAGCTGGGTCTGGGTCTCGATCAGCCACCGGGACACCAATTCCGGCTCGTCCGGCAGCAGGTGGCGCAGCACAACGTCGGCGGGGAGTTCCGCGAGCTGGCCGACCAGCCAGTCGCCGCTCGTGTCCTGGCGCTCTCCCCGGGCTCCGGAATCGCTCACCGTGAGGACGGCGGCGCGCCAGCGCCCGCTGACCTCGGGTACCGCGCACCGATCATCACTCTGGCTCAAGCTGCCACTCCTCCGCAAAGGTCCGCACTCGCCCAGCATCCAGATCCACCTGTTGGAAATTGGAAAACCGGGACCTGAGTGCGGCGTACTGAGCTGTCAGCGCTGGCTCCGGCTCCCCGAGGCTCCAGTCGTGGAGGTAGAAGACGGCGCCGATCCCCGCCTGCAGCGACTCCTTCAGGCAGCCAAAGCACGGGCGCATGGTGGTGTAGAGGGTCGACCCCAGCATGCTCTGACCGAACCTGGCCGCGGCCAGCACCGCGTTCTGCTCGGCATGCACGCAGATGCAAAGGTCGTAGCCCCTGCCGGCCGGGTAGCCGTCACCTTCCCGATTGGCGCAGCGCACGCAGCCGCCTTCGGAACAGTTGGGCATGCCGATCGGCGTCCCGTTGTAGCCGGTGCTGACCACGCGGTCGTCACGCACCACCACCGCCCCCACCCGGCGACCCAGGCAGTCCGCCCGGCTGCGGGCCGCCAGCGCCAGCAGCATGAAGTATTCCTGCTTGGTCGGCCGGTGGAAGGAAGCGGCGGTCACGCGGCCATCTTGTCACGGGGCGGCCAGGCGCTCGGTGTCCGCCAGCATGTCTCGGGTGCTCACCACCTCGGCAAACTCGCGGTGCAGGCTGGCGGCGCTGACCCGCGCCACCTCCTCGGCGGGGATCACCGATCCGTCCGGGAGGCTGCGGTCGAAGCAGTGGGTGGCATCCAGCACGAAGAGCGTGCCGTAACCGAGGTCGCCTGCCATCCGCGCCGTGGTCGAACAGCAGTGGTCGGTGGTGATGCCGCAGACGGCCACCCGGCGCACGCCCTGCTGCTGCAGCCAGGCGTCTAGGTCCGGACGGCCGTAGAACGCGGAGTGGACGGTTTTGGCAACCAGAAGGTCGGGCGGCCCCACCACCTCCGGCTTGAACTGGTTGCCGGGGAGCCCGGGGGCCAGCGGCGATTGCTCCTTCGAGTCGTGGCGCACGAAGACCAGCGGCCACCCTCGATCTCTCCAGGCTGAGATCAACGCCGCCACGTTGGCTTCGCAGTCCGGATTGTCCCGCCGGCCCCAGCCGGGGTCGTCGAAGCCGACCTGCACATCCACAACCACCAGCGCGCAGGCGACCCGGCGACCGGCGCCGGCCATCAGCTCTCGATGGCGCGGAGGATGTCGGCGTCCAGGCCCGGGTGGCGGCTCAGGTGCTCGCGCCGCTCCTGCCGCAGGCGAGTCACGGTCTGCTGGTACTCGTCACTGCGTCCCTGGTCCTGGTAGAGCCGGCGCGGTTGGAGCAGGTCGGCATCGTCAACGCCGGGGACCTGAGTTGCCACCTCGTAGCCGAAGTCGGGGTCGCGCTCCCACTGGATGGTGCCCTCGGCGATCGCCTTGACCACCGCCGACGAGGTCGGGATGCGCACCTTTTTCGCCTTGGGATCCCCCTCGCCGCCGCCGACCCAGCCGGTGTTGAGCAGGAATACCTCGAAGCCGCCACTGCGCTGCAGCTCCCGGAAGCGGTTGCCCTGTTGGGCGTGAAGCAGAGGGAAGAAGGGGTTGGTGCCCGGCACCCGCAGTGACTTGCCCGCCTCCGCCGCGCCGCCGGCCGCGGTCCCCTTGGTCTCCCCCAGCATGAAATAGGCCGCCGCCTGCTCCACGGTCAGCCGGGAGACGGCCGGGATGATGCTGTCGTTGCGGTTCAGGATCAGCAGCGCCGACACGGGCGGGGCCTCGCGCGCGTCGCGGGACCAGCCCAGCGCCGACATTGGGAATACCGCCCGGCCGTTCTTGGTGTAGCTCTGATCGAAGAAGTCGACCGGACCGTCCACCTCCTGCTGGGAGACGTTCTCCAGGTAGGCAGAGCGAGAGGTGACCGCGCGGTGGATGGTCGGCTCGTCCTCCTCGCTCAGGGCGTAGGTCTTGGCGAAGCAGCCGTTCTCGGAGCCGTAGACCTTGCCCTTGGGCATCAGCGCCACGAAATCGTCCTGGACTGGCTTGCTGTCGTTTTGGCGGGTGAAGGTGGTGGTGGTCTTCCCGGTCCCCGAAAGCCCGACGATCAGTAGGGTCCGGTCGCCGCCGGAGGTGGGGATGACCTTGCAGCCGGCGTGGAGGGCGAGTCCCCCCTCCGCATACACCAGCCGGTTCCACATCCGCAGCAGCCCCTTCTTGGACTCGCCGAAGTAGTCGGAGTTCATCACTCTGGTGATTCCGGCCTCCAGGTCCACGGTGATCAGGCGGTCGTTGGCGTAACCCGGGGCGGTCAGTCCCGGGGTGTAGATAACGGTGAAGCGCGGCTCGAAGTCGTCGCCGATCCGAGCCGGCTTGAAGAAGAGGTGGTCTTGCATCCCCGCGATGTTGGCCCAGGCTTCCTCGATCACCAGCCGGGCTGGCGAGCTGAACAAGGGGTCGTTGCAGATGTAGCCATCGATGATCACCACGTCTCTGCTGCGCAGGTACTCCTCCTGGCGCTCCGCCACTCGCCGGCCCTCCTCAGGTGAGATCACCTGGCTGGAGGTCGTCTCCGGGCGGTCGGTGACGATGTAGGTGGAGTCGGTGCTACGTGCCAGGACGTTGGTGCGCACGTTGAAGTTGTCGTAGGCGGTTCGACGCGCCGTTGGCATCGCCGCCGTCATTTCCCGCAGCTCCTCCTGGTCGGGGTTGACCCGGGCGTTACGGGCGGGCGGCGAGTACGGACTGGCGACCTGGCTCATGCTGGGCCTCCTTTGCCACCTTATGTGCTGACCGCGGCAGGTTAGCAAACAATGGGTGCCCTCGAGTGCACGCCGTTGCCGGGGCGGCTTCGATAAGCTGCGCTAGGCCCGGTCGCAAGTCCCGTGCCCAAGGAGGGAGCCATGGCTGATCTGGCCGTCAACCAGTCAGGGGAGCCGCCCACGGTGGCCTCGGTTATGACCCGTGCTGTGATCACGGTGACCCCGGACACCTCGGTCGAGGCGGCGGCGGAGATGCTCAACGAAAACCACATCACCGGCATGCCGGTGGTGGACGAATACCTCCATGTGGTGGGCGTGGTCAGCGAGATCGACATCGTGGTCAAGTACGGCGGTCTGGTCGGCGAGATCATGACCGCGGAACCCCGGGTGGTGGAGGAGTCGCTGGCTCTGAGCGACGCGGCGGCGATCCTCATGGAGCAGCGCATTCGCCGTCTGCCGGTGGTCCGCCACGGCAAGCTGGTGGGCTTGGTCTCCCGGACCGATCTGGTCACCTTCTTCGCCCGCCACCAGTGGATCTGTCCCAGCTGCGGCACGCCTCAGCGCGGCCTTCGACCCCCGGACGTGTGCCCCAGCTGCGGTGCCGAGCGTGAGGGTTTCCGGCTCGAGGATGCCCCCCACGGGATGTGAGGGGTCAGCTGGCCGTTGAGCGCTCGCGCAGCTTGCGCAGGTCGTGCACGGCGTCGATCCAGCGAACGGTGCCGCTGTAGGAACGCATGACCATGGAGTGGGTCTCCACCTTCTCTCCAAAGAAGCGCACCCCGCCGAGCATCTCCCCGTCCGTGATGCCAGTGGCCGCGAAGAAGATGTTGCTTCCCCCGCATAGCTCTTCCGCCAGGAAAACGTGCTCCTCGGTAAGGCCTTCGCGAGCGATCAACTCGCGCTCCGCTTCGTCGCGCGGCCACAACGAGCACTGCATGTCGCCGTCGATGCATCTGACCGCGGCAGCGGTGAGCACGGCCTCGGTGGCCCCCCCCACCCCCATCAGCACGTCGATGCCGGTGCGCTCCGGCAAGGCCGCCATGATCCCGGCGGCGACGTCGCCGTCGGTGATCAGCTTGACCCGGGCGCCGGTCGACCGGATCTCCTGCAAGAGCTTCTCGTGGCGCGGCCGGTCCAGCACCACCACTGTCAGGTCGGCGATGTGGCGCCGCTCCGCCTCCGCAATTCGGTGGAGGTTCTCCTTCACGGTCGCCCTCAGGTCGATGACGCCGCGCGCCTCGGGGCCGACCACCAGCTTCTGCATGTAGGCGCAGTGCGTCTGGAGCATGGCATCTCGCTCGGCCAGAGCGACCGTGGCAATGCCCCCCGGCAAACCCCGCGCGACCAGCCGCGTGCCGTCAATCGGGTCGACGGCCACATCCACCAGCGGCGAACTGCCGTTGCCCACCTGCTCGCCGATGTAGAGCATGGGAGCCTTGTCCTTCTCGCCTTCGCCGATCTTGACCACCCCGGCCATGTCCACGTAGGACAGGCTCCGTCGCATCGATTCCACAGCGGCGCCGTCGGCGGCCTCCTTGTCGTCGCGCCCCATGTAGCGGGCCGCCGACATGGCCGCACCCTCAGTCACCCGCACCAACTCCAGCGCGAGGTTGCGGTCCATCGGAGTCCCCGGGTCGGTGGTGATCTCTTCAGTCATGACCAGCGGTGCGTCTTCCAAGCTGGGCCAGGATAAGTCTTGCAGGCCCCGGGGGCGATCAGTGCAGCAGGTGGACAATCTCTCTGTGGTCCAGGACGCCGAACCTCCCACTCCCCGTCGCTTCGCCTACGACGAGCAGGCCCGCGCGCTGCTGATCGAGTGGCGAGATGGGGTGAGCCACTCGATCGGCTTCGCCAGCCTGCGCCGGAGCTGCCCGTGTGCCGGCTGTCGTGGTGAACTTGGGCGGCCGGGGCGATTTCAGCTCGACCCCGAACTCCACCCCGGCGAGGACGAGCTCGCCGACATCGAGCTGGTCGGCAACTACGGCGTCCGGACCGTCTGGCAGGACGGGCACGACACCGGCATCTACCGCTACGAACTGCTGCGCGAATTGGGCGAGCGCGGTTAGGCAGGTCCGCCGAGCAGCTCTCGGACGGTCGCGGCCACCACGGTGGGCTTGAAGGGTTTGACCACAACGTCCCGGGCGCCGGCGGCGAGCGCTCGGCTGCGGCCCTGGGCGTCGCGCTGCTCCGGCATCAGGAGGATGCCCCGGCGGGGCGTGCAGCCGTCCGCGACCAGCCGCTGACACAGCGCCCGGCCGTCCTCCTCGAGGGTGACGTCGCAGAGAAGCAGATCCACGTCCCCGTCCCTGACCAGCTTCTCGGCCGCGGATGCGGTCCGGACCCAGTCCACCAGGTGCCCTTCGGCCCGCAGCTTGAAGTCCAGGATCCGCCCGATCATGGGCTCGTCCTCGGCCAAGACGATGTGTGCCGCCTCCACGACCGGAGTGTAAGCGCGGTGTCCCCCGGGCCTCCGCGCTGGTCGCGTGGCCGGTGCGGAGGCACTGGTCCGCCGGCGCCCGCCGGACCAGCGGCGCCCACCTGCCCGAGCAGCGCCTGAAAACCGTGCCGAGGGTTGGCACCAGCAGGAGCCCCGTCAGTCCTGGTCGCACCTCCTTCAGTCCAGGGCGACCGAATCTTGAGTCCTGTTACGGCGGCGCATCGGCATGGGCACGCCTAGTCCGGATGGTGCTCCAGGTGCCCAAAAATGAGTTCCGTGGAAGGGGACCGCAGCTTTCTAACGACCGCGCTTGCCTGCTCTTCGGCGGCGGTCGTGGCGCTGTCAGCTTGGCTGATCGGGGTCACGCCGGCTGGCGCTTCCTCACCGAGCACTCCGAATACCGCCGCCGCTAACGCCGCGGTAGCCAGCCTGCGGACCCTGGTGGAGCAAGCCCAGGCCAAGGAGTCTGCCCTCCTGGCCGAGGAGGCAGCGGTGCGGGTGCGTTTGACCAAGGACCGGGCC
>JBJKSO010000065.1:0-63134 GCA_046703825.1 Candidatus Dormibacteria bacterium
CACGCCCCCAAGCACGACTCCGGCAACGGAGCCCATCCCCCCCAGCACCACGATGGCCACTGCGAAGAACGAGGCGTTGAAGGTGAAGGTCTCGGGTGAGACCAGCTGGTCTTTGGCGGCAAAGATCGCTCCGGCGAGCCCCGCCCACACCGAGCCGAGCATGTAGGCGTACAGCTTGTAGCGGATCACCGCGATCCCAGAACTGGCGGCGGCCAGTTCGTCGTCCTTGATCGCGGCCCAGGCCCGCCCGATTCTGGAATTGCGCAGCCCCATCGTCACCAGGATCGCCACCACCAGCAGTGCCAGTGCCAGCGGGTAGAAGTCGATCGGCTGGATGAACTGATGGCCGAAGAAGGTGGGGTTCTTCCACCCGTAGAGGCCGTTGTACCCGCCGGTCAAGGAGGTGAGGTTCTGGGCAGCGTAGTAGACGATCCCGCCGAACCCCAGCGTCATGATGGCCAGATAGTCGCCGCGGACCCTCAGGGTGGGGAATCCGATGATGGCGCTGGCGACGACTGCCAAGACGGCACCCATCGGCAGCGTCTCCCAGAGCGAGAAGCCGTGGTACAAGGCGGCGTTGGCAAAGACATAGCCACCGATGGCGTAGAAGGCCATGTAGCCGAGGTCAAGCAGCCCGGCGAAGCCGATCACCACGTTGAGGCCAACCCCGATCGTGGCCCACAGGGCCATGTCGGTCCAGATGTCCGGGTAGTAGCTCCCCCCTAGTACATACGGCGCCACGGCGAACCCCAGGCAGATGACCGTGATCGCCACCCGCAGGTAGAGCCGCAGCCGCGGCGGCAACCGTCTGGTGGTGCCCAGAGTTGGACCCAGCTGCGCCCTCCAGCGGGTTATGACGGCGCTCATGCCCGGTCCGCAACCCTTTCGCCCAGGATGCCTTGAGGCCTGAGGGCCAGCACCAAGATCAAGATGGCGAAGACCACCGCCTCCTGCCACTGGTTGGGCAGGAACACCGTGGCGAAGCTGGAGAAGACTCCGACGGCGAGACCGCCGACCAAGGCACCGGGCACGTTTCCGATGCCCCCGAGCACCGCCGCCGTGAACGCCACCAGCCCGCCGAACTCGCCCATGTCGTAGGTGACCGTCCCGTAGTTCACCCCGAACAGAACTCCAGCTACCGCGGCCATTGCCCCTCCGAGGATGAAGGTGACGGTGACTATGCGCGTCGTGTTTATGCCCATTAGGGGGGCGCTGCGGGTGTTGGAGGCGATCGCACGCATGGCGCGTCCGGTCTTGGTGAATTGCACGTAGAAGTTGGTGGCGATCATCAACACGATCGCCACCACCGCAATCATCACCTCGGTCGGCGATATCGTGATCGGACCGAGGTTCCACGGTGTTGACGAAAGCACCTGCGGGTAGTTGAGGGGTTGGGCCCCGGTGACCACCTGCACGATGCTGATGATCAAGAAGAACATTGCCAGCGAACTGACCAGTGGTGCCAGCGGGGGGGCCCGGCGCAGCGGGCGGTAGGCGATCCTCTCGACCAAGAACGCCAGCCCTCCGGTGACCAGAGCCGAAGCCACGATGGCGATCACCAGGCCCAAAATCGGGTTGTGGGTGCCGAAGCTGCCGAGAAGGCTGAACGCCACCACCCCCAGATAGGCGCCCACCTCGTACAGAGCTCCCTGGGCGAAGTTGATCAGCCGAACGATGCCGTAGACCATGGTGTAGCCGAGGGCGATGAGCCCGTATACAGACCCCACCACCAAGCCGTTGACGATCTGCTGGAGAATCTCCGAAGGGCTCATCGCCCGGCTCTCACCGGTTACCGGCTGGGACGGCGCTCACTTCTTCTTGGCGTTGGGGTTCCATTCCACCTTGTTTCCGCCACTGGAAGTGACCTTGTAGATGAGGTACTGCGGCGTCACGTTGTTGCCCACGCGGTTGAAGTTGATGACGCCGGTGACCCCGTGGTAGCCATGGGTCGACTTGAGACCCTTGATGATCTTGGCCGAACTGGTGGAGTGCTCCTTGCGAACCACGTTGGCCAGCAGCTCCATCGCGTCATAGGTGTAGCCAGCGAACTCGGTGGGCTGCTTGCCGAACTTCTTGACGTAGGAGTGCACGAACCCCTTGGCCGTGGTCAGATCCTGCGGGGATGGAGCGCTTGAGAGGTAGCTGCCCACGGTCGAGCTGCCACCGGTCTGGTAGAAGAGGGGCCCGATCACACCGTCGTCGGAGACGAAGGGGGCCGTGATGCCGAGTGCGCGCGCCTGCTTCACCAGCAATCCCGCGGCGGGGTTGAAGCCGCCGAACTGAATGATTCCGGGGTTGAGACCTTTGATTTGCGTCAGCAGCGAGCTGAAGTCGGTGGCGGAGGCGTTGACCCCCTGCGAGCTAAGAATCTTGCCACCCAGCTTCTTGAAGTTCGAGATGAAGAAGTTTGAGACACCCTGTCCGTAGGTCTCCTCGTCGTTGATGGCGACCGCAGTCTTGATGTGCAGTACCTTGTAGACGAAGTCCGCCTCTACCTGGCCCTGGAAGTTGTCGGTGCCGCAGACGCGGAAGACATCCTTGTAGCCCTGAAGCGTGAGCTGCGGGTTGGTCGATGCAGCGGTGACCATGGGGATGTTGGCTTGATGCAGGATCTTGGATGCCGGGATCGAGATGTCCGAGTTGAAGAAGCCGATCACCGCGTCCACGTTGTCGGACACGAAGAGGTGGGCGCAGGCGATGCCGGTGGCCGGATCGGCCTTGGTGTCGCAGCTGACGACCTTGATCTTGTAACCGCCGACCCCGCCCTTCTTGTTGAGAGCCTGAGCAGCCATGTTGACGGCGTTGAGGTCGCTCACCCCGTAGGTGGCCTCGGAGCCGGTTATCGGGTTGGCAAATCCGACGGTGAAGGTGCCTTTGGCCTTTGCCGCCACCTGTAGCGTGGCGCTGCCCAAGGTGAGCCCCAGCATCACCACCCCCGATCCGACCAACAAGGCTAGGGGGCGTGCTGCCCCCCGATACGCGAATCGCATGTCCTTACCCTCCTAGGACCTGCCGCCGGTGAGCGTCACAATGGGCGCGCGAATCTGTGTTATATAGAACATGGAGAGCCGTGAGTCAAGACCTGCAGCCTCACAAGTCGAGGGGGTCCCGGTCGCTCAGGACCGACTCCTCGGACGGGGGAGCGGCCTTGCGGCTCCTGGGGCTGGATCGCCGCAGCCTGCGCGACCGTGCCCGGGTTGCCATCCGTGCCAGCATCGCCACCGGCGAGCTGGGCGAGGATCAGATCTACCCCGTCGCCTACTTCGGCGCCCGCCTGGGCGTCTCCGCCACCCCCATCCGCGAGGCCCTGTTCGACCTGGCCGGCGAGGGGCTCGTCGAGGTGGTGCGCAACCGCGGCTTCCGGGTGCCACGTCTCAGCGAGCGGGACCTCGACGAGCTCTACGACCTGCGGCTCATGCTCGAGGTGCCAGCGATGCGGCGGCTGGCTACCCGTCCCGAGCAGCTGGAGGTGCAGCGGCTGCGTCAGCTGGCCCGCGCGATGGTCGACCAGGCCCGGCGCAAGGACGTTGCCGACTTTCTCTGGACCGACCGTTCGTTTCACCTGGCGGTGATGGAGGGACTGGGCAACCGCCAGCTGGTGGAGATGGTGGCCCGCCTCCGCGACCGCACCCGGCTGGCCGGCATCACCGGCATGGCGGAGTCAGGCGTGCTGGTGGAGACCGCGCGCGAACACCTGGAGCTGTTGGAGGCCTTCGCCGCCCGCGACGGGCGCCGGGCGGAACAGTGGATGCGCCGCCACCTGAGCCACACGAGAGGCCTGTGGGCGGGCCGGAACGAGGAGGGCCTGGGGCCGTCCCTGGTCCGGGTGGCAGCGTCCAGGTGAGAGCGGCGCCCACACCCGTGGCATCTTGACCAGGGGGCGAACCGCGGACGCGGTCATCGCCGGCGGGGGTGTCATGGGCTGCGCCATCGCCTACCAGCTCGGCCGCCGCGGCTTGGACGTGGTGCTTTGCGAGCGCGGTGCCTTGGGGGCGCAGTCCAGCGGACGGTGCGCTGGCGGTGTGCGCCATCAGTTCTCGACCGAGCTCAACGTGCGGCTGCAGCTCCTCTCGGTGGAGATGCTGCGCGGCTTCGCCGACGAGGTGGGCCAGCCCTGCGACTTCCGCCAGACCGGCTACCTGATGCTGCTCTCGAGCGAACCGCTGGCGCGGTCCTTCCGGAGGCAGCTCGACATGTGGCACCGGCTAGGCATCGACGACGCCTGCTGGGTCGGCCCTGAGCAGGCCAGAGAGCTCGCTCCGGCGCTGCACACCGACGGCGTGATTGGCGCCACCTTCTGCCCTCGCGACGGCATTGCGTCTCCCAACGACGTCACCCAGGGGTACGCGGCCGCCGCCCGTCGCTTTGGCGCCGAGCTGCGTACGGACTGTGAGGTAGAGGGTGTCGAGATTGAGGGCGGCCGGGTGGTCGGGGTGACCACGGGCCAAGGCTTCGTTGGCGCTCCGCTGCTGATCAACTGCGCGGGCGCCTGGGCAGGGCAGCTGGCCGCGATGGCGGGGGTGACGCTGCCGGTGCAGCCCTACCCGAGACAGATATTCGTCACCGAGCCGGCACCCCTGATGACTCCGGCCACGCCGATGACGATCGACGTCGAGACCACCTTTTACTTTCACCCCGAGGGCCAGGGCGCGCTATTCGGCATGGGGTCTGGCGGGGAGCTCCCCAGCTTCAGCCTTGACGTGGACTGGGGTCTCCTGGAGGAGATCCGGCCGGTTATGGAGAGGCGGGCGCCCTCACTGCTCGAGCTTGGCATCCGGACCGCCTGGGCAGGCCTTTACGAGATGACTCCCGACCACCAACCGTTCGTCGGCCCGGCCGGCTCGCCGGAAGGGCTCTGGCATGTATGCGGCTTCTCCGGCCACGGCTTCCAGCAGGCACCGGCAATCGGCCACCTGGTTGCCCAGCTGATCACCGAGGGGGCCAGCGAGCTGGACCTCACCGCGTTCTCCCCCGCTCGTGACCTGGCCGTGAGCGTGCCCGAGGCCAACGTGATCTGATGTCCGGAGAGCCGCGGGTGGGCGTGATTGGCCTGGGCGCCATGGGATCTGCCGCCGCCTTTCACCTGGCCCGACGCGGAGCGCGGGTGGTCGGGTTCGAGCGCTTTGGGCCGGCCCACACCCAGGGGTCGTCGCATGGCGAGTCCCGGATCATCCGCAAGGCCTATTACGAGGACCCCTGCTACGTGCCCTTGCTGATTAGGGCATACGAACTCTGGGCGGAGCTGGAGTCACTGTCTGGCGAGTCTTTGTTCACCCGGACCGGGGGTCTCATGCTGGGACTGCCGGACAGCGAGGTGGTGTCGGGTTCCCTGGCGAGCGCTGCCCGCTGGAACCTTGCCTGCCGCCGGCTGACCGCCGGTGAAGTGCACGACCTCTACCCCGCGTTCCGACCATCCCCGGAGCTGGTCGGGGTGACGGAGCCCGACGCCGGGGTGCTGCGACCGGAGGCGGCTGTGCTCTGCCACCTGCGCGCCGCCGCTGAGCGGGGAGCCGAGCTCCACTTCGGTGAGCGGGTGGCCGCCTGGTAAGTCACCGGTGGTGCGGTGGAGCTTCGCAGCGCCAGCGGCCAGACCCACCGCTTCGATTCCCTGGTGATAGCTGCCGGCGCCTGGAGCACCGAAGTGCTGCCGGACTCGCGGCTGCCTTTGACGGTGGAGCGCCAGCTCATGGTCTGGCTGCGCCCCCCTTCGATCGCGGAGTTCCAGACCGGACGGTTTCCCATCTTCATGTGGGAAGCTCCGACTGGCGGCAGCTGCTACGGCTTCCCCTCCAGCGACAGCGCCACCGTCAAGGTGGCCCAGCATCACGGTGGGGAGCGCACCGCTCCGGACGACCTTCGCCGTGACTGGGAGTTGGACGAGGCATTGCGGGTGCGGGCGCAGCTGGCGGACGTGCTACCCGGATTGGCTCGGGCGGAGGTGGCTCGGGCGGTGGCATGCATGTACACCGACACCCCCGACCTCCACTTCGCGCTTGGCCCGTGTCCGGGGATTCCCCGAGTGAATGTCGCCTGCGGCTTCTCGGGCCACGGCTTCAAGTTCTCCCCGGTGATCGGCGAGGTGATGGCCGATCTGGCGCTTGAGGGTGAGACCCAGCGGCCCATCGAGCCGCTGTCGCTGTCCCGCTTGCGCGGCCCGGCCGCGACCATGGCCGATCCCGGAGAGCCCCCTCGCCCGAAGCGACCCAACCGGGGATGAAGACGCTTGGGATGGGTCCGCGGGTCACTCGCTGACAATCTGGCGCTCGCCCTCGGGCCCTGACTGTGCCGCCGCCCTGGGCGCCGCCCGACGAGCGGCCCAGCCGCTGACGCGCGTGGTAGTAGAGCAGAGGGATGCGCCCCAGGTCCCAACCGCGGCTGGCGCCAGCGGGTGCCCCGCGCCGGCCGGCTAAGTGGTGCACGACGCCGGCGACCGACTGCAGCTACCCCCGTGAGCGCTGGAGGTGAAAGAACGTCCGCCACCTCCGCAAGAAGCGACCGCCCTTGGCGAGGAGAGCGCCGCCGGGTCTGCGGGTCCACAGCGGTGGCGAGGCGAACGCTAAAGTGGCTGCGGATGGGAAGTGGGAGTCCAGGTGCCATGACCACCGCGCTCGAGGATTTCGACCAGGCCAGCGAAACCCTGCAGAAGCTGGTGGAGCGTCTCAGGCCGGAGCACCTCCTGGTCCCCACCCCTTGCTCGGACTGGAATGTTCGCCAGCTGCTGAACCACCTGGTTCACGGCAACCTCCGCTTCAGCGCCATGGCGAGCGGTGAGCCCGCCCCCGAGCCGGGCGCTGACCTGCTCGGCGATGACCCGGGTGGGGCGGTGGTAGCGTCCTGCCGCAAGTTCGCCGCCACCATGGCCGCTCCCGGCATGCTGCAGCGCGAACTAACCCATCCGAGCGGGCCCGCGACGGGGGAACAGCTGGTCTACCTACGCGTCTTCGAGGTAAGCATCCACACGTGGGATCTGTCCCAGGCCACCGGGATGCCGGTGCGGATCTCGGAACCGATTGCCGAGGCCAGCCTGGAACGCCTCAAGGCCCGCCTGCCGGCAGACAATCGGCCGCCCGGCCTGTTCGCGCCCCCCCAGCCCGTGGCCGAGGGCGCATCGGTGCTGGAGCGGCTGGTCGCCTACAGCGGGCGTTCCCATTGACGGCCGGCTCACCGACCACATCGCCAAACCGGCACCGCCACCGGCCCGCCGGAAGATTGCTCGGCTCATGAACATATCTGCCAGCGTCGGCGGCAGCGCGCGCAAGGCGATTCTGGTGGCGGCCCAGAATCGCGGCACCGAGGCATTCATGAACCGCTACGCCATGCGCCTGGGAGCGCGGAGGTTCGTGGCCGGCGAGACGCTCGACGAGTGCATTGAAGTCATCCGTCGGCTTAACGCCTCGGGCTTCAAGTGCAACGCCACCGAACTCGGTGAGGCAGTCCAGACCGAGGCCGACGCCGCCCGGGCCGTGGCGGACTACCGGGTGCTGCTCCGCCGTCTGGCCCAGGAAGGGCTGAACGCCAACGTCGCCCTGAAGCTCACCCTCATGGGCCTGGCTATCGATCCGGCGCTGGCCGAAAGCAACCTGCGCACACTGCTGGACCTGGCGCGCGAGCTCAACGTGTTCATCCGGATCGACATGGAAGAGTCAACCTATGTTGACCACACGCTGCGCATTTTCACGGCCCTTCGCCAGGCCGGCTACACCAACTTGGGCACCGTGCTCCAGTCCTATCTCTACCGCTCGGCGGCAGACCTTCAGAACCTGCTTGCGCTGGAACCCAACCTACGCCTGGTCAAGGGAGCCTATCTCGAGAGCAGCCAGGTGGCCTTCCCGGCCAAGAAGGACGTTGACCGCAACTACTTGGATTTGGCCTTCGCCGCCCTCACCCGTCCCGGGTACACGGCCATCGCCACCCACGATGAGGAGATCATTGAGGCGGTGATACGGTTCACCGACCGCCACCAGATTGAGCGTGAAAGATTCGAATTTCAGATGCTGTACGGTGTGCGCCAGCAGCTCCAGCGGTCTCTGGTGCAGCGCGGCCACACGGTCCTGATCGCTACCAGCTACGGCACCCATTGGTACCCTTTCTTCATGCGGCGCTTGGCGGAGAGGCCCGCCAACCTGCTGTTCCTGCTTCGCAACGTGCTGCGCGGCTGAGCTGCCCAAGGCCGCCTACTGGAGGAGATGATCTTGCTACCGCCCTTTCGCAACGAGCCCGACACCAACTTTGCTCTGGCCGCCAACCTCGAGTCGTTCCGTGAGGCGTTGGCGCGCGTGCGCGGACAGCTGGGGCGGACGTATCCGCTGATCATCGGCGGGCGCGAGGTGATGACCGAGGAGACGCTCTCCTCGATCAACCCGAGCCACCCGGAGGAGGTGGTCGGCCGCCACGCCGTGGCTGGCCCCAAGGAGGTTGATCTGGCGGTGGAGGCGGCCACCCAAGCCTTTCCCGGGTGGGCCACCACCTCCATGCAGGAGCGGGTGGGCGTGCTGCTCCGAGCCGCCCAGGAGGTGCGGCGCCGCCGGCACGAGCTGGCCGCAATCATGGTCTACGAGATAGGCAAGGCCTGGAGCGAGGCAGACGGCGAGTGTTCCGAGGTGGTCGACCTCTTGGAGTGGTACGCGCGACACGCGCTGGAGCTGGCGCAGGGAGGCCGGACTGCCGGACTGCTGGGCGAGCTCACCGAGTATCGGTACCTTCCCCTAGGCGTGGGCGCGGTGATCGCGCCGTGGAACTTCCCGCTCGCGCTGATCACGGGCATGACCTCGGCAGCACTGGTGTGCGGCAACACGGTGGTGCTCAAGCCGGCCGAGACCTCGTCAACCTCCGCTGCCTGGCTGGTGGAGCTGTTCGCCAAGGCGGGGCTGCCTCCGGGGGTGCTCAACCTCGCGACCGGCCTCGGCGAGGTGGCCGGCGAGGCCCTCGTCGACCATCCCAAGGTCCGCTTCGTGGCGTTCACCGGCTCCAAGGAGGTGGGCGTGCGCATCTACGAGCGTGCCTCCCGGGTGCAACCGGGGCAGCGCTGGCTCAAGCGGGTCCAGCTGGAGCTGGGTGGCAAGAACCCGGTGGTCGTGGATGAGACGGCGGACCTGGACCGCGCCGCCGCCGAGATCGTTGCGGGAGCTTTCGGCTTCCAGGGCCAGAAGTGCTCGGCTGGCTCGCGGGCCATTCTCACCCAGTCGGTCTACGAGGAGCTGGTACCGCGCATCGTCGAGGCGGCGCAGCGGATCCGGATGGGCGACCCGGTCGACCCCGAGGTGACCCTGGGTCCGGTCATTGACAGCACTGCGGAGGAGAAGATCCTCGACTACATCGAGGTCGGCAAGCGCGAGGGCAAACTCCTGCTCGGCGGCGACAAAGGGCAGTCCGAGGGGTACTTCATCCCCCCCACGATCTTCGGCGCGGTCGAGCCCACGGCGCGGATCGCCACGGAGGAGATCTTCGGCCCGGTGCTGGCGGTGATGCGCGCTCCCGACTTCCGCCGCGCGGTTGAGATTGCGAACCAGACCGACTACGGCCTGACCGGCGCCATCTTCAGCCGCGATCCCGAGCATATCGCCTACGCAAAAAACACGGTCTACGCGGGCAACCTATATGTGAACCGGCGCTCCACCGGCGCGCTGATGGGGATCCATCCGTTCGGCGGGTTCAACATGAGCGGCACCGACACCAAGGCAGGCGGACCCGATTACCTCATGTTTTACGTTCAGGGGCAGGCGATCGGCGAGCGGCTCTGAGCTTCCGCCTTGAGTCCGCGCGACGTCTTTGCTGTCGATGCGCACGCGGAGGGTGAACCGGGCCGCGTGATCGTGGGCGGCGTGCTGGACCCCCCCGGCGCCTCGATGTTCGAGAAGATGCAGAACTTCCGGCGCGATTACGATGCGCTGCGTCTGCGGATGCTGCGCGAGCCGAGGGGGTATCCAGCCGCAAACTGCAACCTGCTTCTCCCACCCACCAACCCGCAAGCCGCTGCCGGCTACATCATCATGGAGCAGGTCGAATACCCGCCCATGTCGGGAAGCAACACCATCTGCGTGGCCACCGTACTGGTCGAGCTGGGTCTGGTGGAGGTGGCGGAGCCCATCACAGAGTTCTGGCTGGATTCTCCGGCGGGCATGGTGCACGTGCAAGCCCAGGTCTCGGGAGGTCACGCCAAGCGGATCACATTCGAGAACGTGCCCGCTTTTCCTATGGCGCTGGATGTCCGCCTGGAGGTGCCGCAGCTGGGTTCGGTGAAGGTGGACATCGCCTACGGCGGGATGATCTACGTGATCGCATCCGCGCCAGCGCTCGGCCTGAAGCTCTCCCCCGACGAGGCTCGCGACATCGTGCGCGTGGGCGAGATGATCAAGGCGGCAGCACGGGAGCAGTCCCCCCAGCAACACCCGGAGAACCCGCAGATCGCAGGCCCGACCATAGCCCAGCTGTCAGGGCCACCGCAAAGCGATCGGGCCGACATGCGCAACGCCGTGGTGGTGTCGACCGGCAGGTTGGACTGGAACCGCCCCGACACCTGGACCGGTACGCTAGATCGGTCTCCCTGCGGAACCGGCACCTGCGCCCGCATGGCAACGCTCTGGGCGCGTGGCCAACTCGGAGTGGGTCAGGAGTTTCGCCACGAGGGAATACTGGGTACGACCTTCACCGGCAGGATTCTCGGTGAAACCGAAATTGCCGGCAGGTCCGCGATCCGCTCCGAAATCAGCGGCTCCGCATGGATAACCGGCTACGCGCACTACGTGCTCGATCCCGAGGATCCGTTCCCTGAGGGCTATCGCGTCGCGGACATCTGGGGGGCAGGCGCCTGATGCGCTCCCCCGCCGTCCGGTAGACTGGGCTGGTGCTAGACGCCTCTGTTGCAGCGCTGTTCCCCAACCGGGTCTGCGGAGTCATCCGCTGGTCCGACTCGGGCCAGGCGCTGCAGGCGGCGCTGGTGGCGGCGCGCTCGGGGCTGGGATCGGTGGAGGTGACCCTGGGAACTCCCACGGCCACCGCTCTGGTCAGCCAACTCCGCTCGGAGGGCATCCCGGGTTGCTCCTTCGGCGTGGGGACCGTGACTTCGGCGAGGGACGCGGCCGCCGCGATCGAGTCCGGAGCGCAATTCCTGGTGTCGCCCTACCTGGTGCCTGAGGCCGTTAAGGAGGCGGTGGCCGCGGGGGTGCCATTTGTGATGGGGGCCACCACTCCCACCGAGATAGCCAGGGCCGAGGGCTTCGGCGCCAAGCTGATCAAGGTCTTTCCCGCAGCGCCCGTCGGCGGTCCCGCCTACATCCGAACGGTGCGCGGTCCGATGCCCAGAGTGCCCCTCTGGGTCAGTGGCGGAGTCACCATCGCCGCCGCCGCCGACTACCTTGAGGCTGGAGCCGACGTGATCGGACTCACCAACGACCTCTTCACCCCCGAACTCCTGAGCCGCGAGGACTGGACCGGGCTCGAGCGCCGCTGCCTTGCCGCGCTGGAGGCCGTGGGCACCCCGACCGCACCGATCCTCGGCTGATCGCCGGCTCCGTCACCAGAGCGGGGCGTTCGGCACCGGCGGGTCTGGGGGAACGCCGATCCCCAGTGCCGCCATGACCTCGCCCACGACGTAGATGGAGCCGAGGCAGATGACCACGCCGCCAGCCCCCGCTAACTCGCGGGCCGTCTGAAGCGCCGCCTCCACCGGCTCCAGCCGCCTTCCCGCCGCGCCCCACTCGGTCAGCAGGTCGGCGGGAGCGGCCGCTCTGGCCGATGCCGCCCGGGTCGCCACTAGTACCTCCACCGGCAGCCGCCGAAGCACTCGCAGCATGGTTGCGTGGTCGTGGTCCAGCATTGACCCGAAGAGGAGTACGGCGCGGCGGCCCTCTGCCAATCGCTTGAGCTCCGGCAGCACCGCCCTCACAGCGGCAGGATTGTGGGCGGCATCAACCACCACCTGCGGGGATCGGGCCACCGTCTCCAGCCGCCCGGGCCAGCGCGCCTCGGCGAGGGCCGAGCGGATGTCCCGGTCGGCAACGGGAAAACCCAACTGTCCGAGGCCGTCGGCCACCGCGACCGCGAGGCCGGCATTCCCGCGCTGGAACCTGCCCGCTGCGGCAAGCCGCAGACCTCCAACCGCCCGCATCGGGGTTGCGACCGACATCCCGTCCGGCCCGTCCCGGACCTCGATCTCCGACCCTAGGCGCCACAGGCTTGCCGGAGCACGTGCTGCCGCCAGTTCGACTTCGGCCAGCGGTCGGCCAGAGGCTCCGGTCAGGGCCAGGTTCCCCGGCTTGATGATGGCGGCCTTCTCCCTGGCGATTTCGGCCAGGGTCCGGCCGAGCTGCTTCTGATGGTCCAGCCCTACGCTGACGATCACCGAGATGCCGCCGTCCCAGGCGTTGCTGGCGTCCAGGCGGCCGCCCAGCCCGACCTCGCAGATGACCAGGTCCGCCTGCCACTGGCGCGCCGCCAAGAATCCCATGGCGGTGAGCAGCTCGTGGTGGGTGGGGGATCCAGCCGCTCCCAGGCGCGGCGCGGCCTCTATCACCTGGTCGGCGAGCTTGGCGAACTCGGATTCAGAGATGAGCTCGCTACCCAGGCGGATTCGCTCGCGGTAGCTGGTCAGATGGGGTTTGGTCAGCAGGGCGACCCGATGGCCGCCGGCCTGAGCCATGGCGGCGGCCAGAGCGCAGACCGATCCCTTGCCGTTGGTGCCCGCCACCAGCGCTCCGGGCATGCCCAGCTGAGGGTTTCCGGTCTCAGCAAGGAGTGCTTGAGTGGTGATCAGACCCAATCGCATACCCGGCTGGCTCGTCGCGGCCAGGCGACGAAGGGCTCCCGCGTAGCTCACCGATGGCATTCTGCACCGGTGAAGCACCACCATCGGGCCACGCTGGGTCTGGCCCTGGCGCTCTCGCTCAGCGCCACTCTTGCAGCCTGCTCCGCCCAGAGCCCGCCACCGGCCCAGCCCACGCCGGCGTCCACAAGCACCCCACCGCCCCCCCTCGGGGTACTGGGTCTGGCGGGTGAGGCAGGGGCACCTCTGGCGATCTCTGGACCGTACGTAGTCCAAGCTCCGCTCCCCACGGCCAGGCCGAAGCTGAGAGCGGCCAAGGTGCCGGCGTCCGCCTCGGCGGCGCTCGGCGCGCTGGCGCAAGCCTTGGGGGTCCCAGGGCCGCCCGTGAACACCGGCAGCGGCCTTGCCTACAACCTGGGCGCGACCAGCGGCTACCAGCTCACCACCGACGCTGCACTCGCCACCTTCCATTTCCACCCCAACACCCCGGTGGATGAGACGGGCTCGACCCCGTCGGTGTCAGCCGCGGACCAGTTCGTCGAGCAGTTCCTCGCTGGCAAGGGGGTACCGCGGGCCGGGGGAGTACGGCCGCTCCCCGAGCTCAGTACCTACAACGCGGCGGACCGCCGGGTCTTCTTCCAGTGGACGCTGGCCGGCCAACCGGTGGTGAACATCGAGGGTGAGCCGGAGACCGTATACGCCGATGTGGCGGCCAACTATGCGGACCACCTTTCGCTGGTCGGGCTGTCCGGAGCTGTGCCCTACGGCGCGCTTGGGGAAGTTGTGGCCTACCCGGCAATGGCGCCCTACCAGGCGGTCCAGCGGCTCAACTCCGGGGAGATGTCCCCGGCCGCCTACATCCTCTCGCCGGGTGGCCAGCCCTACCCCTCACCGTCTCCTGGCGCCGGGTTGACCCACACCGTGATCGCGGGGGTGGCCACGGCGGTGGTCGACAGCTACGGGATCGCGGTTCCGGTCTACGTGTTCCAACTGGCGGCCGGTGGCGGGGTGAGCCAGTTCGTCACCTGCGCCCCGGCGCCCGGAGACTGCCTCCCCGGCCGCTTTGCCGCCCCAACCAGCCCCTCACCCAGCGCTAGCGCCGGCTAGGCTCGGTCAGGCGGCCTTGACCGCGGCCACCAGCTTGGTCAAGGAGTCCTTGGCGTCCCCGAACAGCATGATGGTTTTGGGGTCGTAGAGCAGTTCGTTGTCGATGCCGGCGAAGCCCGGACGCATTGATCGCTTCATGAAGACGATGTTCTTGGCCTGGTCGGCGTTGAGGATCGGCATCCCGTAGATGGGGCTGCCGGGCGAGCTGCGGGCCGCCGGGTTGACCACGTCATTGGCGCCCACCACCAGGGCCACGTCGGCGTCCCGGAACGAGTCGTTGATCTCGTCCATGTCCTTGAGCTGCTCGTAGGGGACGTTGGCCTCCGCCAGCAGGACGTTCATGTGGCCGGGCATCCGCCCCGCCACCGGATGGATCGCGTAGTCGACGGTTACCCCGCGCCGCTCGAGCGCCTCGGCCAGATCCCGGGCGGCGTGCTGGGCCTGAGCCACCGCCAGGCCGTAGCCGGGCACGATGATCACCCGCTGCGAGTAGGCGAGCAGAGTCGCCAGGTCGTCGACCGAGCCCGCCCGCACGTTGCGCTGGACCGCGCCGCCCCCCTCCGCGACCTGGACCTTGCCGAAGGCACCGAAGAGCAGGTTGCCCAGGGAGCGTCCCATGGCGTCGGACATCATCTTGGTGAGAAAGGTCCCCGAGGCGCCCACCAGCGTGCCGCCTACGACCAAGACCGGGTTGCCCACCACGAAGCCGTCCCCGGCCACCGCGAGGCCGGTGAAGGCGTTGAGCAGTGAGATCACCACCGGCATGTCGGCTCCGCCGATGGGCAGGACGAAGGCCACCCCGAGGACCAGCGCCAGCGCCAGCAATGCCCACAGACCGCCGGCGCCCACGCCCGAGACCACGACCACCAGCACCCCCAGCCCGACAATCGCGGCGGCCACCACGGCGTTGACCGGCTGCTGCGCGGGGTAGGTGACGGGCGTGCCCCGCATCAGCTCCTGCAGCTTGGCGAAGGCGATCGCCGAACCCGAAAAGCTGGTCCCGCCGATGACCACGGCGAACACCGAAGCGATCAGGAGAACCAGGGAGGCCTTGGTGCCGCTCGGGACCTGCAGAAACTCTGAGATGGCCACCAGGGCGGCAGCCCCGCCTCCCACCCCGTTGAAGCTGGCCACCATCTGGGGCATGGCCGTCATCTTCACGGCCCGGGCCGCCACGATCCCGACCGGGATGCCGATCACGATGGCAACCGCCATCAGGATCAGGTCCAGGGTGGAATGGTGCAGCTGTTCGATCACCGTGCCGAAGGCGATCAGCATGCCCAGGGCGGCGATCAGGTTGCCGCTGCGCGCGTGCCGGGGCGCGCTCAGCTGGTGCAGCCCGACGATGAACAGCACCGCGGCCAGCAGGTAGAGCAGGGTGATGCCGACGGGCAGGTGCATCAGCGGTTCACCTGGCCGATGGGATCACTTGCGGTCCCCGCCCCTTCCGCGGCTCTTGAACATCTCGAGCATCCGGTCGGTGACCACGTAGCCGCCGACCACGTTGATGGTCGCCAGCAGCACCGCCAGGAACCCGATCGCGTCCAGCAGAGGCCCGCGGGCGGTGGTCATGATCAGCATCGCCCCCACCAGGATCACGCCGTGGATGGCGTTGCTCCCCGACATCAGCGGGGTGTGCAGGATCGTGGGCACCTTGGAGATGACCTCGAATCCCAGGAACACTGCCAGCACGAAAACCGAGACCAGGTAGAGCAGCTCCGGGCTCACTTGGCGTGCCCTCCGGCTGCCGCCGCCTCGCGCAGCTGGGAGTTGCGCACCTCGCCGCCGTGGATGGCGCAGCTGCGGTCGGTGATCTCGTCGGCGAAGTCGAACGAGGGCTTCCCGTCCTTGACTAGGTGGCCCACGATCGCCGCCACGTTGCGGGCGAGCACCTGGCTCGCGGTGGTGGGCACCGTGGCCGGCAGGTTGCGCCAGCCCAGGATGAGAATGCCGTCCGCCTGGACCTCCTCGCCGGGACGGGTGAGCTCGCAGTTGCCGCCGGTGTCGGCGGCCAGGTCCACGATCACGGCTCCCGCACGCATCCGGGCCACCATCTCGCGGGTGATCAGGATCGGCGCTCGCCGTCCGGGGACCGCCGCTGTGGTCACCACCAAGTCGCTGGCCTCCACCCTCTGGGCGATGAGTTCACGCTGCCTGGTGAGGAACTCCTCGGACTGCTCTTGGGCATACCCGCCCTCGCCCTCCTGAGCCTCCAGTTCCAGCTCGACGAAGGTTGCTCCGAGGCTCTTGACCTCGTCCCGAGCCGCCGAACGCACGTCGGTCGCCTCCACCACCGCTCCCAGGCGCTTGGCGGTGGCGATCGCCTGCAGCCCGGCCACCCCAGCGCCCATCACCAACACGCGGGCGGGGGCAACCGTCCCCGCCGCGGTCATCTGCAGGGGGAGGATCTTGCCCAGCCGCGCCGCGCCCAGCAGCACTGCCTTGTAGCCGCCGATGGATGCCTGGCTGGAGAGCACGTCCATGGCCTGGGCCCGGCTGATCCGCGGCACCAGCTCGAAGCTGAACGCGCTCACGCGGCGCCGGACTAGGACCGCCACCACGGCGGGATCCAGACTGGTGGGTAGGTAGCTCACGAGGCAGGTCCCCTCGGGCAGCTTCCCGGCCTCCTCTTCGGTGGGGGGTTGGACCTTGCACACGATCCCGGCGCCGTCCAGGGTCGAGGCCAGGTCGCGGGAGATCGTCGCGCCTGCCTCTTCCAGTGCTTGGTCGGTGAAGCCAGCGCCGGTGCCGGCGCCGCTCTGGACCGCGATCTCCAGTCCGAGGGCCTTGAGCCGCGGCAGCGAATCCGGGCTGACCGGGACCCGCCGCTCACCGTCGGCGGTTTCCAGGGGGATGGCGACCTTCACTGGACCCACGGTAGGTGGGCTGGCCTGCGCGCTCGCGGGGGCTTTCGCCCGCTGGCGGCCGCGGGCTTCCCCGCTGCTGCCCGATCGGGCTGTGGGCGGGCGGCGGGCCGGGCGCGGCTCCGGGGGCTGACTCACCCCGGTATCGAGGACGTAGCCCGGCCGGCGCCCTCGAGCGGCCGGCATTCGGCGGACTGGGGCATCCGGCGACTTTATCGACTCGAGCGGAACACTAGCCACCGCCCCCGGCCGGACGGTCGGTCCGTCATCCTAGGCGGCGTGCCGGGCATTGAACCCTACCTCAGGCGCATGCTCCGAGGCTGGCACCCGATAGTGGTCGCCAGCCGGGGCCCGGTGGACCTCGAGGTCGACCAGGCCGGGACGGAGCAGGTGCGCCGCGGCGGCGGCGGGCTGGTCACCGCGATGTCGGCGCTGGCGCGTGCCAGCCGGGCGACCTGGGTGGCCACCTCGCGCGGCGAGGTGGACCGACCGCTGGTGGAGCGCGCCGGGGCGGACGGCATCAGCGAGGTGACCACGGAGGACGGTCAGACGTACCGGGTCGCCTACGTCACCCCCGACCGGGAGGCCTTCGACTTCTACTACAGCGAGATCAGCAACCCGCTGCTGTGGTTCGTCCAGCACTACCTCTGGGACCTGGGCCGCGAGCCGATTCTGGACGCCCACACCGAGCGCGCGTGGACCGACGGCTACGTGGCGGTGAACCAGCAGTTCTGCGACCGGGTGGTGGCGCTGGCCAAGGCGGGCAGGGAGCGACCCTTGGTGCTGACCCAGGACTACCACCTCTACCTTCTGCCGGGGCTAATCCGGCCGCTCCTCCCCGACGCCCGCCTGCAGCACTTCATCCACATTCCCTGGCCCACGCCCCAGTACTGGAAGGTGCTGCCCCGCCACATGCGTGACGCCATCCTGGCTGGGATTTTGGGCAACGACGTGGTCGGCCTGCAGACCACCCTCGACGTGCGCAACTTTCTGCTCACCTGCGAGGAGAACATGGGCCTCACGGTGGACCACCGCCAGTCCACCGTGTTCTTCGACGGTCGCTCGGTCTGGATCCGTGCCTATCCGATCTCGATCGACGTCGCGCGGATGTCCGAGCTGGCGGCCGGCGAGACCGTTGCCGCCTATGAGCGCCAGATCGAGTCCTGGCGGCCCGACTACCTGATCCTCCGGGTCGACCGCACCGACCTCAGCAAGAACATCGTCCGCGGCTTCCTCGCCTACGAGCGGTTGCTGGAGACCCACCCCGAGCTTCGCGGGCGGGTGGTCTTCTGGGCGCTGTTGCAGCGCAGCCGTCAGGACGTCGATGCCTACCGGTCCTACCTGGGCGCGCTGGTGAGCGCCGCCGCGCACGTGAACCGGCGCTTCCAGACCGGAACCTGGATGCCCATCCGCCTAGAGGTGGAGTCCAACATGCCCAAGGCAGTGGCCGCCTACAAGTCCTATGACGCGCTGCTGGTCAATCCCATCTACGACGGCATGAACCTGGTAGCCAAGGAGGGCGTGCTCTGCAACGCCCGAGACGGCGTCCTGGTGCTGAGCGAGAACGCCGGCAGCTACGAGGAGCTGGGAAGCTACGCGCTCGCCATCAATCCCTTCGACATCGACCAGACCGCCGATGCGCTCTACAGCGCGCTGACCATGTCCAAGCGCGATCGCGCCCAGACTGCCAGGCAGCTGAAGCAGGTGGTCCGCAAGAACGACATCGTCCGCTGGATCTCCACCCAGCTGCAGGACCTGCAGGATCTGCTGGGAGTGTGAATCAGCCGTCCCGGGTGAGTTGAGCGGCCACCTCAACCAGCAGCTCAGCCCACTGGCGCGGACCGTGCAGCCAGCGGTCCACCTGCGAGGTCATCTCGTCCGGCGCCTCCGAGCTGACCACTCCCATCGCCAGTGCCAGCTCAAGGTCGGCGGCCCGCTGGTGCAGGACGCGCATGGCGGGCACGTCTCCCAGGTCGTCCCCGGCGTAGACGCAGCCCCGGGGACGGATCCGGTCCAGCAGTTGGGCCAGCGCCGTCCCTTTGTCGCCGCCCCTTCCCGGCCGGAGCTCCATCACCCGCCGTCCCCGGAGCACGCTGAGATGCTCGCGCTGGGCCAGCTCCAATAGAGGGCGGCGCAGCCGCTGGGCGGCGGCGCGCGGGTTGCCGGCGTTGCGGTAGTGCACGGCGATGCCCAGAGTCTTCAGCTCGATCTGGACCCCAGGGATCTCCCGCTCCAGCGGCCAGAGTTGTCCGGCCAGCTCCTGCAGCCGTGCCGAGGGCTCGGCCTCGGGCGGTCGGCTGTCCGGACCCAGCTGTAGCCAGGGCTCGAGCCCGTAGCTGCCCAGCAGGTAGGCCCCCTTGACCGGGCACTGGACCAGCAGGTTGGCCAGGTCGCGCCCGCTGATCACGGCGACGGGGGTCCGACTGGCCAGCACCTCAAGCGCCCGCACCGCCGCTGCCAGGGGGTGGGCCCGGGCGGGATCGCGCACCACCGGCGCCAGGGTGCCGTCGAAATCGGTGGCGATCAACAGGCTGCCGGATCGGGTCAGGCGGACGAGGGGGGCGGCCAGAGCCGCCAGGCCCTCGCGGTCGAGGGGGGCCACCGATCAGATGATATGGAGTAGCGGAAGCGGGCACCGTGATCCGCTAGGCTGCTAAGCATGGCCACGACCAGAGCTCCCCAGGACAGTGTGCCGGAGCTGGTCCAGGCCCTTGGGGACGACGTTCGCCAGTTGGTGCGGGCGGAGATCGGCCTGGCCAAGGCCGAACTCAAGGACACCATGAAGCGGGGGATCATGGTGGGGGCGGGAGCCGCCGCCGCGGCCCTGGGGGGACTGCTGTTCTTCATCTTCTCCCTGGTCACCCTCACCGAGTGGCGGGGCAACCACACCCTGGTGGCTGGGATCATCGCCATGGTCGGGATCGCCCTGGTAGTCGCCGGCGGGGGCTTGATCTGGGCCAATCGCCGGCTCTGGCCCATAGGCCCGATCCAGCGCAGTCTCAAAGAGGACGTGCAGTGGCTTCGGCAGCAGAGCAAGCGCGTCAAGAGGTAGACGCCAGCCGCCACCGGCTGGACGTCACTTTGGACCAGCTCGAGTCGCGGCTGCGGCTGGAGCTCAACCCGCGCCGGCGGCTGCGCCGTGATGCGCCCCGGCTGGTGGCGGTCGGCCTGGTGGTCGCGGTCGCCGCCACCCTGTACGTGGTGCGCCAGCGCCGCCACCACGAGGAGGCGCGGGAGCTGGACGCCGACTGGATCCACTCCATGCCCGAGGACTGGCGCCGGCGCCTTCAGGAGCTCTTGGCTGAGGCGGCGGTGGACGGGCGGCTCGGGGTCGAGGCCCAGCCCCCGCGGCGCCAGCTCTCCGGCCTGCAGGGGCTGGCGCTGAAGGCGGGGCGGCTAGCCGCCCCGGTGGTGATCGGCCAGCTGGCCAAGCGTGCCAGCCGCGATCGGGGGGCCTGATCCGGGGCGTTCACGGCTGCCGCGTCCCTGTCGACCAAGGACCGCCGCTGGAGGCCTTCGGACAGAAGGGCCGGGCCACGAACCGAAAAGGGCGCTGGGTCACCCGAACCCGGAGAGATCGACTTGGCCGCCTCCGACCGGAAGCGAGTCCGCCGGCTTAAGCGCGGCTCACTCGTAGCGCAGAACTTCCAGCGGGCGCACCCGGATCGGTCCCCAGGCGACCAGGGTGGCGGTCCCGATCGCCACCAGCACCGCGCCGGCGACGATCGCCAGCGCCAGCAGCGGGGGGATGCCGAAGCTCACCTTGAGCACCAGCCGGCTCAGGGGCAGCAAAGTCGCGGCGATCGCCGCTATCCCGAAGGTGGCTCCCAGCCAGGCGGTGGTTGCCGTCTCTGTCAAGACCTGCCAGAGCACCGAGCGATTGCTGAGCCCGACCGCCTTTTGCACGCCGATCTCCCGCCGCCGCTCCAGCAGCGACAGCGCCACGGAGTTGGCGATGATCACGATCCCCGCCAGCAGCGCCAGGGAGGCGATAGCGCTCAGGAAGAGTATGGCGTTGTTCAGGAACTGGTCGATGATCAGGGTGAAGTCGGCCAGGTTGATCACCTCGGCGGCGGGGTCGGCGCGGCGCAGCTTGGTGGCCGCGGCGTCGGCACGATTGGCGGGAAACTTGAGCTCGATCACGCGCTCGACGCTGGATCCGCCCAGCAGCCTAACGGTGGTGTCGGTGGCGATCACCGGCGCCACCGTGGTGCTGATGGCTATGTGCTTGCCGGTCGAGAGCAGCGGGCTGTAGAAGCCGACCGCCTCCAGCGTGACTGTGCTCGACGGCGTCACGAAGGGGTTGGACTCCACGATCTTGTCGCCGGTCCGCAGATGGTAGGGGGCGCGGCGCAGGGCGTTGGGCAGGAGCACCCCGTTGATGGCGGCGTCGCCGGCTCGTAGGCTGCGCCCGCTCACCACTCGGACTGGGATCTTGTGGACTGAAGCGAGGTTGAAGCCCTGGATGCCGCTCACCAGGAAGGCTCCCTCCCGGGTCCGTCCGAACCGTCCCTTGCTAACAGCGGTGCTCAGCACCGGTCGGCCGTTCACGCTCAGCGGCTGGGAGATGGTAGCCAGGGTGGAGATGCTGCCGGCGGGGTGGAGCGATTTGGCCGCCTGAACCAGCTTGGCGGATCCATGGGCGGGCGCCACCGCCACCACGTTGTAGTCGGTGGCCTGCGTGATCAGGCTGTCCAGCTCGGTACGGATGTCGGTTCCCAGCACCAGGATCAACCCGACCGCGAACACACCGACGAAGAGAGCAACTGCCGTTCCGGCGGTACGGGTGCGCTGGCGGCCGGAGTTGCGCAGCGCCATCCGCACCACCGAGCGCGCCTGCTTGGGGGCGAAGGCCACCCAGTAGCCCAGCGCGCTTGCCACGATCACCAGGATCCCGACCGCCTCCAGGTCGGGCACCCGCAGCAGCGCCAGCCCGATCAGGAGCACCACCGTTACGAGGGCGAAGTGGGACCCGCTCATGCGCTCGGGCACCGGCAGTCGGCCCACGACCCAGAGGGCCAGGCTGAATATGCCGGTGAGGATGGCGATGGCCACCCCGGTGCCGATCACCAGGTAGGCGGCTAGGCTCGCTGAGTTGAGGATCGCTGAAGCCAGCAGCCAGAACAGGATCGCGACCACCGCCAGCAGCAGCAGGGTGGAGCCCACCACCTGTGCGCTGGCCGCGACGTTCTGATCCCGCAGTACCAAGGCCGGGCGCACCTGGCTGAGCCGGACTATGGGCAGCAAAGCGAAGATGCAGCTGGTGGCGACGCCGATCCCGACTCCCGCCAGCACCACCTCCCAGCTGATCAGGAAGCTGATCTGGATGTTGGCGATGTTCTCCACCAGCAGCCGCACCGCGTCTGACAGTCCGATGCCCACGATGGCGCCGCCGATGCCGGCCACCAGCCCCAGCAAAGCCGCCTCCAGCCCGAAGAGCCCGTAGAGGTCGCGGCGGCGATAGCCGGTCGCCTTGAGCATGGCGATCTCCAGCCGGCGGCGGGCGAGGCTCACCTGCATGGTGTTGATGATCCCGATCCCCCCGATGAGGAGGGCGGCCAGACCGGCCACCGACAGGAACTGGGTCAGCTGCTGGCTGGCGTTCTTGTCCGAGTTGAGCGCCTGCTTGACCGTGGACACCGTCGCCAGCGGCAGCTGGTCCCGCACCCGCTTGGCCAGCCGTTCGGCGGCGGCGCTGTTCTTGGTGGTGGCGTAGATCTCGCCGTACTCCGGGGTGACCGCCGAGGTGACATCGGAGTAGAGGGTGGAGCGCGAGACGAAGACGTCGTTGGTGAGGCCGGCGGGCGGGGAGTTGAGCAGAATCCCGCCCACCTTCCAGTAGGTCTGGTGCCGGGCGTTCGGGAGGTTGACGTGGACCCGCCGGCCGACGGAGACCCCGAGCAGGCTCGCCACCGAGCCCGAGAGCACGACGGTGTCGCGCCGGCTCACCTCCTGGTGGAAGGTCCCGAGTGCGCCGGACCTGAGCGGCAGCGACCCGACCAGGGGGAACTGTGAGGGACGGATGGCGTCGACGGTGGTGCTGATGCCCTGGCCGCTCGGCCGGATCAGGGTGCCGCTGAGCTCCTGGACGGCGGTGAAGCGCTTCAGCAGGCCCTGGCTCTGATACCGCTGGAAGGTGGTGAGCTCACTCTTGGGCATAGGAACCGCCACCGACACCACCGAGAGGTCGCCGCCGTTGGCGACGCGGACGTTGGAGGTAAGCGAGGCGGTGACCATGGCGGCCGCCAGCTGCAGGCCCACGATCGCCATCACTCCGACGCCGACGCAGAAGGTGGCCAGCAGGGTGCGGTTGCCCCCGCGACGGAGCGACCTGGTCGTGTAGCTCCAGTAGAGCTGGGCCTTCACTGTCCTGCCCGGGGCCCGGGGCGATCCTCCACCAGCTGGCCGTCAGCCAGCTGCAGGGTGCGGGTGGCGTACTGGCTCACCGACGGATCGTGGGTGGCCACGATCAGAGTGGTGCCGAGGCGCTCGCGCAGGCTCCAGAGCAGTTCCAAAACCTCGTGACCCTGGGCCGCCGCCAAGTTGCCGGTGGGCTCGTCGGCTACCACGAGTGGCGCCTCGGTGGCGAGCGCACGGGCGATCGCCACCCTCTGCTGCTCTCCTCCCGAGAGCTGATTGGGGCGGTGGTCGAGCCGCTGGCCCAGTCCCACCAGCGTAAGCAGGTCAGTCGCCCGCTGGGCCGGAGACCCTCGCCAGTCGCCGGCGTAGAGGGGGACCTCGACGTTCTCGAGGGCGGTCAGGGTGGGGATCAGGTTGAAGGCCTGGAAGACCATGCCCACGCTGCGGTTGCGGATGCCCGCCAGCTGGGACTCCCGCATGGCGGAGATGTCGGTGCCGTTGAGCAGGACCTGGCCGGAGCTCGGGTTGTCGAGGCCGGTGATGCAGCCGAGGAGGGTGCTCTTGCCGCTACCCGAGGGGCCCATCAGGGTGACGTACTCCCGGGCGGCGATCGTGAAGTTGATGTCGCGCAGGATCATGAGCTCGCCGTCGCCCATGGGCAGGGAGCGGCCGAGGTGCCGCACCTCCAGCACCGGGACTCCGTCGCCGCCCGTGGTCCGGGCGGATGCCCCCGCGGGGGAGGCAGCGGGGGCGGAGTCAGCCATGTGCTCGGGACCGGATGGGGAAATGACGGATAAGGAGTCGCGGCACCCCGGCAACTCGCGATTCTGCAGGGGAAGCCGGCCCCGCCGCATCCGCCATCAGGGTGAATTTCAAGGCTTGCACCGGCTCGCATAGTATGGGGACTTGCAGTCCCTGCCCCACCTGTCGGCGGAGCTGTCCTTGCCCGCCCGGGCGGACCTCGAGCCGGTGCGCAGATCGCTTCGCCTGCTCTCCCGCTGCGTGCCCATGGTCGGCCTCACCGACAACCACATGGCGCGGGCGCGGCTCTCGCCCTTGGCGGCGGTGCCCGAGTGCCTCGCCTACGGTGTCGAGCCGGTGGTGCACGTCAGCTGCCGCGACCGCAACTGGCTCGGGCTGCAGCAGCAGGTGGCCAGTGCCGCTGCGCTGGGGGCGAGCGGGATCCTGGTGGTGGCTGGGGACCGGCACCCCCGACTCTCCCCGGCGACGGTCCGGGCGACCGAGGTGATGGCGCACGTGGCGGAGTGGACCGCGCCCCGCAACCTCGCACTGGGGGCGGTGGTCAATCCTTTCGCGGAGCGGCGGCGCGAGCTGGGCCTGCTGCGCCGCAAGCTGGACTCCGGAATCACCTTCCTGCAGACCCAGATGGTCTTCGATCTGGACCGCCTGGATGACTTCCTGGCGGCGGGCGCCGGGATTATCCCGAGCGGGTTCCCCCTTTTCGTCAGCGTGGGCCTGATCCGCTCGGCTCGCAGCCTCAAGTTCGTGCTGGAGTCGCTGCCCGACTGCCCCATCCCGCCGCATCTCGTCGATAGCATCCGTGCGGGAGGGGGCGTCGCCGTGGCGTCCGAGATGGCGGCTCGCCTGGCTGAGCGTCCTGAGGTGCGGATGCATCTGATCTCCCTCGGTGCCGAGCGGCACGCGTCCGAGATCGTCTCCCATTTCACCCGGGCGCGCCGCTCACCTCCGGTCGAGGCGGCCCTCAGTCCCGGCGGATAGCCAACCGCAGACGGGGCTCCTGCTCCCAGCCGAACACGCTCAGCACGTCCGCCACCAGCGCCGGGGCCTCCCGCAGCGTCAGCGTCCCCGACTCTGGGAGCCGGCGGGCGAAGTCCACCAGCAGGGCCACGCCGGCCAAGTCGATGAATCCCACCCGGGCCATGTCCAGCACCACCTGGTCGCCCAGCTGCGCGGCGGCCTGGAGGTGATCACCCAGCTGGCGCACGTTCGAGCCGTCCACTTCGCCGATCACTACCCACAGCCCTGGCCGGTCACCGGGCTGGATGGCAAGGCGTGTCGACCTAGCGGCCACCCCAAAACGTCCCCACGCCTCTGCGTCGCCGACTCCGGTCCTCACCCCTTGCCTCAGCTTGCTGCGAGCTGCACCTCACTCTGATCGCTGCGCTCCGCCTCGTCCTGAACGGACGCCGCCAGTAGGAGCTCGGCAACTGCTCGCACCGCCTGCCGCTGCCCGCGACTGAGCCGGGTCAACGATTCGCGCAGGTTGCGCTGCCGCCAGCTCTCGTACGCCTCGACCAAGGTGGCGACGAAGGGCTCCGGCACCACCCAGATCACCCGCCGGTCGTGTTGGTCGGGGCGCCGGGTGGCGAGGCCAGCATCGATCAGCCCGTCGGCCAAAAAGGTCGCCGCCCCCTTGCTGATTCCCAGCACCTCCGCCAGGTCACCCATCGTCCTTCCTGCTGGCAGTAGCTCGGAGAGCACCTCGAGGTGGTGAGGGGTCATGGTGCGCATCGCCGCCAAGACATCACGAGGCAGCCGCGCGCGCACACCGCGGCTGACTTGAGCCCAGCCCGTCAGCAGCTGGCCGGCCGGTGCAGCAGTACGAGCAGCAGAATCGGAGGGCTCTGCCCTGGTTGTGCCGGTCCCCAAGCTGACCCCCCTCGTCAGCTCAACCACCGAGCGATCATACGCCGAACTCACACCAACTTCGGGGTAACTGTGACCCGTTCTTGGCCCCGAGCCGACGCCGCCCAGACTTGAGCACACTAGCGCCAAACAGACCTCGCGAGGACTAGATTTGCGGTGTGAGAGGGTGCCGGGGGAGCCATGGTCGCCTGCGCCGGAGAGGCCGGCTGGCGTTGCCAAGGCGGCGGCGCCCAACCGTGCTCACGCTGGAGGTCGGTCTGCGTGATGGCGAGCCCCTGGTGCTGCGCTCCTCCGAAGTCGGTTCGCTGGCCGAGGTACGCTCTTTCGTTAGGAGAGCTCTGCACCATGGCCATTGGGACGCAGCTCCGGACCTGCCCATCCTCCTCACCCACGAGCTTCTCGTCGGTCTCGGATCGATGGGGCAGCGCTGGTGGCTGACGCTGGTGGTGCGCCCGCGGCGCTTTCGGGTGTACGTCTGCCAGCGCGAGCCCGCGGAGCGCAACCAGAGCTCGCTGCGGCTGGTCGGCCGGCTGGCCACCTCCTTCGGAGTGACGCCCGGCGGACCGGGGGGCTTGGAAGCTTGGGTGGCTGCCGACCTCAGCCAGAGCCTCCGCCACACCTGGTCGGAGGAGGCAGGGCTGGCGGGGCAGCTCGGACCATGACCCAAGCCCACCGCAGCGCTTGATCAAGATCCCGGAAGACTCCGAGCCGGACGAATTCCGCCGCCTCGGCCACGCCGCCGTGGACTGGGTGGCGGACTACCTCGAGCGCCTGCCCGGCCTTCCGCCGCTGAGCCAGGCCAAGCCGGGGGCGCTGGTGGCGGCGCTGCCGGGGTCGGCACCTATCCGGGGTGAGGCCATGGAGACCGTGCTGGCCGATCTCGAGCAGCTCATCCCGGGCATCACCCACTGGGGTCACCCGCGTTTCTTCGCCTACTTCAACAGCTCGGGTTCGACGCCGGCCATTCTGGGCGAGCTGATCACGGCCGGCCTCAACGTCAACGCCATGCTCTGGCGCACCTCGCCCTCCGCCACCGAGTTGGAGTACGTGGTCTGCCGCTGGCTGGCGCGCCTGCTCGGGCTCCCCGACAGCTTCGACGGCCACATCAACGACACCGCCTCCGTCTCGACCCTGGTGGCGCTGGCCGGCGCCCGGGAGGCCCTCGGGCGGGAGATCGGCGAGCGCGGCCTCGGAGCGCGCGAGGACCTCCCCCAACTCCGTGTCTATGCCTCGGACCAGGCCCACTCCTCGGTTGAGAAGGCGGTGATCACCCTGGGCCTGGGCCGCCGCGGCTTCTGCGCGGTTGAGTCGGACGCCGCGTATCGGATGCTGCCGGCGGCGCTGGAGCGCGAGATCGCGGCCGATCTCAGCCGGGATCAGTTGCCCTGCGCCGTGGTGGCGACGGTGGGTACCACCGCCAGCACAAGTATCGACCCGGTGCCGGAGCTGGCCCAGATCTGCCGCCGGCACGGGATCTGGCTGCACCTGGACGGCGCCCACGGAGGCGCGATGGCGGTCGTGCCGGAGTACCGCTCGGTGCTTGCGGGGGCGGAGCTAGCCGACTCGCTGGTGGTTAACCCGCACAAGTGGCTGTTCACCCAGCTGGACTGCTCGGTACTCTTCACCGCTCGCCCCGAGGTGCTCCGGCAGGCGTTCTCCGTTGTCCCCGAGTACCTGCGCAGCCCGGGGGAAGAGATGGCGGCCCGCAACCTGATGGACTTCGGGGTCGCGCTGGGGCGGCGGATGCGAGCGCTAAAGCTCTGGTTCGTGCTGCGACACTTCGGCCAGGAGGGGCTGGCCGAGCGGATCCGTGAGCACGTCCAGATGGCGGGGTGGCTGGCGGAAGCGATCCGCGCGGAGGACGCCTGGGAGCTGTGCGCCCCGGTTCCCATGGCGACGGTCTGCTTCCGCCACCATCCCCGGGCGATGGGGGCGGAGGCGGAGCTGGCCGACCACAACCGCCGGTTGATGGACCGCGTCAACCGCGGCGGCCGGGTCTTCATCTCCCACGCCGAGCTGAAGGGCCGGCTCGTACTTCGGGCCTCGATCGGAAGCGTCCGCACCCGTCCCGCGGACGTGGAAGAGCTGTGGCGGGAGCTCAGGTCGGCGGCTAGCTGAGCCGGATCTCCCCCCCTGCAGCCGCTGTTTGCGTCGACTGGCGTCGGCGGGCCTGGCACCCCTTCAACCCGTCGCGGGCTTCGGCGTGCAGGCCGTACCCGGTTGGGCGGATAGCCGCTCCGCCGGGCACCGCCGCGGTCGGACCAGGCATGGGCGCCGAGGCGTGTCCCCAGCCCCACCGACCCCCGACCGGGTGGGTAGACGACCGGGCCACGAGCGGGACCGCCGCCGCGACCGGCTTGGGCGTCTCCATGGAGCTCGAGCCGCGATCGCTGCGAGAGGTGCCAGCTTCCTCGATTGCGTTGTGAGGCCGCATCCCCGTCTAAGAGCATTCCTTGACCTCGGAGCACATCGGTACAACCCAGCTACCAAACGCTGCCTGGCCCGAGGTGGCGCTAGCTCCCTGCCTCCGGCCCCTCCTCCACCTGCCTCAGCGTCGGCCCGGCTCAACCGGCAGGTGTGGGCAGATCCGCCAAACAGCTGACTCGACTAGACCTTGACAATCGATGGTGCCTGATGCATCCTACATCGCCGTGGACCGGCGCCCAACTATCGGGATCGGGCTGGAACTCGTCTCTGACGGGCGGCTGACGACGCCGCGCACTCTGGAGGGGGCGGTGACCGATCTCCTTCGGAGGCGAATTCTCACGGGCGACCTCGGCCCCGGCACCCCGCTGCGTCAGGCGGAGCTGGCTAGTCACCTGGGTACTTCGATTACACCGGTCCGTGCGGCAATCTCTCAGCTCGTGGAGGAGGGGTTGATCGTTGCCCACGCCCACCGGAGCGTGTCCGTGGTGGACCCGAGTCCCGACGACCTTCGCGAGGTCTACGAGATGAGAGTTCTCTTGGAACCCGCCAGCGTGGAGAAGGCAACGCTGAACTTCACCGAGGATCACTTCCGCCGAGCGAATGATCTCCTGGCGGCGCTCGAAGCCGAAGAAAGTATGGGTGTCTGGAGCAGTCTGAACCGAGACTTCCACGTTACGTTGGTATCTGCATGTGGCTCCTCGCGCTTGACGCGGGTTGTCTTCGATCTGCTCGGGTTGTCGGCCCTCCAAATCCGGCGCGCTCTAGACGCAACGGTGACCGCGAACCGCCGGGCGAGCGCTGACGTTGAGCACAGGTCCATTCTTCAGGCCATCGCCAATCGTGACCCGCAGAAAGTACGTGCCGAAGTTCGACAGCACCTTAAGTCGAGCAACGCAATCGTGACCATGGACGTTACCCGGTGATGCGCGCCGAAGGTCTACGCAGTGAGTACGAGGAGGGAGAAGGGTGATCAAAAGAAGCCGTAAGCTCGGGCTTCCTATGCTTGTCGCCACGCTGCTGCTGGCAGCGGGTGGGGGAGCGACGGCGTCGGCCAGCCAACGCAAGCCGGTCACCATTGGTATATCCCTATCCCTAACTGGCGACTTCTCTGGCATCGGCGTGGGCGAGCTACACGGGTACAAGCTCTGGCAGCAATATGTCAATCACCACGGAGGTCTACTCGGGCGCAAGGTGCAACTGCTGGTCTCCGACGATGCCAGTGACCCTAACACAGCCGTAGCGAACTACGAAAACTTCATCACAAAGGACCATGTGAACCTAATCTTTGGTCCACCTACCACGCTCATAGGTGCACCGAGCGGCCTCGTCGCAAAGCGATACGGCTACGCCTTTCCCAACGCAGCGTCAGGGGCTCCGTTGATCCTCCAAGAAAAGCTCAACAACTTCTTTCTAATGCAGCCGGCGGGGCCGCTCCAGACCGGCACGGTCTGGGTTCATTACATACTGTCACTTCCCAAGTCAGAGCGACCCAAGACCGTCGCATACGTGGCGCTACAGGACCCCTTTCTGACTCCCGCAACGCAGCTTGTCCAGAAAGAATTTGCCAAAGCAGGCATCAGGTCGGTCTATTACCAAGTCTACGGGACAGAAGATCAGGAGATGGAACCCATCGCTGCCGCCATCGCCGCTACCCACGCTCAGATGGTGGTTGCCGGATCACAGGAGTACGACTGCTTCAATCTGGTCAAAGCAATGGTCGCTGAGCACTACAATCCCAAGTACCTGTTCTTCATGAACGGGCCCGGTTACCCGCATCTCTTCCCCCAAAACGTCGGATCCCAGAACGTCAATGGCGTATTCACCGCTCTGGGATGGTATCCGCAGGAGCACACCACGGGCCAAAAGACGTTCGAGAAAAACTACTTGAAGAAGTACGGAGGCTCCCCCGAGGGGATCTCGCCTGACGCGGTCGAAGCCTACACCGTTGGCCAAGTAATGACTGAGGCTATCAATAAGACTCACTCCCTCAGCAACGCAAAGATTATCGCTGCCCTTCACCACGGCACCTGGCAGAGTCTTCAAGGACCGCTCCACTTTGGCGCTAACGGGGTTCCCAAGGAGGGCTTGGACCTCATGGAATGGATCAAAGGGAAGCTCCTGTCGGTATATCCCGGACGCGTATCCGTACATGCGCCACTAATCCCTAAGCCAAACTGGGGCGGATGAGTTCCAGATAATCCGAAAGACCACACTAACTGCACAGCGACTGGAGACTAACGTACTTGGCACTGTTTGGCTACGCTCTGCTGCTCGGACTGCTGATTGGCGGTGTATACTCACTTATGGCGAGTGGGTTGGCGCTCGTCTGGGGTGTAATGAGGATGTTGAACCTTGCGCAAGCGGCGTTCGTCATCCTGGGTGGATACCTCGACTATACGCTCAGCCAGCAATTCCACTTGAATCCTTATGTAGCAATAGTTCCGGTGGCGGTAATCATGTTCGCCGTCGGCGTAGCGATCTACTATCTCGTGTTCAGGCCGCTCCGAGCCGAGAGGCAGACGCTCTCGATCCTGGTGAGCTACGCTGTCATGTTGGCCGTGGTCGGCGTCCTGGGAGCGGTATACAACACCAATGACGTCAGCATCTCACCATCGCTTGGGGTTCAGTCTTGGCAGGTGCTGGGCTATCACGTGCCGGCGGTTCAAATCATCGGGTTCGTACTGGCAATAGCCCTACTGGGCGGGCTTGTCTGGTTCCTGACGACCAGTCGCCTCGGCCGAGCAGTACGCGCCGCAACCCAAAATCCTACAGCAGCTACTCTGCTGGGCGTCCGTACTGATGTGGTGGGGGCAATAGGTTTTGGTATCGGCACCGCCACTGGGGCGGTTGGTGGCGCCATTTACGGGATGATTTATTCCTTCAACCCCAACAGCACGCTGGACCTGATCGGATTGCTCCTGTGCATTGTCGTTGTCGGAGGATTCGGTAGCCTCCGCGGGACGATTGTCGCTGGTGTGGGGCTTGGGGTTGCCACGTCGCTGGTCTTCGCGTATGCACCGATGTGGTCGGGGTTAGGCTTCTACGGTGTACTAGCGCTCTTTCTTCTGTTCAGACCACAGGGCCTGTGGGGGGTCCCGCAGTGGCGAATAGAGTGAACGGGCTGACCAGACAGGGCGTACTAAAGAGTGGGATCGTATTCGGAGCGCTCCTAGCCTTTCCGTTCGTGTTTCGGGCGGAATGGGCGATTGACGCGGCCTTCTTCGGCCTCATGTATGCGGGCCTAGCCGTTTCCTGGAACATAATCGGCGGCTTTGGGGGCTACGTCTGGCTAGGAATGGTGACGTTCTTCGGAGTGGGCGCCTATAGCGAGGCGATAGTCTTCCAGCACGTGTCGCTGACAGCTGCATGGCCCCCTCTAGTAGCGGCAATCCCTATCGGTGTTGCAGCTGGAATAGTTGCTATCCCGCTTGGGCTGATCTTGCTTCGGGTAAGAGGGGCCGTGTTCGCCGTAGTGTCCTTGGCCTTCTTGTTCCTCGCTGAGATCTTTGCGTCAAACTGGTCTGGAATAACCAACGGCGCAGAGGGGATGGGACTACCCCAGGCTCCCACAGGTAGTGGCCCCTACGCGCTGCCCTTCTACCTAATGATGTTGTTCCTAGTAGTACTGGCCATGGTGGTAGCCTGGACGATCTTCCGAAGTCGGATGGGCCTGATGCTGCTTGCAATAAGATCGGATGAGGAGCGGGCTCGCGGGTTGGGCGTCCCGACGGGTGCGGTGAAGCTTATTGCCTTCTGCCTCAGCTGCGCGCTCGCCGCGATGATCGGAGGTGTCTGGGCATACTATCTAGGATTCATCTATCCAATTTTTGCATTCAGCGCAAACACCGCATTCGCAGTAGTTATGATGGTATACCTTGGCGGCAGAGGCACACTATGGGGGCCGTTTGTGGGTGCGTTGCTCGTCGCCCCAGCACAAGAGTATTTCGCATTCACGCTCGGGCAAAGCCAGTTGTACCTGATCGCGTATGCCCTTGTGTTCCTTGTGGTCATTCGCTGGCTCCCACGCGGAATCGTGCCAACCCTTTCGGACGTACTCGCAAAGCGCAACGCGCGGCGAGAGACCGTGGTCGCTGATACCAAGGTTGCCGTCTAACCGTGGAAGCTGTTCTTGAAGCCAACGAGGTCGTCAAGCGCTTTGGCGGCGTGACGGCGCTGAACGCGTGCTGCATTCGCGCCCAGGCGGGCCAAGTGACTGGGCTCATTGGGCCTAACGGATCGGGGAAGACAACTCTGTTCAACGTCATGAGTGGCTACATGCGTCCAGACAGCGGAAGTGTCGCGGTTGGCGGAAGAGTAATCGACCACGCCACTCCACAGGTGATGTTTGGTCTCGGGGTCGTACGCACGTTTCAGTACGCACGCCTGTTTCCCGAGTTGACCGCAACCGAAATCTTGGCTTTGGCCATGCGCAAGCGTTTCCAAACACTTCTCGGTCCTCGGGTCGAGCCAGCGGATGGAGAAGCGATCACTGCCGCTCTACAGCGTGTAGGTCTTGCCGACCACGCAAAGAGGCGCGCCGGCCAGCTGTCCTATGGACAGCAGCGCCTACTCGAGTTTGCGAGCGCTACCTTGAGCTCACCACGGGTTGTGCTTCTTGACGAGCCTGCCGCCGGGGTCAACCCAGCTATGGTCGAGAAGCTTGCAGATCACATCGAGACACTCAGATCCCAGGGCGTCAGCGTACTGATCGTGGAGCATCAGTTGGACTTTATTATGCGTTTGTGCGACGTTGTGTTCGTTCTTGCCGACGGCAAGACAATCGCGGAAGGCGCGCCCCATGAGGTCGCCCGCCAGCCCGCGGTATTGGATGCATACCTCGGAGTGGGCTAGTGGCCGAGGGTTTGCTGATTGCCGGCGTTGAAGTGACATACGGCTGGGGCACTGTGCTTCGCGGAGTCGACTTAAATGTAGAGCTTGGTAGCGTCACCTGCGTCATAGGTCCAAATGGTGCAGGCAAGTCCACACTGCTACGGACTCTGAGTGGACTGCTGAAGCCGACCAAGGGATCAATCACATGGAACGGTCTCTCTCTGAACGGATTGACCCCGGCGCAAGTCCTTGCCCGCGGCATTGTGCAAGTCCCCCAGGACCGCAGCGCCTTTGCCCAGATGACAGTATGGGAGAACCTGCTGATGGGTGGGTATGTCGTGCGCAGTCGACAAGAGGTTCGGAAGCGTGCCGATCGGGTATTGGACATGTTTCCGTCGCTGCGCGCCTGGCGAGGAGTTCGGGCGGGGACGCTCTCCGGCGGTCAGCAGCGGATGGTCGAGATAGGACGAGCAATGATGCTTGAGCCCCAATTGCTGTTGATGGACGAGATTTCGATGGGGCTGGAGCCGAAGGCCCGAGCTGCTGCGTTTGCCACTGTGCGCACAATCCGGGAGACCGGCTGCACGGTGCTGCTTGTGGAGCAAAACGCCCGGGCGGGACTGGCCGTCGCCGATACGGGCGTCGTGATGGAGAGCGGCGAAATTCGGTTGGTTCGTCAAGCTAGTGACCTGCTGTCGGACCCCAACGTAGCCGCCCTGTACCTCGGGCAAGCATTCAGCGGTGCGTCGACGGAGGTGCGTAAGCCGTGAAGACTGGATGGGCCTTAGACCACAGTGTCCCCGACGTAGTGGAACGCGAGTTGGTGGCCGAAGCGGAACACGTGGGACTTGACTCTGTTTGGACCATGGAGAATCATCACCTAAGGGATGGAGTGACCACCGCATCCATTAGCTTGGCGCGGACATCAAGAATTCAGGTAGTGATGGGGACGCTCTCACCATCCTTCCGACATCCCATCGAAATCGGCCTAAGTGCAGCGAACCTCGCCCGCGTCTTCCCGGGCCGCTGCGCCTTGAACCTCGGCGCTGGCATGGCTGAGACACTTGTACGGCTGGGGCTCTCCGTAGACCACCCAGTCGGACGGATGCGCGAGGCCATTGAAATCATCAAACTTCTCTTCGCCGGGGAGCGGTTCGCCTACGATGGACGTTTCTACCACGTCGAGAAGCATCACCTTTCGGGAGACCCCGTGCCGTGTCCGCAAGTCTTCATCAGCGCGATGGGGCCGAGACTTATTTCACTCGCGGGTGAGGTTGCCGACGGTGTAAACCTTCCGTTCTCGCCGCCGGAATATGCACGAGAGTCGGCAGTGAGGTTTGCTGCTGCCGGGGCGGCAGCAGGGAAAGATCGCAGTTCACAGACCGTCAGCGTCGAAGTGCTGGTACAAGTCATTGACGACCCGGTAGAGCTAAACGGCGTGCGCAGACTTTTGGGCTTTCACTTTGCGAGCGACGACTTCAAGAAGGTCGTGGCGCCATCGGGCGTCCCCATCGACCACGCGGCAATTCGCGCAGCATTCGTCGCCAGGGACTTCGTGATGCTAGAGCGCCTCCTGCCCTTCGAGACGTTAACCAACTTCTGTGCCGTCGGAACCGTGGCAGAAATCGTGGCGAGGCTGCAAGTGTACCTCAACGCAGGCGCTGACATGATCCTTCTGTACACCGCTGGATCTCCAGAGCAGCGCCTTAGGACAATGCACGAACTTGCGCCGGCTGTTAGGGCGGCCCTGGGCAGTGATCTTGCGGTCGCCTGACCAAGCGTACGTGCGTGAAAAGAAAGAGGACTTCATGATGGGAGAACTAGAGCCTTCCGACCACCACGGTCCCTTGGGGGGGTCACGTGCCGCGGGACACATCGACTGGCGCCCAGAGTTTATCAATGGAGTACCTCGACACTCTAGAACGCTGATCGAGAGATACCGGTCGGACGGCTACTGGGGCGAGCTCACCATCATAGACCGCTTTGACGCGATGGCGCGCGAATTTCCTACGGCAACAGCTGTGGTTGACGGAACGACGAGGCTCTCTTACGCTCAGCTCAATGAACTGACCCTGGCATTTGCCGCCCACTTGGGTCTGCTCGGTGTGCGGCCTGGGGACATTGTAACAATCCAACTTCCAAATTGGTGGGAGCATGTGGTTGCCCTTTTAGGAACCGTGCGAGCGGGAGGCGTCGCCGCACCGGTTAATGTTCGCGTCCGATCAGAGATCGAGTACGTTCTCGAAACGACCGAAAGCAGCGTAATCATCATCCCAGAGACCTTCCACGGCTTCTCACACGTGGAACTGCTTGAGTCGATTGCACACCGGCTCCCGACCTTGCGCCACCGGGTTGTTGTGCGCGGCCCTGCATCATCACAAACGCGTCAGTTCACGGATCTGATACAACCAGATATTGTGCCGAATCCAAAGGATCTGCCGGCGCTTGATGCCGCTAGCCCGTGGGAAATCATGTTCACGTCCGGTACTACTTCGCGCCCGAAAGGGGTTCTGCGGACGCATGACAATACCCTGTTTACTATTAGGTTGCTCGATGAGCACTATCACATTCTGGGCGGGGCGGGCCAGGATGTCGCGTTGGCAGTATTGCCAATATCATTTGTCTACGCGCAGTACGTCTGTGAACTAGGTGCCCTCCTTACCGGCGGCACACTGGTACTAAGCGACGGCTTCGATGCTCTCCAAACACTCAGACTAGTGGAAAGTGAACGCGTGTCGGTACTCCCCATCGTCCCATCGATGATGCCGGACTTCAAGACCGCCTTTGAGCTCCTCGAGAACCCCCGGCTGGACTCACTCCGGGTTGTCGCTCCCGCCGGGGAGGCTGTCACCAGAGAACGCAAACAGGAGTGCGCAAGCCTATTCGGGTGCGATGTAAGAGAGTGCTACGGTTTGGCCGAAGTGACTATGCCGCTGGTACAACCCGCCTTGGCGCCGTGGGAGAACAAGCTAAGCTGCACTGGCCAAGTTAATCCCGCGACTGAAGTGGCGATAGTCGATGAAAGCGGGGCCGCGGTGGAGAGCGATGCCGCTGGAGAGTTGCTGGTGCGCAGCCCCACTTTATTCCCAGGATACTACAAGAATCCCGAGGCGACCTATGCTGCGATCGATGAAGACGGCTGGTTTCACACCGGCGATCTGGTGCGAAGCTTTGGGAATGGTTTTTTCGGGATTGCTGGCCGGCGGAAGGATCTTATAAAGCGCGGTGGCGTGTCGGTAGTGCCGCAGGACGTTGAGGACGCCTTGGAGGGTCACCCGGACGTCGCCGCAGCGGCAGTCTTCGGACTTGCCGCTGGGGACCGCGGAGAAATTGTCTGTGCGTGCGTTGTACCGCGGCAAGCGGCCGACGTATCGCCTGAGGATCTGCAAAGCTATCTGGTGGGGAGGATCGCGAGCTTCAAGATTCCGGAGCGGATCGAGTTGGTTGATGCCCTACCTGTGTCCGGGAACGGTAAAGTTATGAAGAACGAGCTCGCGGCCCGTCTGTTGGGGCGCGACTGAATATGCCCGAAGCGTACATCGCCGGAGTTGGCATGCATGCGTTCGGAAAGTTTCCCGGAAAGACCCTCCGAGAGCTGTCGTCCGACGCCGTGTTCAGCAGTCTGCAAGACGCAGAAATCGAGGCGCGACAAATTGACGTCGCCTTCTTTTCGAATTCCCTGGCGGGCATGCTGACCGGACAGGAGTCGCTGCGGGGACAGGTGGCGCTCCACGATTGTGGCATCCAGCAAATACCGATCATTAACGTCGAGAACGCCTGTGCAAGCGGCTCTACCGCGCTCTGGCTCGCGGTGCGTGCGGTGCGCAGTGGAGACGCGAAGGTCGCTTTGGCGGTTGGTGCCGAGAAGATGTATGTAGGTGACACAGCCAGAACACTGAAGGCGCTGCAGACGGCGTCCGACACTGAAGTCACTGCTGGCCAGGGGCTCCAATTCGTAGGACTGTACGCCATGAGACTGCAGGAGCGCTTGAGATCCGGGGCGCTAACTGAGTCGCATCTTGCGCGGGTTACAGTCAAGAACAAGGCCAACGGAGCACTCAACCCATACGCACAGTTCAGCAGGGTTATGACTGAGGTCGAAGTCCTTGGTGCTCGGCGAGTGGCAGGTCCGCTAACCATCCCCATGGTTTCGGCCATCTCAGACGGGGCAGCGGCCGTCTTGGTGTCATCGCTAAATGGGGGCGGTCCTGGTGCAGAGCGATTGCGGGTCCGCGCGTCTACTCTTGGTACGGGGACAATTGACTGGCTGGGCGAGCCGGTGGTTCGGCGGTCAATAGCCGCTGCGTATGACGAGGCGTCATTGGGACCGAAGGACTTGAACGTCGCCGAGGTGCATGACACAGTGAGCCCGGCCGAGCTGTTTCGTTACGAGGAGCTCGGCCTGTGCGGACCTGAGGAGTCCGCGGACTTTTTCGATTCCGGGGCAACGACCCTGACGGGAAGCATTCCAGTGAATCCAAGCGGGGGTCTCTCATCGCGGGGCCACCCGGTCGGTGCAACTGGACTTGCCCAAATATACGAGATCGTTCAGCAGCTTCGAGGGACAGCTCAGAAACGGCAGGTACGCGCCTGCAAAGTAGGAATTGCCCAGAACTCGGGGGGCTGGGTCGACGGCGATACAGCAGTCAGCTGCGTCCACATTTTGGAAAGGACGCGATGACAAACGCGAGGCTGCTAATGGTCAACGGCGCTATTTGGATTCGTGCGTCCTCCTGCGCTCAATGCGGGCACGTAACTGTGCCTGTGCGCAACTCATGCCCGAGATGTGGGTGCACCCAAATGCACGACGTCGGAGTGGGGCAAAAGGGCGACCTGAAGAGCTTGGTCGAGCTGAATGTATCTACCGCTGAGTACGCTGCCCCTTACTTTATTGGCTTCGTCGAGCTCAAGGAGGGCCCAAGGGTCCTGACGCGGCTGGAGGGGACATGCCACGTTGGAGATGTAGTCCATCTGAAGAGTGCTACCGATGAAGACCTATTCTGGTTTGCCTCGGCAGACACCAACAGCGGGGAGACGTGAAGCCGAGCTGGGGGCGGCCTTCAAGGCTGCAAGTGCTACGTAAGCTATGAACAATCGGCGGCTGCTCCTCGGCGATGACATATAGAGCGCTAGCATTTGGGTCAAACGGCTGTCGCGATTGCGTAAATCGGTCTACTAATTCTTTTGGAAGGCCGTCTTGCTACGGAGGTGGGCTAAGTGGATAATGCGGCCGACAGCGGCTCAAAATTCGGTCGACTTGAGTGTCTCTACGGCTTGACGCAGACCCAGGCAGCGCTGCGCGAGCGCGCCCGCGGCGTCTCTGAAGCGCTGACTGAGTTAGCCAGGGAGTCAGACCAGCGCGTGGGCTACGACAAGGCGTGGTTCACTGCCATCGAGATTTTGCATGATAGCAGATTTTTTTCAATGGCAGTTCCCAAAGATTCCGGCGGTGAGGGGGCCTCTCTGTCAGATCTACTGCTCGTGCAGGAACAGCTGTCGCGGGTCGATGCGGGTCTGGCGAACACCATCTCCCATGAGGCGTGCGCTGCTCGCGCGATCATGGCAGCCAATCCAAGCATGCGATCAGAATACTTTGACCTGATGCTTAAGGACTCGCTGACCTGCATGGCCATAACGGAGCCGCAGACGGGATCCGACCTGGCAGCAATGCAAACCCGCGCGATCAGGCACGACAATACATACGTTATCACTGGCAAAAAGACGATAGCGTCTTTGGCTGGCGTCGCCGACATCTTCCTGATATGGGCGATGACTGACCCGGGAGCGGGTACCAGAGGTATCACGATTTTCGGCGCTCGCAAAGATGCCCCAGGCATCAAAGTGGGCCCCGCGAAGGACACTCTCGGGTTCCGACAGCTACCGCACCATGATGTTGAGTTCGACGACCTTGTCGTACCGGAATCCGCCCGTATCGGCGCCGAGGGCGATGGACTTCCCCTATTCGCAGAGGCGTTAAATGTCGGACGGCTTGGCGGTGGTGCTCAGGCCTTGGGCATAGCGGTGGGCGCGTACGAGCGGGCCATGGATTTCGCTATGGAACGAATCACGTTTGGCAAGCCAATTGCTACTCACCAAGCGATCCAGTTCAAGCTGGCGGACATGTTTACAGCCGTTGAAGTTGGTAGAACGTTCCTGTACTCGGTCGCTCGGCTGGCCGACGCGGGGGCCCTCAGGTCCCGAGAGGTGGGCACTTATGCAGCGGCCGTGAAGATGTACGAGTCGGATATGGCCATGCGCGTGGCGGAAGATGCCGTGGAAATCTTTGGTGCTCAGGGCACGTGGAAGTCCAACGATGTTGAACGTATGTTCAGAGACGCCAAGGTCAGCCAGATTGTAGACGGTCCCAATGAGTTGATGCGTATGAGAATCGGGCACGCGTTAGTGCGGGAGCATCAGAAAGCATGACCACTGGTGCCGCTGGGAGTCGGCGTCTGGTGCAAGCGTCGACTCATAACGGCTGTGCGGTTGTAACCCTTTGCCGCGGGGAGGCCCTCAACGCCTTGTCGTACACCATGGTAGAGGAGCTCCGAAGCGCTGTGGCCTGGGCATCGGCCGAGGCTGGGGTTAGGGGAATTCTGTTTAGGTCTGAGAACGAGCGGGCGTTCTGCGCCGGTGCGGATATCAAAGAGTCTGCTAGCCTGAGCGACGAGCGTGCACTCGGCAATCATGCGGCGCTGCGATCGCTACTTGAAGAGATCGAAGCGGTGCCCCAAATGTCGGTGGCAGCGGTAGGTGGACCCGCTTTAGGCGCCGGCTTTGAGTTGGCGCTGAGCTGCGATGTTATCTTTGCCTCCGACAGGGCTTTGTTCGGACTGCCGGAGACCAAGGTGGGTTTGGTCCCGTCCGGGGGTGGGATTCGCCGGCTGGCTCAATCCGTTGGCCTCCACAGCGCAACGGACATAATTCTGTCCGGGAGGTCGGTATCGGCACCTGAAGCTTTGGCACTCGGCATCGCGGCACGGGTAGTGTCGTCTGAGAACCTGTACGACACTTGCCTCGAGTACCTGGCGCAGGCAAAGAAGGCTTCACCTGGGGCCGTTACTCTTGCAAAGAGACTCGCCCGTAGATGCTTGGACCTGGGCCGCAGTGACTTCGACGATGCGGAGCAACAAGCCTGGAGAGAGGCGAGGCGGCTGGCAGACTTCAGGGAAGGCGTCGCTGCGTTCTTGGAAGGTCGGGACGCCGCGTGGATTGACGTATGAGCGGATTCGGCGAGCAATCCACGGCGATGGCTGGCAAAGTGGCCATCGTTACGGGAGCCGGACAGGGCATTGGTCGCGCCGAGGCAATGTGTCTGGCGCAGGCTGGAGCGACGGTGGTGGTGCAGGACAGAGCGGACGCGCTTGACGAGGTGGAGGGCAGGCCAACGGCGCGCTGCGTCACGGAGCAGATCTGCCGTGGCGGCGGTAGCGCCATCGCCTACCTTGGGGACGTTCGCGTCGCTGAGGAAGTCCGTACATTGGTTGAGTCGGTCATACAGCGCTTTGGCGGCATCGACATAGTTATCAACAATGCCGGGGTACTACGGGACCGACTGCTGGTAAACCTATCGGATGAAGAGTGGGAAGACGTAGTCGGCGTGAACTTGACCGGGTCGTTCTTGATGATCCGAGAAGCCTGCCGCTATTGGGTGAGGACTGCGAAGCAAGGATTGCCACGTGGTGGTCGCGTCATTAACACAACGTCCACGTCTGGGCTGCTAGGTAGTTTCGGTCAGGCTAACTATGCCGCCGCTAAGGCGGGGATCGCTGCGTTGACTTTGAGTGCAGCCCTGGAAATGGCCAAGTACGATGTGTGGGTCAACGCGGTGGCGCCGGTCGCGCGCACAGCGCTTACAGCCCGCGCGTATCCCCCTCTCGACGACCCCGACGACCTGAGGGATAGGCTTTCACCGGTCCATGTCGCTCGGCTGGTCACTTTCCTGGCTGGACCGGAAGGCGCCGGGATCACGGGGCAGGTCTTTAGTGTCTCGGGTGGTGTTGTCGAACTGTATGAGGGGTGGAGAGTGGCTGAGCGGGCACAGAATGCCGCGGCATTCGCTGATTCCGAGCTGGGTACGGTGCTAGACCGCATGTTCCTTACGCGCTCCAAGCGATATGAGCCGGCCATCTCTCCCGGACAGGCAGCTACTGAGTGGCCGAGCTTAGCTGATTGGATGCCCAATTCCGAAGTCGGCAGTAAATAACAGCCAGCAGCTCAGTGGAGTTCACCATGAACGGCAAGATTGCGATCGAGGAACACTTCCTGACGCCGGACTTTTTTCCGCCTGATGTCAACCTCTCCGGTCCGAGGCTTCGAGAGATTCATCGACGTCTTCGGGACGTCGATGAAGAGCGGCTTGAGGGAATGGACGAGAATGGAATTGAGTTCGCCTTGCTGTCGCTCAACTCACCAGGCATTCAATCTGAATTAGATCCTGCAGAAGCGGTGCGTAAGGCCAAACTGGCTAACGATCAGCTATATAGGATCATTGAGCGGTTTCCTAATCGGTACGGTGGCTTCGCGGCCGTCGCGATGCAAGATCCCCATGCGGCCGCCTCTGAGCTCAGTCGGTGCGTCCACGAGTTCGGATTCAAAGGGGTGATGATCCACGGATACAGCAACCGGGACAGCATTACAACGGGGGAGTACCTGGACGAGCCGCAGTTTCTGCCATTCTGGGAGAGAGCTGAGGAGCTCGGAACCCCTGTCTACTTGCACCCGCGCGGGCCCTTGCCTTCGCAGCTGCGGATTTATGACGGTCATCCGGAGTTGATGGCAGCTGTATGGGCCTTTACTGTTGAGACTGGAACCCATGCGCTACGCATCATAATGAGTGGATTGTTCGACAGGTTCCCAAAGCTGCAATTGATTTTGGGGCACTTGGGTGAAACGCTCCCATTTGCTGTGGGTCGCATCGACTACTGTATGCGTCAGGGCCGCGGCGGTATCGAGCTGTCGAAGTCTGTGGCTGAGTACCTTGCCGAGAACTGCTACTTCACAACGGCAGGGAACTTTTCGACTGTGGCGCTTCTGTCTACCATTTTGAGCGTTGGCTCGGACCGCGTGATGTTTTCCGTAGATTACCCTTGGGCGTCGATGGAGGATGCCGCGAAGTGGTTCGACACCGTGCCACTCAGCGGGCCTGACCGGACGAAGATTGCGAGGGATAACGCGCGTAGGCTCTTCCGCCTCGATGGTCAGTCCAAGTAGGGTGGCCTGTGGGTTGGACAGCTCACCGGATGTGTAGGGAGTTTGAGGCACATCATCTGGGGGGCACCTTGCTAGCATCGAGTCCAGAGTTGCATGGGCGCGGCGCCGGGAGGGCGCGGCTAGCGTGGGCCCGGTCGGAGTGGTAGAAGGGAAGGGAGCGTGCCCGATCGCGGCGCAGCGCGGTGTACTTGGGCACCAAAGATTGAGCGAACGTGCAGCGCGCCAGCACTCCTGCAGGACGGCGCGCTGCACTCGCTCCGCTCCCGAAAGGCCGCGAGCTTTTGGGAGCAGCTACGCCAGCCACATCGTAGCCGTGAATCTCCGCCTTAATCACTCGGTTGCTCCGTCAGGTCGTGAAGCTACGCAGCAGCGCGCGTTCAATGATGGTGGGAGGGTGGGGCGTCAGTGAGCGGCGGTTAGACGGGTTCTGTGCTGGGAGGGCCTCATTAAGCCCGGAGGGCTGGCTGCGCTCCCATGACCGATCAGCAACAGCAACACGTCGCCGCCCGGTCCGAGGACGCGGACGATCTGCGGCGGGAACTCGTGCCAGCGGCTAGCTGAGCCCGAGAAACAGGCGCTCCAGCACCTCAAGCGGGTAACCGGCGACAGCGGCCGCCTCGGGATCCTCGAGACAGCGCGCCACGCCGGCCGCGAGCAGCAGCAGCCGCGCCCGCTCCAGCGCCTTGGTGGCGGCCGCCAGCTGGGTCAGCACTTCTCGGCACTCGCGACCCTGGGCGAGCATCCGGTCGACCGCCTCCACCTGGCCGGCCACCCGGTGGAGGCGGCGCCGCGCGTCTGCTACCGCCGCCGCCGGCAGCTCGAAGCAGGGCCCGGGAACTCCCTGGGCGGCCCGGCCGTCGTCAAGCGCGGTCGCCACCTTCGGCACCATCGGCTTGGGCCGCCACCTGACGGTGGACCTCCGCCATGTCCACCTCCTGCACCTTGCCGATCAGGTTCTCCAGGGTCGGGCCCGGCAGGGCACCGGGTTGCATGTAGAGCAGGACCCCCTCGCGAAAGGCGGCTAGGGTGGGGATGGACATGATCTTGAACGAGGCGGCGAGGTCCTGCTCGGCGTCGGTGTCCACCTTGGCGAAGGTGATATCTGGATGCTTCTCGGAGGCCTGCTCGTAGACCGGAGCGAAGGCGCGGCAGGGGCCGCACCAGGCTGCCCAGAAGTCGACCAGCAACGTGTCGCTGGTATCCAGGGTTTGCTGAAAGTTGTTTGCGGTCAGGGTGACGGTGGCCATGGGCTTCCTCTTTGGTGCACTTGGCGGCGATAAGCCGCCCCTCGCGTCAGGATATACCCCTGGGGGTATATTGGCAAACCCGGATCAGCCGCTGAACAGGCCGTCCAGCCGGCGGTAGCGCTCTCGTCGCCGCGCGGGGTCCACCCTGGCCGCCGCCAGCCCGGCCAGCTGCGCCTCCAAGCGCGGACGCAGCAACGCGGCGGTGGCGTCCCAGTCGGTGTGGGCGCCCCCTTCGGGTTCCGGGACGATCTCGTCGGCGATGCCCCACTCCAAGAGATTGGCCGCCTCCAGCCGCAGCGCCGCCGCCGCGTGCTGTTTGCGGCTGGAGTCGCGGAAGAGAATGGCCGCGGCGGCTTCGGGCGAGGCCACCGAGAGGAACGCGTGCTCAAGCACCAGCACCGCGTCCGCCAGCAGGGTGGCCAGCGCACCGCCGCTGCCCCCCTCTCCGATCACCACCGCGATGTACGGCGTCGGCAGGGCCAGCTGGGCCTCCAGGGTCTGGGCGATCGCCCAGGCCTGGCCGCGCTCCTCGGCCGCGACTCCGGGGTAGGCACCGGGGGTGTCGATGAAGCTGACCACCGGAAGCTGCAGCCGGCCGGCTAGGGCGAACAGGCGTTGCGCTTTGCGGTAGCCCTCGGGGTGGGCCATGCCGAAGTTGCGCCGCCCGCGCTCCTCCAGCGTCCGACCCTTCTGATTGGCCACCACCGCCAGCCGCATCCCGACCAGGCGGGCCAGACCGATCACGATGGCCGCGTCATCCCCACCCTGGCGGTCCCCGTGCAGCTCGATGAAGTCGTCCAGGCAGCGCTGGATCAGATCCAGCGAGTAGGGGCGCTCGGGATGGCGGGAGACCTCAACTTGGGCCCAGGCCGCCGCCAGACCAGCGCTGGCCTGGTCCGGGCCGCTCATGCGGCCGATGAAGCCGCTTGGTCCTCCGCCAGCACCTGCAGCAGCTGGATCAGCGCCTCGCGCAGGTGGCGCCGGTCGACCACTCGGTCGATCAAGCCGCGGGCGTGGTGGAACTCACTGGTCTGGAACCCGGCCGGCAGCTGCTCGTAGGTGGCCTGCGTGATCACCCGGGCTCCGGTGAAGCCGATCATCGCCTTTGGCTCAGCCAGGATCACATCGCCCAGGGCGGCGAAGCTGGCGATGCTCCCGCCCATGGTGGGGTCGGCCAGCACCGAGACGAAGGGCACGTGGGCCTCGGCCAACCGGTGCAGCGCGGCCACGCTCTTGGCCATCTGCATCAGCGAGAAGACGCCCTCCTGCATCCGCGCGCCACCCGAGGAGGTGACGCACACGAAGGGCACGCGCGCCTCGGCGCTGCGCTCGATCGCCCGCGCCAGCCGCTCCCCGACCGCGGTTGAGAGGCTGCCGCCCAGAAACCCGAAGTCGAAGGCGGCCAGACCCACCCGGGCGCCCCCGATCTGGGCGGCGCCGGTGAGGATGGCGTCGGGCAGCTGGTGCTTGCTGCGCGCCTCCTCTAGGCGCTGGCTGTAGGGCTTGGTGTCGACAAACTGGAGGCGGTCGGTTCCCTCGATGGCCGCATCCCACTCCGAGAAGCTGCCGGGGTCGGCCAGCTGGCGCACCCGCTCCAGGGCGCTGATCCGGGTGTGGTGGCCGCAGTCCGGGCACACCCTTAGGTTCTCGGCCGCCTCCGCCACCGAGTGCGTCGCCTGGCAGACCGGGCAGGTCACCACTTCCGGGCCGAGTTCCGCAGGCGGAACGGAACGGGGGTGGGTGGTGGTCGCCATCGATTACTCCCTCACAAGGTGGCGCACGGTGGGCCGTTCTCCCCAACGCAGGACGGTCTTAAGGCACAGTCCCAAAGACGGCGTCGAGGTTACGGCTTTTGGACCGTAACCCACCAGCAGGCTATGGTCTTGGACAAATAGTGGGGAGAGTCTTGCCGGGCAAACAGAGCGCGTCCGAGCGAAACGGGCACGTCCGGGCCACCGCGCCCTGCCATCTCATGGGGATTGGCACGGCCGTACCCGCCCTGGAGGTCACCAACTCGGACTTGGAGGGGTTCCTAGACACCTCCAACGAATGGATCGAGAGCCGCACCGGGATCCGCAGCCGTCGGGTGGCTGAGCCCGAGCTCAGTCTGGTGGGGCTAGCCGCCCGTGCCGCTCGGGCCGCGCTCACCGCCGCTGATCTGGTGCCCGCCCAAGTGGACACCATCATCTGCTCGAGCAGCTCCCCAGATCAAACCTTCCCGGCCCTGGCCTGCCGTCTCCAGACGGAACTCGGCTGCCCGCCCGGGATCGCCTTCGACATCCAGGCGGCGTGCTCGGGGGCCGTCTACGGTCTCGGGGTGGCCGAGTCCCTGATCCGAACCGGGGTCAGCCGGCGGGTGCTCGTGGTTTCCGCGGAAATCTTTACGCGACTGGTCGACTGGACCGACCGCTCCACCGCCGTCCTATTCGGGGACGGAGCGGGTGCCCTCTTGGTGGGCGGGCCCGACGAAGTGGGGGCCGAGCTGCTAGCGGTGCAGCTGGGGGCCGACGGCTCGGGGGCCGACACCTTGGACACGGTCCGCTCCGTCGACCAGCTTCCTTCGGGACTGCCCGCCTACACGGCCGCGCCGCGGTCGCTGGACCGGGTGATCCGCATGAACGGTCGCGAGGTGTTCCGCTTCAGCACCCGGGTCCTGGAGCAGATCGTCCGCTCGCTGGCCGAGGAGGTCGGGGCCTCGCTTGACGACATCTCGCTAGTTGTTCCGCACCAGGCCAACTCGCGCATCCTGGCCACCGCCGCCGGGAGGCTCGGGCTTTCCCCTGAGAGGCTGGTCTCCAGCGTGGACCACCAGGGCAACACTTCCTCGGCCTCCATCCCACTGGCACTCGCCGAAGCCGCCCAAACCCGGCGCTGCCAAGTGGGTGACATGCTCTGTCTGGTAGCTTTCGGTGCCGGGTTGACCTGGGGCGGAGCCCTCCTTCGCTGGCAACCGACCCCGGTCCTGATCGACGACGCCGCCGAGTGGTCGCGGCCTAGGGCGGTGCCCACCGTCGCCCCGGAGCAGGAGGAGGTCGAGGCTTGAGTGAGGACAGGGGCCGCCGGGTGGTGGTCACCGGCATGGGAATCATCAGCCCGATCGGGATCGGTGTGGCCCAGGCCTGGGAGGCGGCGCTGGCCGGTACCAACGGCATCCGTCGCATCCAGGCCTTCGATCCCAGCCCCTACAGCTCGCAGATGGCGGCCGAGGTGGCTGACTTCGAGCCAACCGACTTCATCGAGCGCAAGCAGGTGAGCCGGACCGCTCGCTTCACCCAGTTCGCCCTGGCGGCGACGCTGGAGGCGATGGAGGACTCTGGGCTCCGCATCGACGACTCCAACCGGGATGAGGTGGGCGTGATCGTGGGGTCCGGGATCGGCGGCCTCAAGGTTACCGAGGACGCCAGTCAGACCCTGGTCCTGCGCGGGCCACGGCGGCTGAGCCCCTTCACCGTACCGATGATTCTGGCCGATATCGCCGCCGGCGAGATCTCCATGAAGTTGGGTGCAGGCGGCCCCAACTTCGCCCTGGTCTCGGCCTGCGCCTCCGGCGCCCACGCCGTCGGCGAGGCCACCGAGATCATCAAGCGCGGTGACGCCGTCGCATGTCTGGCGGGATCGAGCGAGTCGGCGGTGACGCCGCTGTCGGTGGGCGCCTTCAGCGCCATGCGCGCCCTCTCTCAGCGCAACGACGACCCGGACCACGCCAGCCGGCCTTTTGACGCCCACCGGGACGGCTTCGTGGTCGGGGAGGGCTGCGCCATTCTGGTGCTCGAGGAGTTGGGTCACGCCCTGCGCCGGGGAGCCCGGATCCTGGCCGAGGTGGCCGGTTACGGGGCCAGTGCCGACGCCTACCACCTGACCGCCAGCGAGCCCAGCGGACGCGGGGCCAAGCGGGCCATGGGCCGGGCGCTCGAGAAGGCGGGGGCGCGCCCCAGCGACGTCGGCTACATCAATGCCCACGGCACCTCGACGCCGATCAACGACGCCGCCGAGACCGCCGCCATCAAAGGGCTGTTCGGCGAGGCCGCCTACTCGGTGCCGATCTCCTCGACCAAGTCGATGACCGGGCACACGCTAGGCGCCGCGGGATCTATCGAATCCGTGTTCTCGATCATGGCGATCGTGGATGGCCGAGTGCCGCCCACCATCAACTACCGTGACCCCGACCCGGAGTGCGACCTCGACTACGTCACCGATGGTGCCCGCGAGGTCAAGCCGGAGCTGGTGCTGAACAACTCCTTCGGGTTCGGCGGCCACAATGCCTGCCTGGCCTTTCGCCGCTTCCGCGACTAGCCGCAGCCCGAGTTCCGCTCGCCGCTGACCGGCTCTCGACGGAATGCGCATTTTGTTCGCCTCCACGGGCGGTCGCGGCCACCTCTTGCCGATCCTGGAGCTGATGGAAGCCGCCCGAGCCGCCGGCAGCGAGGTGGCACTGCTGGCGCCGCGCTCGTCGTCGCCGGGAGACCTCACCAGGAGCGTGCCGCTGTATCTGGGCGATGATCCGAGCAACGAGCTGCGGGCGGAAGTCAGGGCGGCTCTCTCCGCCGGTTCCGGAGCTCACACCGCAACCCTGGTGGAGCGGGAGTACTTCGGCCGCCACTGCACCGCAGCCATGCTCGCAGCCGCCGAGCGCGCTTTCGACGACTTCCGACCAGATGTGCTGCTGCGAGAGACGTGCGAGTACTCGGGCGCGGTGTGCGCCCTGCGCCGGGGCGTCCCCAACTGCCAGCTGGGGATATCGCCGGCGCGGGGGGACTGGTTCGGATTGAGACTGGCTTCGCCGGTGCTGGAGGCCTACCGGCCCGGTGCCGGCGAATCTCTGGCCCATGCGCCTTACCTGACACGGCTGCCCGCCTCGCTCGACCCCGGGCCCTACCCGGACATCCGCCGCTATCGTGAGCCGACGAAACAGCCGCGTCCGCTGCCCAACTGGTGGGACGGCGACCCCCGCCCGCTGGTGTACATGACCCTGGGCAGCGTCGCCGGCGGGCTCGGACCTGGCGCACGGCTGCTCCGCTCGATGCTGATGACCGCGCAGAGCCTGCCAGCTCGCGTGCTGCTGAGCACTGGTCTAGGGGATACCTTCCCTAAGCCGTGTCCGCCCAACGTGCATCTGGAGGGCTGGGTGGGCCATGTGGACGCCGCCGCAGCGTCGCAGGTTGTGGTGTGCCACGGGGGAACCGGCACCGTCTACGGCACTGTCGCGGTGGGCGTGCCGCTGGTGGTCGTCCCGATGTTCGCCGACCAGGCAACCAATGGCGCGAGCGTGTCCGCTGCCGGTGCTGGCATCGCCCTGCCCATGGAGCGAGTGCTGGCCACCGGGGGCCGAGCCGACGACGCACTGGGGCACGCCATCCGCGAGGTCGCGGGTGACGATTCCTACCGGCGCGCGGCGGCTCAGATCGCGGCCGAGATGTCCTCGCAGCCAATACCGGACCGAGCCTGGTTTCGCCGCCTGGTTACCGGTGGTCCGCCGCGGGCAGTCCGGGGATGAGGGCCGGCGCGCCTATGGCCGGGCGCCGCGCACCCGAAGTCACGGCTCGGCCCGTCAGGGTCGGCTGCTAGCATCGCCTTGCCGCCCCGGATTCCGGGTGACCCCCGGGTGAGGAGATCCTCCGCTGCAGCGCATCACCAGGCTGGGCTTCGTCAACTGCTACCTAGTGGAAGAGAGCGACGGTCTGGTCGTGCTTGACACCATGTTCGGGGGAAGCGCACCAAAAATCGCCGCCGCCGTGGAGAAGACGGGGATGCCGGTGATTCGGATCGTCCTCACCCACGGCCACGGGGACCACATTGGGTCGCTCGATGCCTTGCACGCGCTCTGGCCGGCGGCCGAGGTGCTGATATCCGAGCGGGACGCACGCCTACTGAGGAAGGATGTGACAGCAGCCCCGGGCGAACCCCAGGACGCCAAGATCCGCGGTTCGCTTCCCGGCGCCACTACGTTACCAACCGGGTACGTCGCCCACGGTGACCGTGTCGGCTCGCTCGAGGCCATTGCGTCTCCCGGGCACACTCCGGGGCATCTGGCCTTCATCGACAGCAGAGACCGGACCCTGTACTGCGGCGATGCCTACACCACCGTGTTTGGCGTAGCCACCTCCGCCCACCGGAACTGGCGATTCCCCCTGGCGGCGCTCGCCACCTGGCATCGACCCACGGCTCTGGCCAGCGCGCGCTCGCTCAGAGCGCTGGAGCCGGCCCGGCTCGCCCCCGGACACGGCGGGATGCGCAATGCGCCGGGAGCGGCGATGGATGCGGCGATAGCGCGCGGGCTCTGACACGCCACCCGTCAACCTCGGCCAGCGCACTTGAACGGGAGCCGGGCGGTTCGCGGTTTTAGCCCCCTCGGCGGTGCGCGCCCAGCAGAGCCAGGTCGCGGCCTCGCGACTAGACCAAGGAGCAGACCATGAGCAGAGAGGTCTTCGACGCGATCCGCACCGTGCTGGCGGTCAGGGAATATCGCGAGGAGCCGGTTCCCGACGAGGTGATCAAGCGGATCCTGGAGGCGGCCAGACTGACAGCCAGTTCGATGAATCGCCAGCCGTGGCACTTTGTGCTGGTGCAAGACCGGGACCACCTGAAGGAGCTGGGCGCCCTGGTCAAGACCGGTCCCTACATCGCCGCCGCCGCCTTCGCGGTAGTGGTTGCCTACCAGCGCGAGAGCCGCTTCGGTGTCTCCGACGCCAGCCGGGCGGTGCAGTCGATGTTCCTCGCCGCCTGGTCGGACGGGGTCGGCTCGAACTGGACCGGGTTCGGCGGCCTGGAAGGAGTGCGGGCGGCGATCGGCCTTCCCGACAGCTTCGAGGTCCTCTGTGTGCTTCCCTTCGGCTACCCGCTGCACCCTCTGGGGGCGGGACGCAAGAACCGCAAGACGCTCGGCGAGGTCGCGTCGCTGGAGCGCTTTGGAGGTGTGATTCGCTGACGTGCCAGGCCTAGTGGTGGCAGCCGCGACCATCTCGATCAGCCGGAACTTCTGCACCTTGCCGGTCGCGGTGGTGGGAAGATGCCCGGCTGATATGTAGCCCACCTCGCGCGGAACCTCGAAGCGCGCCAGGTGGCGCATGCAATGGTCGATCAGTTCCTGGGGCTCGGTCGGGGTGGCACTCGGGATAACCGATGCCACTCCCACCTCGCTCGTGCGCTCGTCCGGTATCCCCACCACGAACGCCCGAATCACGCCGGGATAGCGCCCCAGGACCTCCTCCACCTCGCGGGGTGCGACTAGCTCGCCGCCGCACTTGTAGAGCTCTTTGCTGGGTCGACAAGCACGGATATCTGCACATCACCGGCTGGTCGGGGGCGTTGGTCGAGACCATCAGCAGTTGCACGTCCGCTGCTCTCATGCCCGCGCGTTCCAGCGCCCGCCGGGAGGCCCCGACGGCCAAGGCGGTGATGGATCCGCCCACCCTGCGCTCGCGGATCCCGTTAGGCTCCACGATCCAGGGGTCAGTGGGTGTCAAGCTGGGCCTCCTGATCGGCGTTGGTGATCACCTGAGCTGGCTGGGCGCTGCCCCAACCGGTGATCGCCGCGCCTGCTGTCATTGCTTACAGCCTGGTTGGTCCGGCCCCAGCGCCGCGAGCCACAGCCTCATGCGACCAAGCTATCGCTGTGGCTGGTCGCCCACCAGTTCAAGCGGAGCTGCAGGCACCCGAGCGTCGTCGCCGCCGCCTGAGGAAGCTCGCCTCCGGCGGCGCTCAGGCAAGCGGAGCCGGCGCTCCGACGGCCATCAGAGCCTCACCTTCTGCAACCGCCAGCCCGGTGAGGATTACAAAGATTAGGCCATCGGCCGGCGAGACAACCTCCTCCAGTTTCTCCCCGAAGACGTCGCGGATGTCACCGAGATGCTGCCCCCCCACCACCTGGTCCCCCAGCTTGACCGCCGGATGAAAGCTGCCGGAGGCAGACGCTGCTAGCCAGACTTTCTCATCCATCGCCCGTGGCGGGTTCCGCGGGGAAGGCGGTTCGCACATCCCGAGGACACCCAGAACGTGGCGCAGACCGAGGACGTGTGCTTCGACCGCGGACTCGTCCACGCGGCCCTGCTGCCCGACCTCGCCCAGCATCGCCGGAATCCCCAAAGCCGCCGCCTCGGTGTAGGCCATGCCGCGACTGGTGGCAAGCGGACTGGCGAACAGCAGGCTGTCTCCGTAGGCTTTGGCCATGGCCTCGGACCTGGTGTCGACGTCAGGCGTGCCGGTCCTGGCCCAAGAGGTGAAGGGAATAAGCGCTTCCACCATGTCACCGCAGTGGCAGTCGATGTAGGCATCGGAGTCCGCAATCAGGTCGCGGATCAAGAAGTGTGCCAACCGCTCGGAGTCGCTTCCCGTCGCTGAGCCCGGGAAGACCCGGTTGATGTTCTTGCCGTCGCGAGGGTTTCGGAACACTGACCGCACGGGGAATCCCGGAGTATTGACCATCAAGACAGCTGTGATGGTGCCGTGCAGCTCCTCTGGATTCAGCGCGGTCATAAAGCGGCGCAGACCCTCCATGGGTGCGTACTCACTGGCATGCACTCCAGCGGTAACGGCTAGTCTCGGCCCTTCCCGGCGCCCGCGGACGGCAATCACGGGTAGGCGCCAAGGCGGGTTGATGCCTGGCACCTCGACCCACTCCCGCGCCGCCCCTGCGCTCTCCGGTGCCAGCTTCGAGAGAACACCCATTGTCACGCCTCCTTGTGTGGGGTGCGAGCATCACTCGCTTAGGCAGCGCTGCAACCGCGGCCAGCCTGGGCCAGTATCGTCTCGCAAACACCATGGGTGAAAGGCGGCGAACGTCTGGTCGGCTGCTTGCTGAGTTACCGCTGGTGGGAGCTGGCGGTGAGCCGATCAGCCTTCCGCGGACCCTCTCCTCGCACGGGGTGGCTCTGCTGCCGCCTAACGCGGTGACCGACCCGCCCCGGCAGCTCACCACCACGCTGGCGCTGGCCACTGGCCGCGCAGTCACGGTACTGGTTCACGAGCAATCGCCCGGCGTGGCGCGGGTCGAGGTAGGAGAGTCCAACTCGCAATTGCGTCAGCTGGAGGTAGCGTACTTGCTGGGCGTGGTACGAAGGATGCTCCGTCTGGACGAAGACCTATCTCGCTTCTACTCGCTAACCCTGGGCGATCCCCGCTTGGCCTGGGTCAGCACCGGAGCCGGGCGGATGCTACGGAGCCCTACGGTATTCGAGGACGTGGTGAAGACGATCTGCACCACCAACTGCTCATGGTCGGCCACCGAGCGAATGGTCGGCGCCCTTGTCACCGGGTTGGGGATCCCGGACATCGACGGTAGACGGTCGTTCCCGCGGCCTCTGGAGATGGCTCGAGCCCCAGAAGGCTTCTACAAGGATATTGCTCGTGCGGGCTATCGGGGTACTTACCTTCTTCAACTGGCGCAATCGGTTGTGAATGGTGTAGTTGACCTCGAAGCACTGCTGGACCCCGATCTCCCCGACTCTGAAGCTGAGGCCCGGTTGATGACCTTGCCTGGTGTTGGTCCGTACGCGGCGGCTCACATAATGCTGACTGGCCTGGGCCGATACGGACTCCTAGTACTCGACTCGTGGACGCGTCCCACGTACGCGAGGCTCATCGGGCGCCGGGCGCCCGATGCAGCTATCCGGCGTGCCTTCCGCCGCTACCGCGAGTACGGTGGGCTCGCATTCTGGCTTTATCTCACCAGGGACTGGGTCGAGGAGTAGTGACTGAGTGGCACGAGCCGGACGCTTGCACTCTCCACGAGCCAAGATGTCGCACGCGCAACCCACAGCGCCAGGCTCCCTCAAGGTGGGACTGTGACGCAGGGAAACGTTTGAATAGCCTGCCGGGCTCTGGCGACACCCTTGACCAGTGCGGAGGGCGTCGCGTACCCTTTGGCAGCCGCATTCCGGCGAAGGGCTGGGGACACGGAAAGCTGCAGGTGCACCTGGCTCGGCCACCGTGCTGGGAGTGAACAGCAACACCGTCTTTCGTGCCCTGAGGGAACTGCGGAACGAGGGGATCGTGGAGTTTCGGCGGGGCCGCGGGGTGCGTGTAGTGGCTGACGGGCCGGATCGGAGCCTCCTGGTTGACAAGACCAGGGAGTTGGTGGTGATGGCCCGTCGGCACGGTTACCGAGTGGAAGAACTCACAAAAATAATGCAGGCTATCGGGTAGCCGGGTGCCGACCCTAGAACGCGAGGCGACGGCTGAACCCACTTGCGGCCCGGACGCTCTTTTCAAAGAGGCGAAGACCAGGCAGCGCCGGAGGCAAAGACGCCTGGCAATTGCGGTTCTTCTGGCGATCGGTGGCGGGGCGGGGGCGGTCCTGGCCCACCCTGGTGGGAGCGGTGGCCCCAAGTCCCCGTTGGCTGCCTCCCCCGGTCAAATCCACGCCTTCGTCAATCTGGCTCAGCGTGGCGCACAGGGCACGTTTTCGGAATCCTACAGCGTGACGGTCATCTCCAACGGGGCCACCAGAGAACTGCAGGTGAGCTCTGCACAGCGGTCAAGAACCTTGACCTGGTACCGCGTCACGCCCCCGGCCATCTACGAGGAGGGGCCGGGTCGAAGCTTCGAGGTCTTCGCGGCCGGAGGCGCGCAGCATCTTCCCCAAGGCGGTTCCGGCATATATTCGTGCTCGCTTCCAACTTCCAATGCACCATGGTCCTGCACCGGCCCATACACCGAGATCGGCATGACCACGACCAGTGCTCTTCTCGGACCGAATCCAGCGCGCGCGCTACTACTTGGACTTCAGAACGCGGTTGAGCAGTACTCGGGAGTGCCCGCCCCGCCTCCGATTCACCAAACTCGGAGTGTAATCTTTTCCCGGAAGGGTGGTGGCCACTCACTCCGTTGCCTGGGCTTCGAGCGCGGTGGCGGACTGCTGGGAAGTGTTTGTCTGACCGCGACAGGTGTGATCGCGTCCTACGCTCTTCCACCTCAGCTGACTTCAGTCGGGTATGGATTGGCTACTCTTCGTTCATACTCACGACACGCTGACATCAGCAGGTTCGAACTGCCAGCGAAGCCCCACAGGGCGTTAAAAATTGGGCACACTTCGCGCTGAGGTACTGGTAGGCTGGGAGCGGTCGGTTTGGCGAGGTGCTGAAGCTGTTTCATTGAGCCACGGCGTTGCAGCCGTGGAGACTTCGGGAAGACCAAGGGATAGCGGCTCAGGTAGCCGCCGCCCGCCTGAGGCGACGGACGCCCATCCCGGTGCCGGGCGCTCCTCCTCCAGTTGCCCTCTCGCCGCCCCCAGCGGTGTGACGGAAGCCGGCTGAATCAAGCCTCCCCCAGCGGGAGGCTTCAGCGTGCCTGAATTCGGGCTGATCTCGCTTTGTTCCCTCGGGACCCCGTTTCGAGCGTGCAAGAGGTCCTGGGAGGAGCTTGTACCTGACTTCGGGCCCTGGATTTGCCCCCCGACCGTGACTTCAGGAGCAACCCTGCAACTCTAATTGCAACAGCCGGTGTGCCCGCACCAGGACTCGAACCTGGAACCTTGGGATTAAGAGTCCCCTGCTCTAACCAATTGAGCCATGCGGGCCGAGTCTGGAGTCTACCTCCGCCTGGGTACCTGCGCTGCCGGGCGGCCGGCAACGAAGCTAACCCGGAAGGTGCTCCCCAGTCCCACCTGGCTTTCCAAGGACAGGCCGCCGCCGTAAGCGGCGGCCACTCGGCGGGCGACCGCAAGGCCGAGGCCCGACCCGGACAGATGCTGGGCGGACGGAAGGCGCACGAACTCGCCGAACACCCGTTCCTGCTGCTCCACCGGGATACCCGGGCCCGCGTCCCCGACTTCGATCACGGCGAGAGCACCCCTTTGGCACGCTTGGATCCGGACCGGGCCCGGTGCCACCGAGTACTTGAGGGCGTTGTCCACCAGGTTGCCCACGGCGCGGCTGAGGAGTTCGTAGCTCGCCCACACCGTGTGGAACGGTCCGTCAGTCGAGCATGTGAGCTGATACCCGCGGCCTGCGGCCAGCGGGGCGTACATGTCTGCAAGCTGTGCCACCAGCTGCCCGATGTCAACCGGCTCCGTGGCGGCAGGGTCGAGACCCGACAGGTCAAGATCGCGCAGCGAGGCCAGTAGCTGTGATAGCTGCCCGAGTGCACGGCCCTCTCGTGAGAGAGCGGCGCGCACGGCGGGGGCGCTCCTCGCACACAGCTGGACCAGCTCATCGAGAGCTGACTGCGCCAGCATCAGCGGGCGCGAGATTTCGTGAACCACTTCTGCCAGCCGTGCCTCGGGCGCGGCGGCGCCCGACCGGGACTGGTTCCAGGCGACGAGTACGCTCCAACCGGGCTCCCTAAGTGGCTGCCACTCAAGGCGAAGCTCCGGGGCCGCGGCCGGCCTCAAAGAGACCGGTGCCGCAAGCCGGAGTGCCTCGAGGCGGCCCTCAGCAACCTGCCTGTCGGCGAGGACCTGTCGCCGGTCCAAGAGGGCTTCCAGGTCGCGGGACGACCTCCAAGCGGGGTTGGAGAAGAATAGGCGACAGTTGGGGTCGAAGACCGCCAGAGCAGCTGTTGAATCCCAAAGGACATCGCCGGCGACGCTGCTGATCACCGCAGCCGGCGACGCGGATCCGCGCGAACCCACGTCACTTCACCTCAAGCTTGTAGCCAACGCCCCTAACGGTGTGGATGAGGCTCGGGGGCCGCCCGCTGTCTCCCAGCATGCGACGCAGGTCGACCACAGCATTGTCGACGACGCGATCGTATACCTCGGCGCCCACACCCCAAACGGCGCTAAGTATCTGCTCCTTGCGATACACTCGGCCGGGTTGGGACGCCAGCAACCGCAGCAAAGTGAAGAGCCTAGGCGGCAGCGCGACTTCTGCACCGTTGAAGTAGCATTTCCAGGCAGTGAGATCGAGGCGCAATTGCCCCACCTCTAGTACTGTCGCGGTCCTGCGTCTTGCGACCAGGAGTCGGCGGACCGCAGATCTCAAGACCGCCACATCTTCGTGCTTCCCGACGTATATGTCGGCGCCACTGCTGTAGCCTGCGACTCGGTCGTAGGAGTCCGCTTTGGCACTAAGCATCACGATAGGAATGTCCAGGTCCTGATCGCGTATCTGTCTGAGGACCTCCAGGCCGCTGACCTCGGGCATGGCGTAGTCGAGCACTAGGCAGTCCGGAATCTTGTGAGCCAGGCGGGTGAGAGCTTGGCGGCCACTCAGGGCCGTGACGGCGCGGTACCCGTCCGAGACCATCAGACTAGCCAATTGCTCGCAGGTGTCCGGATCGTCGTCCACAATCAGGATCTCCGGTCCAACTACCTGCGGCAATCTCTCCCCTCCTGGCCCAGCATATTGCATCCAGTGGGCTGGCAGAGCATGCACATCGCCGCCAACATGGTGACGGATACCGACAGAAACCGGGCGTCGGCGCGACACAACGTCCTGACAGTCATCTCCCAGGCGAAGGCCAAGGGAGGTACGGTAAGTGGAGTTCAGCGATCGCGTCAGATCCCTACGGCAGAACGAAGCGCAAGCAATCGAGTGGATGTTCGTCGAGTTCAAAGCCGATGTAGAGCGCTGCTTTGGACGTCGTCCGCCTGAAGATCGCGCGGATCTGGTGCAGGACGTGTTCCTCACCGCGATCCGGCGGATACATACGTTCGAGGGTGAATCCGAGGCCACGCTGCGAGCGTGGCTCCGAAGCATTGCGTTTCACCGCTGGCACCATCGCTGGGAGGCCGAGCAGGTGCGCTCCCGCTACGCTGGGCCACCAATCGAACTGCTGTTGGACTGCGGTCAGCCCGACGGATCGCTGGCCGACGAAGGCGCCGATCCGGCAGCCGCCGTCGCCGAAAGACAGCTGGTGGATCGCATGCTCCAAGATCTCACGCCGCGGCAGGCGACTGTAGTCCGGGCCAAGATCATCCAAGGATTGACGACCGCGGACATAGCTAACAGTTGGCAAGTTCCGCATGAGCGCGTGCGTGGACTGTACAAGCGCGGGGTGGCGCGGCTACGCACCGAGCGCTGGCGCGACGCGTTGAAGGGCGCCGCATGACCGGGCCGGTAGGGTGCGCTGCAAGTCAGCTGCCGATTCGAGCCTCGGCGCTAGTGACTCCTCCGTCACTAGCGCGAGCTGCGCCTGCGTCGGCGAGCGCCATGGAAAATGACTAGTGCTGCTACGCGCGCGGCAGTGTCGTCCCGATTGGGGGGGGCGTCAAGGGGGGCTGGCCGGTGAGACGGCGTGTCACTGTGACAGCAGGCTTGGCTGCTTTCGCCGTGGCATTGGCCAGCTTCCTCTTTCTGTCCTTCCGGCTCGAAGGTGCCCAGTCGCGCGTGCTGGCCGCTGCGCGGACGATACCGGCTGGCCAGACGCTGCGGGCCGATACATCATTTCTGGTCGGGGCGGGAGCCCCGGTGCAGATGACTCCCACGGCCTCCGTTGACACTATCCAGCAGAGCGCGTATCGCTCCGTGAACGGTGCCGTTGCGCTGGTCACCATACCCAAAGGCTCACTCATCCTGAGAAGTGAGCTCTCGTTCCCGGACGCCGCGAATTTCAGTCGGCTGACACTTCCGCTGAACTCATTGCCGGCTGACGTTCAAATCGGGGGGCGCGTCGACATGTTCGCGGTGTCAGGTAGTGAACTAGGGAGCGCAGGCACCACCAGCCTTTGCGGAATCGCTGGCTTTGGCGGCTGCGTAGTCCCTTTGGCTTCCGCGCTGCCCGTGGTTGCCGTCCAGGCAGCCACTCATTCGATCACCGTCTTGGTGCCGCGGTCACAAGTTCCTTCATGGCTACTGCTGGCCGCCACCCAGTCGATCTGGGCCGTGCCAGCGCCGCTGTCGGCATGTGACTTTGGGCAGCAGGCGGTGGACAGCGCAGACGCCGCCCTGCGCGCCCTGCAGGTCCACGGAGCGGCGGAACGATGTTCGTCCGGTTGAGCATGCCGAGAGGTGCGAGGATGCTTGCGCGCTCCCGGAACCCGCTGACCGGAAGTTGGCCGCAGAGTGGCACCCTGGTCGGGGTTGCCGGCGCGACCGGAGCCCCTGGCCGCTCGCTGCTGTCGGTCGCTATCGCGCAGAGAGCGTCCGCGCGGGGCATAGCAGCTGCTTTGGTGGATCTAGACCCGAATTTGGGCTCGCTGGCGGCCTACCTGGATCTGAGTGAGAGTCACTCGCTCTCATACCTGGTACACGACGCCGCTCTCCACCCCGTCGACTCGGAACTGGTCGATCGGCACCTGCAGACGCGGGGGAGCACATACGTCCTGACGGGACTGTCGGAGCCCGCTACGCCGGAAGCGTTTCCGGTGCGGGTCGCACTCTCTGTCCTGGCAGAGCTGCGCAGGCGATCGGGCTTGGTGATCGCGGACACCGGAGCGCTCACCTCCTCGGCCGGTGCGGCCACGCTCTCCGCCTGCGATGTGATTGTTTGGGTGATTCATGGCTCGCGGCTTGGACTGGACCTGTTTGAGCGGACCTTCATGGCACCGACCGCCCAGCGGCTGAGAGCGAAACCAGCGCTGGTCTTGGTGAATCACCATGGTCCGGGCTCGCCGCGGGACATCACGGGTGCCATGAGGCGGCGCTTCTACCTGAATGTCGTGGCGACCATTCCGCACGTGCCGTCGCTCACTTGGCCCGACGGGCTAGGTGCCAGGTCCGACAGCATCAAGGCGATCGCCCGCGGGCTGGACGCCTGCCTGGACACCCTTCAGGCCATGTCAGCCACAACTGGTGTCGGAGAGCCGGCGGCCGTCGAGACGGCCGCCGATGGCTGGCGCGGGAACCTCGCATGATCGCCGGGTCGGGGACGCTGCTTGAGTCCGCCCAAGCGGAGGTGCTCGCCCGGGTCCGCTTGGCTATCGCAGAGCGCCTCGCCCGTCGCAGCGATCCGAACCTTGGCGCTGAGGACCGGGCTTGGATCGAGAACTTGGTGGCGGCGGAGATCGAGGGCTACCACTCCCGCGCTCCCCACGTCGGCAAACCGGTGCTGGACTCCGCCGGATACTCCGCGCTCGCGCGGGCGGTGCTGGCTCGCGTCACACCACTTGGCCCGCTTTCCGAGCTGATGGCGGACCCGATTGTGGAAGAGGTCTTCGTCAACGGTCCCGACGAGGTGATGGTGGTGAGGGACGGGCGGTCAGAGTTGGCCGATTTGCGATTCGCCAGCGAGGAGGATCTCCTGCAGACGGTCCGGCGCATGATCGGCGACAGCTCCGGGCATCTCGATCGGGCAGCGCCGATGGTGACCGCCACCCTGGCGGACGGCTCTCGGCTGAACGCTGTACTGCCTCCCGTTTCGCTCCCCCTCTCGGTGACCATCCGGCGCCATCAGGTCGCTCGCTTCACAACCCTGTCCGCGCTCGCTCGCTGCGACACCTTGCCCTGGGAGCTCATCCCATGGTTGAAGGCGGCGGTACGCGCCAAACTGAATCTGATCATCTCAGGCGGTACGGGGACGGGTAAGACCACGCTGCTTCGGGTGATGATCGGCGAGGTTGACCCAGGCGACCGCTTGATCACAATTGAGGATCAGCGGGAGCTGCACCTCCACACCGCAGCCGACGGGCGCCCGAATTGCATCTCGCTCGAGGCGCGTGATCCCAACACCGAAGGCGCCGGCGGCATCACCATCCAGCAGTTGGTGCGCAACGCCCTGCGCCAGCGGCCCGACCGGATCTTCGTGGGCGAGTCCCGCGGGCCGGAGGCGCTCGACGTATTGGACGCCATGGGCACCGGTCACGACGGAAGCGCCACCACCTTGCACGCCAACAGCGTGAGAGACGCGCTGACTCGGCTGTCAGCCCTGGTGCGCCGCAACCCGGCGCAGGCCAAGGCGGAACCAGCCGCAATTGCGAGGGAGATTGCTGCCAAGGTCGACCTGGTCATCCATCTCGCCCGGTTCCGGACCGCGGACGGGAGCGACCGCCGTGTGGTTCAGGCGGTCGGGGTGGTCACGGGCCAGGTCGAGGCGGATACCCCGATCGTGGAGGACGTGCTCGTCTACCGGCGCTCGGTGGGCCAGTGGCAGTGGTTGGTCGGCAGGTTTGACGATCTGCCGCTGAAGGTGGCCGACAAGTTCGAGGCGGCGGGCGTCTCGCTGGATGGCCTCCCGGCAGCGGGCTAGCTGGTCTGCTCGGTGAGCGCTGCTCTGCTCGCCCAAGCGCTGCTCGGCGCGACCACCGCCGGATTGGGTGCGGCCAGCTTGGCCTGGTTGCTCACCCAACGATCGACCAAGGGCTCGCACGTGGTGCCCCTTCCGAGTCGGTCTCTCGCCATCCGCCCGTGGCTGGCAGCGAAAGCTGGAGCCGCCACGCTGACGGCGACGGCCTGGTGGCTGCTCCTGGGCCAGCCCATCACCGCTGCCTTCGTCTTCGCTGTCACGCTGCTGGCCTTGCGCGGCTGGGAGCAGCGACGCAAAGAGCGTCGCTATGCGGACCTGACCAGGGCGCTGCTGTCGGCGATCGACCTGATGGCCCAACTGCTTCTCTCCGGCCAGGGCGTCCGCCAGACTCTGCGCGCGCTGGCGGAGAGTGGCCCGGCCGACCTCCGACCGCATTTGCGCGAGCTGGTCTCCGATCTGCAGACCACCTCGCTCGAGAATGCTCTCGACCGTAGCCAGCGTCGTCTGGCACACCCTGTATTCACCCTGGTTGCAACCGCGCTCGGCGCCGGCAGCCGCTCGGGGGCACAGCTCACACCGCTGCTTCAGGAACTCGGCCGAGCCGCCAACCAGGTGCACGTGCTCCAGTCGCAGCTCCGCGCTGAGCAAACGCAGGGGCGCACTGGCGCTCTCGTCATCGCTGGACTCCCGGTAGCGCTGCTGCTGGCTGTCCATGCGGTCAATCCGCAGTATCTGGCCCCGTACCAGTCGGCAACCGGACAAATGGTGCTCGGATGCCTGCTCTGCTGGATCGGGCTCGGCCATGCTTGGATGCTTCGCTGCATCCGCTTGCCCGAGTTGGATGCGCCTCCGACACGGCTGACTGCCAGCGACGACCAAGCGCAGCGCGTCGTCGCGCTGCAGCCGAGGTAGGCGGTGGTGCTCTTCGCCGCCTGGATCGCACCACCTTCGTCGGTGATCGCCTCGGCGGCTGCCGCTGCGGTGTTCACGATCGCCACGCTCGTCGCTGTTCGGCTGTGGCCGTCCCCGCCCGCTGCGGAAGCGTGGCTCAAGCACCGGCAGGAGCGTCGCCACAGCCTGGTGGAGAATCGCCCGACGCAGCTGGGTGCGCGCCCGCGGACCTGGACAATCCGCGCCGGCGAGGTGGTTTGGGGGCGTCTCCCGGCCGCAGCCACCACCCGCTTGGACATCGTGTTCAAGCGCGTGGACGACCAGCCGACCGCAACCGAGACGCTCGGGGTTGGGTCGATCGGCGCCGCCGCCGTGCTCGCGCTCAGCGGGTTGGCGGTGACGCGGGGCTGGATCTCGCTGCCGACCGCGGTGGCAGCCACGCTCGCGGTCCCGGCACTCTTGGCGCTACACCTGCTTCGACTGGCCCAGGGCCGGCGCCACGCACTGCTGATGCAGTTGCCGCTGCTGGTGGACCTGATGGCCCTCGAGCAGAGCGCCGGCGGCATCGGGCCGAGAGCCGCGATGGAGGCGGCGGTATCCAGAGTGGGAGGGGAGGCGTCGAATCTGCTGCATCGCTGCCTGACCGAGTCCGCGGCGGCCGGCACGCCGTCGGTGGATCGGCAGGTCGAAGCAGCGGGAGTCACCTGGGGCCTGGCCGAGCTCGCGGCCCTGGGGGCGGTGCTGCGCCTGCAGCGTGAGGAGGGCATCGCCACAACCGGCACGCTGTCGAGGCTGGCCAGGAGCCTGCGCGACAGCCACAGCGAGCGTCTGGTCGCCAAGGGTAAGCGCACCCTCGTGACGATGATCTTCCCGGTGGCGCTGTGCGTTTTGCTGCCGTTCTTGGTGATTCTGCTGTACCCGGCTCTGGTCAGGATCGGGGAGGTGCTCGGTTGAGCGCCGGGAGGCACGCGGGTCAAGCGATGGTGGAGATGGCCATCGGCGCGGCTCTGTTCCTGCTGGTAGCGCTGTTCTCCGTGCAGCTTGGACTTTCGGTGCTGGCCCAGGAGGGGGCCCAAAGCGCGGCACTCCTGGCCGCCAGGACGGCCAGTCAGGCACCGAGCGCGGGGAGCAATCCGGCCTTGCGGCTGGTGGAGGGCGATGACGCAGCGCTCCAGTCGCTGCGGCAGAGCACCCTGGGCATGGCGGAGGCCAAAGGCTGCACGGTCTGCCTCGCCTCCTCCAAGTGCGTCGACTACGGCAGCCGCGCCATGACGGGCGGGTCGGTGACGTGCGGTTCTGTGGCCCTGGGTGGAAATCTCGCCAGCGGCTACGGGCTGACCAGGACGGAGCTGGACGGCACTGCGAACCCGGACTGCCGCCTTTCTGGCTGCTTCGGCGCTGGGGTGGGGATGCAGGCGTGCGCCGGACCTCCCAGCACTGGTCGCCTGACTGTCTGCCTGGCTTACGTGAACTGGCCGCCGACGGCGGTGGACGTGTGGATCAGGGGCGCCCTGCGCAGCCTGCTACCGCTGCCGACCGGCCTCCTTTCCAGCCTTCCCATCGACGTGCGGCTGCGCTTACCGGTGGAGCGCTTCTCTTTAGGGCGTGGGGTGAGGGGCAGGCGCTGGTAGAGCTGTGCCTGGTGATGCCCATCATGCTGATCGTGGCCTGCGGAGCCTTGGCGGTCGCCCAGCTGGCCAGAACGCAGCTGGCGCTGCAGGCCGCGGCCAGTGCCGCCAGCCTCACCGC
>JBJKSO010000066.1:0-16324 GCA_046703825.1 Candidatus Dormibacteria bacterium
TTTGGGGGGTGTTGGTTCGGGGGGGGGCCGCCGGCCGGCGGCCCCCCACCTCTCCAAACTTCAGCGAAAGACTATCCCTCATACGCCGCCTTGTGATGCTGATAGATCGACCACGCGGCGTTCCACACACTCAAGTCGGCTATCTGTGACAGTGGGCGCACCCCGTCGCCATGGATGACCCCCTGGGCCTTCACAGCATCGTAATTCTGCTGCAGCGCGGACGCGGTCATTTCGGCCTCATTTTGCAGACCCCACGCATTAACTGAATGCTCTGCCTGCCACTGAAGTCTCGTGGTAGAGATAGGGCTTACATTGTCTGTGTAGGTCTGCGCATCCTTCAGCCACTGATTCTCATGGTAGTCGAAGATGTTTGCGGCCTTGATCCACGCCAGGATGATGGCCTCTGCATACGCGGGGTGCGCCTTCAGCCAGGACTCCTTGGCTCCGAGATAGCTGTCCGCTAGGAACGTCGCATAAGTCGAGCCCTTGGCGAGGACGTGAAGAGTAGGCTGTCCAGGGGTAGGTACATTTTGAGTTGAGTGGATCCACGCCGCTTGTACGTCCCCATTTAGGAGGACGGTAAGGTCGGTGACGTTGCTACCCGTGTACACCTCCGTCACCTTGCTGGCCGAGATGCCCTTTTTCTTCAAAACAGCGACCTGGATATATGACGACGTTGAAGTCGCTGACAGGTTTGCAATCTTCTGACCCACGAGCTGAGACAAAGTTGTGTCATGCGTGGAAACCAACTCCCAGTCAACGTGGACCTGGTTGGGGCAGAATACAGTCAGTCCCGAGTCCAAGAGCAGGGACATGGGTCCGTTCGTCTCAGTTAGCGCACCACTGACAACCGAGTCTTCAGGCGCTGCGCCACCTGCGATGGTGTACGTTGTGGAGGCACCCCACTCGGCCAGAAGCTGAGACGTGAGCCAAGCATTGGTGTCCGTCGCCCCGGGAGCTGGTGGCCCTCCGTCGCCAATGGCGATGGACGTGCCCTTGCTCAGCACGGGAAGCCCGGATGAGTTCAGCACCAGGTGCTTGGGCGTCGTCACTGGCCCTGACTTGTGAGTGCTCGCTGCCGCACCGCATGCAGCTAGAACTGCAGCAAGGCCTGCTACTGCGGCTACCGCAAGGAGCCGGTCCCTGAGGCGAATCAAGCGTGTCACCGTGCTAGCCCTCCTATGTTCCTAATCCCCTTGCGGACACCTGATGGTGGTGAAGCCTGCTTACTCCCCCGCGTAACCCGGAGACCCGTCTGCTTTGCCGCCGAGTTGCGTAATTCGGAGCCTGACCGAGCCACGATCGCGAACGTCAATTCCCCGTTCCCAAAAGCATTTGTGCACCAGCGCAGATTGCGGTTGCTTATGCACTCGGGTACAATTTGGTGAGTATGAACTCTTGATGGCCGGCAGTTTCTGCGGCGGTCAAGCGGCCGTTGATCGTGCGGCTAACGATATTTATCAGTCGTGCACCCGCTTCGTCCAGATTGTACTCTTGTCTGAGGAGCCCAGATACATCCAGGTCGATGTGCTCAGACATTGTGGCCGCGGTGAGCGGGTTGGCAGTGATCTTGATCACCGGCATGATCGGGTGGCCCACAATGTTGCCCTGGCCGGTTGAGAATATGTGGAGCGCTGACCCGGCGGCCGCCATTAGTGTGTTGCATTCGGCTGCCGCGGAGGATGTGTCCATGAAATTGAGCCCGGCTTGCGTGGGGCTCACTGCGGGCCCGAGTGCGTCCACAATTGGAGCGCTTCCAGTCTTCGCGATGTTGCCAAGCGCCTTTTCTTCGATGGTGGAAAGACCACCACGGATGTTGCCCATCGTGGGTTGCGAACCCAGCAGACTTACTCCGGCGCGCTCAACCGTCTGAGCGTAGTCATTAAAGAATTGCTGAAACTTGGTGCGTACTTGGTCGTCGGCGCAGCGCGAAAGGATTAGATGTTCGCCTCCGGTCAACTCTGTGGTTTCTCCGAAGAGCATCGTGCCGCCAATTGACGTGTGCTCGTCGGTTACTCGTCCAATGGTCGGGTTGGATGCCAAACCGCTCGTGGTGTCCGATTCGCCACACTTCGTCGAGAGCATGACCTCGCGCCGCTCGACAGGCTCACGCCGACGTTCGCTTGCCTGCTGCAGCAGGCGTTGGGCCAGGCGTGCTCCTTCGGCGATGGTCGTAAAGTCCCCTGCACGCTCGATCGAGAGGCGCGATACTGGCTTGCCCGTGGCAGCTATCCCGTCGGCCACCTTGGCAGTCCATTCGGGTTCAATTCCGATGACTAAGGCCGCAGCCACATTCGGGTTTGCTCCAGTTCCTATGAGGGTCCTGAATGTGAGGTTGAGATCCTCTCCGAACTGAAGCCGTCCGTAGGCGTGCGGTAAAGCGAGTACGCCAGCGACCAGGTGGGCTACCCCTTGGGCCGCCGCATTTGAGAGGTCATCCACCGGGAGCACGACCACGTGATTGCGAATGCCCACCCGACCATCCGCCTGCCGATATCCGGTCAGCTGCTCCGCGGCCATCTCGCACTCCTGATGTTGTGCACATGCACGTGATCGCCACGAGCGATGTCGGTGGTCGCTACCCCGATGTTGACGCCGTATTCGGTGACGGTGTCGCCCTTCGGGTGGTCCGCCAAAGCCAGCTTGTGCCCCAGCGGAATAGGCTGAGCCACGGTCACTTCGAGTTGCCGCGGGCTCTCCAGAAACCCTACGACGGCCTGACCCGGAGACAGGTCGTGGACTGCTACGGCGACTCCGTCCTCCTCCTTATGAGCGAGTGCGTCTGGTGGCTGGGGCAATAGCAAACCTCCCATCTTAGATACCAGAGGTCTGACCTCCGGCCCGAGGAGTCTAGACCCGCGGTCCGGTTGTGTCAATGGGGGTGCCAAGGTCCACGTTCGGCCGCCGCCGACAGTGGTGCCCCGGCTCCGCTCGAGGCTACAAGAAGCGGTCCGGGGCAGCGCTTACCTGCCGCGGACCGGCATCCCCGGGGGCAGTTTGAACTGGCGGGAGGCGTGGGAATCGAACCCACCGAGGACGCCTGAGGCGCCCCCCATCGATTTTGAAGATCGAGGGGCCCACCGGGACCCATGCACTCCCGAGCCGATGCTAGCCGAGGTGAGCTGAGATCGGGGAAAGGTATACAGGGCAGACCACCATGCGTTACCCTGCAGCCGAACGCCACGGGGGAGTTACACCCATTTGACGCCCACCTACAATTCCACCCGGATGGACGACAAGGTCATGGTCGACCTGCTGGAGCGGGTCGGCAACCTGTTCACGTCCAGTCTCGATCTCAGGGTCAACATCGACTTCATGCTGCGGGCGCTCTCGCAGCTGGTCGCCTGCGACGCGGCCACCGTCTTCCTGCTTGACGAAGAGGAAAGCCGCCTCACCGCCATGGTCACCTTCCCGTTCACAGAGCAGCTGGGCCGGGTCGCGTCCTTCGGACTCGGCGAGGGGATCGTCGGCTGGGCCGCCGCCAAGCGCAAGGCGGCGCGCATCGACGACGCCACCTCGGACCCGCGCTTCAAGGCCGTATCCGCCAGCGCCGCGCCGCGCAGCGTGTTGGTGATGCCGCTGGAGTCGCCCAACCGTGTCGTGGGAGCGCTCACCCTGGGGCGCAAGCGCATCGATCCCTTCACCGACCTGGAGGAAGCGCTGGTCCGGGTGATCGCCAACCAAGCTGCCATCAGCATCGACAATGCGGCTCTGCACGCCGCGGTGCAGCGCCAGCTGGACGAGATCGCTCTGCAGAAGCACGAGCTGGAGGTGGCCAACGCCCAGATCCGCGAGAACAGCCGGCTCAAGAGCGAGTTCCTCGCCAACATGAGCCACGAGCTGCGCACGCCGCTCAACGCCATCTTGGGATTCAGCGAGATCCTAAAGGACAACCTCGCCGGGAAGATGACGGCACAGCAGCAGCAGGAGTGCCTGGAGAACATCCACGCCAGCGGCCGCCACCTGCTGAGCCTGGTGAACGACGTCCTGGACCTCGCCAAGATCGAGGCGGGCAAGCTTGAGCTGCAGTACGAGGAGTTCCAGCTGGGCGCCACCATCTCCGAAGTCCTCACCGTGGTCCGCCCGCTGGCGGAACGAGAGGGAGTCACGCTTCAGGTCGACATCGACAACGACGCGGTCCTGGTCCGCGCGGACAAGGGGAAGTTCAAGCAGATCCTCTACAACCTGCTGAGCAACGCCATCAAGTTCACCCAGGAAGCTGGAAGCGCGACCGTGAAGGCGCGTACCAAGCAGCGGTCCGGCCAGCTGGTGCTACAGGTCAGGGACACCGGCATCGGCATCGACCCCGAGCACCACGACCAGATCTTCAGCGAGTTCTATCAAGTGGAGGGGTCGGCCGACCGAACCTACGAAGGCACCGGCCTAGGGCTGGCGCTGGTCAAGCGGCTGGTCGGCCTGCACGGAGGGGCCATCAGGGTAGAGAGCCAGCTGGGCAAGGGCGCCACCTTCACAGTCAGCATGCCCCTGCACGGCCTGCGCCCCGACGGGCACATGCGCAACCGAATCCTGGTCATCGAGGACAATCCCAGCAGCCTTGAGCTCTCCACCCTGGTGCTGAGAGGTCAGGGATTCAAGGTCGACACCGCCACCGACGGCCAGGAGGGGTTGCAGAAGGCGAAGTCGCAGACGTATGACCTTATCCTGATGGACATCCAGCTGCCGGGGATCGACGGGCTGACCGTCACCCGCTTGCTGAAGGCGGACCCCCGAACCTCTCAGACTCCTATCGTGGCGCTGAGCGCGCGGGCCATGGTCGGGGACGAGCGTGAGGCGCTGGAGGCGGGCTGTAGCGGCTATATCACCAAGCCAATCGAGGTGAAGAGCTTCGTGAACACGGTTTCGGGATACCTGGAGGCGGAGGGCGGATGAGCGGCGGCAATAAGACGATCCTGCTGGTGGAGGACGACCCGGCCACCCGCGACATCGTGCGCCTGGCCTGCGAGGCGCAGCACTACACCGTGGTGGAGACGGCGACCGGGCCTGAGGGCCTGGAGATGGCCCAGCAGGCGTCTCCTGATCTCGTGATCCTGGACATCAACCTGCCCGGGATGAGCGGACTGGACGTCTGCCGCAAGTTGCGCGCCGACGGCTACAAGGTCCCCATCATCATGCTCACCGCCAAGAGCGACACCATCGATGTCGTGGTGGGTCTGGAGCTGGGCGCGGACGACTACGTGGCCAAGCCCTTCGAGGTGCGCGAGCTGATCGCCCGGGTAGGCGCCCACCTGCGCCGGTCGGACATCACGCCCGCCGACCAGCTCAAGGAGCGCTTCGAGTTCCCCGGACTCACGATCGATCTGCGCCGCCGCCAGGTCTACCGTGACGGCGAGGAGGTGCAGCTGACACTCACCGAGTTCAACCTGCTGGCGCTGCTGGCGAGCCGGCCAGGCCAGGTCATGAGCCGGGCCGAGCTCCTGCGCCGGGTCTGGGGCTACGAAGTCGAGATCGAGACCCGTACGGTTGACGCCCACGTCTACCGTCTGCGCCGCAAGATCGAACCCAGCGCCGATCGACCCTCGTACATCCACTCCGTGCCCGGAATCGGGTACCGCTTCGCCGGCTGATCCCGGCTCGGCCGGCCGGGGCTAAGCTCCGCCCATGGACATGACCAGGCTGGCGGCCTTCACCGGGGTGGCCTTCTTGGTGATCCTCTTCCCCGGACCGAGCGTGCTCTTCATCGTCAGCCGATCTCTGTCGATGGGACGGCGGGCAGCTCTGACCACGGTGGTGGGCAATCAGCTGGGCGAACTGATTCAGGTGGGCGCGGTCGCCGTCGGAGTGGGGTCGCTGGTGGCCGCCTCGGAAATCGCGTTCACGGTGATGAAGCTTCTGGGCGCGGCGTACCTGATCTACCTGGGAGTGCAAACTTTGCGCCACCGCCGGGAGGCGTCCCCGGGATTTGGGACCGCTTCCCACGGCAGTCGCCTCGGTGGCGGCGTGCTGGTGCACGGGATGGTGGTGGGCCTGACCAATCCCAAGACGATGGTCTTCTTCGTCGCCGTCCTACCCCAGTTCGTCGACAGCCGGCTTGGCCACGTCCCCCTGCAGCTACTGGCTCTGGGCGGTGTCTGGGCGCTGATCGCGCTCCTCTCCGACAGCGCTTGGGCGCTGGCGGCCAGCACCGCGCGGAACCGCTGGCTCGGCGCACCGCGCAGCCTGCGCCGGCTGCGGACAGCCAGCGGCACGGTGTTGGTGGGACTGGGCCTGGGGCTGGTGCTAAGCAGCCGCTCGGCGGCCTAGTCCGGGCTTCAGTAGATAAAGCCGATCAGGTTGTCCTCTCCCGGACTCATGGTCCGGTGGTCGACCACGCCCAGCCCCTGGACGTTCATCTCGGACTGAACCCAGTCGCCGTTCGAGAGGACGCTGGTAACCAGGGCGACGTGACCGTAGTAGCCGAGCGCGTAGACGGCGATCGCGCCCACGATCGGGACCTGCCCCTCGGGGGCGCCGAAGCCCTGCGCGTTCGCCCACCAGTTGACGGCGTTGCCCTGCCAGGGCACGTAGCGCTGACTGGCCACCCAGTAGGTGCACTGCCCCCAGGGGAAGGGGTTGGGGCTGTCGGGCTGGCTGGGCACCACCTCGGGGACGCCCGGCCGGACCGGCTGGAAGTCAGCTGAGGGGAGTGAGGTGGGTGACACGGCGCTGGGCATGAGCAGGAAGCTGCCGCCGCTGAGGGAGGCGTTGGGGTTCAGGTTGTTGTAGTTGAGCACCACCCCGCTGCTGACCCGGAACCGGCTGGCAAACGCGCTGAGCGTCTCCCCGGGGAGCACCCGGACCAGCACCGTCTGGCCGGCTGGGGGAATCAGGATCGACTGGCCGACGGCCGGCTGGCTGGCCGCGCCGAGGCCGTTGGCCCAAGCCAGTTCGTCGGGGGTCGTGTCGTACTTGGCGGCCACGGTCTGCAGGGTCTCGCCGGCAGAGACGGTGATCGTCGGGGCGGGGAGTGCCTTGATCGATCCCGGCACCGCGGCCGGCTTGTCGTAATACTGACCGGCCTGAAAGGCGGCTGGGCTCGGCCAGACGCCAGCCGAACTCGAGACGGTCTGCACCCCACCACGGGACGCCGACAGCAGTCCCATCAGCAGCAGTCCGACTGCGGCAAGCAGGACGGAAAGGTGCGCGAGCACGCGATTATGAGCCGACAGGTGCCTCTCCCCGACTACCTTGGAGGTTAGGGGCCGGTCGCCGCTCAACTCCCCCAAGCGGTGACCAGGTGGCACCCTACCAGAGCTTCTAAGCTGGTGTCAAAGTTAGGTGACCCTACCTTTAGCTTCGCTAAGCGCCGGCGGCCCGACCGGCCCGGCTGGCGCTGCCGGAACTGCAAAACCGGTGGGCTATCCTTTCGCAATGGGCACTGGGGCCTCAGTCCTGGGGCGGGCGTATGCCGGCCCCGCCGAGAGCGTGGATCGGGGACGACACGAGTCGTACGCGGCGGCGGTGCTGGGCGATCGCCAGGCGGCCCGCCAGCTCGAGCGGCCCCTCGCCTGCTTTGCCGCCGTATATCTGCTCTGGCCGATGGTGAACCAGCTCTTCCGGGATCCGGAACTGCAGCTCGACCTGCTTCGGCTGCTGCACGGGGAGCAGGAGTTCGAGTTCTCCCGGCCGGTCGAGTTCGGGGAACTGCTGCAGCCGTCGGCCCGCATCTCGCGCTTCGATGAGCGGCGCGGCAGCACATTTGTGGAGCTCTCGTGCACCGCTCGCGACCAGGGTGGGCAGGCCGTGGTCGCCTCCCGGAGTCTCTTCGTGATCAGGGGGGGTCCGTGAGCGCGCCCAGGCTGGAGCCCGGGGTCGGCGTCCCGGAGCTGCGCCAGGTGATCAGCCAGGAGCGCATCAACGACTACGCCGCCGCGTCGGGTGACCACAACCCGATCCACCTCGACCCCAAAGCGGCGGCCGCCGCCGGACTCCCCTCCACCATCGCGCACGGGCTGCTCACCATGGGTGCGACCTGCGCCAACCTGGAACGGTGGCTCGGGGGCTCGCGGTTCGTCGGCCGGGTGAGCTGCCGGTTCTCAGCCCCGCTGCCCTCCGGGAGTGAGCTCTCCTGCACCGGTCAGGTGGCCGGACTCGACGATGCGGGCGCATCGATCACCCTGGAAGCGCGGGACGGAGACGGGCGGCCAGTGCTGACCCGGGCGCAGGCGATCGTCAGGGAGTTCTGAGCCGGTGCCGCTGGACTTCTCCCTGACCCCGGAGCAGGAGGAGATCCGCGACCTTGCCCACCGCTTCGCCGAGCAGGAGATGCGCCCGGTCGCAGCCGAGTACGACGACCGTGAGGAGACCCCCTGGGAGGTCATCCGCAAGGCGCACCAGCTAGGCCTCGGGACGGGTGCCGTGATCCCCGAGGAGTACGGCGGAGGCGGCCTCGACCCCCTCTCCGCCCTGATCGCGGCCGAGGAGATGTCCTGGGGCGACGCTGGGATCGCGGTGAGTATCTCAGCGAGCTCGCTGGCAGCGGCCGGCATCCTGGCCATGGGCACCGAGGAGCAGAAGCGCCGCTACCTGACGGTCTTCTGCGATCCCAGCTACCCGCGCCTGGGCGCGATGGGTCTCACCGAGCCCGACTCGGGCTCGGACTCGCTTGCGCTCCGCACCACGGCCAAGGCGGTGGACGGCGGTTATCTGCTGAACGGGACCAAGCAGTTCTGCACCAACGGCGGCATAGCGGACCTCCAGGTCGTGTTCGCCACTCTCGACCGCGAACTTGGCCCGGCCGGCATCTCGGCGTTCGTGGTGGAGAAGGGCAACCCCGGTATGCGTCAGGGACGGAAGGAGCGCAAGCTCGGGGTCCGCGCCTCTCACACCGCCCAGGTCATCCTGGAGGACTGCTTCGTCGCCGCCGACGCCCGGCTGGGCTACGACCTGGCGGGCCGCAGCCAGGGCCCCGGAGCCGCCGGCGCCATGGTGATGCTGGAGGCGACCCGGCCCTCGGTGGCGGCGGCGGCGCTGGGGATCGCGCGAGCCGCCTTCGAGTTCGCCCGCGACTACTCGCTCACCCGGGAGCAGTTCGGCAAACCGATCGCCCGGCACGAGGCGATCGCGTTCAAGCTGGCCGACATGGCCACCGAGATCGACGCAACTCGACTGCTGATCTGGCGGGCGGGCTGGCTGGTGGCGAGCGGACGCGGGTTCGCCCGGGCCGAGGGGAGCATGGCCAAGCTCAAGGCCGGCGACGTGGCAATGCGGGTGACGACGGAAGCGGTGCAGGTGCTGGGCGGCTACGGGTACATCAAGGAGTACCCGGTGGAGCGCTGGATGCGCGACGCCAAGATCTACCAGATCTGGGAGGGCACCGCCGAGATCCAGCGCCTGGTGATCGCCAGGGCGATCTTGGGAGTTCGCCTCTAGGGATTCAGGGCACCTGCCCCGCCCCGAGCTTGTGGATGACGTCGAGCAGGCTGACCGGGTGCGCCGGGGCGTCGATCCGGATCCGGGCCCGGAAGTGGTCCAGGTTCACCGTGCCACTGTGGGGCCGCGCCATGCGCAGCGGATAGGGGGCGCCGTTGGCCGCCACGTAGACGGTGCCCAGCTTGGGGACCGACACCGCCACCGTCTGCTGCCCCAACACCGAGCGCGGGCCTAGCCGCCGAGCACCGGTGCCGTGCGCCTTCAGGACGGCGGCCACCGCGATCGCAGAGGTCAAGCTGCCGAAGGCCTGAGTGAGTTGTTGGGCCATGGGGTCGTTGGCGGGGATGGAGACCCAGCGCCCGTCAAGCAGGGGTGCCAGCACCCCGCCGCCCACCTGTTTCCAGAGGGTGCGGCTGAGCAGGTAGTCGGTGCCGTGCACCTCGGTGAAGCTGAAGCTGGTCGAGCCGAGCTGAAACCAGCCCCGACCGCGATTCGGACCGCCGGCCCAAAAGTCCACCCGGCCGCTCTGGCCGGAGACCTCGATGCTGCCCGACAAATGGAAGCTCTGCGCATGGGCCAGGGCGGTCGCGGACCTGCTGAGGATGGTCTGCGCCGAGGCGCGCAAAAGGCCGTTCCCGCCGCAGGAGGAGAGCGCGCAGCCCAGTGTAATCCAGGCGGCGGCGAAAAGGGCCGCGACCTGATACCGGGGCCGTCCGGCGAGCCGAGCGAGGTGTGGGCGAAGACTGGCTGAGCCTGGCAGGGCGGCTAAACTCCTTTGAGGATGGCCATGTTTGATCTTAGCGGCAAGGTCGCGGTGGTTACCGGGGCTTCCCGGGGGCTGGGGCGCGCCGACTCCCTGGCGCTGGCGCGCGCCGGCGCCGATGTCGCGGTGACCGACATCCTGGTGGAGTCCGACCCGGCGATGGAGCAGACCGCCGAGCGCACCTCCAGTGTTCTTGCCCAGGTGATGGCGTCACAGGGCGTGGTCTACGCCGAAAGCACGGCCGAGGAGATCCGCCAAATGGGCCGCCGGTCGATGGCGCTGAAGATGGACGTCACCGACCGCAACCAGGTCTCCGAGGTTATCGGCCAGGTGGTGGATCAGTTGGGCGGCATCGACATCTTGGTCAACAACGCCGGAACCCTGGACCACATGAGCCAGATCGGCGATCAGTCGCCCGAGCTCTGGGCGCGCGACCTGCGCGTCAACCTGACCGGAGCCTTCAACTGCACCCAGGCGGTCTGGCCGCACATGAAAGCCCGCAACTATGGACGCCTGATCTACATGTCTTCCGTCGCCGGAACACTGGGAGGGTTCGGCCAGGCGAGCTACAGCACCACCAAGGCTGGGTTGATCGGATTGATGCGTTCGATGGCGCTGGAGGGTGCGCGTCACGGAATCACCAGCAATGCCATAGTGCCGGGGATCATCGCCACCGAGGCGTTCAAGGTGAGCGGCCCGTCGATGATCGAGCGCATGGTGCTGCGGACGGCGATGCGCGCCCCGGGGCAGCCGGATGATGTCGCCCACGCGATTTGCTTCCTGGCCAGCCCGGAAGCCAGCTACATCACCGGGGTAGCCCTGCCGGTGGCGGGCGGTATCGACCTGTTTACGTTCTGATCGCAATCCGGGCCGTGGTTCAGGCCGGATTTGCTTGCCCCCTGCTATAGTGGCGGCCGCCAGACACAGTTGCGGGCGGCGATTCAAGGCACGACCGAGTGGTCCTGGCTGGAAGTCTTTGGAGGATGCTCGGATTGAGCCTCGCCGACACTACCTTGACCTGCCGCGAGTGCGGGCAAGAATTCATCTTTACTGCGGGAGAGCAGCAGTTCTATCAGTCCAAGGGGCTGATGAACCAGCCAAGCCGCTGCCAGCCCTGCCGTCAGCTGGCTAAGGCGGCTCGGCAGGGCGGGGGCGGGATGAACGGTGGTCCCAGGGCACCGCGCGCGATGTACGACGTGGTGTGCGCCGACTGCGGGACCGTTACCCAGGTACCGTTCCAGCCCAAGTACGACCGCCCCGTCTACTGCAGCGCCTGTTTCGAGAACCACAAAGCCGCACGCTAGCCTGAGCTGCTTCCGGGAGCCCGCCGCCCCAGGGTGGCCAGTGCCAGCTCCAGCCGGCTTCGGTCGGCGGCGCTGGCGCGGATGACAAGCCGTCCACGGCCCTGGGGATAGGATCCGAAGCGCACGTCCGGGTACTCCTGCTCGAGTTCGAGCAGGAGCGGGAAGAAGCGCGACTCCGGTATGTCCTGAAACTCAAGCTGCTGGTATTTGCGAGCAGCTTCGCCGGCGCAGAAGACCGGTATCACCTCCTGCGCGGCTGCCTCCCTGAACTCCGTGGGCACACCCGGAAGCGCGAAGAGCCATCGCTCCGGCGTCAGCGGCACCGCCAGCGGCGGTGCGCTGCCGACCGGGTTCTGCAACACGATCGCTCCCTGCGGCACCAGCGCCATCTTGAGCGTGCCCGGGTTGGGCTCGGGGCTGGGCAGCCGGCCCTCGCGGTAGCGCCGCTCCACCGTGGCCCGTATGTGGGCCAAAGCCGTGGGCTCCTCCACCAAGGGCACCTGCAGCAACCTGGCCAGCGCCGCCATGGTGCGGTCGTCCGGGGTGGGCCCCAGCCCCCCGCAGCAGAAGATCCGGTCGGGTGGCCCGCTCCGCGCCCGGGACAGCTCCTCGACGATCTGGTCCTCGTCGTCGGCGACCACCGAGATGCGAGAGCAGGGGTAGGGGGTGGCGCTCAGCTGCTGTGCCAGCCAAGAGGAGTTGGTGTCAACCGTGTGTCCGGAGAGGATCTCGTCGCCCACAGTCACAATCCAGCTGCCCGCCCCGCCCTGCATGGCATGACCTTAGCCGTCACCCGCCAGTGGCCGCCGGGGGTCGCCTCCGCGGCCCGGCTCGAACTGGGGGCCTGGAAGCAGTGCCGCCCGCAACGCTATAATCCCCCGGCTCCGGCTTTGAAATTCGGCACGCCGCCGCGAGCCACTGCCCTAAGACGTGTGCCGCCGCGCGGCTGGAGGACCTCGGGGGAATGAATCGAACCATCCTGATCCCGGTGCTGATCTCCGGGCTGCTAGCGATCGGCTACGGCCTGGTGCTGACCCGCTGGGTGATGCGCCGTTCCTCCGGCAATGCGCGCATGCAGGAGATCGGCCAGGCAATCCGAGAGGGGGCTTCGGCCTACCTCAACCGCCAGTACATCATCATCGCCCTGATCGGTCTGGGGATCGCCGTGCTGCTGGCGCTCGGCGGTTTCTTGAACAGCGCGCTGGGCTGGAAGACCGCTTTGCTCTTCGTCTTCGGCGCCTCCTTGTCCGCGGCCGCCGGCTACGTCGGCATGAACGTGTCGGTGCGCAGCAACTACCGCACCGCGGAGGCGGCCCGGGGCGGCATTGGTCCCGCGCTCCGGGTGGCCTTCAACGGTGGCGCCGTCACCGGTCTGTTCGTGGTCGGTTTCGGCATTCTTGGAGTGACCATCTCCTTTTGGATGCTCGACAAGCCGCAGGCCATCGTCGGGCTGGCCTTCGGAGCATCCCTGATCTCCGTCTTCGCCCGCCTGGGCGGGGGGATCTACACCAAGGCGGCTGACGTGGGCGCCGACCTGGTGGGAAAGATCGAGGCCGGAATCCCCGAGGACGACCCCCGCAACCCGGCGGTGATCGCCGACAACGTCGGCGACAACGTCGGCGACTGCGCGGGCATGGCGGCGGACCTCTTCGAGACCTACGCCGTAACCTCGGTGGCAGCGATGCTGCTCGGCGGCCTGACCTTTCACAGCTTCGCGCTCACCGTTTACCCGCTGATCCTCGGCGCAATCAGCATCGTGGCCTCGATCCTCGGGACCTTCTTCGTGCGCGTCGGGCGCAACGGCTGGATCATGGGCGCCCTCTACCGGGGCCTGATCGGCGCCGGGGTTCTGGCCATCCTGGGCTTTCTCGGCGCCACCTTGGGTCTGAGCGGTAGCGGCGCCATCACCGCCAAGGTGCTGGGCCACCCGGTGATCAACCTGTTCTGGTCCGGTGTCGTCGGGATTCTCATCACCGTGCTGATCGTGGCCATCACCGAGTACTTCACCGGCTCCCAGTTCGGCCCGGTGCGGCTGATCGCGCGCTCATCTCTGACCGGCCACGCCACCAACATCATCTCCGGGCTGGCGGTGGGCCTGGAGGCCTCGGCGCTCCCGGTGTTCATCATCGGGGTGGGCATCCTGATCGCCTACGGGCTGGCCGGGCTCTACGGGATCGCCGTCGCAGCGATGGCGCTGCTCAGCATGGTTGGGATCGTGGTGGCGATCGACGCCTATGGCCCGATCACCGACAACGCCGGTGGCATCGCCGAGATGGCCGAGCTCCCCGAGTCGGTGCGCGAGGTGACCGATCCCCTGGACGCGGTGGGCAACACCACCAAGGCCGTCACCAAGGGCTACGCGATCGGGTCAGCGGCGCTGGCGGCGCTGGTGCTCTTCGCCGGCTACACCGAGACGCTGGGCAGCCACCACTTCAACTTCAGCCTCAGCAACCCGCGCATCATCGTCGGGCTGCTCTTCGGCGGCATCCTGCCCGTGCTCTTCGCCTCGCTGTCGATGCAGTCGGTGGGACGGGCCGCCGGCGGCGTGGTCGAGGAGGTGCGCCGTCAGTTCCGCGAGATCCCGGGGATCATGGAGGGAACCGGCCGGCCCCTTTACGGCCGCTGCGTCGCCATCGTCACCGCCGCCGCCCAGCGCGAGATGATCCTGCCGGGGGCGATCCCGGTGGTGGCGCCCTTGCTGGTTGGGTTCATCCTGGGACCGGCGGCGCTGGGCGGGATGCTGATCGGCACCATCGTGGTCGGTCTGTTCGTCGCCCTGCAGATGACCTCCGGCGGAGGCGCCTGGGACAACGCCAAGAAGTTCATCGAGGAGGGCAACTACGGCGGCAAGGGGACCGAGGCCCACGCCGCCGCCGTCACCGGTGACACGGTGGGCGACCCGTGCAAGGACACCGCCGGCCCGGCGATCAACCCCATGATCAAGGTGGTCAACATCATCGCCATCCTGATCGCGCCGCTCATCACCACCTCCTATCTGCTTCACTGATCCAGCAGGCTCCCAGCCCAGGAGCGTCAGGTTGCAAGACACCGAACAGGCCGAGTACCTCGAGGAAATCGCCGACCTCAAGGCCAAGCTCAACCGGCTGGAGGAAGAGCAGGGCGACCCCGAGCTCATCGAGGAGTACGCGACCGAGGTGAGAATCCTTGCCGCGTTGCTGGCGGCCGCCCGCCAGCTGGCCGAAGAGCTCCGGCTGGAGCCCGACCTCTCCGACCGGCTGCGCATGCGCGGCTTCTCCCCCACCCTTTTCCGCGATGTCTACGCCTTCGTCTACGACAGCTCCCTGGAGCTGGACGCGCAGGGCCTCGACTTCGCTCGCGCCGTCGAGCGCACCAACTACTCCGGGCTGCTGACCCTGACCGAGCCGGACTAGCGGTCTAGGCGGGGCAGTCTGGCGCAGCTGGCGCAGGTGCCGTGGCCGAGAAGCTCCACCCGTGCCAGCCTGAACCCGTGGGGCAAGGCTGCGCTCTCCACCCACACCGGCACCTCGGGCGCGCTGACGTCGAAGGTCCGCCCGCAGCGGTCGCAGACCAGGTGCTGGTGGGACTCGGTGCCGGCCCGGACCGCCTCGTAGCTGGTGGCGCGACCCAGCATCACCCGGCGGACCAGGCCCATCTCCACCAGCAGGTCGAGGGTGCGGTAGACGGTCGTGCGCTGGACTCCCGGGAGGGTGCGAGCGATGCTGGCGCAAAGCTCGTCGGCGGTGGCGTGGCCGGGCTGCTCCAAAAGGGCGGCGTAGATCATCCGCCGCTGGGGGGTCAGCCGCCTTCCCTGCTCTCGCAGCGACTCCAGCCCGTCCATGGCCTGATCTTAACTGTTGCTACTCAATTGCAACTTAGGACCCCCGCCGCGGGCTTTCGTATGATCGAGGGTAGATGGTTCCGAACGTGCTCGCCCAGCTTGAGGACGCCCTCGCCAAGGTGCAGGATCCCGAGCTGCATCGCCCCCTGATGCAGCTCGGGATGCTGAAGAACCTCCGCCTCGAGGACTCCACGGTGAAAGTCCGGGTGGTGCTGACCACTCCCGCCTGCCCGCTCAAGGAGCGCATCCAGACCGAGATCGAGCAGGCGGTGATCGGGGTGGTCCCGGGGGTGGCCCGGGTCGAGCTGGAGTGGGATGCCGACGTCTCCCGGACCCGCGGTGCCATGGGAAGGCAGGAGATCCCCGGCGTTCGCAACATCATCGCGGTCAGCGCGGGCAAGGGCGGGGTGGGCAAGACCACCGTCGCCGTCAATCTCGCCTTCGCCCTGCTGGCCACCGGCGCCCGGGTGGGGCTGCTCGACGCCGACATCTACGGCCCGAACGTCCCGGTCATGCTCGGGCTGGATCAGCGCCCCGAGGGCCGGGACGGCCACATCGTGCCGCTGCTCAAGGACGGGCTCAAGGTGCTGTCGATCGGCAACATCATCGATCCCGAGAAGCCGGTGATCTGGCGCGGCCCGATGCTGGCCGGTGCCCTGCGCCAGTTCCTCTTCGAGGTGGACTGGGGTCAGCTCGACTATTTGGTCTGCGATCTGCCGCCTGGCACCGGCGACGTCCAGCTCACCCTGGCACAGTCCATCCCCCTCACCGGCGCCGTGGTGGTCACCACCCCCCAAGACGTCTCCCTCGCCGACGTCGGCCGCGGGATCGTCATGTTCCAGCAGCTGCGGGTTACCGTCCTCGGCGTGATCGAGAACATGAGCGGCTTCGTCTGCCCCCACTGCGGCGAGCCCACCGACATATTCAGCCGGGGCGGCGGCCGGGAGCTGGCCGAGCGTCGGGGCCTCCCCTTCCTGGGTGAGATCCCGCTGGATCCGGGGGTGCGGCTGGGCGGCGGGGGGGGGCAGCCGCTGGTGCAGGCGCAGCCCCACTCCCCGCCGGCGGGCG
>JBJKSO010000067.1:0-11949 GCA_046703825.1 Candidatus Dormibacteria bacterium
CCCCCGCATCCCCCGCGGCTGACCGGCGACCAGCTTGGCTGCGGGCGGCCCCCAGCGACGACCCGCCCTGATCGCCGTCTGCGGTCCCTCGCGACCCCGGCCGCAGGACGTGCAGCGGGCTCGGCGGGTGGGCGAGCTGTTGGCCCAAGCCGGGGCGGTGCTGCTCTGCGGCGGCCTCCAGGGCGCGATGGAGGCCGCCGCCGAGGGCGCCAGCCGAGCCGGGGGGCTCACGGTCGGGTTTCTGCCCGGGGACGATCCCAGCAGCGCCTCGCCCTGGATCCGGGTCCCGGTGGCCACCGGCCTGGGCGAGGGCCGCAACCTGCTGCTGGTGCGCGCCGCCGCCGCCGTCATCGCCGTCGGCGGTTCGCTGGGAACCTTGTCCGAGATCGCGCTGGCGCTCCGCTTGGGGCGCCCGGTGGCGGGCCTCGACACCTGGAGCTTTAGCCCACCGGCGGGCGGGGCGACCGCGGAGCTGGGTCTGGTGCCATTCCAGGATGCGCAGACCGCCGTCGCCTGGGCGCTGGCCCAGGCCAGAGTGGAATAGCCCGGCGCGGGCTACTCCTGGAACTCCTCCGACTCGATCCCGGGGACGGCGGCGCGGATCACCGAGCGGATGGCGGCCCCCGCCGCTTCGGAATCGGTGTAAACCCGAAGCCAGACCGTGCGGGCCGGCAGCAGCCGCCGGAGCAGCACCCGGGCCGCCTCCTCCTCCACCAGTCCCGTCATCGGGTCGTAGAGGGCCAGCGGCTCGTGGTCGGCGGCCGGGTTCTCGGGTCGGGGCGCCGTGCTCGCCAGGTCCACCACCAGCCCCACGTCGCGCAGATGGCGGGGCAGCCGCTCACGGATCTCCTGCTCGGTGGCCTCCGCACTCAGCCCGAGCCCGGAGTCGGACTCTGCGAGTTCTCGGTAGGCCTCGAAGGCGAGCCTCAAGGGAAGGTTGCGGGTCGTCACCGCAGCCCACCGACGACCGAGCTCGCGCTCCCCGCCGTCCCGGGGAGAGCGCTGCAACCGATCCACCTCGGAGAGCAGCGACCAGTCGGTGACCAGCAGGTACTCGTCCAGGTGGTCCAGGGGGTTGCCGGGTGGCAGCAGGAGCGCGCAGGTTTTGGCAAAGATGGGACGCAGGTGGAGGTCGATGCGCCTCACCGTGCGGTGGAAGTAGACGTGGTTGTACATGTACAGCCGCGTGGAAAGGAACATCTCCATGGCCGGCGCGCCGTGCTTGTGCAGCACCAGGCGCCCGTCCTTGATGAACGTGTAGTGCTGGAGCCGGGCGAGGTCCACCGGTCCGACCGCGACGCCGCACATGTAGGCGTCGCGGGGAACGTAGTCCATGTTGTCGGTGGACACCGGTCCGCAGAGTACCGGCTTGAGCGCGCGCAGCCACGGCGGGGGCGTGTATCCCTCGAGTTCGGCGGGAGCCATCACCCAGGCCACCCAGCGGGGGTCGATCGACTCGCCGGGTTCGAAATCGCCCCAGGGGCTGCGGCGGAGCGAGCCGATCAGGTCGGCGAGCGCGCCCAGCACCAGCCGCCGTCCCACCACCTCGTGGTCGGCGCCGTACTGAGCCAGCACCTCGTTGTCGAAGAAGTGCCCGAACGGGCCATGGCCCACGTCGTGGAGCAGGCCGGCCACCCGCAGCGTCTCCACCACCAAAGGGCGGCTCGGGGTGTCGGCGCAGCTGCCGCTGAGGCTTGGATAGAGGTGGTCGGCGAAGCGTCCGGAGAGGTGCATGGCGCCCACCGCGTGCTGGAAGCGCGAGTGCTCTGCCGTGTGGAAGACCCACCAGGCGGACTGGAGCTGGTGGATGCGCCGCTGGCGCTGCAACCAGGGATGGTCCAGCAGCGCCTGCTCCGAGCTGGCTCCGTCCGGCAACTGCTTGGTGATGGAGCAGTAGCCGTACATCGGATCCGCCAGCAGGTTGACGGACTCGAAGACCGCCTCGGCCGCGCCCGCCCCCGCCCGGCGATCCACGGCGGTTACTCGGCCCGCGAGAAGCGGCGGATGGCGGTGGCCAGCATGAGCACGGCGGCGGCCGCCACCAGGGTCAACTCCAACCAGACCGGCAGGGTGAACCCTCCCCAGGTGACGCTCGGATCCAGGGTCGCACGCAGCGGCGCCGGCATGCTCAGATAGCTGAACACGGTCTTGCGCAGCGGGTTGACCGCGTAGGAGAGGGGATCGACGTTGCTGAGCACCGCCAGCCAGAGCGGGAGCTTGCTGGTGGGGAAGATGGCGCCTGAGAGAAAGAACATGGGCAAAACGAAGAACTGGGTCACCACCTGGAAGGACTCGACCTGGGAGAGCCGGGCCGCCAGCATCACCCCGAAGGCGGTCAGCGCGAAGGCGGCCAGCGCCATCTCCGCCAGCAGCGTCACCAGCATCACCGGGTTGTACGGCACCCCGACCAAGCCGGCGAGCAGCAGCATGATCGTGCCCTGGATGGTGGCCACCGTGGAGCCGCCCAGACACTTGCCCAAAACCAGGGTCCAGCGGTGCACCGGCGCCACCAGCATCTCGCGGAGAAAGCCGAACTCGCGATCCCAGACGATGGAAATGGCGGAGAAGATGGAGGTGAAGAGCACGGTCATCGCCAGCACGCCGGGGAACATGAAGGTGCGAAAGTCGAACCCGCTCGCCGAGGCGTTGACGATCGTGGACAGGCCGGTGCCCAGGATGAACAGGAAGAGGACCGGCTGCACCAGCGACGTGACGATGCGCATGCGGTTGCGCGAGAAGCGGATCAGTTCGCGCTTCCACACCACCCAGACCGCGCGCAGGTCGTCGGTGGTGCGCCCGCCTGCGATCCGGACCTGGGCGACCTCGACGCCGGCTGCCAATCAGCGCCTCCTGGCCCGCATCCAGGGGTTGACGCGCATCCGCTCCGACCCGGTCGCCTCGGCGTCGCGGATCGTGCGTCCGGTGTAGGTCATGAAGACGTCGTCCAGGGTGGGGCGGGCGACCCGGACCGAGCGGATGGGCACGCCCAGGCCAGCGAACAGGCGCGGGACGAACTCCTCGCCCTTGGCGACGTGGAAGGCGACCGCTCCCTCGCTGAGCCGCGCCTCGATCCCGAAGCGCTCCACCAGCTGGCCGATGGCACGCGCGTTGTCCTCGGTCTGCAGCTCGACCCGGTCCTGGCCTACGGAGGCCTTGAGAGCCTCCGGCGTATCCACCGCCACCAGCTTGCCGTGATCCATGATCGCGATCCGGTGGCAGTACTCCGCCTCGTCCATGTAGTGGGTGGTGAGGAAGATGGTGATGCCCTCACGGCGCCGCAGCTCGGTGATGTAGCTCCAGATCTGCGACCGCGTCTGCGGGTCCAGGCCCACCGTGGGCTCGTCCAAAAAGAGCACCCGGGGCGAGTGCAGCAGGCCACGGGCGATTTCCAGGCGCCGCTTCATGCCCCCTGAGAAGGTGAGCACCTGGCTGTCCCGGCGCTCCCAGAGCCCGACAATTTCCATCATCTGATGCAGGCGGCGGGGAACCAGCTCGCTGGGAAGCCCGTAGAGCTCGGCATGAAACTGCAGGTTCTCCTGGGCGGTGAGGTAGTCGTCCAGGGTCGTGTCCTGGAAGACCAGCCCGATCCGCTGCCGCACCCTGGCCTGGTCGCGGACGACGTCGTAGCCGGCGACGCTGGCGCTGCCCGCCGTCGGCATGACCAGAGTCGTCAGCATCGAGATAGTGGTCGACTTCCCGGCACCGTTGGGGCCGAGGAAACCGAAGGTCTCTCCGGCGGCGACTGCGAAGCTGACCCCGCGGACCGCCTCCACCTCGCCGTAGTTCTTGCGCAGGTCCTGGGCCAAAACTGCCGGCGAGTCGGTGGCGGCGCGCACCGCCGGCGACACGGTAGAGGTCGTCATCTGGCCCAGATTAGCCACTCGGCCAGAGGCGGGGATGGTCCCCGCAGCTATCCGTGCAGAGCGTCCAGGAGCTCTGTCCCCTTGGGACTCCCCCAACCGGTGCACGCGTCCCAGCCCGCTCGCGCCTGGTAGCCGCCGTTGCTGCCCTGGGTCACGTCCCTTGTCACTCCCCGCTCCGCCAGCGCCTGGTAGAGGGGTGGGTTGAGGTAGCCCACGCTGCGGCCCAGGGCCTGGCCCAAGCGCACCAGCAGGGCCGCCCACAGCGGGGCGACCGCGCTGGTGCCGCCGTAGACGGCGTCCTGCCCGTCCACCAGCACCTGGTAGCCGCTCTGCGGATCGGCGTCCCCGGCGACGTCGGGGACGCCCCGTCCGGGGAGGTGCCCCGGGTTCACCGAGGGCGGTACATTCGCCCGCGCCTGCCAGTCGGGCAGCGGGAACGAGGCACTGATCCCGCCGCCGGTAGCCCCTCCCCGGGCAAGGTCGTTCCAGACCGTCTCGGCGGCGATCGCCTCGCCGGCGGCGATGAGGCGGGTCCCACCGCAGGCCAGGGCGTGGGGGCTCGAGGCCGGGAAGTCGACGTGGGCCAACCCGTCCTCTACCCCGTCGCTGGAGCCCTCATCTCCGGCGGCGACGCAGACGGTGATGCCGGCCAGGGCCGCGTCCTGCAGGGCGTGATCCATGGCGGTGATGGTGGAGCCAGGCCAGGAGGTCTCGGGGCCGCCCCAGGAGATCGAGATGACAGTTGGCCGGTTGGTCGTGTCGCGGGTTGCCGCCTGGATGGCTCCGAGGAAGCCCAGGTCGGTGTTGGGTGCGAAGTAGACAGCGAGCCGCACGCCCGGCGCCGCCGCCCCGGCCACCTCGATGTCGAGCATCACCTCGCCGTCCGGACCCGAGGGGTCGCCGGTTGGCGAGTTGGCGCCGCCCTCAACGCCAACCGCGACCAGCTCCGGCGCCGCGATCCCAACCTTGGCGAAGAAGTTGGTCACGTCCTGCTGCTGGTAGCCGCCGCCCAGCTCGATCAGGCCGATGCACTCACCTTTCCCGCTGGTCCCGTCCGGGTACGAGTACAGCATCGGCACCTGTGGGACCGCGAAGCCGGCGGGCGCGGCCTGCGCCATTCGCGTCGCCTCCCCGGCGGCGGTGAAGACCCGGAAGTGGGGCCTCGCCCTAGGGGTGGTGTCCAGCCCGAGGACCGCCACCACCGCCGGCCGGAGCTCCTGGGGCACCTCGAGCGCGGTGCTCGGCTCCACCCAGCAGGCCCCCTGCCGGCTGCGCCGCCTCAGCCCCACCGCGAATGCGCGCTGCACTTGCTGCGCGGTCCCGGAGAGCCGGATCAGCCTCCGGCCCAGGTCCACCTGCGCCACATCGAGTTTCTGGGCCTCCGCCCACCCGCGCACCAGTTCCAGGTCGGCGGCATCGGCCCCCCGAATCTCGGACAGCGCCTCCCGCTCGACCCGATCAACGGCCGAGAAGTCCGGCAGCGGTGCGCCCGGGCGCGGCCGCAGCACCAGGGTGGCGGTCATCGCCTCATCCGGCTCCAGGGCGCCGGTCTCTGCATCGGTCGAAGACATCGCTACCTCCCGGCCCGCCGCCCAGCCTGCTCTGGGGGCAGCGGCTCTACCTCAATTGCGAACTCCAACTCATCGGTGATCGGCTCGCCCGCCCATCCGGTCAGGGGGATGGTGGGTTTGAGCTGGCGAGCCTCCGCCATCGCTCCCCGGCGCCGCTCGCGCAGCCGCATCCCCATCTTTCGGTGGAGGCTGATGGCCGGGAGGTTGTCGTTGCTGGTGGTCAGCCAGACGGTCGAGCAGCCTGAGCGCTGCGCCAAGGCGAACGCAGCGCTCAGCAGTGCGGTGCCAATCCCCCGCTTGGCCTCCGTGGCGTCGAGCGTCATCACCTGCAGCGCGCCATCCGCGATCGCGTAGGTCAGCGCTCCGACCGGTAGTCCTTGTCGCCGCGCCACCAGCGTGCTCAGGTCCGATGTGTCCTGCAGCGCGCCGCGGCTGACGCCGGTCGCGGTCCCCCACGATGCTCTGATCAGCGCGTCGACGAAGCCCGCCTCGCCCGGCAGCGCACTGCCCACCTCGAACCCCCGAGCCACCGAGGACTGAATTGCTATCCGGTGGTCACCGCTCGGCTGCCAAGTCGCGGGTTATCTGCAGCACCGCCACGAAGCTGCGGAACACCGACAGGTTGTCCCCCTCGATCGAGACCTCCAGCTCCCCGGTGGCCGTGACCCCGCGCACCGCGGTCGCCAGCTGGGTGAGGTCGGCGTTGCGAAAGCGCACGTCGAGCACGGCCGGCTCCTCGAAGGCCGGAGGGCGCATCTGGTCCAGCCGCTGGACTGCCCGGCCCGCGGCTTCAGCGATGAGGCGGCGGGCCTCGAGCGGGTGCAGGTTGTCAGCTGCGAAACGTGTCGTCGATTGCTTCACCACCACCCCTTCCATCCCTGGGAACAGCGCGTCGCACTGCTGGACGGTGTGCTGGTCGCCGCTGATCAGCGCCACCGGCACACCGAAGTGCTTGGCCACCAAGCCGTTGATGCCGCTCTCGCCGACTGGGCGCCCGTTGAGTCTCACCTGGGCAACTGCGGACGGGTTGTAGGTGTGCGACAGCGTCGACGGCGCCCCGTCGATCGAACCGTGGTAGCCGACGAAGAAGGCCGCGGAGAAGCTGGAATCCAGGCCCTCCATCATGTATAGCGGCTTGTGGCGCCCGGCGATGTAGTGCGCCTCCCCGTGTATCTCGTCGGGCTCGAGGTTGCGCATCCCGCCGTGGGAATCGTTGACCACGAAGGTGGCGCCGCTGGCGCTGGCCTGCACCCCGTCGATGGCGGCATTGACCTCCGCCTGCAGCAGTCGGCAGCCCAGGTGGAACTCCGGCCCAGGTACCACCTGCTGCCAATCGACGATGCCGGCGACGCCCTCCATGTCGCACGAGACGTAAATCCGCATGCTCTCCCCCTGGTGACAGCCGACCTTGGTGGATTCTAGGCCCGGTGTCAGGCCTCGGTGATGCGGTCCAGCTCGGCCCAGTCCTCTTGGCTGGGCCGCCACATAGAGGCCTCGACGTTGGCGCTCAGCTGCTCCAGCCGGGTGGCGCCGGCGATCACGCAGGCTACCGTCGGTTGCCCCAGCAGAGCCCCGATGCTCACCTGCAGCAGGGTGAGGTCCCGGTCCTCGGCGAAGCCGCGTAGGCGCTCAACAATCTCCCAGTTGCGCGGGTCATCCAGCGCGTCCGACATCCGCGGCCGCGCCAGCCGGCTGCCGGGCGGCGGGGCCTGACCCCGCAGGTACTTCCCGGTGAGAAGGCCGCTGGCCAAGGGGTAGAAGGGTAGGAGCCCGATCCTCATTCGGCGCAGTGCCGGGATCAGCTCGCGCTCGGGATTGCGGTAGAGCAGGTTGTAGTGGTCTTGGCTGCTGACCCACTGGGGCAGTCCCTGCGAGCGGGCCACCCACTGGGAGTCCACCACCCGCCAGGCCTCGAAGTTGGAGCACCCGATCCAGCGCACCTTGCCTTCCTTGACCAGCTCGGCCAGCGCCCCCAGGGTCTCCTCGATAGGCGTCTCGGGGTCGGGCTCGTGCATCTGCAGCAGGTCGATGTAGTCGGTCCCGAGCCGGGTGAGGCTCTGGTCGACGGCGTCGCGGATGTAGCCCGGCGCTCCCCGGCGGAGGTTGGGATCGTCGCCGGAGCGGGGCTTCCCGAACTTGGTGGCGATCAGGACCTCTGAGCGCCGGCCGGCTAGTGCCGCCCCCAGCAGCCGCTCGCTGGCTCCGCCCCCGTAGACGTCGGCGGTGTCGAAGAAGTTGACCCCGAGCTCGATGGCCCGGGCCACCAGCGGCCCGACCTGGGAGTCCTCCATGCGGGTGCCAAAGTTGTTGGTGCCCAGCCCCACCTCGGAGACCTCGGGCCCCCGGTCGCCGAGTTGGCGGGTCAGCACGGGACCAAGATTGCGTCGCGCATCGACCCATTGTGACGGGGAAGGCCGCCACACCCGCGGCCCAGCCTTTGCCACTACGGTTCCGGTCGGCTTTCTGCCCCTGTGCCAGCATGAGCGGGAGGGGCGATGCCGCTTGTCTGGAGTGAGCAATGCAAGCAGTGGTGTTCCGCGGAGTCGAGCCGGCTCTGGCTGGGGAGCGATAAGGGAGTTGCACGACAGGGATAAAGATTGGCGCGCCGTCGTGCGCGAGCGCGGCTACTTGCCACTTGCCGAGTACGCGCTTCTGAGCGACTGCCGCTCTGCTGCCCTGTCGGCAATCGACGGCTCGATCGACTGGTGGGCGACCCCCAACCTGGACTCGGAGCCGGTCTTCAGCGGGCTGCTGGACCCCCAGGAGGGGGGACACTTCGTGGTAGCTCCAACGGGGCCCTTCAGCGCCTCGCGGCAGTATCTGGGCCACGGCAATGTGCTCCAGACCAGGTTCCGGACCGAACGTGGCGAAGTGCGCCTCACCGAGGCTTTGAACCTGGGCACGTTCGGACCGCTGCCCTGGAACGAGATGGTCCGGCGGGTCGACGGGATCAGTGGCGCTGTGCCGATGTGCTGGGACCTCAAGCCTGGGCGCCAATTCGGGCGCGCGGTGCCGGAGGTGGAGCGCAAAGGCGAACTGCTCCTGGTGGAGCTGGGAGAGTTGGCCCTGTCACTCCGGTTCGCTGACGCCGGCCGGCTCCGGGTCGAAGAGCGGCGGGTTTCCGGGGAGTTCACCACGTCGCCGGGGTCGTCCAGCGTGCTCTCGATCACCGCCACCGCGGGCGAACCCCTCTTTTTGCCCAGGCCGGATACCACCGCCAGACGGCTCCTTGACACCGAGAGATCCTGGGAGCGGTGGAGCCGCAACATCGAGTACCAGGGCGCCTGGCGGGAGGCGGTGCTGAGGAGCGCGGCGGTGCTGAGGTCCTTGACGATGCAGCAGAACGGCGCGATCGCGGCCGCGGCCACCACCTCCCTCCCCGAAGTTTTGGGGGGGAGCAAGAACTGGGACTACCGCTTCTCGTGGGTGAGGGACTCCTCGTTCGCGTTGGAGTCTTTGGTGCGGCTCGGGCTCCACGAGGAGGTGCAGGCCGCGATTTGCTGGCTCATCAACTCGGTGCGCCCCGGCGCGCCCCGCGTTCACGTTTGCTACGAGCTGAACGGGCGGGTCCCTGAGCAGGTCGTGGAGCTGGACGCCCCCGGCTACCGGGACAGCCGTCCGGTCATGCTCGGCAACCGCGCGTCCAGCCAGAGCCAGCTCGGCGTGTACGGAGATTTCATCGACACCGTCTATCGCTACATTCGCCACGGCCACGTGCTAGACCGGGCTACTGCGGAGATGATCGAGTCAATCGCCGATCACTGCAGCGAGATCTGGCAGGAGAAGGACTCGGGAATGTGGGAGCTGACCGACAAACAGCACTACACCATCTCCAAGATGGGCTGCTGGGTGGCGCTGGACCGCTGCGTGCAGCTGGCCAATGAGGAGCAGCTGTCACCGAAGCCCGCGGAGCGGTGGCGGCAAGCGCGTGACGATGTCCGCGACTGGATTCGCCGCGAGTGCTGGTCGGAGGCGAAGTCTGCTTACACGTTCTACGCCGGTACCGAGGACCTTGACGCGGCGGTCCTGCTGGCGGGGCGCACCGGCTTCGACCGCGGCGAGGGCCTGGCCGGCACCGTGGAGGCGGTTGAGCGGGAGCTGGCGGAGGGGGCTCACGTCTACCGCTACAGCTCGGTGAAGGGCAAGGAGGGCACCTTTTTGGCCTGCTCCTTCTGGCTGGTGGACGCTCTGGTGCGACTCGGCCGCCTGGACGCGGCCAAGTCCAACATGGATGAGCTGCTCAAGGTTTCCAACGACGTGGGCATCTTCACGGAGCAGTACGACCCCAGAACGGGCAACCTGCTCGGCAACCTGCCCCAGGCGTTGACCCACCTTGCTTTGATCAACTCTGCGGGCGCCTACTCCGACGCGATTTCCAGGAGACGCGAGCTGTGACGCGGGCTCTGGGCCTTGGCTTGGTAATGGCGAGGCTGGGCTGGTCGCTTTGGCTCATGGCCCGGCCTGATGCAATCCTTGAAGCCACCGGAGATCGTCCCACAGCCACCAGCGTCGGCGTCGCCCGGGTTCTGGCGGTGCGACACCTGCTGCAGTCGCTCTATCTGCTGCGCTTTCGCGGCCGGGTGGCCAGCCGGCTTGGCGCCGGAGCCGATACCGCTCACTCGCTCAGCATGGTCGCCCTGGCGCTCGGCGACCGGCGCTGGCGCCGAGCCGCGGGTCTCGACGCGGCGATCGCGGCGGGGCTGGCGATCGGTACCAAAAAGCTCTCTCGCTGAGCGTCAGCGGCCCGCCAAGGCAGCAACCGCGAAGCGGCACCATTGAGTTCGGCGACCGGTCCGGAGCTGCCCAGCGGCGCCCGGACCGGTCGCAGGGAGTAAGCTCGGCCGCACACACCAGCTAGGAGGTGAGCCGCCTGCGCCGCCTCATCTTTCGTCTGATCCGGATCTTCCTGATGCGCCGCGCGCGCCGACGCCGGCGCTTCTAGCCGTCGGCGCCCAGCGCGACCGCCAATTCCCCGCGACGCATCCTGACGGCAATCGTGTCGGCCAATCCCTCCTCCAGCCCCACCTTAGGCCACCAATCCAGGAGATCGCGAGCCCTGGACACGTCGGGGCACCTTCGCGGCGGGTCGTCATCCGGGAGGGGCGCGAAGTCGATGGCACTGGAGCTGGCGCAGAGGTGGCGAATCAGCTTGGCCAATTCCAGCATTGAGGTTTCGCGGGGATGGCCCAGGTTGATCGGCTGGCTCACCCGGGCGTCCGCCACCAGCAGCAACCCGTCGACAAGGTCGCTGACGTGGCATAGGCTGCGCGTCTGCGAGCCGTCCCCGAACACCGTGATCGGTGCGTTCGCCAGCGCTCGATCGATGAACCTGGGCACCACCCGGCCGTCCCCGGGGGCCATGCCGGGACCGTAGGTGTTGAAAATGCGCACGATTCGCACACACGCCCCGCGCTGAGCTTCGTACGCCACCGCAATCGCCTCCGCCGCCCGCTTGGCCTCGTCGTACATGCTGCGCGGTCCGACTGGATTGACATGGCCCCAGTAGGTCTCCGGCTGGGGATGTACCTCTGGACAGCCGTAGATCTCGCTGGTGGAAGCGAGCAAGAAGGTTGAGCCGGCAGCGATCGCCCAGTCCAAAGCTCTCATGGTTCCTAGGGTGCCGGCCGCCAGCGTCTCGACGGCCAGGTGCGCGAAGTGCGCGGGTGTCGCCGGCGACGCCAGGTGGAAGACAACCTCCGCCGGTCCATCGAGCGGCCAGGGCTGGGTGATGTCGTGCTGCAGAAAGCGGAACGCCGGGGCTTTCAACAGCGTCCCAAGTTGCAACCCATTGGACGTGCTGAGGTTGTCCAGGCAAACGACCTCGGCGCCGGCTTCCAGTAGGCGACCGCAGAGGTGGTGGCCGATAAAACCAGCACCGCCGGTGACGACTACGCGCCGCCCGCTCCACGCCGAAGGCAGACCTGGCAACTCGACTCGAGGTTAGCGCTAAGGCAGAAGGGACGCGGCGCGCACTTGCGCCTTTGGCAACCGGCAAATGGCTCAAGCCACCCGGGTGGAGAGGTTCGAGGAACGCCTCGCAAGCTCTCGCGAACCTCCGGCCGGTGCAGTTCCCCTAAGCGGCCTAGTTCCAGGCGCGGGCGGAGAAGAACTAGCAGCAGCCAGCGCCGGGTGCCCTGAACGCGGTGGGTCACACCGCCCCGGTTCGGGGACCGGAAGGCGGAGGCGGTGCGCTTTCCTCCCACAGCGCAAGCCGCACCCCGCTGAGCAGGTCCCACGCCACGCTGGCGCGCCCGGAACCTCCTCCGGTCGGGTCGCCGAGTCGGGCACCCGGACGACGCCCGGGGCCGCCTCCATGTCCGCACCGGTGTCCCCGATCGTGACGCACTGCTGAACCGGGACCCCGAGCTCGGTGGCGGCCGCCACCACCATACCGGGCTGTGGTTTGCGACGGCCGCAGCCAGCCTGAGTTCGTGCGGGCAGACCATGAAGGTGTGGGGGGCGCGGTCCACCACCTTCGGCTGACGCTGGCCAGCGGCCAGCCCGCTGATCGGGGC
>JBJKSO010000068.1:0-7289 GCA_046703825.1 Candidatus Dormibacteria bacterium
ACCGCCAACTTGGCCATCCGCCTTAACGCGCTTTACGCCCAGTAAATCCGGATAACGCTCGCCCCCTACGTATTACCGCGGCTGCTGGCACGTAGTTAGCCGGGGCTTTCTTGGAGGGTACCGTCACTATCGTCCCCTCCGACAGTGGTTTACAACCCGAGGGTCTTCATCCCACACGCGGCGTTGCTCCGTCAGGCTTTCGCCCATTGCGGAAAATTCCTCACTGCTGCCTCCCGTAGGAGTCTGGGCCGTGTCTCAGTCCCAGTGTGGCTGGTCGTCCTCTCAGACCAGCTACCCATCATCGCCTTGGTGAGCCGTTACCCCACCAACAAGCTAATAGGCCGCGACCCCGTCCCGAAGCGATAAATCTTTAGACCGAAGCGGATGCCCGCCTCGGGCCACATTCGGTATTACCCCTGCTTTCGCAGGGCTATTCCCAACTTCGGGGTTGGTTGGTCACGTGTTACTCACCCGTCCGCCACTAGGCCTTGCGGCCTCGTTCGACTTGCATGTGTCAGGCACGCCGCCAGCGTTAATCCTGAGCCAGGATCAAACTCTCCGTCAGACCAACCCGGCCGAAGCCGGGATGGCGGCAAAGAATTGATTCGCCCCAATCGGGGCATGTGGACGCAGAATCGTCTCCACTCTTCAATTGTCAAGGAGCACGCGGGACCGCCCTTGAGCGACCCTAACCGTCGAGCGGACTCGGCGGGACCGTGAAGTATAGCCTGATCCCGAAAGCAGGTCAAGGCTGTGGCACTTCCGCGAGACGCCTAGGTACGTTCGGGGCACCGCATCCCCAGCCCGCTCTCGGTCAGGCGCCGGACTGGCTCACGGGTGAGCCCGGGCCGGCTTCCAACGCCCAGGGCCGGGCGGCGGCGCGCCGGCCCTCTCTGAGAAGGGGCTCTCAGGCGCCGCCGGACTTCTCCTGGTGGCCGCCGAATTGCTTGCGCATGGCGGAGAGCAGCTTGTTGCCGAAGTCGCCGAGCCCACGAGATGCGAAACGCGAGTAGAGAGCAGCGGTGAGCACCGGCGCCGGTACCCCCTCGTCAACTGCGGCGATCGACGTCCAGCGGCCCTCGCCGGAGTCGGAGACCCGGCCGGCGAAGTCGGCGAGGTCGGGCGACTGGTTCAAGGCGGCCGCGGTGAGGTCGAGCAGCCACGACCCGACCACGCTCCCCCGGCGCCACAGCTCGGCCACCTCGGCGGTGTCGATTCGGTACTGGTAGAACTCAGGCTGCTCCATCGGCGCCGTCTCCGCGTCGGCCTCGCGAGGGCGGCGACCGGCATCCGCGTTGCGCAGGATGTCCAGGCCCTCGGCCAGAGAGGCCATCATTCCGTACTCGATGCCGTTGTGGACCATCTTCACGAAGTGGCCGGCGCCGTTGGGACCGCAGTGCAGGTAGCCCTGCTCGCTGCTGGCCGGCGCCCCCGACCGCCCCGGGGTGCGCTCGGCGGAGTCCAGACCGGGCGCGATGGTCGCGAAGATCGGCTCCAGCCGCTCGACCGGCTCCCGGTCGCCCCCGATCATGAGGCAGTAGCCGCGCTCCAATCCCCAGACGCCGCCGCTGGTGCCGCAGTCCACCAGATGGATGCCGCGCTCGCGCAGACGGTTCGCCCGAGCGATGTCGTCCCGGTAGTAGGAGTTGCCGCCGTCGATGATGGTGTCGCCCGCCTTCAGGCGCTCCGCCAGGGCCTCGATCGTCTGCTCGGTGATGTCGCCGGCGGGGACCATCACCCAGACGGCCCGGGGGCTCTCCAACTGGCCCACGAACTCGTCGAGCGACCCCGCGCCCTGCGCACCCTCGGCGGCAAGCCCGGCCACCGCCTGGGGGTTGACGTCGTAGACCACGCACCGATGGCCGTCGCGCATCAGCCGCCGCACGATGTTGGCGCCCATCCGTCCCAACCCCACCATGCCCAGCTGCATCGGCTTGTTGCTCGTCAATCGCAGGCCTCCATCAGTGCCAACTCCCGCCCCGGCATCGTATTTCTTTGGCGGCGCCAGGCGGCGCGGGCGCCAAGCTTGGGTCGAACCGTGGCCTGCTGCAGGGCGTTAGAAGCTGAAGTGCCAGCTGCACTTGCGAGCCGTTTCCCGTCAGAAGTGAGCTGAAGCTTGGCCCCGAGACCGTCCGCCGCCAGGACCGACCGCTCAGCCGCGGCCGGCGGAGATCGGCTCGCCACCTACCAGAGCCGTCGCGACTTCGACAGCAGCCCCGAGCCCAGTGGCCAGCCGCAGCGTCGGCGTGTCCGGAGCCGGTGGCAAAAGCTCCGTCATGGCCAGCGCTTCTGCGTTCAGCTCCACCGCGCCAGCCGCCTCCACTACGACTTCCGCCTTGAGTACCAGGGGGTGCTGCTGTCATGGGCGGTGCCCAAGGGACCCTCGCTCGACCCGCGCCAGCGTCGGCTCGCGGTCCACGTCGAGGACCACCCCGTGGAGTACGGGGAGTTCGAGGGGATCATCCCCTCGGGCTATGGCGCCGGCACGGTGATGGTTTGGGACATGGGCGAGATGGTCTGGACCGGCCCCACCGAGGACGTCCAATTCGGGCTGGACAAGGGCCATGTGGACTTCGAGCTGCGCGGGGAGCGGCTCCGGGGCGAGTTCACCCTGATCCGCACCCAGCCCAGCGATGGTCGATCGCAAGAGCAGTGGCTGCTGATGAAGAAGAAGGACGAGGCGGCCACCAGCCCACCAGCGCCGTTGCACGACACCTCAGTCCTGACCGGGCGAACTTTGGACGAGATCGCCCACGACCTCCCCGCCCGCGAACTCCGGGAAGAGAACCAGCGTGGCGCCGCCGCGGTCGGGACGCCACTGGATACGCCGCCGCCGCTGCGGCTCTCACCGATGCTGGCGACCCTGACCGACCAGCCGTTCAGCCACCCGGACTGGATCTTCGAGCTCAAGTACGACGGGGAACGGGTGCTCGCGCGCATAGAAGCCAACCGAGCCCGGCTCGCCTCGCGCACCGGCAGGGACGAGACCGAGCGCTACCCGGAGCTGATCCCGGACCTGCAGCGGCTGCCTTGCGCGAGCGCTTTGATCGATGGCGAGGTGGTGGCGCTGGACTCCCGCGGCGCGCCTTCGTTCGAACGCCTGCAGACCCGGATGCAGCTGCGGCCAGCCGAGGCGGCGCGAGCCCAGGAGCAGGTTCCGGTGACCTACTTCGCCTTCGACCTCCTCTTCCTGGACGGCCACGACCTGCGTCAGCTGCCACTGCGCCAACGCAAGCAAGCGCTGCGCCGGCTGCTCCGGCCGGACGGCGGCCGCCTCCACTACGCAGACGCCGTCGAGGAGCTGGGCGAGGCCTTCTACGAGCAGGTCCGCCAGCAGGGGCTGGAGGGGATGATGGCTAAGCGGTCCGACTCTGCCTACGCCACCGGCAGGCGCTCGCGCGACTGGCTCAAGATCAAAGTGCGTCCCACCCAGGACTGCGTGATCTGTGGTTACACGGCCGGAACCGGTCGCCGCTCCCGGCTGGGAGCGCTGCTCCTAGGCGTGTACCAAGCCGGCCGGTTAACCGACGCCGGTCGGGTGGGCACCGGCTTTGACGAGAGGACGCTGAGCGACCTGCGCCAGCGCTTGGAGCCGCTCGGCACCAAGGCGCCACCCATCCAGCTGCAGGAGGCCAGCCGGCAGCCGGTCACCTGGGTCCAACCCAGCCTGGTTTGCGAGGTTGAGCACGCTGGCTGGACCACTGGGGGGCGGCTGCGCCAACCGTCGTTCCGCACCCTTCGCGAGGACGTGCCGCCCGAGGCCTGCGTCCGCGAGCCGCCAGCCCAGTCCAGGGCGATCACCGCCAGCCAGCAAGCCGCTGGGCGACGGCGGTTGGGACCCCGGCCCGAGGCTGGGGCCGCGAACGAGCAGGAACTGCTGGACCGGCTGGCCCGGCTGCCGGCGCGCGGAGGGACGCTGGAGGTTGATGGTCGCGAGCTGCCGCTCACCAATTTGGACAAGATCCTCTGGCCGGAGGCGGGCGTGACCAAGCGCGAGCTGATCTCCTACCACCTGCAGCTGGCCGCCTTCCTGCTGCCCCACCTGCGGGATCGGGCGATCGTGCTGCGGATGATGCCGGACGGGGTGGACGGCAAGAGCTTCTGGCGCCGGCAACTGCCGGCCAGCGCCCCGGAGTGGATCCCCCGCTGGAGAGCTGAGCCCGGCACCCCGACCCTGTGCCCTCTGATCCAGGAGCGGGCGGCTCTGGCCTGGCTCGCCAACGCGGGCGCGCTCGAGGTCCACCCCTGGCACTCTCGCCGCGATCTGCCCACCCAGCCGGACTGGGCGGTTTTCGACCTGGATCCGGGCCCGGGCGCCACCTTTGACCAGGTGGTCCAGGTGGCCCGCCTGATCAAGGTGGGCTTGGACCACCAGCGCCTGCGCTGCTACCTCAAGACCACCGGCCAAGAGGGGCTGCACATCTACGTCCCGATCCGCCGGGGACCAAGTCAGGAGCAGGTGCGCGACTGGGTGGGGGACTTCGCCTCCCAAGTGCTGGCCGCCGCCCCCGACCTGGTCACCGACGTGTGGGAGGTGAAACGCCGTCAGGGGCGGGTGCGGATCGACTACACCCAGAACGTGGTCGGCAAGACTCTGGCAGCGGTTTATTCCCCCCGGCCCAGCCCGCTCGCGGCGGTCTCGACGCCGATTGATTGGGACGAACTGGATCAACTGCGCCCGGATAGGTTCAATATCAAGACTGTGCCGGCCCGAGTGGCCGAGCGCGGCGACCTTTTTGCCGGAGCCCTGACGGGCGAGCAGCGGCTGCCGGCCGACGCGGCGACGATTCCGGCCAGCAGCCGGCGTGGGAGGAAACACTGATGCCGACGGCGTCTTGGCGGGGGACCCTGAGCTTCGGGCTGGTGGCCATCCCGGTGCGGATGTACCGGGCCACGGAATCGGACGGGGTGAGCTTTCGCATGCTCTGCGCCACGGACGGCACCCCGATCCAGAACAAGCGCTGGTGCCCCGAGGAGCAGAAGATCATCGGCTGGACAGAGGTGACGCGGGGTTACGAGATCTCCCGCAGCGAGTTCATCGAGATCACCGACGCCGATCTGGAGCGGCTGCCGCTGCCGAGCACCAACACCATCGACGTGCTGGCGGTCGTCCCCAACGACCAGATCAACGAGTCGCTGTTTCTGGATCAGTCCTACTACCTGGAGCCCGAGCCCGCCGGGATGCGCCCCTACGCACTCCTGCGCGAGGCGCTGCGGCAGACCAACCGGAGCGCACTAGGCAAGCTGGCGATGCGCCAGCGCGAGCACCTCTGCCGGGTCTCGGGTGAGGAGTCGGTGCTGATGCTGAACACGCTCCACTGGGCGGAGGAGGTCCGCGCCGCCGACCAGCTGAAACTGCCCGGGGCCGAGGTGGAGATCCGCAAGCGCGAGCTGGACATGGCACTGGCCCTGCTCGACAACCTCTCCACCGACTTCAAGCCGGAGGAGTACCGGGACGAGTACCAGGATGCCCTGCAGCAGCTGGTGGAGGCCAAGCGTGCCCACCGGCGCCTGCCCAAGGTGGAGCAGCCCAAGCCCAGCGGCGACAACGTCGTCGACCTGATGGCGGTGCTCAAGGCGGCGGTGGAGAGCACCAGCAAGGGAGGCGCCCAGCCGCGCCGGCCAGCCAGCCGAACCGGCGAGGCTGCTCGGAGGCGGCGAGCCTCTTAGGCCCTGGCCTCCGGATCGGCCTAGCTCGGGTGGCTCTGCTCGCCCGGGACCGCCTTAGCAACTCGGAACGGGAGTCGGCGGCAGCAGCAAGCCGGGTTGCCACACGCGGCAACGCGCTCGCCGGCCTCGACCAGGCATCCGCAGTCGGCGCACGCCATCCTCATCACTGGCCCGCGAGTTCCCACCTGACCGGAGCGGTCCGGGAGGCTCGGCAGCCTGCGGCGGTTCATAGGAGCTGGCGCCCCGAGAAGGCGCGGGCAACCGTGCGCTCGTCCGCGTAGGAGAGCTCGCCACCGACCGGCAGCCCGTGGGCCAGGCGGGTCACCCGCACCCCCGAGGGCTGCAGGCGCTGGTGCAGGTAGGCGGCGGTTGCCTCGCCCTCCACGTCCGAGTCGGTGGCCAGGATCACCTCGCCAACCCCGCCCTGGGAGATGCGCTGGAGCAGCTCCTCGGCGTGGATCTCGCCTGGGCCGACCCCGTCCAGGGGCGACAGGGCGGCCCCCAGCACGTGGTAGAGCCCTCGGTACTCGCCGGTCCGCTCGATCGCCAGAACATCGCTGGCATCCTCCACCACACAGATCAGCGTGGCATCGCGCCCCGGCTGGCGACAAACAGCACAGAGCTCTCCCACCTCGGTGAGGAAGAAGCAGCGCTGACAGGTGCCCACTCCTCGTCCCACCGCGGCCACCGCCTCGGCCAGGGCCAGCGCTTGCGGCTCCGGCATGCGCACTGCGAAGAAGGCCAGCCGCTGGGCCGTCTTGGGTCCGATTCCGGGGAAGCGGGCGAACTCGTCGGCCAGCCGTTCCACGGCCGGCGGCAGAAGCGGCACGCCGAGACCGGGCTAGGTCAGCCCCGGCGGCATGAACCCCGGGGGGAGCAGCCCCTGCATTGAGCGCGCGGCCAGCTCTCGAGATCGCTCAAGTGCGTCGTTGGCGGCGGCCAGGACCAGATCGCCGACCAGCTCGGCGCCCTCCTCGAGCACATCCGGATCCAGCTCCACCGCGGTCAGCCGCTGCTGCCCGTTGCAGCGCACCTTGACGGCGCCGCCGCCGGCGCTGCCCTCGACCTGCTGCGACTCGAGGTCGCCCTGGGCCTGCTCGATCTGCCGGAGCATGTTCTGTTGCAGCTGGCGGAGCTGCTTTGGGGAGGGTTGCGGCACGGTGACTCCTTGGGCTAGGTCGAGGACATTCTATGCAGGACCTGAGCGGCGCTCCCGCGACCCGAGCCGGGTCACCTGGCTGCCCGGAAAGATCCGCAAAGCGCTGCTGACTGCCGAGGGCCCGGTGGGCTCGGGCTTGGGATCGGCGGGTTCGGTCCGGACGATCCGCACCGAGACCCCCTCGCCCAGCACCTGCCGGCAGGCCTGGACCAGGATGGCCTGGTTCACCGCCTTCTGCATCTGGGTGAAGTGGAAGTCCCAGGAAAAGGCGATCGTGAGTACCTGGTCTTCGAAGGAGATCGGCCGACCGTCGCGGATAAGCGCGTGGACGTTGGCCTGGGGCCGCACCAGCTCCATGATCTCAGCCCAGCGCCCCAGCCACGAGGGGGCGTCCGGCGCTGACCCCGCCGCCGGTGGGCTTGGCGCCGGCGGCCGGGGGGGTTCCGGCGCAGCCGGTGCG
>JBJKSO010000069.1:0-3066 GCA_046703825.1 Candidatus Dormibacteria bacterium
GATCTAGGCGGCCCGGGCAGCGCCGCCGCGGCGAGGCTCAGGCAGGCGGCCGCAGATCCTCCACTGTCCAGAGGCGAGCCCGATCGTCAAGATAAGCAGGCCATGGTCAGTCCGCCAGCAAAGAGCGCGCGAGGGCCCCGAGGGCTCTCCCGAACATGACGGCCGCGGCCCAGGGCCACGACCCTGCTCGGGCACCATCTCGGCCGCCCGCGGTCGGCGCGGTGCTGGACTCGCCCAGGCTCAAGCCGCTGATCCGAGAGTTGGGTCATCGGCTGGTGGCCGGGGCTGTCCGTCAGGAGATCGAGCGGGGACGGCTCGAGCCGATCGCGCCCGGCCGGGAGGAGGTGGCCGTTCGGGTGAGCCAGCGCCTGAGCAGCTCTCCGGCGCGGCTGCGGCGGGTGATCAACGCCACCGGGGTCATCCTCCACACCAACCTCGGCCGAGCACCGATCGGAGCGGCCGTTGCCGCCCGGGCCATGGAGCTGGCCACCCACTACTCCTCTGTCGAGTTGGATCTAAGCAGCGGGCGCCGCGCGGATCGTCAAGATTTGCTGCAGAGCCTGCTCTGCCAGCTCTCCGGCGCGGAAGCGGCGATGGTGGTCAACAACGGTGCCGCCGCAGTCCTGCTCGCGCTGTCAGTGCTCTGCCGCGGCCGCGACGTTTTGGTGTCCCGAGGTGAGGCGGTGGAGATCGGCGGCGGCTTCAGGATCCCGGAGATTCTGCGGCTCTCCGGTGCCCGCCTCGTGGACGTGGGAACAACCAACCGCACCCGGGTCGGGGACTACACCTCCGCCTTCGGGCCTAAGACCGCGGCCGTGCTGCGGGTCCACCAGTCCAACTTCGCCGTCAGCGGCTTCGTCGAGCGGCCGTCGCTGCGAGCGGTGGCTGCCGAGGCGCACGAGCGCGGAGTCCTAGTCCTGGACGACGCGGGCAGCGGCCTGCTCGTCGCCGGCGAGTCCGCTTTAGGTCTCGAGGACGTGGTCCGCGACAGTGTGGCCCAGGGCGCGGATCTGGTCTTCAGCAGCGGCGACAAGCTGGTGGGTGCCAGCCAGGCCGGCATCGTGGTTGGCCGCGACGCTCTGGTCAAGCGGCTGCGCCGGAGTCCCATGACGAGAGCGCTGCGGCCGGACAAGCTGCAGCTGGCCGTCCTGGAGCAGACCCTGCTCTGCTATGTCACCCCCGGTCGCCTGGACGAGATCCCAACCTGGCGCATGCTCCGCACGGATCGCGAGTCCCTGCGTGCAAGGGCATCCGAGTGGGCGGGCTGGCTGGGCGACCGCGCGATCAGCGCGGAGGTGGTGCCGCTGGAAGGCGCGGTCGGGGGTGGCACCACCCCCGGGCCTCCGCTCGACTCCTTCGGGGTTCTGGTCCCCCACCCGAGGACCGCCGCTCTGCGCCGGAGACTCTTAGGGGCGGAGCCTGCAGTGCTGGCGCTGGAGCGCGACCGGGGGATTGTGCTGGACGCGCGCACCGTGCTCCCCGGCGAGGATCAGGAACTGCTCACCGCCGTCGTCGGGGCGCTTGCAGAGGTGACCCCGCTTGGTTGAGTTGACCGTCGGTACCGCCGGTCACATCGACCACGGCAAGACGGCCTTGGTCAAGGCGCTCACCGGGGTGAACACCGACCGCCTCGAGCAAGAGCGGGTACGCGGCATGAGCATTGAACTGGGCTTCGCTCCCTGGGTGCTGCCCTCCGGACGGGAGGTGTCGCTGGTCGATGTTCCCGGGCACGAGCGCTTCGTCCGCACCATGGCGATGGGCGCCCGCTCCACCGACTTGGCCTTGCTCTGCGTAGCCGCCGACGACGGCGTCATGCCGCAGACGCGCGAGCACGTGGCGGTACTCCAGGTTCTTGGGGTGAGGGCCGCTCTGGCCGTGGTCAGCAAGAGTGACCTGGCCCCCGATCGCGTTGCGTCCGTGGGTGAGCAGGCCACCGATCTTCTCCGCCGGGTCGGTCTCGCCGCCGGCCCTCCCGTGGCCGTCAGCTCACGCACCGGCCAGGGGCTGGCGGCGCTGGCCGTGCGGGTCGACGGCGAGCTGGGGCGCCTCAGCACCGGCGCGGACCGCGGAGTGCCCCGCCTTTTGGTAGACCGCAGCTTCACCGTTGCCGGGACCGGCACGGTGGTGACCGGCCTGCTCGATGGCGGCAGCCTCCACCTGGGAGACCAGGTGGAGGTCGTACCCTCCTACGCCCGGGGTCGGGTGGTGGCGATGGAGCGGAGGGGGAGCGCTCAGGCGGCGGCCCAGCCAGGCGGGCGGCTGGCCCTCGCTCTCCGCGGCATCCCGGTGGCGCGGGCGCCGCGCGGCAGCGTCGTCGGACTGGTGGGGCAGAGCCGCACCACCTCTCTGGTGGACTGCTTGGTGCAGGTGCCCTTGGAGGGCGCGACGGGCGTGAGGCAGGGCATGCGGGTCATGGTCTTGTGTGGCACCAGCGAGGTCCCCGGTGAGCTGTGGCTAGCCGGCGAGTCGACCCTTGCCCCTGGAAGCGCCGGCTGGGCGCAGCTGCGCCTGCGCCGTCCGGTCTGGGCGCTTCCCGGCGATCACCTGGTGCTGCGAGCCCCGGCGCCGGCCGCAACCCTGGCCGGAGCTACCGTGCTGGATGCGCAGCCACGTCCCCACCGGCGCTGGACCCAGGCCCCGCTGTCCGAGTGGGAGTTGAGGTGGCGGGCGCTACTCGATTCCGATGCTGATGGACCGGCCGCCCTGGCGCTGCCGGAGGTGATGCGGAGCGCGAACGGACTGAGTGCGTCGGAGGTGGCCAAGTCGGTGGGACTGCGAGCCGAGGTTGCCGAGGGCGCTCTCGAGGCCGCCTGCGCCAGCGGCGACCTCCTCCACGTAGGTGGCCGCTACCTCACCCCGGCCAGCTGGGAGCGGCTCCGGCGCGAGACGGCGGAGCGGCTGCACAGGTATGACGCGGAGCACCCGCTCGAACCCGGCCACCCCAAGGGCCAGCTGCTGAGTGCCCTCGGGCTGCAGCCGGATCACGATGGCGAGGCGGTGGTGCAACGACTCGCGTCGGAGGGAGTGCTGGGGATTCACGGCCCGGTGGTGACCCGGCCGGGGCGG
>JBJKSO010000070.1:0-24629 GCA_046703825.1 Candidatus Dormibacteria bacterium
GTCAGCTGGTCCGGGCCCTGGACCAGGACGCGCCCGCCGCCAACGAGGGACTCAAGGTGGGCGACCTGCTGACCACCGCCGCCGGGATCGCGCTGCAGCGCATCCCTGACCTGCAGCGTTCCCTGGCCGCCAAGGCGCCCGGCGACACGGTCGAGCTGGGGGTCACCCGTGGTTCCGAGGACGTAACCATCACCGCGACTTTAGGCAGCCAGCCCGAGGAGAGCGAGCGCTGGGGCCATCATGGGCCGCTGCGCCAGCGCGGCCGGCGGCGCCACGCCGGCTTAGGGACGGCTATAGTCTCGGCGGCCCCCTCGGGCGGGCCGCCGAGACCGGCCTTGGCCAGTTCTGTTCGGCACGGCGGAACGACTGGCGGCTATGATCTCTCGCGGCCGACGCAGGGAAGTGTCATCTAAGGGGAGGCGGCGTGCCGCAACTGCACAGCCACCAGCGCAACCCGCTGGGGCGGACAGTGCGCTTGCTCGGTTGGATGGCCGACCACGACGCGGACGACTTCGGAGTCCGTGAGCTGGCGGCCGCCGTGACCATGGCCCCCAGCACCGTGCATCGGTCACTCGGCGCTCTCGAGGAGGAAGGCCTGGTCGAGTCCGACACCACCAGCGGCCGCTACCGGCTCAGCCTCGGCTTCTACAGGCTGGCGCTGCGGGGTTCGTCCCGAGCACCACTGCTCTCACTCGCCCTCCCCTACTTGAGGGAACTTGGTCGCGAGTCCGGGGAGACGGCGCTGCTGGCCCTGTTCGCGCCCTCGGAACTAGCCACCATGTACGCCGCTGAGGTCGCCACCAACCATCCGCTCCAGGTCCGACCGCCCCTCTACCGGTGGCACCCGCTGCACGCGTCGGCGGCGGGTCTGGCGGTGCTGGCGGCCGTCGACCGGCAGACCCAAGACGCGGCCCTGCGGGAGCTGCCCGCGGAGCTGGCAGAGCGTACCCGCGCGGAGCTGGCGTTGGCCTTGGTGCACAGGTGCGTCGCGTGGCGGGGCCCGGACGGCTACCTGGAGGTGGCCGTGGCATTCCAGGGGGTGGGTCGGATCACGGAGGGCGCCCTGAGCGTGGTGGTACCCGAGCAGCGGGCGGACGACTCGGTGCGGCATCGCCTGGAGGAGATGGTCGCTCGCCACGGACAGCAGATCAGCGGCGTGATGGCGGGGTCGTTCGCCTGAGGCCGCGCTGGTCGCGACCAGCACAGCCGGCGTCGCGTCGATCCCCTTAATCTCCCGTCTGTAGAGCCAAACCGCTCTGGTGCCATTTCGGTAGCACACCAAGGCTCAACATTTCGCCGACGCGTCCACAGCTCACCGGCGGCGAAGCCGGTGAGCTTCAGCAACGGGACGCCAGCTCCGGCCAGTCGGGGGCGCGCGGATGGTGCGTTCGCAGTTTGCCGAAAGTGCTGCGCACCAGCGCAGGGCCCGCTTCTCTGCCTTGGCGCGGATCGCAGCCAGCCGCGCCGGCTCAGGGCTCCAAACCTGCGGCCAGCTCCAGCGACCCGACCAACCCCTGCTCCTCACCCAGGGCGGCGCGGAGCAGGCGGCAGCGGCTGCGCACCGAAGCGAAGCTGCCTTCGGCGACCGCCGCCTTCGCAGCTGGCCAGACCATCCCGGAGCGGCGCATCACGCCGCCGCCCACGGCAATGGCATCGGGGTCGAGCAGGTTCATGAGCCCGCCCAGGGCCCGCCCGATGTGGCGGCCTGCCCGCTGCAGGACTTCGGCTGCTTTCGGGTCGCCCCTCTGCGCCGCCAGCTCCACCTCGCGGGCGGTGGCCACGTGCCCGTCTCGAGCGATGGCCGTGCCCGAGGCCACCGCCTCCAGGCAGCCGCGGTTGCCACAGCCGCAGAGCGGCCCGTCGGGGACCACCACGCTGTGACCGAACTCGCCCGCCGTGCCGTGGGAGCCGCGATAGACGGCGCCTTCCAAAATGAAGCCCGCGCCGATCCCGGTGCTCACCGTCACGTAGGCGAAGTTGCGCGTGCCGCGCCCAGCGCCGCGCCGGTGCTCTGCGAGCGCGGCGGCGGTCGCATCGTGCTCCACCCAACACGGGCAGCCGAGCCGCTCCTCGAGCAAGGCTCGCAGCGGCACCTCAAACCAACCGGGGAGGTTGGGCGCGCTGTGGACCACCCCCGCCACGGCGTCCACCGGGCCCGGGACCGCGATGGCAAAGCGGGCTTCCGAGCGGCTGGACCCCGCCCGGTTCCCGAGCAGCGACTCGACCGCTGACGAGATCTGGGCCAGCACCAGCTCTGGGCCGCCGTGAGCGGTGGGGACGCGCACCTCGCGGCCGATCGAGCCGTCTTCCTCACCAAGGGCCACCCGCAGCCAGGTGCCGCCCAGATCGGCGCACAGCAGCAGTGGACCGGACACAGCTCAGCCCGCAGCTGGCAGCGGAGCGAGGCCGGCCAGCTCCCGGAGTTGGCTGACGCTCTCCCGATCCGGCCCCTTGCGGTCGCGGCCCGGCACCTCCAGCAGGAACGGTACCGGGCGCAGGCGCGGGTCGTGGAGGATCCGGCGGAACGCCTCCGCACCGATCTCCCCTTCGCCGATGTTCGCATGGCGGTCCACGTTGGAGGCGAAGGCCGCCTTCGAGTCGTTGGCGTGCACCGCCGCCAGGCGCTCCCCACCCAGCTCGGCCTCGAGCTCGCGCAGGCTGCGATCCAGTCCCTCGGCACTGCGCAGGTCGTAGCCGGCGGTGAAGGCGTGGGCGGTGTCCAGGCAGACCCGCAGCCGGGGATCGCCGCCACTGGCCTCGATCATCCGCGCCAGCTGGGTGAAGGTGCTGCCGATGTTGTCCCCGGCGCCGGCACTGTTCTCAATGATGAGCCAGCTCGGCCCGGGCGCCTCCGCCAGCGCCGCGCGCATCGCCAGCGACACCTGGGCCAGCACGTGGTCGAAGCCGAAGCCCTTGTGGGAGCCGGCGTGGAAGATCACCCCGCGGGCGCCCAGCCGGTTGGCCAGCTCCAGCTGGTAGCGGAGCGCACCCTGGGACTGCTCGAGAACCTCGGGGCGAGCCGCGGCCAGGTTGATCAGGTACACCGCGTGGAGGAAGAAGGCGTCCAGCCCGGTCTCCTCCATCCGGCGTCTGAACTCGGCGACGGTGGCCTCGTCGGGGTGGTTACGGCGCCAGGTCTGGGGCGGGGTGGCGTGGATCTGCACCGCCTCCGCCCCGATTTCCTGCGCACGCTCGAAGGCGGTGAGCAGGCCGCCCTGGGTGGAGACGTGCCCCCCGATCAGCAACTCAGCCCACCGGCGGCGGGCTGGGGGCGGCGTAGATCTGGGCCTTCGGGGGGGCGCTGACCGGGTCCGGGGCGTTGAAGTCGCTGTAGCGGAGCGAGACTGGCTGCCGCCCCTTGATCACCAGACGCAGCAGCCGGTGGTTGCCCGGGTCCATGTACAGCAGCAGGGTGGTGTGGTCGGTGCCCAGCTCCTTCACCAGCTCGGCCTTGAGGCCGGAGACGGTCACATGCCGCACCCGCACCCGGCCGCGGATGTACCGGTCCAGGGTCAGCCCCAGGCCGGCTCCGACGAAGGGCTTCAGGCTGGCCCGGTAGGCGCGCGCCAGCCGGGGAGTCTGCAGCACCCAGGTGGTGGCAGGGTTCAGGTTGCCGGGCAGCGAGCTGATCCCCAACTGCTGCAACTCGGTGGGTGAGCGCACGTACAGGCTCGAACCCACCGAGATCAGCTGGCTGTCCAGGCTCGGCGAACCGGGTACCCGAGTGTCGACCGATCCCTGGAAGTTCCCGTCGGACAATACCTGCAGGTCGAAGGTGATGGTGGCCTGGCCCGCCCGGGCGGAACCGGTGAGCCGGTAGGAGGAGACGTCGACCATGGCGCGGGCCGCCCGCCGCACCACGGCCGGGGCCGGGTACGGACTGGACCCGCACCCCCCCACTGCGAGCGCCAACGGCACCGCCGCGGCGGCCGCGGCGGCCAGCCGGGCGCGCGATCGCGCCATTCAGTCCTCCGTTGGGCCGGGACTCTCCCCTCCCGGCCGGACCGCGCCAGTCTAGAGCAAAGTCGCGTCAGGCCGACTTTGCTCTGCCGGCCCGCCGGCCCTAACGTATAAAGCGATCTTTCGAAAGACTACTATCTAAAGATGTCCTTCCACAGTGACCAACCCACCCGGGGCGCGTCCCGGCCCTCTGATCTGCGGGAGATCACCGACCCCCGCACCATGCGGGCCCTCACCCACCCCGTGCGGTTGGCCCTCTTGGAGGCGCTGCTGCTGGAGGGCCCTCTCACCGCCACCCGGGCGGCGGACCTGATCGGCGAGTCGCCGCCCAGCTGCTCGTTCCATCTGCGCCAGCTCGCCAAGTACGGCTTCGTCGAGGAAGCGGGGCCGGCCCCGGGGCGGCAGCGGCCCTGGAGGCTCAGCACCCTGGGCATGCGCTTCAGCGACGTCCACGACGACCCAGCCACCGCCATCGCTGCCCGGGCCCTGGACCGGGCTCTGCGCGAGCGCTACTTCACCCGCTTGCAGGCCTTCTACGACACGAGGGGGAGCTACCCGCGCGAGTGGCAGGAGGTGACCGGCGGCAGCGAGCACATGCTCCACGTCACGCCCCAGGAGCTGAAGGCGCTGGACGAGGAGATCTACACCGTCCTGCAGCGGTACCGGGAGCGGCTCGACCACTCCGAGCGCCGGCCGGACGGGGCGCTGCCGGTAGAGGTCCTCCTCTTCGCCTACCCGGTGCGCCCACCGGTGGCCTGATCAAGTGCGCGCGCTGCTGCGCCACCGCAACGCACGGGTCTACCTAGTCGGCCAAGTGTTCTCCATGTTCGGCGACTCCGCGCTCTGGCTGGCGATGAGCATCTGGGTCAAGACGCTGACGCACAGCAACGCACTTGCCGGGTTGACCTTCTTCTTCTTCACCGCCCCCTCGCTGCTGGCTCCCGCGTCAGGGCTGGTGGTCGATCGTGTGCGCCGCCGGCCCCTGCTGATGGCGACCAATGTGGTCGCAGGCGGCAGCGTTTTGCTGCTGCTCTTGGTCCACGGCGCCGGCCAGGTCTGGCTGATCTACCTGGTGATGGCGCTCTACGGCCTCTGCTACTCGATGCTGGGTTCGGCGCAATCGGCGCTACTGACCGTGATGCTTCCGGATCACCTGCTGGCGGACGCCAACGGCGCGCTGCGCACGGCCCACGAGTCGTTCCGGCTGGTGGCGCCGCTCGCAGGAGCCGGCCTGTTCGTGCTGGTCGGCGGCCATGCGGTGGCGGTGCTGGATGCCGCCACCTTCGCGGTTCCGGTGGTGGCGCTGGCGGTGATGCGGGTGACGGAGCCGGCGCCCACCCCCAGACAGAGCCGCTGGCGGTCGGAAGTGGCCGCCGGTGCCGTGCACATCTGGCGCACCATCGTGATCCGGCAGGCCGTCGTCGCCGCCGCCGCCGCCCTGGCGGTCTTCGGATTTGCCGAGACCGTGATCTTCGCGGTTGCCGCTCAGGGCCTGCGCCAGCCGGCCGCTTTCGTCGGCGTCATGGTCGCGATCCAGGGGTTGGGGGCAGTGTTCGGGGGCCCCAGCGCCGCGCCCATGATCCGCCGCCTCGGCGAGGGCGTGATGGTGGCACTGGGGATGGCGATGGCAGGGTTGGGGGCGGTACTGCTGATCCCGCCCACCCTGTTCGCGGTGGTGCCGGGCCTGATCCTGTTCGGCGCGGCCATCCCATGGATGGTGGTGGCCTTCAACACCATGATCCAGCGGCGCACCCCCGCAGATTTGCAGGGCCGCGTCTACTCGGCGGCCGAGGCCCTGGTGACGACTCCGCAGACCATCTCCATCGCTTTGGGGGCCGCTTTGATCGGGGTCGCCGGCTACCGGCTGCTGCTGGCTGTGATGGCGGCGGTGGTGATGGGGGCGGCCACCTACCTGGCCACCCGACCCGAGCAGCGCCGCCGACCCGTGGCCGGCCGCCAGTTGGAGGTGCTGGCCGCGGAGCGGGACTGAGACAATTTGAGCGTGGCGGGCGCGGACGGCGACGTGATCACGGTGGAGCGCATCATTCCCGCCCCGCCCCAGCCCATCTTCGCGCTGCTGGTCGATCCCGCCCGTCACCCGGAGATCGACGGCTCGGGAGCGGTGCGCAGGCCCAGGGAGGCCAGGCCGCCGCGCCTCAGCCAGGGGGAGACTTTCGAGATGGCCATGCGGGCCGGCGTCGGGTACTCGATGCGCAACCGGGTCATCGAGTTCGAGCCCGACCGCCTGATCGCCTGGCAGACCTTCAGCCCCGGCCTGCTCGGCCGCTGGATCGGCGGTCGGATCTGGCGCTACCGATTGGAGCCGGTTCCGGGCGGCACCAAAGTGCAGGAGAGCTGGGACATACGCCATGACAAGCAGCGCTTTCTGCTGCGCCGCTATGGCATCCCGCGCAAGACCGCCGGCGACATGAGCCGCACCCTGGAGCGCATCGAGCAGCTGCTGGCGGTGTCCACCGAGTAGCTGGCGGCGTCGTTGGGGGGCGGTGGCCACCTCGAATCGGCAGCGACGGGTTCGTTAAGAGGGAAGCGCGATGCAGTTTCGACCGTTGGGACGCACCGGGATGCAGGTCTCCGAGCTCTGCCTCGGGGCGATGATGTTCGGCGAGTGGGGCAATCCGGACCAGGGGGAGAGCATCCGGATCATCCAGCGCGCTCTGGACGCCGGCATCAACTTCATCGACACCGCGGACGTCTACTCCGCCGGCGAGTCGGAGGAGATCGTGGGCCGGGCGATCGCCGGACGGCGCGACCAGGTGGTGCTGGCGACCAAGGTGCACGGCGTGATGGGCGAGGATCCCAACCGGCGCGGCAACGGTCGCCGCTGGATTGTGGCCGAGGTCGAGAACTCGCTGCGGCGGCTAGGTACCGACTGGATCGACCTCTACCAGATCCACCGCTATGACCCGGAGGTAGACTTCGAGGTCACCCTCGGCGCGCTCACCGATCTGGTGCGTCAGGGCAAGATTCGCTACTTCGGCCACTCCACCTGGCCGGTGTCGGCGATGGTGGAGGCGCAGTGGACCTCCGAGAAGCGCGGTCTGGACCGCTTTTGGACCGAGCAGCCCCCCTACTCCATCCTCACCCGCGGGATCGAGAAGGACGTGCTCCCGACGTGCTCCCGCTACGGGTTGGGGGTGCTCTCCTACAGCCCGCTCGCCGGTGGCTGGCTGTCGGGGCGGTACCGGCGCCAGGCCCAGTCCGGGCCGACCTCCTCCGCCCGCCAGCGCCTCGCCAACCGGTTCGACCTCTCCCTGGCCGAGAACCAGCGCAAGCTTGAGGCGGTTGAGGCGCTGGCCCTGGTCGCCGAGCAGGCGGGGATCAGTCTGGTCGAGCTCGCCATCGCCTTCGTGCTGGGTCACCCCGCGATCAGCGCGGCGATCATCGGCCCGCGGACCATGGAGCACCTGGAATCGCAGCTGGGTGCGGCCGAGCTGCGGCTGGACGAGGCGGTGCTGGATGCCATCGACGGCATCGTTCCGCCCGGCCTCACCATCAACCCCGCCGACGACGGCTGGACCAGCCCCTCGCTGAGCCCGGCCGCCCGGCGCCGCTGACCCCGCGGCCGGCAGCTCGTGCCGGCGGCTCGTGCCGCCGGCCACGACCAGCGGCCCCAGCCCCTCAGTCAGGCGAGGTCGAAGCGGTCGAGGTGCAGGACCTTGGCCCAGGCGGCCACGAAATCCCGCACGAACTTCTCCTGGCCGTCGTCACTGCCGTAGACCTCCGCCAGAGCGCGCAGCTCGGAGTTTGAGCCAAAGACCAGGTCCACCGCGGTCGCGGTCCACTTGAGCTCGCCGCTGGCGCGGTCACGCCCCTCATAGATGTGCTCGTGCGGATCCGACAGCGTCCACTCGGTGCGCATGTCCAGCAAATTGATGAAGAAGTCGTTGCTGAGGGTCCCCACCCGGTCGGTGAAAACGCCGTGGTGGGACCGGGCGAAGTTTGCGTTCAGCACCCGCAGCCCGCCGACCAGCACCGTCATCTCAGGAGCGGTCAGGGTCAGGAGGCTGGCGCGCTCCACCAGCGCGTGGTCGGGAGCCAGCGTTTCCCCGGGGCCGTAGTAGTTGCGGAACCCGTCTGAGGTGGGCTCGAGCACTGCAAAGGAATCGACGTCGGTCTGCTCCTGGGCGGCGTCGGTGCGCCCGGGTGCAAACGGCACCCGGACCTCGTGCCCCGCCTTGCCCGCGGCCTCCTCGACCGCGGCGCACCCCGCCAGGACGATCAGGTCCGCCAGCGAGACCCGGGTTGCCCCTGGCTGTGACCGGTTGAAATCCTGCTGGATCGCCTCCAGGGACTCGAGCACCCTGGCCAGTCGCGCCGGTTGGTTGACCTCCCACTCCCGCTGCGGGAGTAGCCGCAGCCGCCCGCCGTAGGCGCCGCCGCGCTTGTCCGTTCCCCTGAAGCTGGCGGCTGCCGCCCAGGCGGTGGCGACCAGATCGGCGGTCGAGAGGCCCGCAGCCAGCACCTTGGCCTTGAGAGCAGCCGCGTCCGCCTCGCTGATCAGCGGATGGTCCGCGGCCGGGACCGGATCCTGCCACAGCTGAGGGTCCGCCACCCAGGGTCCGAGCAGCCGGGCGACCGGACCCATGTCGCGGTGGATCAGCTTGTACCAGGCTCTGGCGAAGGCTTCCTCGAGCTGGTCCGGATGCTGGTGGAAACGCCGGGCGATCGCCTCGTAGGCCGGGTCCGCCCGCAGCGCCAGGTCGGTGGTCAGCATCATCGGAGCGTGGCGCCTGGCGGGGTCCTCGGGGTCGGGGACGGTTGCCTGCGCCGCCGCCTCCTTGGGCCGCCACTGCTTGGCCCCGGCGGGACTGGTGGTCAGTTCCCACTCGTAGCCGAAGAGGTTGTCCAGGAAGCCGTTGTCCCACTTGGTGGGCTGCTTGGTCCAGGCCCCCTCCAGACCGCTGGTGGTGGCGTCCGCCCCCTTGCCGGTACCGAAGGAGCTCCGCCAGCCCAGGCCCTGCTCCTCGAGCGGGGCCGCCTCCGGCTCGGGCCCGATGTAGCTGGCGGGGGCGGCACCGTGGGTCTTGCCGAAGGTGTGCACTCCGGCTATCAGCGCCACCGTCTCCTCGTCGTCCATCGCCATGCGGGCGAAGGTCTGGCGAATGAAGCTTGCCGCCGCCTGGGGATCGGGGTTGCCGCCGGGGCCTTCCGGATTCACGTAGATCAGCCCCATGTGGTCGGCGCCGAAGGGACCCTGGATCTCGCCGCCGGCCTGGTGGCGGTCGTCCCCGAGCCAGGTGTGCTCTGTTCCCCAGTCGACCTCGTCCGGGCCCCAGATGTCCTCGCGGCCGAAGCCGAAGCCGAAGGTCTTGAATCCCATCGACTCCATGGCGACGTTGCCGGCGAAGATGATCAGGTCTGCCCAGGAGAGCCGGCGGCCGTACTTCTGCTTGATCGGCCAGAGCAGCCGGCGCGCCTTGTCCAGGCTGGCGTTGTCTGGCCAGCTGTTGAGCGGGGCGAAGCGCTGGGAGCCGGTGCCGCCGCCGCCGCGGCCGTCGGTGATGCGGTAGGTGCCTGCGGCGTGCCAGCTCATGCGGATGAAGAGCGGTCCGTAGTGGCCGTAGTCGGCCGGCCACCAGTCCTGGGAGCTGGTCATAACCGAGACCAGGTCGCGCTTGAGCGCGTCCACGTCCAGGGATTGGAAGGCCTTCCGGTAGCTGTAGCCCTCCCCCATCGGATTCGCAAGCGGTGACCGCTGGCGCAGGATGCCCAGGTCCAGCTGGTCCGGCCACCAGTCCCGGTTGGACATGGCCCGGCCCGCCTTGGGGGCGGGCGTTGGCATGACCGGGTTCTCCTTCTCCCTCACGTGCACGTCGACGGTGTCGGGCACTTCGCTCCTCCTAGATCAGTCTTCCCGCTGGCTTCCACTCGCCGTCGCCTCAACGCGCCAGCCGCCCAGCGCGGAACCGGCACCTCTCCCAGCGGCCGCGCCGGGCCGAAGCAGACCGGCTCAAGAAGGGCCTCCGCTGGGCCCACCGCTCCAGCCGGGGTCCTCCTCCGCCACAGACACAATAACCCGCTGTTCGCGCAGCCGGCCAAGGACCTCCTGGTTTGGCGAACCCCTAAGCCCGCTCCCAAGCGAGCCCGGGGCGGGCCGGCTCAGCGCGCGCCCAGCCCCACCACCACCGCGTAGAGGGCGTAGAGGCCGAGTCCGGCCGGTGCCGTGATCCGGGCGTCGATGCCGCCGCGGAGGGTGGCCGCGGTCGCCACCAGCGCCCCTGCCAGCGTGATCACCGCCGCCAGGTAACCCAGCCCGGAGGGGTTCCAGGAGGTGAAGCAGAGTCCGACGATCCCGGGGATGGTGGCCTGGAAGGCCATGGCCCCGGCGACGTTGCCAAAGGCCAACGCGTCCAGGCGGCGGCGCACCCAAAGGGTTCCGATCAGCATCTCGGGAAGCTCGGTCGCGATTGGGACCAGCAGCAGGGCCAGCACCAGCGCCGCGACCCGCACCAGCTGCGCCGTCTGGTCGATCGCGCCCAAGAACAACTCGCTGGCCGCGACCAGGCCCACCACCGAGAGGAGCGCCTCCAGGCCAGCCAGCCAGTAGCCGGCCCGCGGACCCGGGGAGCGCCGCACGAGCCGGGGCAGGAGCAGCTGCTCGCCCTCGCCCGCGGTCTCCGCCTCCCCCGACATCAGGCGCCTGACGAAGTAGACGTAGAGCACAAACAGCACCGCCGCATCGAGGTAGCGCAGCGGTTGGGGCAGCAGCGTGCCCACCATCAGCAGCGCGAAGCTCAGGCAGAAGGTGTCCAGCAACCGGCGGGCCGACCTCGCCTCGACCAGCAGCCGGGGCCGGCGGCTGATCAGCGCCGCCAGCGAGACCGCCCCCAGCCCCAGGGTGGCGAGCATGAAGGGCGCACCCAGGATCGAGCCGATCGCGGTCTGGTCGGCGTGCGGCCCCCTGGAGACCAAAGCCACCACCGGGACGACGCTCTCGGGCAGGGCGGTTCCCAAGGCAGCCAGGAAGCCGCCAGTCATGGCGTGGCTCAGGCCCAGGTGACGCCCCAGCCACTCGGCCGAGTCGGTGAAGAGAAGCGCGGACGCCACCATCAGCACCAGCCCCGCGCCGAAGCCGAGCCCGAGCGGCACCGTATCTCAGCGCCGGGCTGAGGAGCCCACGCGTCCCTGCAGCTCGGCGGCGGTGCCGGCGGCGAGCGCCCATCCGTGCCTGAGCACGTGGTCCAGCCCCACCCGCTGGACCCGCTCCACCGGAGGGGCAGCGCCCTCGAGCGCGTCGGCGATCCGCTGTCGGAACCAGGGGAACAGGGAGTCGGGAAGGCGGCCAGGGTCGAAGAAATCCAACCGCCACGCCTCGCGGTTGACCCGGGCGGAGCCGCCAGCGATCCTGGCGCGAAAGACGGCGTCGGTGCCGCGGCGGATGCCCGTGAAGCGGTAGTAGCCGACCAGGCGCTGAACCTCGAGCTCGAGGCCGGTCTCCTCCAGGCTTTCCCGGCGGACGGTGGCGGCGGGATCCTCTCCGCGGTCGACGTGCCCACCTGGCGGCTCCCAGCCTGGCGGCCAGCGCCGGAACAGGAGCAACACCCTCCCCTGCTGGTCCAGGACCACCGCCTGCGCCGTCAGCAGCCTCAGGCCAGCGGAGAGCAAGGGTTGGCCAAGGCGGTCGAGAGTCCTGCGGTGTTGCTGGTGAACAGGTAGTAGATGCTGGGGAAGAAGGCGGGCGGCTGGGGCCCGGTCACCACCCAGCTCCAGAGCCAGTTGGCAGCTCCGGTGATCGGCGCTCCGATGAAGCTGTTGCCGTTGGTGGCGGCGGGCAGGAAGAAAAAGAGCAGGATCGCCACGGCGACGATGACGCCGCTGTGGGCGTCGATCCACTGGAAAATCCCGGGAAAGGTGCCGCGGAAGAGACCTTCCAGCACCCGATAGCCGTCCAGGGGCGGAATCGGGATGAGGTTGAACACGAAGAGGATGACGTTGACGAAGAACCCCTCGGTGAGGAACCAGTAGATGAACCCCACCGGGGACAGGTTGAAGCTCGGGATCAGGCACGCGCGCACCGACGGGTTCGCGATCGTGACCAGGTGGAGCAACACGCCGAACACCGCCGCCAGCAAGAGGTTGCTGAGCGGCCCGGCGAACGCCAGCCAGGCGCGCTGCCAGCCCTTGCGCACGTACATGGGGTTGAACACCACCGGACGGGCGAAGCCGAAGCCGAACACCAGCAGCGCCACCAGCCCCACCGGGTGGATCTGCTCGGCCGGGTTGAGGCTGAGCCGGCCCTGGGCACGCGGGAGCGGATCGCCGTACCCGGTGGCCACCAGGGCGTGGCAGAGCTCGTGAACGGTGAAGCCCAGGGCGATCCCGGGCAGGGCGAAGATGATCAGGACCAGGTAGAACTCGAGCCCGCTCCCCAGCACCGGCGGTCAGGCCCCGCTCACGCGGCGGCTCCGGACCTTCCGCCCGCGGCAACTGCGAACGTTGGGAGCGCGGCGAGGGCCATTCGGGAGCACTGGCCCGACAACATAGCGCACAAGCGCTGGGCGGATCCCGTCCGGGCCGGCTCCGGGGGCACCGCCGGGCCGCGCGGGACAAGGTGGGAGTGGACTTCGGCCGCTCCGGCGGTGTGACGTCCGCACCTTGCATCCTCTGCCCCTAAGGGTCCCAGGAGTCGCTGGTAGACAGCGGCGGAGTGGTGATCGTGGCAGCGACCTGGCCGGAACCTGAGCCGGATTCGACGATCGCGGTGAGGAGCCCCAGCTCCGGCAGCGGCTGAGAACCGCCTCCACACCGCCGCCGATGAGGACTGGGCGACGATCGCGCTGCAGTCGGCGACCGAACAGAGCTGGCCCGGGCACGGAACACCGGCGGCCGCGAGCAGCCCCGAAGTCGGCCTCAGTCGACGTGGATCTTGCGCGGGCGGCGCCGATGTCCCTTGGCGGCCCCCCCGCGCCGGTGCTCAATAGCCGCCAAAGCGGCCAGGAACAACTCCCGCTGGGCTTTGAACAGGTGGGCCCGGGATTCCGGCGGCACCAGCTCGCCGAGCTGGCGGGCGGCCTCGGCGACCACCTCCGCGGCGGCGCGCGTCGCCCACTCGCCGGCGCGCTCCAGCTCAGATCGGTCCATCAGCGCGCCCTGCCGAAGTGAATCGCCAAACGCCCATCCGCCAGGTGGGCGTTGGTGGTGGTCTTGCCCCGCAGCACCCGGGGCAGCGAGATCTCCCGCTTGTACGGACCCACGGAGACGTAGAGCTCCTCGTCCCGCTGGGTCAGATCCACCTCCTCCTTGCTGGTGAAGGGGAGATCCAAGGACAGTACGTACTCGTCCCCAACCTTGGTCAGCGACTGCGGCTTGGCGGCGTAGAAGATCTCGCTGGGGTCGCGTTCGCCGAACAAGGCATCGGCCAGCTCGCCGAGCTGCTCCACCCCGACGATCTCGTGGTCGAAGAGGCGTGAGTGGAGGATTGGCAGGGGCGAGAAGGTCGACTCCACCTGTTCCTGGTAGCGGCTTTGGACCCGGCGCCAGTCGGCGAAGTACCCGTCGCCGACCGCCTCCGGCAAGACCCGGTTCACCAGGATGGCGTCCACCTGGTAGTTGTAGAGGTTGAGGTAGGTGAAAGCCCGCTGCGCCTCCTTGATCACCATCTTTTCGAGATTGAGGACTATCCGCACCGTGCAATTGCGGTCGTCGCTCAGCACCTCCTTCATCGAGTCCAGGTCCACCAGCAGGTCCCGGACCGAGGAGTAGATCTCGTCGGCCGGCAGGGGGATGCTGAGAAACGGCTGCACCACCGGCCGCGCAACCCGCATCACCTTGCGCTCGATGGGAAAGATCCGGTTGAGATACCAGCGGGCGACGTCGGGGAAGGCCAGCAGCTGCAGGGTCTCCCCGGTGGGGGCGCAGTCGACCACCAGCACGTCGAACTCGCCGCGCTGCGCGTGCCGGCGGATCCACATCAAGCTGGCGATCTCCTCCATCCCCGGCGGTGTGGCCAGCTCCTCGGCGATGATGTCGTCCACCCCCTGCGAGTTGAACAGCGCGGCCAGGTAGCCGTGGATCCGCTCCCAGTGGCTCTCCATCTCGTGGAGCGCGTTGACCTCCTGGGCAAAGAGGCGGTCGGTGACCTGGACCGGGTCGGGCGACAAATCCTGGTCTAGGGAGTCACCCAGGCTGTGGGCGGGGTCGGTGGACATCACCAGAGTGCGCAGGCCCCGCTTGGCACAGGCGCAGGCGGTCGCCGCGGCCACCGTGGTCTTCCCCACCCCACCCTTGCCGGTGTAGAGGATTACGCGCATTCCGGGCGAGTATATGGTGAGTTCAAGCTAGCGCCCAAGCCGGGTGGCCTAGCGCAGGAAGAAGAAGCCGGCGATCACCAGGACCAGCATGATCGCCGAGACCCAGGCCACCCGGCGCAGGTCCAGGCCCAGATAGGGGGTGCGGTCCATCGGCACCGCCGGGCTCTCGTCTAGGGGCTCGAGCAGCGCCTCCTGCTGGCGGCGGCGCTCGGCCCGGCCGGTGACGCGGGGTTCCCGGCGGGGCAGGAAGGACGGGGCCGGCTCGGCCGCCCGGCTCGGCTGGGGACGAGTCGGCAGGAACGACTGCGCAGAGGGGGCGGCCGGCTGCTCGCGTGCGGGCGCCGACGCTCCGACCGGGGTCTGCTCTTCAGCGTCCGGGCCGGGCTCCGCCGCCGGGAGTGACTCCGCCGCCTGGGAGCCGCGATTGGGGGCGGTGGCACCGCCCCGCCGGGGCAGGTACGAGCCGGCCTCCGGGGAGCTGGGGGGAGACTGGGGGGCCGCCTCGTCGGTGGTGACGGGAGCAGGAGCTTGGGGCTGGCGTGCCGCTGGCGCTGGCGGCCGACGCTGCGGACCAGCCGCCCGTCGCCTGGACTTTCTGGTGGGCATTAGAGGCTCCGATTCGGGAGGTCCCCAGCCGGGCCGGGGACAGGCGGCGCCATCTTACCGAGATCGCCGGAGGCAATCGGCGCCGGACGAAGTGCAGGCAGCGAGCACCAGCGGGAGGGGTCAGCTTGGCGAAGGAGGGGGACGAAGTAGTGCCGATGCCCACTGCCTGCGTGGGCGATGTGTGTGGGGCCACATCTTGTGCCCGCAGGCAATTCAACCACACAATGTTGGGTCCGACAAGCCTAGATGACTGCTTGTATCGCTGGTGGACAGGCCCCCGTCGGGATCAGGCGGAGGCGAAGTATGGCCAGCGCTCGATCTCGGCGAAGCCCAGCCGCCGGTACAGGGAGAGCGACTCCCAGGTCGACTGCAGGAACGCCCATCCTGCCCCCTCGCGGATGCAGGCGGCGGTGATGGCGCCGCCGTAGCCACGCCGCCGGTGGGAGGGCAGCGTGGCGACGTCGTATACCCCCACCTTCCCTTCCAGAACGATGGCCATGGCGGTGGTGACCGCGGCCCCACCCCCGGTCTCTCCCACCAACACCCGGATCCGCTCGTGGCCGAGCAGCTCGTCCGGGTACAGGCGCTGGATCAGCCCCGGCTCAGCCCCGAAGGCCGCTGCCACGATCCTGCCGTGCAGGGCGCCCTCGTCCGGCGCCAGCCGCCGCAGCGTCAGCTCGGAGTGCGCCGCCAGCCCGCCGAGTCTCTCCGCCCGGGGCAGGGCGAGCAGCTGCAGCTCCCCGGCGCGGCGGAGCCGGAAGCGGCGCGCCAACCGGCGGAGCTGCAGGTGAGCGCCGGGACGCCCCTGCAAAGAGTGGGGCAACCCCCGCGCGGCCAGCTCGGCTAGCGCCATGGAGACACCGGCGGGATCGGGATTCGCCTCGGACGAGATCACGGCGTTGAGGTTGGCTGCCGGGGCACCGCTCATCGCTAGCAGAACGCCGGCCCGGCGTTCGGTCCGCCCCCCGGTAAAGGCGCGGGCGTAGGTTTCCAAGCCCTCGGCGGCGGCGGCGGCCACCAGGTCGGCTGGGGACGGCCGGCGGCCACGCCCGGGGCGGGATCGAGGGGTCAGCACCCCAACCATCCTGCCGGAAGCGGGCAGCCCCGGCGCCGGGGACGCACCGGTCCACCTGATGCAAGCTCTGGCCGCCGCGGAAGCAGGTACGGAAGCGGGAAGCTCCGGGTCATCTAACCTGGATGGCATGAGCGCGCAGACCTCCACGCTGGACCGCTTTGCCCTGGGCGGCAACTTGCCGGTCCGCCGGCTGGGCTTCGGCAGCATGCAGCTTCCCGGTCCCGGGGTCTGGGGTGAGCCGCGAGACCGGGAGGCGGCGGTGCACGTACTCCGCCGAGCGGTGGAGCTCGGGGTCGAGCTGATCGACACCGCCGACTCCTACGGCCCCGAGGTGGCGGAGCGGCTGATCGCGCAGGCGCTTCACCCCTATCCCCCGGAGCTGGTGATCGCCACCAAGGCGGGGCTGCTCCGGACCGGCCCCAATCAGTGGCACCCACTGGGTCGCCCGGCGTACCTGCGGCAGCAGTGCGAGCTGAGCCTACGCCGGCTGCGTCTGGAGAGAATCGGCCTCTACCAGCTGCACCGCATCGATCCCGAGGTGCCGCTGGAGGACCAGGTGGGCACCCTGGCCGAACTGCGACGCGAGGGCAAGATCCAGCACGTCGGCCTCTCCGAGGTGAGCGTCGCCGAGATCGAGCGCGCGGGTCGGGTCACGCCGATCGCATCGGTCCAGAACCGGTACAACCTGGTCGATCGCGAGAGCGAGGCGGTACTCGACCACTGCCAGACCCAGAATCTGGGATTCATCCCCTGGTTCCCGCTGGCGACCGGCGCGATCGCCCGGCCGGGTTCTGCCCTGTCCAGGCTGGCTGAGGAGCTGGGCTCCAGTCCTGCCCAAATCGCCATCGCGTGGCTGCTGCAGCGCTCCCCGGTCATGCTGCCCATACCCGGCACCGCCTCGGTGCAGCACCTGGAAGAGAACATGGCGGCCGAGGCGCTGCAGCTCACCGAGCGGCAGCTGGCCGAGCTGGACCGGCTGGCGGGTTAGGCCAAGCGGAGACCCGGCTCCGGCCGCCCTCTCAGACGTTGAAGAGGAAGTGCATAACGTCCCCGTCTTTGACCGGGTAGTCGCGGCCCTCCAGTCGGCGCTGCCCGCGCTCGCGCACCCCGGCATACCCGCCAGCCGCCACCAACTCGTCCCAGGCGCAGACCTCGGCGCGGATGAAGCCGCGGGCGAAGTCGGTGTGGATGGTGGCGGCCGCGTCAAGCGCGGTGGCCCCCTCCCGCACCGTCCACGCGCGCACCTCCTTCTCGCCGGCGGTGAAGAAGGTGAGCAGCCGCAAGGCGTGATAGGCGGCGCGGCCGAGGCGGCCCAGGCCGGACTCGGCCATCCCCAGCCCCGAGAGGAACTCCTCGGCCTCGGCTGGCTCCAGCTCCGCCAGCTCGGCCTCCAGTTTGGCCGACACCGGCACCAGATCGGCGCCGTCGGCGGCGGCGCGCTCCGCCAGCTGCCGGGCTGTCCCCGACCCAGGATCGGCGCCGATCTCGTCCTCGTCGACGTTGGCCACGTAGATGACGGGCTTCGCAGTGATCAGCTGCGCCTCGCGCACCGAGACCGCCTCCTGCTCGGAGAGCTCCACCTGCCGCGCCGGGATTCCTCGGTCCAGGGCCTGGCGCACCCGCTCCAGCGCCGCCACCTCGGACTTGGCTTCCCGGCCGCCCTGGCCGGCACGCGTGACCCGGCTGACCCGGTCCAGGCGACGGTCCAGGACCGCGATGTCGGCGAGCGCCAGCTCCAGCTCCAGAATCTGCAGGTCTCCAAGCGGGTCGACCCTCCCCTCGACGTGGGCCACGTCCTGCGTACCGAAGGCCCTGAGCACAAACGCGATGGCGTCGGCGTTGCGCACGTGTCCAAGGAATTGGTTGCCCAGGCCCTCGCCCTGGCTGGCGCCGCGCACCAGGCCGGCGATGTCGGTGAAGGTGACCGTGGTGGGGATGACCTTGGGCGGCGAGAAAACCGCGGCCAGCTTGGCGAGGCGGTCGTCGGGCACCGGGACCACGCCGGTGTTGGGCTCGATGGTCGTGAACGGGAAGGCACCCACCGCCGCCCCAGCCTTGGTCAAGGCGTTGAATAGGGTGGACTTGCCGGCGTTGGGCAGCCCGACTATCCCTACGGAAAGGCTCACCAGCTGGGCTCAGCTGCGCTCCGGCCGGTCAAGCTCCAGCCGCTTCACCACCGAGGCCAGCCCGCCCTGACCCGGCGCGGGCACGAGCCAGTCGGCGACCGCCCTCACCTCGGGCGCCGCCGTCTCCACCGCCACCGCGATCCCGGCGATCTCCAGCATGGGCAGGTCGTTGGGGGCATCTCCGATCACGACCACGTCGGCCAGGTCCAGACCCGAGTGCTCGCAGAGGAAGCGCAGACCGTGCCCCTTGTCCACCCCGCGGGCGGTGATCTCGCAGAAGCCCACGATCGAGCGGGTCACCTCGGCCCGGTCGCCCACCAGCCGGCGCATCTCCTCCAGGGCGACGGCAAACCGGTCCAGGTCCTTGGCCACCACCGTGAGCTTGGTGCTGCCGGCGCGGACCAGCTGGTCCAGCGGAGGGTCGTGGGCCACCACCGCCTCCACCTGGGCTATTCCGGTGTAGAAGCGCACGTCGTCGTTGATCTCCTCCACGTAGAGCTGATCGTCGTGGTAGACGTTCAGGCTGAGCTGGCGGCGGCGGCAGGTGGCCAGCACCTCCTCGGCCACCTCCCGGGGTACCCCCTGCTCGAACAGCACCTTGGGCGCCAAGCCGTCGGCCGAGGGCAGCTCCTTGACCAAAGCCCCCTGGTAGCAGATGAGGGGGAGATCCGACCCCAGCCGCTTGGCGTGGGGCAACGCGGAGCGGTACATCCGCCCGGTGGCCACCCCGATGCGGGTCCCAGCTGCGCGAGCGCGCATAGCCGCCTGGACGTCCTGACGGGCGAACTCCAAAGTGGGGTCGAGCAGGGTTCCGTCCAGGTCGGAGATGACCGCCTTGGGCCTCATCCGACCAACTCCGGATTGGCCCAGTAGCGGGGTCTCCCGCCCTGGAGGACAGCGACGATGTTGGCGGCCGCGGCCTCCCCCATGGCGCTGCGGGTGTGCTCGGTGGCGCTGCCCAGGTGGGGCGCCAGCACCGCGTTGGAGCAGTCCGCCAGGCCGGCCGCCATCCGCGGCTCTTCTTCGTAGACATCGAGGCCGGCGCCGGCGATGGTCCTGTGCTGGAGGGCGCGCACCAGGGCTGGCTCGTCCACGACCGGCCCACGGGAGGTGTTCACCAGGACGGCGCCGGGGCGCATGCGGGCGAACTCCGCGTCGCTGAAGAGGTGGTGGGTTCCCGACGTAAGTGGGACGTGGCAGGAGACGAAGTCGGACGACTCGAGCAGCTCCGCAAAGCTCAGCTCCCGGCCAGGGACGTCCGGGTCGAAGGTGCAGCCCAGCGGGTCGTAGGCCACCAGCGGCATCCCGAAGCCGAGGTGGGCGCGGCGGGCGAAGGCGCGGCCGATGCGCCCGAAGCCGACCACGCCGACCGTGGCTCCGGTCACCTGCTGTCCCAGCATGTAGTCCGGGCGCCAGCCCAAGTAGCGGCCGGAACGCATCTGGGTGTCACCCTCGACCACCCGGCGCGCCACTGCCAGCAGCAGCGCCATGGCCATATCGGCGGTGGCATCGGTCAGCACCTCCGGGGTGTGTCCCACCATCACCCCGCGCTCGGTGCAGGCTGGAATGTCGACGTTGTCCAGCCCGACCGCGTAGTTGGAGACCACTTGGAGCTGAGGGCCGGCGGCATCCAGAGTCTCGGCGTCGATGCGGTCGCGCAATTGGGGCAGCAGCGCCACCGCCCCCCGGATACGCTCGCGGTAGGCGGCGGGGGCCAGGATCTGCCCCAAGACCTCCACCTCGGCGTGCTCTCTAAGGATGCTCAGCGCCGGGCCGGGAACATCCAGCGTCATCACGATTTTCGGCACCGCTCGGGCATTGTCTCCCATGGGCGCTCACCTCGGGACGGGTGACGTAGCGGCGGGTCGGGTATAGTGAAGGCGTTGCCGATTCGCAGTAGACGTCCTTTCCGGCCCAATCCTCGCCCGGTTGCTCCCCTCTCGGTGGCGGCGACGGCGATGCCGGAACCGACCCAGATCACCCCCTTCCGTGAGCTCGGGCTCTCAGCCACGATGCTGAGCACCCTCGAGGAAGTCGGCTATTCCACTCCGACCCCGGTGCAGTCCCTGACCCTCCCGGTCTCGCTCTCCGGACGCGACCTGATCGGGCAGGCGCAGACGGGATCGGGCAAAACGGCAGCCTTCGGAATTCCGATTCTGGAGCGCCTCGACCCCCAAGCCCAGGAGGTCCAGGCGTTGGTCCTGTGCCCCACGCGGGAGCTGGCCGCCCAGGTAACCCTGGAGTTCCAGAAGCTGGCCCGTCACCACCGCACCGCGATTCTCACCGTGACCGGCGGGGACTCCATGCAGCGGCAGCTGACCGGGCTCAGGGATCACGCCGCGGTCGTGGTGGGCACACCCGGACGGGTTCTAGACCACATGCAGCGGCGGACGCTGCGGCTGCAGTCGCTGCGCTTCGTGGTGCTGGACGAGGCCGACCGGATGCTGGACATGGGCTTCGCCCCCGATGTGGAGCGGATCCTGAGCCAGACGCCCAAGAACCGCCAGACCATGCTCTTCTCGGCCACGGTCCCGGAGTGGGTGCGCCGGCTGGCCGCGCGCCACATGCACGAGCCGGAGATGCTTTCCGTCAGTGGCGGGCGCAGCGAGCTGGTGGCGACCGTACGCCAGTGGTGCGTCGAGTGCTCCTGGGCAGACAAGGACGAAGCTTTGTCGATCCTGCTGGACAGCCCGCGGGTGACCTCGGGGCTGATCTTCACCGCCACCAAGCGCAACGCGGATCTGCTGCACACGGCCCTGCTGGCGCGGGGTTATGACGTGACCGTGCTGCACGGGGACTTGTCACAGCGCGAGCGCGATCAGGCAATGAAGCGTTTTCGGGAATCCAAGGTGCGCTTTTTGATCGCAACCGACGTCGCCGCGCGCGGCATCGACATCGAAGACATCAGCCACGTCATCAACTACGACGTCCCCTCCACCCCGGAGGACTACGTGCACCGAGTGGGCCGCACTGCGCGCGCCGGCCGCGAGGGGGTGGCGCTGACCCTGATCACCCCCATCGAGATCCTCAAGATCCGGGACATCGAGCGGCACACCCACCGGCAGATCGAGCACCACACCCTGGACGACCTGCGCCTGCTGGCTGGCTCCCAGCCCGCCCTGGTCGGCTGAACCCGCCCCCTAGCTCCGGGTACCTCTCTGGCCTTCCTCGGCGTGCTCTCCTGCGATCGTGCGTTCTGCATACGGGGCCGACGGGTGAGGCACTCACCGGGGCTCCTCGGTCGGGCGAGCGGGCTGCCTGGTCCCACTGGTCGCTGGATCTGGCCGGTACGGGACCTGCTCTGCGAGCGCCGGCGCCACCCGTATGAGGCGCGGCGGCGCAGCTGGCCATCGGACCGGATCGGCTACCTGGAGCAGCCGGGCTGGGGATCGATCCCACCCTCGCTCGGCGCGCGCCTCCGGCGCGCCCCGGCTCCCCGATCAGCGCCTAGAGCTTCTGCGCCCCTAGCGGCACCGGTCCACGCCATGCCTCGGGGTGCAGGATCTTGGCCAGGATTTCGATCCCGTCCACCACCCGCGGCCCCGGACGGTTGAAGTACCAGGAACCGTCAGCGGCGTAGGCGTCGCCCTGCTTCACCGCCGCCAGTTTGCGAAGTTCCGCTTTCTGAACCAGGCCACGGGCTTGCTGCAGCGAGTCCGCCAGCCGGTAGCCGCAGGGCATGCAGACGATCACCTCTGGTCGCGCTTCCACGAGTTCCTTAGCCGTGACCTTGCGCGAGGGCTCGCCGGCCGCGCTCAGCAGCGGCTCCCCGCCGGCGATCTCTACCTGATCCGGTACCCAGTGGCCCGCGACCATCAAGGGGTCGAGCCACTCCAAGCAGACCACCCGAGGGCGGGGACGCTGAGCCACCGCGCCCCGGACCGCGTCCACCCGGGCCCAGAGCCCTCGCACCAGCTCCGCAGCGCGGTCCTGGGTCCCGGTCACCTGGCCGATGTCGGCGATCGAGCGCAGCACCTGCGCCACCGACGCCGGCTCTAAAGACACCACTGCGGGGCGCCCGGGGAGCACCTTGGCGGCATCCAACACCTGCGAGTACGAGACCGCGCAGACCGCACAGAGCTCCTGGGTGAGGATGAGGTCTGGCCTCGCCCGCTTCAAACCCTCCTGGTCCAAGCGGTAGAGGCTGCTGCCCTCGTGCAGCGCAGCCTGGATGTGGCGGTCGATGTCCGCAGGGCCGGCTCCCTCGTGGTTGAGAACGCTCTCGGTCAGGCGCGGCTTGAACTCGGCCTGGGGAGGGAAGTCGCACTCGTGAGTCACCCCCACGAGACTCGGCCCGAGTCCTAGGGCAAAGCAGATCTCAGTCGCGCTGGGGAGCAGGGAGACGATCCGCACTAGGCGTACACCCAATTGCCCGCCAACCCTGGGGCCGGACTACCCCCGACCCTCTCTGATCGTTGCGTCACCACCTCAGAGTTTGGTGGGACGGAGCGCCCGTGTCCACCTCACACCGGGGGGGTGCGCCAGGGCTTAGGGCCAAGCCGTCGCGCGCAGGGCACAGGACCCGAGGGCCAGCTACTTTGAATCAGGGTAGAAGAGCCGGTCGCGCTCGGTCCCGGCAGACCTAGTACGCGATGGACTCGGCGCGGACGGTGGCCGGCTGTTCAGGGGCATCCCGCGTCTCCTTGCCAGATCCAGGCCTGACGAAAGGGGCCGTGCCGCATCTGGTTAAGAAGGGGCGAACACCTCGGCCAGCGGCGACGCCAGCCCGAGCCCGTGGAGCATTCCTGGCGCCCCCGGCTGCTCGCCAGCGCCCGAAGCGATGGCTTGCAGGAATCGAAGCGAGCCACCTAGCCCGGGGGGCGCGGGACTGGAGAGTCCCTTCTGGGTGGGCGGGACTTCAGCGGCTAAGGCAAACACGCGGTCCGAAAAGAGTCGGTCCGTCCGGGGCAGGCGCTGGCGTGCTGTGCAGAAAGGAGCTACGGGTAGCTCGCGGCCGAAGCGGATCAGCTTCCGCCCAACAGCACTAACGTTCCCGCAACGACCAGCGTATCCGAGCTAGCATGAACCGATTCTCCGAGGTGCGGACAAAACACATGTCTCCACCGCCGGCGAAGTCATTCTTATCTGTAACTCTCACCAGCGTTTCTACCCTTGAGCCGCCCGTCCGCCCAGACCGTAGTGACCAGCGGCCCCGAAGACACCTTGGGGCAGCGCTGAGCTAGAATCCGCGCACGAGGCACCGGTTGTCAGAACCGGGAACAACCGAGCGAAGGAAGAGAGCTTATGTTTGCACCCTTCCAGTGACTGATTAGGAACTGCTTGCGATGGCACTGCCCGGGCGCTAGCCTCGCCCGAGCACTCGATCCGATCTCGTCACCGAAGTTGCTTACCGCGATCACCTAGGGGGGCTCGATTACGAACAGGGCGCTAAGACTATTTCTAGTGTGCATTGCCGGGTTTGGAGCACTGGGAGGAGTGCTCGCCAGCGGCATCGATCTGGCGCAAGAGGGATCGATCGGCACGAGAGACGCAGCCACCACAGCCGGCCACCAGGAAGTGGCCGATAGCTACCACAGACACGGCTCCTGGCGGCTCAGACAAGAGCCACGCCATACCGGAGACGGGCGCATCGGATGGCGCTGGCCGCTCCCCTGGCATCCGGCCTATGTACCACCAGCGATCGCTAGCCCTTCGTCTTCGAGCGCGTCGCCTCCATCTGCCGCCGGTGCCGGCAGCCCCTCGGCGCCAACTCCGACCGCTACCCCGCTCCCACGTCCATCCGCAGGTACTCTGCTCGGGCTGTTTCAGCCTGGAGAGCACTACAGCCAAGAATCGACCACAGCTTCGTCGCTAGGAACTTCACTTCAAGCGACCGACATTTATGTAAACGGTCCGAGCTACACATCCGTACCCAGCATCCCCCAGGTTCCCGCCGGTGTGGCTCTAACGGTAGGCGTCGGTGCCGTCACTCCCGCACAGGCCACGCAAATCGGAGAGCAACTGGTCGCCGCCGGGCACCCTAGTGCCTACATCAGGATCATGTGGGAATTCAACACCTCAGGCTGGCCTTGGTCGAGTTTCTCTGCGAGCCAGTTCGTGACGACCTTCCAGCGGGCGGCAAGCGCCTTCTACGCCGTACCGGGAGCCGATTTCAGGATAGTGTGGAACGAGAATGGGGCGCCGTCGGTCCCTGCCGCCTACTTTCCCGGCGCGGCTTACGTCAATGCCATTGGCATCGACCAATACGACTTTATCGGCTACGCCGCCAATATGCAGGCGGCCATTTCGTTTGCACAACAGAAGGGATTGCCGTTGCAAGTGGACGAATGGGGGGTCAATGGACAGGATGATCCCACCTACGTAACCACGATGGCGTCAGATATCCTAAACGACCATATTTCCCTCGAAGTGTACTTCGACAATGCCAACTCCGTGATCCAGGACTATCCTTCTGCACTAACGGCCTACCGCGCAGCGTTCGGTTGACGCAGGCGGCGGTCGCGATCCGACAGGGAGCCGGCAGCCGTACAAACTGCCCCAAGAAGCTGCTGGCCCGGCCCCCCGCACCCGCCCGGGGCCGGGCCCGGCCAACCCCCCAACATACCCCGGCACCCCCCGGCACCCCCCGAA
>JBJKSO010000071.1:0-45377 GCA_046703825.1 Candidatus Dormibacteria bacterium
ACCCAGGACCGGCCGTACTCGCTCTCGCCAGCAAGCCTGGCCCAGGTTCCGCCCGGCACCCGGCTGCTGCTGCCGTCGCCCAACGGCTCCAACATCTCGGCGGCCCTCGCCGGCTCCCCGGTGGTGCTGGCCGGCTGCCTCCGCAACGCCGCGGCGGTGGCCAGGTACGCTCGCCGCGCCGGGCGGGTCATCTCGGTGATCGCGGCGGGGGAGACCTGGCCGGACGGCAGCGTTGACCTGGCCATCGAGGACCTGATCGGCGCCGGGGCGGTGATCGACGGCCTGCGGCGCCGACGCCGGTCCCCCGAGGCCGAGACCGCTCTGGCCGCCTTCCAACGGGCGCGCCGTCGGGGTCTGCGGCGGACGCTGGCCGAGTGCGTCTCCGGACGCGAGCAGTCCGGCAAGGGATATGCCCACGAGGTGGACTGGGTTGCACCGCTCAACGTCTCGGCGGCGGTCCCGCTGCTGCGCCAGGGCGAGTACGTCGCCGCGGACCGCTAGCGGACGGCGGGGGGGCGCGGTCGGCATCATGGAGGGGGCCAGCACCCGGCTGGCAGCGGTGAACTGCCCGGTCGAGCGTGGACCGGGCATCCGGAGGGCCACATGAGCGACTACCGAAAGGTGCAAGAGGATCTGCTCGCACCGATCGCTGCACTGAGAACCCTGATCCCCGACGTGTGGGCGGGATACGTGGCCACCCACCGGGCGGTGGTGGCGGACGGCGCGCTGAGCGCCAAGCACAAGGAGCTCACGGCACTGGCCATCTCGGTGGTGAAGCGCTGCGACGGTTGCATCGCGGCTCACGCTCGCGGCGCAGCGCGGCGCGGTGCGACCGAGCAGGAAGTGGCGGAGGCCATCGGGGTCGCCCTGCTGCTGGACGGCGGTCCGGCAACCGTCTACGGCCCGAGAGCCTTCGAAGCCTTTCGCCAGTTCCTGGGCGGGGAGACTGCTCCCGCTCCGGCTCACGCCCACTGACTTGGCCGAGCTGCCCCCGATCTCGCCACTGCGGCTGCGGGTCCAGGCGGTCGAGGACCTGGCGCCGGACCTGCGCCAGATCACCGTCGCCAGTGAGGACCTGATCGGGTTCCACTGGCTGCCGGGCCAGGACCTGGAGCTGCACTTTCCCCTTGACGGCAGGACGGTCAGCCGCCGCTACAGCATCCGCCGCGCCGACCCCGGCGCGGGAACGCTGGACCTCTGGTTCGTCCTCCACGGTGATGGCCCGGCGGCTCGCTGGGCCAGTGGCGCCGCCGCCGGCGAGGAGCTGCCGGCGGCACGGGGTCCGCGGGGCAAGATCACCGTCGACCCGGCTGCGGACTGGCACCTCTTCATCGGGGACGAGAGCTTTCTCGGCGCGAGCTTCGCCATGCTCGAGAGCCTGGCGGGAGGCGGCGAGGCGGTAGCCGTGTACGAGCTGGGCTCGGAGCAAGCCCGGCCGCCCCTGGCGGCCGAGCCGCCGGGCAAGTTTCACTGGCTCCTGCCGCCGGGCGGTGACGGGGCGGATGGGCGGCCGGCTCTGGATTCCGCTCTGGCGCTGGCGCCGGACCGGGGAACGGGCCGCATTTACATCGCCGGTGAGGTGCGCTGGGCGTTGCGCCTGCGGGACGAGCTGCTGGCCCGGGGCCGGCCGAAGGCCACCATCACGGCCAAGGGCTACTGGAACCGCTCCAAAGCCAACCTGGACCACGGCGAACCCCGGGAGGGCTGAGCGGCCTCAGCCGGGCCGCCGGTAGCGCCGGGCGTACTGCGGCGGGGCGATCCCCGGAGCGAGATCCGCGGAGTCCAGCGGCGGCCCGGCCCGGGTCTCGAGCGGTATCTCGCCGGCCCAGGTGCGCAGCTGCAGATCCGCCTCGGCGTCGACCGGGCCTCCCCGGCGCAGCTTGGCGGCTGCCGACGACAGCGGCAAGCGCAGCACCTTGGTTGAAGCCAGTTCTTTGCGGTTGGGCGGACGGGCGTCCTGCCACCGACTGGGCAGGACGTGGTCCACCAGCGCCTTGAAGGCGACCATCTTCTCCTCGGCATCGCTCACCAAAGCGGCCCGGCCGGTGACAACCACCGAGCGGTAGTTCATCGAGTGATGGAAGACCGAGCGTGCCAGCACCAGCCCGTCCAGCAGGGTGACGGTCAGGCAGACCGGCACCCCGGACCCGGTGACGCGCAGCATGCGCGAGCCGGGGGATCCGTGGACGTAGATCAGATCGTCGCAGCGCGCGTACATGGTCGGGATCACGTAGGTCGGCCGCCGGCGACGAAGCCGAGGTGGCAGATCAGGGCCTCGTCCAGGATGGCCAGCACCGTGGCGCGGTCGTAGACCGCCCGGTCGGGGTGGCGACGCACCCGGTTGTGCTCCCCGACCGCGAACTCCTGCTCCGGCACGCCCGGAATCCTACGGGGCGCGGCGAGCGCGTGGCTCAGCGCCGGTTCTGCCGCAGGGCTTCGGCGACCTCCTCCAGCACCGGTAGGGCCTGGTCCAGCAGCTCGCGATGCTCCGCCGGCAGCTGGCCCAGCTGCTGCGACAGCGCGGTATCGCGCTGGGAACGGATCTGACCCTGCAGCCGGCGCCCTTCCGGGGTGGGGGCGATGAGCACGGCGCGGCCGTCGCCTGGATCGGACTGGCGCTCCACCAGCCCGAGCGCCTGCAGCCGGGCCACGACCCGGGAGAGCATGGTGGGGTTGAGGCTCTCGAGCGAGCAGAGGTCGGAGGGTCTCACCCGCCCCGACCGGACCACGGTCCCCAGGACCGCGACCTGGCTGGGGGTGAGCTGGCAGCTCACCGGCATCCGGCGCAACCGGCGGGAAAGCTGTCCCACCGTGACCCGAAGGCGGGCGGCAGTGTCGCCGCCGAGGGCGGCCATCGGGGTGGCTTCGCCAACCATGCCCTAATCTTCCCGCTTTGCCCGGACGAGTTCAGCTTTAAGTCTGGCAGAGCCGCCCCGGGCGGGTGGTCGGCGGCCGCCGAGTACCATCCAGCTCGCATGGCCCCTTCCCCACAGCTGTGGCGACCCCGGTGGCTGGGCCGCTCGGGCACGCTCCTGGGGGTCGCGGTTGCCGCCTCGGTGCTGGCTGGCTGCGCGGCCTCCGCGTCCAGCCTCACGCCCTCCCAGGCCAGAAGCGTAGTGAACAGCTTTGACAAGGCCAACGCCCAGGCCAACCGGACCCTGGACACCGCCCTGCAGAACCAGGACGAGGAGGGAGTTTCCGCCCGAATCGACGATGCCTACTTCACCGCCACCCGCGACACCGGAGGCAAGTCGCTGCCCGGCTACAACCACGCTCCCAAATGGGAGGTTACGGTCGGCGTTGGCAAGCAGGCGAGTCAGTTCTTCACCCTGGTGCGGACCAAGGGCCACCCCAACCAGACGCTCCTGTTCGTGTTCGCCGACAGCGCGGCCGGCTGGAAGCTGCGCTACGAGGTCCAGGTGGGCCGGGTCTCGATCCCGAGCTTCTCCAGCGGCGGCCGGGCAAAGCTGGTCTCACCCGATCGCAGCGCCCTGGCGGCCTTGACCGCGTACTGGAACGACTACCGCAGCACCAAGCCGGGAAGCCACGGGTTCGCTCCCGGACCCCTCACCAGCCGGCGGGTGGCTTCGCTGCACAGCTCGGTGGCCCAAGAGCGCGCCCAGGGCGGCGTCGTCGGCTACAGCTTCGCCGCCAACCCGAGCCAACCGGTCGCGGTGGCGGCGGGGGCCGGCCAGATCGTGTTGGGCGCCGTCGACGAGAGCAACAGCTTCCACCCGGTCCGGGCGGCCAGCTGCACCGTGCAGAACGGGGCGCGCACCGTCTGGAACCCGCTGGTCAAGCCCGGCTCCTACGGCAGCGTCACCCTCAGGGTGATCGCCGAGGTGGCGATCTACGTGCCCAGGAGCGGCCCCAAGCGGGTGCTGGGGGAGTACCCGGGAGTGGTCGCGGCCCACACCTCCCCCTGCACCAAGCCCAAGCAGTCCACGCCGGAGTAGAGCGCCGCCCGAGCAGGTGCGCTTGTGCGCAGGTGCAAGCGGCCGAGCAAGGGTGGCTCGGGGAAAATTCTGAGCCCGGCCCGCCGTCGAGCGACGGCACCGCACCCGCAGTCCACCTTCGAAGTCTCGCCGCTACAGGCGTTCGGGGCGGCGCGGAACCACTTCAGCACTTGGAGGTGCCACAGCCAGTGACGCCCAGGTGCCGCCGGCGCCCGCAGCTGCGCCACTCCGGGTCTGGGGTGTATGACAACGGATCAGCGCCGCAGGCCGTGTCGGACCACGAGGACGCTCACCTCAAACAGCCCAACCAGCGCTACTGAAAGGAAGGTTGGGGTGAACGGGTCCGCTCCCGGGGTGATGATCAACGACGCGGCGACGATTCCAAAATAGAAGCGGAGTCGCCAATGCCGGAGCTGTGCGCTGGTGACTAACCCAAACGCACCCAGCAGGCTGAGGGCCACCGGCAGCTCAAAGGCAATGCCAAAGATGACGATGATCAGGCCAAAAAAGGTGAGATAGGAACCCAGGTCTGGCAGGTAGACGGCGTTGCTGCCGAGGAAGGTGCTGAGGAAGGTGAGCCCCACCGGCATGACGAAGTAGGCAAAGCTCGACCCGAGAGCGAAGCAGATGAGACTGCCGGCGATGAAGGGGCCGATCAGGCGGCGCTCGCGCCGTAACAGCCCCGGCGCGACGAAAGCCCATACCTGCCAGGCGATGATCGGAAACGAAGCTACGATGCCGGCGGCCGCGGCCACCTTGAACGGGATGGAAAGGCCTTCGATTGGGCTGGTGACGACGACGTGGCTGCCAAACGGGTCCGACTTCCGGTGCGCCAGGGCCAGTTCCAGAGGCCGTTCCAAAAGATGAATGAGCTCGTGGTTGAAGACAAATGCGAGTCCGGTGAGCAAGGCCCAGGCCGCCAGGCAAATCAGGACCCCCTTGCGCAGGTCCTCAAGGTGCTCGACCAGGGTCATGGTCCGGTCCGGCCAGTCAGGTGCCCGAGCACCACGGAGGTGCTCGGGCGCCTGCAGCCCGCTCAGCTGTTCAACGGCCACGGAAGATTGCCCCTCAGGACCGGCTCGGTAGGGACCCTGGTACGGCTACCGTCTCCGTGGCTGAGCTTGACCCGTTCTGGGGAGGCGTAGGTACGGCAGCTGGGCGATCATCCTCGTTGTGGTTCGGGACTGACTTGGCGAGCTCCGCAGTCGCGGAGTGCAGCTCTTGGGCGGCGTGAGCGCTGGCTCCCCGAAACTCTTGTATGGCGCGTCCCACACTGTGTCCTAGCTCGGGCAGGCGCTTTGGGCCAAAGATCACCAGCGCCAGCAACAGCACTAGTCCGAGAAGCACGACGTGGGTTGGTGCGAGCATGTCTATCTCCTCCGAGAAATCTGCCGTTGTTTCCTTTGAACCCGTAAAGCGGATCCGCTTTCCCATCCCCCCGGCCACTTCACCTGCTCGACCGTTGCCTCTTCGATGGTCACGGACAGGATCGGCCCTAGGGATGGCTGCCCGCGATCCCAGATCTGATGGTCGCCCACAGATAGCCTTGGGAAGATGGCGGCGAACGCGGTCTTCCCTGCAACTTGTCGCGGCAGCACGCATACGTGCTGGCGGATGGGATTGGAGCGACAGTGACCGATCTCCACTTCCCGGCCGTTCAGGGATGCGGGGGCAAAGATGATCAGAGCGCCGAACCCAGCGCCGACTTCGACCATTACCGCTCGGCTTGGACCCCGGCTGATCCGCTGCTCCGACGCGAAGGGGTCTCCCACAGCTCAGATCCCTTTGGAGGTTGGAGTAGTGCTCGGGGTGCCAAACCCGTCATAGGGAGTTCCCAGGTATGGGAAGGCGTTTAGGTAAGTGAGCCCGATGGCGGAGAGGGACGCCGGGGTGCCCTTGCTCGGGTCGGTGACGTCGTAGATCAGGGAGGCAGCGCCGTCGGGCTTGTAGCTCTTGTCGATCAGCGCATATGTGGCCCCTGCCACTGCGCGAAGCTCAATCGATGTCACATCGTCGAAAACCCTGCGCCCGTTGGGGAATCCCGCAGCGTCGTTGCCAAGCAGACCAAGCAGACTGGGGCTGGAGGAGGGAGGTACGGCCATATTCAGCCGGAGCATGTCCGCGTGGACCTTTCCAGTGTAGTTCTGGAATCCCGGGATCACGCCGGACGGTATCCCAGTCAGAAGTATGGCCACTAGGTCCGCTCGGGCCGTCCCCTGAGCGTCGAGGGCCTTCAGGTTGGGGAAGGCGGCGGGGTAGAGGACCGGCAGTAGCGCCGCCAGTTCCGGGTGCTCGTAGCTGGCCAGGAAGCGGTTCTCTGCGGACGGCGGCAGAGCGTTCCAGCCATCCTTCTCACCCATCGGGATGATGACCTCGTTGATGAGCGGATTCCCCAGGCGTGAAACCTGCACGAAGGGACCGACTCTGGAGGTAGTGCCATTACCATGCAGATTCACCTTCTGGCGCTTCGCAGCTGCCCAGACCCCGATCACAGAGCTGGGATCCGCGGCGCTGGACGCGCTACCGCCTCCTCTGGTCAGCGCCGACTTGGCCACCTGGATGGCGATCGAGTGGACGTTGACTCCGGCGGTCGCGTTGACCCCTGGAGCAGCCGGTCGCGGTCCGATGTGCAACGACTGGAACGGCCGCAAGTCGCCCAGATCAAAGATTGCCCCCAAATCGACGTAGAAGCCCTCCGCGCGCTGCCCCGCGAACACCTGCCCACCTCCGGGCAGCGGGTGCACCGCCGCGGAGGCCAGGCCGGCGTAGTTGGGGGTGGAGAGGGGGCCTATGTTGCAGGGCGGGCAGGCTAGGTGGCTGGCCAGCTTCTTGGTGCCGGACCCATCGACTCTACTGACGTCATAGAACTGGCGCCGGTTCCACGTGGAGTCGGTGAGCGAGGTTATGGTGCCAGTGTTGTAGAGGAAGGTGCTATCGGAGCGCACTTCAGTGGTGAAGCTGAAGACGTAGCTGACGTCGGCACCGCCTTTGCCGCTGTTGTCAATATTGATCTCGTATTGAACGTCCTCGCCGAACTCGTAGAAGTTTGGGCCGCCGGCCGGATCCTCCAGCGGGATGAAGTTGGCAATCAGCGTGACCGTGTCAGGTTTGTCAGGACTGACGAACGCGTAGAGGTCGGTGTTATCGGCTACTGGATCTTTGGATATTTCCGGCGCCTCTCGGTGCGATGACATGTTCTACCTCACAATTGACTTGAAGCCGCAGTCCTATTGCGCAGCGCCGAGCAGCTGGCGGGCAATCTCTTGGTTCCTGTATTGCACCTCGCGCTTCCCCATCATCAGCGTCATGGCACCTGTGCTGGCATCATCGATGTGGGCGACTAGTGGCCCTTCCTGGTCCAGTTTCGCGGTCCGTGCTGAAGCGTCGGGTGCGGTAGGTGTAGCAGTGTTGCCGGAACGCAAGAAGCCAGGCACGGCTACCGCCACTCCCACTGCTGCTGTGCTCAGCGATGCGTGACGCAGAAAGTCGCGGCGCGACACTCGACTCATCATCTTCTCCTAGGTCTCATCGGCTGCTTGACGAGTGGCCGCTGGTGCATGGCCGCGACGGCGTCGTCTCCTACCAGACCGGTGCGTCGATCCATGTCATGCGGTACGCCGACCGCGGGGGAACGGATCACATCCCGCCCGGTTAACTCCGGCTGGGGTCGCCGCCTCTACGCCAAGGGGGCGGTAAGGATGACAGGGCCTTGGGGGGCGGAGTCCCCCGCCCGCGGTTCGCGGGTGATCGCAGCCCGGCTGAACCCTGCCGGGCTGCGACCGATGCGAAACGCGCCCGGGCGGGCCACCTGCCCGATGAGGAAAGGCCGCAGAGAGCCCGATTGCAATCCCATGTACCACAGGGCGTAGACCCGGCCGTGGTGGAGCGCTGGCACTCTGGTCAGCAGCAGGTAGGTGACACCACTCTTGGGGTCGGTGATCAGAGCACCGCGGGCGCTGGCTCCCGGGTTGTGGCTCAGGTTGATCACGGTGGAATTTCCCTGGGCTATGAGCCTCTCTACGGGACGCAGTCCAGCGGCCCGCAGCCCGACGACGGCGGGCGGCCGCGCGAAGTGTTCCGCGAGTCCCCAACCACCGCCCGCCAGTGCCAGCAGCGCGGCGGCGGCGGCAGCCAGCCAGGGCGACCATCTAGCGCTGCGTCGAACGCTCTTCAGGCGGTCGGGGAGGGCACGCGGCATCTCGGTGTAGCCAGATGGTGGCGCTCCCGGGGATTGCTCCAGCCGAGCCTGAGCCAGGAGGCGCTGGCGCAACTCGGGTGGCGGAGCTACCTCTGGAGCGGCCTCCGCGAGCGCGTTCGCGGTCGCCGCCAGCTCGGCAGCCTTTGCCTGACAGGTGGTGCAAGTGGCCAAGTGCGCGCGGACCTGCACGTGCTCCTCCGGGTCGAGTGCGTCGAGGACGTAGCCGGCGAGCAGCTCGTCGGTCTCGGTGCAGCCAATCTCTCGCTCGCGCCCAGTCCGCCGGTTCACGTATCCGCCCCTTCCGCGGCGATGCTATTGGAGAGCAGACGCCGCAGTCGCTCAAGTGCCAGGCGGCTCCGACTTTTCACCGTACCAAGCGGAATCCCGCTCCGGCTGGCGATCTCGCTCTGAGATAGGCCGTCGAAATACGCCCACTTCAAAATCTGGCCCTGGTCAGGTGATAACTGGGCCAAGGCATGGCGCACCACCTCCCCGCGCATGGTTAGGGCCACCGATTCCCAGGTATCGCTGCTGGCGACCAGATCCGGCTGCTCCGCCATCGGCACCGACCTGGACCTGCCGCTGGCGCGGAGCCGGTCGATGGCTTTTGAACGCACCATCACCAGCAACCAAGTCCTGACGCTGGCACGGTGGGGCGCGTAGGCTCGAGCCGAGCGCCAGAGGGCCAAAAACGCGTCCTGGACTACTTCTTCAGCGGATGGCCGATCCTTAAGTATCCGCAGCGCCAGACCGAAGGCGACGGCGGCATGGCGGTCGTAGAGCACGCGCAAAGCCGCCTCCTCGTTGGCCCCCATGCGCCACATGAGGTGCGCATCAGTGTCCGGCCCCTCTACCCGCCACGACCCGAGCTCAAGCGCTTCCAACATGTCGTCTTCGGGGTATTCGGCAGACGGCCGCGGTCGGATCACATCTGGACCTTCGATCTTCGCCCACCAAAGCATGGCCCCCGCCGGCGCACCGCCAGTTTAGGCGGCCACCTCCGCGCCCGCGGATCCCATCTGGAGTGGCCCCGCCGAGCTGGGCAGGAAGATAGGGTTGGACGACGCTCGCTCCCTGTCTCAGCCTGGTCCGCACAACCCATCGCAGGACCGAGGTCCAGCCGCAGGGCGAAAGGTCAGTCCGGGCGTACCCTGGGACTGGCCGCGCGCGCCGCCGGCGCGGGGCGCTGAAACACCGGCGTGGCTAGCTGGGCTGGTTGGTCGGTTCCTGGTGACGCGTCAGGTGCGGCAACAAAGCCCTGGTCAGCGGGCGGATGGTCGCTCCCTGGACCAGGATGCTCACCAGCACCACGCCGAAGATGAGCGCTCGCACCACCGCCATCTCCCCGCCATGGACCCCCAGGCTCAGCGCCAGCGCCACCGCGACGGCACCGCGCAGCCCCCCCCAGACCAGCAGGTGCTGCCAGCGCAGCGGTATCGGCCGGCCCAGTCCCCGCAAGGTCGAGAGCAGGCCGTAGACGGTGATGGCCCGCGCCGCCAGCGCCAGCGCCGCGCCCGCCACCACCAGCCCGAAGTGGTTCAGCAGGGTGTTCCAGGGCGCCGAGGCGCCGATCAGCACGAAGACCACCGAGTTGAGGACGAAGGCAACGTAGGCCCAGAGCTCCGTCACCGCCCGCTGGGTGGGCTCGGACATGGTCCGGGGACGGCCGTAGTTGCCCACCACCACCCCGGCCGCGACCACGCAGAGGATCCCCGAGACGTGCGCCAGTTCTCCGAGCAGGTAGCCGCCGTAGGCGAGGACGGCGGTGATGGTTATCTCCAGCTGCGGGTCGTCGATGCGCGCCGTCCATCGCGATGCCACCCAGCCCAGCACCGTCCCCAGCCCTAGGCCTCCGAAGGTGAGCAGAAAGAACTGACCCACGTAGTTGGGCCAGGCCACTGCGCTCGCCGAAGTGGCGGTCAGCGCCACCGAGAACAAGACCACCCCGGTCCCGTCGTTGAGCAGGCTCTCGGCCTCGATGAGATTGCCCAGGCGCCCGGGCACGTGGAGCTGGCGGAAGACCGCCACCACCGCCACCGGATCGGTCGCCGACACCGCGGCACCGAACAGGATCGCGGCGGCCACCGACAGCCCCAGCGCGCTCGCCCCCAGAACCGCGATCACCGCAGTGGTGAGGGCCACGCCGATGGTGGCCAGCACCGCCACCTCGGTCAGGTTGTTGCGCAGCTGCTCCCAGTGCAGGTTGAGCGCTGCGTCGAACAGGAGCCCGGGAAGGAGCACGAACAGAATCACGTTGTGCCCGAGCGAGGGGATGTGCCCCCGGAGCACGAAACCGCCCGCGATCCCGATGACCGCCAGCAGCGCCGGATAGGGGATGTACAGGCGGCGCGCGACCATGGTCCCGACGGTCGCCACCATCAGGACCCCGACCAGCTCGGCGACGGTTTTGGGAATCAATCCGCGGCCACCTCAAATGAACGGCGGTGCGATCTTCCCATCCCCCCTTGGCGCGGGGCTGCTTCAGCGGGCCAGCAGGACCACCCCGATCCCGGCGCCGGCCACCGCTGCGGCGGTGGCCAGCTGAGCCCGGCGAAGCCGGCGCGGGTCCCCCGCGACCAGCCCGTCCAGGCTGTGCCGGAGGGTGTCCGGCCCCTGCACCAGCAGGATGGCTGCCACCAGACAGTAGAGGATCCCCGAGTTCAGATCGGTGGTCCCGGGGTTGAAGGGCAAGCCGAACCCCTGGCCGATCTTCCTGATCAGCAGGAAGAACGGCACCGAGATCAGCAGGGCGAGCCGGGTCCAGAGGCCGAGCACGAGCGCCAGCCCCAGCAGCGTCTCCGAGCCGGCGACCAGGCCGCCGAAAAGGCCGGGGTGGCCGCCCACCAGCTGGGCGGCGAAGATCAGGGGCGGCTGGAGCGGCGGGGGACTGACCGAGGCGTTGGAGTAAATGATCCCGCTGTAGGTGTGATAGGCGGCGGGGTTCCAGTCCATGGCCGAGTTGACCAGCAGGATCGCGCCCAACAGCACCCGCACCGCGGGCATGACCACGGCTGCGCGGTCCAGGGCTTTGCCGGTGCTGGCGGGCTCGGCCGGCCGCTCCCCGACCGCGGCGTTCAGTGGGGCCGCTCCAGCGCCGGCACGCGCCTCACCGGCCGGTTCAGGGCCGGTCGGTCTCGGGCGGGGGACGGCTGGTCCAGCCGCCACAGCGAGGCCGCCAGGACCAGGACCACGGGAGCCAGATTGAGGTCAGTGGCCTGGCCGATCAGGAGGCCGCCCAACGCCTGGCAGAAGACCCAGAAGAGGCCGGTAAGGAGCGACGCCACCACCAGGCTCAGGTTGCGCCAGCGTGGCGACCACACCGCCAGCGCCAGCCCCAGTTCCAGGGCGGCCAGCAGGCCGGAAACCAAAAGGCTGTGCGCGAACGCCCAGGTGGCCAGGCGGTAGTCGACGCCGGCCAGCCCGCCCAGCTGCTCCTGGGCCGCCGATTGCATGTTGTAGGCGAGCACGGCGCCGGTGGAAAACGGGGGCTGGAAGTGCAACCCCACCGCCAACAGCCAGAGGGCGCTCCAGAGCAGCTTGGTGCCACGCTCCCCGAGCGCGCCCAGGGCGGCTGCGCAACTCCCGGATCCCCGCGCGGTGGGCAAGAGCACCAAAGCGGCGGCTGCCAGCATCAGGGCAGCTCCCGGAGCTCCGAACTCCACCAGCGCTGTGCCGGTGGGCAAGAAGCCAAAGCCCTCCCCACAAACCCATACCAGCAGGGCCCAAACGACGGAACCTATCAGCGCCGCTCGTCTGGTGCGGGGCCAGAGGATGCCGATGGCGATCAGCGCCTGGACGGCGGCGGCAACCGGGCTGATCACGTCGGGGTAGGGAGCCATCAGGTGCACCACCCAGAGCAGGAAGGCCTTCACCGGCGGCGGCTGGTACATGAGCGCGGCTGGGTAGAGGATGTTGATGTTGAAGGCGCTGTTGAGCATCGCCGGCTGCAGCTGCAAACCTGCCGCCACCAGCCACAGACCCGCCAGACACCAGACGAGCCACCGGCGCACGCGCACCGCCGCACCGGCGGTGTCAGCCGCGGGGTTTGGCGACGACCTCGCTGGCCTCATCGGCACCATCTTCAGGGAACATACGCCAGAAGTAGTAGCCCGCGACAACGACCATCAGGACGTTGTCGAAGCCAAACATGATCAGTCCACCGAGATGCTGATCCCCCAGCGCTGACAGTCCCAGTTGGATGCTCTTATGCAAGTAAAACACGTATACCGCCCGCGGCAGCAGCGCTACCGTCAGCCCGACTACCACCGAGGGCAGGGCCCCGCAGGTTAGGTAGGCGACCTCGCCCAGCGGCTGAAGGTTCCAAGCTTCGGCCTCGCGGTGCAACACCACCGCCCACCAGAAGAGGATCCCAACCGCGAGAAAACTCAGCTTCTCTGCCATCAGCACCGGGGAGTGGGTGAGCGCGTAGTCGTACAGCACCGGAATGTGCCAGCCCACCAGCACCACGAAGTAGGCGCTGGCGGCCACCAGCGGCCTGACCAATCCCCGCACCAAGGCGGCGAGCGGGCTCCGCAGCAACCGGTCAACCGCATCGCCCGGCAGGCCGGCGATCAAGAGCGGCGGCGCCACCATGGCCAGAATGAGGTGCTGAACCATGTGCACGCTGAACAAGTAGTTGTCGCCAACGAAATCGAGGGCGGATTGCAGTGCGACAAAGACCGCCAAGACGCCGGCGCACCAAAAAAACGCTCGCAGGTCGAGACGGCGCCCGGGAAGCCAGCGGTAGAGCCCGAGAGCTAGGGCGCAGCACACCCAGATGGGGAAGTCGTGCTCCCAGAGCGTGAGCCAGTGGAGCATGGTCAGCCGCCGCCGTCTCTAACGGGCGCCCGACCGCTCCGCGCCGCTTCCCACATCCTCGCTCACCCCTGGATCAGCCTGGGCACCCCGCCGCCCGATCTGGCCCAGCATAGTGGGAGTACGCTCGGGCCCCGGTTCAGCCGGGCGGGGGTGGGATGGTCGCTGGGGCCAGGGGCCGGCGGCACCCCCGGCTCGGGCCCTGATCACATCCGAGCTCATCCGCACACCCTCGGGGTGGATTGGTATTCGTGCGGCCAGAGCCAACCGGCTGCGGGCTGCCGCGACCGCCAGCCGCCGGCGCTGATTGTGGCAAACACTTTCGGCTGCTAAACATTTGGCACACGGCGCTTGCCAATGATTGACTTTTGCCGACGGCTGAAATGACAATCTGCCGCGATGGGCGCTGAAGATCTGGCGCCGCCCGTCGGAGCAACGCCCATGGATCCGCCCTGCGGGCAACCGGACGCGGCGGCAACCTCGTCGGAGCAGCTGGCCGAGGACTTTCTGCGCCTGCGGGCGCGGATGGTGACGCTGCTCGCACCCCGCTTCCCGCAGGAGCTGCCCGACGACCTACGGAGAGCGACGGCGCGCCAGGTCGAGGCGCTCGAAGCCCTGCTGCCCGACGGGTTGGCGATGCGCGATTTCGCGCTTCGGTTGGGGATAAGCCAGGCGGCGGCCACGGTGCTCGCCGACCGTCTGGTCGACTGCGGCTACGCCGACCGGCAGCGGCAGGATCAGGATCGCAGAGTCGTCGAGTTGCGCTGCACCGAGGCCGGGGCTTGCGTGGTGGAGGAGTATCGGGCCCACCAGCGCGAGAACCTGAGCCGCTTTGTGGCGCAGCTGACGCCCGACCAGGCGAAGGTGATAGTGGAAGTCATGGAGGCGATTGCCCTCTCCGTCGGCGACCCGGCCGACGAGGGCGCGAATGTCACCGCAGTAGGAGGTGGATGATGCCTTGGGCCCGCAAGCTCGCGCAGGAGCTTCTGGACGCGCGGCGCCAGGTTGAGCTGCGCGTCTACTACTCCCTGCCCCCCGAAGACCTCAGGCTCATCCGCAATTTGACCATGGACGAGGCCCTGGTTCTGGGCAGCTTCCCCCGGGCGGGGATGGCGGAGCGCGACTTCGCCCAGGTGGTCCACATGAGCGGCGCCACCGCGCAGCTGGTTAAGACCGCCATGCTGCGGCGGCGCCTGCTGAAGCGGAACCCCCCGGGCCGGGAGCGCGCCGACACCCTGGTCGAGCTGACCAGGCAAGGCGAGCGCGCCTGGTCGGCGCTGAACGGCGCCCAGCGGCGGGTCAGCGACGAGATGTGGGCCCAGCTCACTCCCGAGCAGATGCAGCGACTGGCTGAAACCATGGCCACCATGGCCGTGCGCCCGCCGACCACGACCTGAGGCGGCTCTCCCGGCTTCGAAACCAGCCCCCGCGCCGGCGTCCGGTCGTCCGGAGCGGCTTGGCCCGATGGGGGCGGCGATCTCTGCGCGCCATCAGCGCCGCCTTATCTATTTGACAGCCAGGGTTCGGCATAGTACGATCACCATCGAACAATAGGATGGACGAGAAGAGCAGGCAAGAGCTGGCCGCTCCCGGTGCCGGGGAGCAGCTGGAGGCCGCAACCAAGCAGGCTCGGGGCACCAACCGGTGGCTGGCGCTGGTTCCCCTTGCCATCGGCGCCGGCTCCCTGGTGGCGCTGGTGGTGCTGGTCAACCCGGGTCAGGTGGGCCAGGCCTTTTCGCGCTTCAACGTCAAGTTCCTGCCCCTGATCCTGTTCATGACCCTCGTCTACTACACCCTGCAGGGAGCTCGCTGGCGCTTCTTGCTGCGAGATGCCGGGGTGGACGTCGACCTAAACGAGACTTTGTTACTGAACCAGGCGGGTCAGGCCACCGCGCTGCTGCCGCTCGGCGAGCTGAGCCGCGCTGTCTTTCTGAGTGAGGCCAAGCGAGTCCCACTGGGCGCGGTGGTCGCCACCATCACCGTGCAGGAGCTGATCTACACGGTGCTGCTGTTGGTGATCGCCGTTCCGGGGCTGCTCCATCTCCACGACGGTGGCTGGCTGGTGGCCGCCGGGCTGCTGTCGGTGGCGCTCGTCGTGGCGGTGCTCACCGTTCACCGCCTCTTCCGGCCGGTCTACGGCGTAGCCGCCCGCACCCCGGGGCTGCGCCGCTTCTCCAGCCAGGTGCTTTGGCTCCACGTCGAGACGGTGCAGTTGGTGCGGCAGCGGTCCACGCTCGGCTGGTCTGCCATCAGCGTGGTCCAGGCGGCAGCCATGATCACGGGTTTCTGGCTGGTGCTGGGAGCCCTCGCACCGGGGGTCATCAGCTGGTCCGACGCCGCGCTCGTGTACGCCGTCTCCAATATCGCCGGTGCTCTGAGCCTGATCCCCGGCGGCATCGGCGCCTACGAGGCGAGCGTCGTGGGGCTGCTGGTGGCCTCGGGCCTCGACGTGCAGACGGCCGCCGCCGGCGCCCTGATCCAGCGCCTCTGCGACAAGGGGTTCGCCACCCTGATCGGATTCGCGGCTTACGCGGTCGCCCGGCGCCGCTTCCGGCTCAGCGGCCTCTCCGCACTCAACCCGAGCGGGATGAGCGGCGCGACACTGCCGTCGGACGCGGCCGCGAACCACGCCACCGCCATCTAGCAGCCGAAGCCGCTCCACTCTGGGGCGGGAGAGCGTCCCACCGGCCTGCTACGGTTGGCAGGTCACCCCAGCGAGGAGGCGTCCGGTTGCCCTTCGACGTAGACGGCTACGGCTTCCCCGAGCAGTCGCGCACTGTGGCCCGCCTGCTCGACGATCTCCGGGTGATGGGTCCCTCGGCGGTGGTGCGCGTGGCTCGGGCCTGGGACGCCAGCATCGGCAACTCCCGTCTGGATGAGCTCCACGCCGCCGAGAAGGCTGCGCTGCAGCTGATCGAGCAGCAAGGCCGTGACAACGACTGGGACGAGGTCCGCCGCGAGGTGCTCCAGCTCACGGAGGGCGGTCAGGCACTGGTTTCCTGGAAGGCGGAGCACGGCGATGCCGGCCACAAGGCCGAGCGCAGCACCCTGGCGGCCGCGCTGGGGCTGATGACGGCCCAGCAGCTCGCGCCCGAGCACCTGGAGCTGCTGCTGGCTCCGATGGCCTCCACCCTGCCCTGGTTGATGCCGGAGCGTCGGCCACTTGCTTAACTGGCGGAGCCGATCTCCAAGCCGGCTGTTCCCCGGCATGTTGAGTTCGATTTGGGCGGGTGTTTCGCCAGGTTGTCATACTCCCGGCTGAACAGTGAACCGGGCATATAGTTCTGGCGGGGACTGGCAATTGAGTATTCGACCACCGGTACAGGCCCCGCCGCTGGCGGGATCGCATCAGTCCCTCAACTATGCCTCGGACTCTGAGTTCCTGGCTGTGGCCGTCCCCTTCCTGCGCCAGGGCCTGGACGGGGGTGAGCGGGTGGTGGCGATCCTGGGACCGAGTACCCGGGCGCTGCTCGACGGCGCGCTCGGCGGCGACGGGGACGACATCCTCGCCTTCGCCAACCGCGAGTGGTACCGGCGCCCGCTCTGGACGTTGGCCGCCTTCGACAAGTACCTGCGTTCCCAGCTCGAGACCGGTGCCGGTGTGCGGATCCTGGCCGAGCCGCTGTGGGAGACCGCGGTCGACGCCGGTGAGTGGCAGCGCTGCGAGGCGGTCCTCAACCTGTTGGTCGGCGCCACCGATTCGCTGGTGTTGTGCGTCCACGACACCCGCGCCATGAGTCGGGAGCGTTTGGACGGGGCGATGCAGACCCACGCGCAGGTCGCCATCCCCGGCGGGCGCATCTTCAACCCGATGTACCTGGATCCGGCGGAGTTCTGCGCCCGGTCGACGCGCTCGCCGCTTGCGGCGGCGCCGGCGGGCGCTGCCAGCATCAAGTTCCGCCAGCGGCTGATCAGGGTCCGGCAGTTCGTCGCGCGCGAGGGCCTTCGGCTCGGCCTCGGGCGCGAGCGGAGCGAGGTGCTGATGCTCGCCGCCGGTGAGGTGGCGGGCAACTGCCTCGACCACGGTGGCGGCAGAGGCACGGTGCGGGTCTGGGCTGCGGGCGACGAGGTCGTCTGCGAAGTGGAGGACGGTGGTCCCGGCTTCGCCGACCCGCTCGCCGGCTACGTCCCCCCCGACCCGGAGCTGATGCGTCGTTGCGGGCTCTGGCTGGTGCGGCAGCTCTGCGACTTGGTCGAGGTCCGCGCCAGCGAGTCCGGATCACTGGTTCGCATTCACCTCGCTCTCGCGGCCCCCGCCTGACTGAACTGCCCCGGGACGGGGGGAAACCCTGACAGGCGCGGGGCCGGGGAGCTAAGGTAGGCCGGTGGCGGGGGGAAGAGGAGTGCAAATTGAGTTCAGGCGAGTAGGGCGGTCCCCCCATGGTCTGGCTGCTGCTGCTGCTGGCGCTAGTCGCCCACGAGGGCTCCCACGCCCTGGCGCTGAGAGCCTTTCGGGTGCGCTTCTCACTGCGCATCTGGTACAGCCGCTCCTTCCCCTGGTTCGGTCTCGGGTGGCGCTACTACATCGATGACCTGAGCCCTGCCCAGCGCCGCACCATCCTGACGGTGGGGCCGCTGGTGGAGGCCTCCGTCTGGGCCTTGGGCGCGGTGTTCATCCCGACCTTCTCGGTGGAACTGCTGCTGCTGGCGGCCCTGACCCTGACGTTGAACCGTCTGATCCCGGGGGGCGACCTGTGGAAGGTCCATCGCCTTCCCAAGGCAGTGCCGGCTCCGAGGGTTCCCTAGCCCCCGCGCACCTGCGCGCCTCACCTATCCTCAGCCGGCATGGTGAGGCTGAGTCGGGTCCGCGGCGGGTGGCTGGCTCCGGTCGGGCTGCTGGGGATCTGCGCGGTCGGCTTCGGCCTCAGCCCGCTGAGCCAGGTCGGTCGGGCGGCGGGCGACTGCTACCAGAGCGGCTGGTACGGGTACGCGCCGCTGGCGGCGGCCCACTGTCCGGCGGTCGATCCTAGGCTCCCGTTCGGCTCCGCCTCGGCTCCTTTGGGGGCTGACGCCGCCCCGCTGGGCAGCAACCCTTGATCGCGCTGCGGGTCCTGGCCCTGGTCGGCGGGTTGGTCCTGACCTTGGGCACGATCGCGAGCGTCGTGCGCACGGTGGTGGTACCCCGCTACACGCGTTCCAGCATCTCTGCTCTGGTTTCGGTGGGGCTGAGAGCCGCCATGGGCACGGTGGCCCGGCTGCAGCGCAGCTACGCGGTCCGGGACGGCATCCTCGCGACCATCGCGCCCACCTTGCTGGTGGTGCGGCTGGCGGTGTGGGTCGGGCTGCTGGTGCTGGGCTTCTCCCTGCTCATCTACAGCGCGGACGGCGGTGCCTACGCCGCGGCGATACGCCTCAGCGCCAGCTCCATGTGGCCGCTGGGGCTGGAGGTGGCGCGAAGTGGGCTGACCATCGCCATCGCCTTCCTGGAGGCGGCTTCGGCGGTGATCGTGGTCGCGCTGCAGATCGCCTACTTGCCCGTTCTCTACGGCGAGTTCAACCGCCGCGAGACTTTCGTGACCATGCTGGACAGCAGTAGCGGCTCGCCGGCCTGGGGCCCCGAGATCCTCTCCCGGCACGCGCTGATCGACAACCTGGGCCACCTGAGCACCCTCTACACCGACTGGGAGCAGCTGGCGGCCGACATCGCCGAAAGCCACACCAGCTACACATCCCTGGTGTACTTCCGGTCGCCGGATCCCCGGCGCTCCTGGATCCTCGCGCTCTTGGCGGTGATGGACGCCGCGGCCCTGCAGCTGGCCCTGGATCCCCTGGGCGCCCCTGCCACCGCCCGGCCCTTCCTGCGCATGGGGGTGGTCTGCTTGCGCTCGGTGTGCCGGGTGGTACAGCTGCCGGTGGTGGAGGATCCGCACCCGGAAGATCCCATCGAGCTCACGTACGAGGAGTTCCAGGATGCGGTCCACCGAATGCTCGCCGCCGGCTGGGAGCTTGAGCGGGAGCCCGAGGAGGCGTGGCGGCACTTTCGCGGCTGGCGGGTCAACTACGAGGCGATGGCCTACGGCCTCGCCGAACTGGTCGACGCTCCGCCCGGCCCCTGGTCGGGCCAGCGGCACGGTCACGTGGACGTCTCGCTGGTGCCGCTGCGGCCGGCTCACCGCGAGCCGATCAAGGAGGCGAGCAAGCTGCTCGAGGTCACCCGGCAGCGGCGCGCCCGGCGGCAGCGCCAACCGCTAGCCAGTGCCGATCCCGACGAGAAGGGCTGAGGCGGTCGGCCCCGCTCCCCTCGGGCGAGAGCGACACCGCGCTCGGGGGCAGGCTGACCGGTGGTTCTCTCACCGGGCGCCGGGAGCTCCCGGGACGGGTTCACGGCCAGGCTAAATCCCGATCCGGCCCACTTGGTGGTGGACGCCCTGGGGCGGGCTGGCCCCGACCGTGCCTCCGGAGGGGAGGCGGCCCTAGGCTGGCTCCGGCAGCGCCGCCGGCACCGCCACCAACGTGAGCGTCGAGCGGCCCCGGACCAGCACCAGCGGCGTCGGGCGCCCGACCGCATCACCGAACATGCGGCTCTGCAGGTCGCCGGCTGCCTCCACCGGGGCCCCGCCGACTTCCACCAGGATGTCGCCCACCTCGACTCCGGCAGCGGCGGCGGGACTGGCGGGCAGGACTTGAAGCACGGCCAGCCCACTCCGACGGCCGAGCCGGTCGGCCGCCCACGGCGGCAGCGGTCTGGGGGCGCCCGCCACGCCCAGGTAGGCGCGCGCCACCCGGCCCCGTCCGATGAGGTCGGCGACGATCCGCTCGGTCGTGGGGTTGATCGGTACCGCCATTCCCAGCCCGATCCCCGCGACCGCGGTGTTGATGCCGATCAAACGCCCCTGCGAGTCCGCCAGCGCTCCTCCGGAGTTGCCGGGGTTGAGGGCGGCGTCGGTCTGGATCACGTTCTCGATCAGGCGGACGGTGCGCCCCGACTGCACCGGCAGTGCTCGCCCCAGGGCACTCACCACCCCGGCCGTCACCGTGCCGGCCAGGCCCAGGGGGTTGCCCACCGCCACCACCAGCTGCCCGACCCGAAGCCGGCTGGCGTTTCCCAGCGGCGCCCCCCGCAGCCCGTCCGCCTGGACCCGGGCGACCGCCAGGTCGGACAGCGGGTCGCGGCCGGCCACCTCCAGCGCGAGCTGCCGGCCGTCGGCTACGGTGGCGCTGCCAGCCTCGGCTCCCTCCAGGACGTGGGCCGAGGTGAGCAAGTACCCGTCCCCGCTCAGCAGCACCCCCGACCCGGCCCCGGCCAAGGCGGGAGTTCCGCGGGCGGCCCGCCTCTCAACCTGCAGGGCCACCACCGAGGGCAGCATCCGCTCGGCCACGCTGGCGACCACCTGCGAGTAGGCGTCGAGCGCGGCGCCGTCGACGCTCGCGGGCGAGGTCGCCACGCTCACCAAAGCACCCCTTGAAGTCACGGCCTAGATTCCACACCTAGACCTACCCGATCTGCCCTGCCGGCAAACGAAGGCCCGCCTTCGGGAAGGCGGGCCTCTAACTCAACGGCTCGGGTTCAGTGCCGCTTGGCGGGGTCGGGGCGGCGGTGCGACATCCTGACCAGCGAGAACAGCGCCCAGATGATGGCCAGACCGATCAGCACGTGAATGATGACGCTCAGCGCGGGGAGGATGACGAAGAACACCACAAACAAGGCCACCAAGACCACGAGGGTCCAGGCCAGCGGGTGCCGGGCTAGATGCATGGGACCACCTCTTATCGACGTAACCGGTGTGGCTAGTCTAGGCGCTTTCCCGGGCCGGGGCGCCCGGCCGAGAGCCGGGTTGGTGAGCCTCAGCTTGACACCTCACCGTCCCGCGCTTAGGTTGAGCCCAGTGCATAAGGAGGTTTGGCTTGTCTGACGAGTCCGGAATCGGCAAGGCCCGTCTCGCGGAGCTGGCTTCCAAATGGCTCAGGATCCGCCGACACTTCGAAGCCCAGGCTGGCAAGGGGGTCCCTGATGAAGCTCGCGAGCTTCTTCGCGAGTTGAGCCAGCAACAGCTCGCGCTGGTCGCCCGCCTCCCCACCGAGGGCTATCCGGAACGGGACTTGGTCTCCGGGCTGGGGATCAACCCCACCTCCGCGGACGAGGCGGTCGGATCCATGGTCGAAGCCGGTCTGATAAAGCGTGAAAAGGACCAGAGCGGCCAGAATCGAATCCGGTTCACCGACGAGGGCAGCCGCGCTCGCGCGAGTCTGGACCGGATGCAGCTGGCCACCATCACTGCAATGTTTCGCGAGATCGGGCCCGACCTTTCCCGCCGGGTCCTGGCCGTCATGGAAGGGCTGGCGACCACAGCCGAAGAGGGCACCGCAAACACCCGTTAGGGCGCAGGCAACCGCAAGAGCTGCTGGCGCCCAGAGGCGCGAGATGCCGGTGCCCACCACCAGAGTCCGGTGCCCCACCCGACCGCTTCAGGCGGGGGATGCCTCGGCTTTGAACTCAACCGATCCGCCGTCGCCCGCCTGCTCCCCCACCAGCGCCACCGCCAACCCGTCGTATCCTTTGCCGCCCACCGTCTGCAGGGCGGTCGCCTCGAGCCGGGGATGGCTGCCCAGCCATCGGAGCGCCTCCCGCACTCCCCGAACCCGCGCATCCGCGCTCTGGGAGTCGGCGACCTCCCCACCTCGCACCACGTTGTCGAGCACGATCACGGCTCCGGGACGGGCGAGGCGGAGCGCCCCCTCCAGGTAGGCGGGATACTCACTCTTCTCGCCGTCGATGAAGAAGAAGTCGTAGGCGGGTGCGTGCTCCTCGGCCAGGGCGTTCAGGCTCTGCACGGCATCGCCCAACCGCACCGTCGCCACGCCTCCCGGAGCGGCCTCGGCGAGGTTGTGTTGGGCCACGCGGGCGTGGTGCGCGTCCAGTTCCAGCGAGAGCAGCGAGCCTCCAGGCGGGAGGGCTCTCGCCATCCAGATGGCGCTGTAGCCACCCAGAGTTCCCACCTCCAGCACCCGCCTGGCCCCGCTGATCCGTACCAGCAGGTGTAGGAGCATGCCCTGCAGGGGCGAGACGCTGATTGCAGGCATGCCTTCTGCCGCGATTGTGGCGAGAACTCTCTCCAGGAGGTGGTCTTGCCGCAGCAGCTCCCGCTCCAGGTAGCGGTCCACCTGCATCGTCAGCTCAAAGTCGAGCTCGGACTCCGGCACGCGGCCTGACGATAACGGCTCTTGGCCTCCTAAATCAGACGGCCGCCCGCTTCTTGGTCTGCGCGTCGACGGCGTCGGCTGGGGCCGTGCGCTGCGGGGTGGGCGGGCGATCGGGAACGGCCCCGACAGTTGTGGGCGGACCCATGGCGACCCGGTTGGCCACCGCGCCCAGCAGGATCAGCTGACTGAGAAAGTAGAGCCAGGTGGCCAGCAGGAAGAAGAGCGCGAACTCTGAGCCATAGCTGCTGAATCCGTGCGAGAAGTGGGTGTAGACCGGCCAGAGCAGGCTGATCACCTCCATGGCCACGCCCGCCAGCAGCGCTCCCCGCCAGAGCTCGGCGAGGCGGAAGGTGCGGTGGGGCACGACCCGGTAGATGGTGGCCATGAAGCCGATCCAGACCACGGCGCCGATCACCGGTCCAGTCCAGGGCGCTACCTTGACCACGGCGAAGGCGGAGTTGAGCAAAACCGTCAGCAAGATGGCGACCGTGAAGATCACAGTCATCACCAAAGCCATCAGCCGCTGCTTTAGGAAGCTGCGCTGCTTCACCCCAAAGAGCTGATCCAGCACCCACTCCATGGTGGTGAAGATGCTGCTGCCGCCCCACAGCATGCCGACGATGCCGATCCCGCCGATGATGCCCCGGTTGTGGCGAACTCCCTGAAGCGTTTGCAGGATCGCCGAGTGGGCGTCGCTGGGGAAGAAGTGCACGATGGCGTTGTCGATGGCCTGCTGCTGGCCGGGGCTGGTCAGGAACAGTGCGATCAAAGAGAGCACTCCCAGGATCAGGGGGAACATGCTCAAGAACATGGTGAAGGCGATCGACCCGGCGAAGTTGCCGGCCTGCGAGTTGCCGTAGGCCTGAATCAGGCGAAGCAGGTAGGTCCGCTTCAACCGCTGGATCATCTCGAGCCTCCCGGGACGCGTCCTGGTCGAGCGCTGCAGTCGCACTCTCACACACCTAACGGGAGCTTTGGCCCGCTGGGATCACTTACGCTGGGCCGACGCCTCAGCGACGCCAACTGACCGCCGGCCTGGTGCCCAGCCTGGAGCAGACCCCCAGATAGTCCTCCCAGGTGTCGATGTCGGCGGGTTTGTCCCCCTTCCGGTGCAGCCGCTGCACCTGGCCTTGGTGCGCGTCGAGCAACTTCCAGATCGCCTTGTCACCGTGCATCGCCCGCAGCTCGTCGAAGGCACTCTGCGCGAACAGCACCGGATGCCCGGGGCCGTTGCGGTAATCGGTCAGTGCACCCCAGGGGCGCGTGACCGCCCAACCGGCGATGAGGGCGTCGATCAGCCGGGAATCCACTTCCGGCATGTCGCCCAAGAGGATCGCCACCGCGGCGCAGCCCGGCGCGATCTGCGCCAGCGCCGCCTGCACCGAGCGGGTGCAGCCCTGGCCGGTGGGACAGACCGGCTCCACGGTGACCCGCGGCGCCAACGCCTCCGGCGGTGCTTGGACATCCTGATGCAGCGCCAGCACCACCTGGGTGAGGTTGGAGCCCAGTGCTTGCCGGAGCACCCAGCCCAGCACCGTGGTGTCGCCCAAGGGAAGGGTCTGCTTGGCCCGACCCATCCGGGTGGAGCGGCCACCCGCCAAAATCAGCCCCGCGACCGGCGGCGCGATTCCTTGGGTCGCCAACCCGGCCGCGGGATCAGCCTCGGTCACTAGGACTAGTGTTCCGCCTTCTCCTCGATCGCCGACCAGACCTTGGCCGAGGTGAGAGGCATGTCGATGTTGTCCACGCCGAGCGGGCTGAGCGCGTCGATCACCGAGTTGACGTACGCCGCCGGTGATCCCACCGTGGCCGACTCCCCGACCCCCTTGGCACCGATCGGATGGTGGGGCGAAGGGGTTACCGTGGCCGCGGTTTCGAACCGGGGGGTCTCCCAGGACGTCGGCAGCAAGTAGTCGAGGAAGTTGGAGCCAATGCAGTTGCCCGCTTCATCGAAAGTGATCAGTTCCATGGCCGCGATCCCGTAGCCCTCACAGAGGCCGCCGTGAATCTGGCCCTCGACGATCATCGGGTTGATCCGCACGCCGCAGTCGTCCACCGCGACCATCCGCCGCACCCACCACTGGCCGGTCTCGCGATCGACCTCGCTGACGACGACGTAGGTGCCGAAGGGGAAGGTCATGTTGGGCGGGTCATAGTAGGTGACCGCTTCCAGGCCGGCCTCCAGGTCGTCGGGGAAGTTGGTGTAGGCGGCTAGCGCGATGTCGGCGAACTTGACCGAGCTGGCGGGGTTGCCCCGGACGAAGAACCGCCCGATCTCCCACTCCAGGTCCTCGGGAGCCGCCTCCAGCAGGTGGGCGGCGATGCGCCGGCTCTTCTCGCGGACCTTGCGGCAGGCGACCGCGGTGGCCGCGCCGGCGGTGGGGGTGCTGCGGGACGCATAGGTGCCGAGGCCGTAGGGGGTGTTGTCGGTGTCGCCGTACTGAACCAAAACGTCGGCCGGCTGGATGCCGAGCTCGGAGGCGACGATCTGGGCAAAGGTGGTCTCGTGTCCTTGCCCCTGGGTCTGCACTCCGATCTTGAGGATCGCCTTGCCGGTGGGGTGCACCCGGATCTCGGCGGAGTCGAACATCTTGATTCCGGCGATGTCGTAGTCCTTATGGTTGCCAGCCCCCACCACTTCGGTGAAGCTGGCGAGGCCGATGCCGAGCAGGCGCGGGTCGTTGCGCTGGCGGCGCTCGGCCTGCTCCTGGCGCAGCGCCTGGTAATCGACCGCCTCCAAAGCTTTGTCCAGGGCGGCCTCGTAGTCCCCCGAGTCGTAGATGAACCCGGTCGCGGACGGGTAGGGGAACTGCTCCTTGCGCACGAAGTTGCGCCGGCGCAACTCCGCCGGGTCCATGCCCAGCGTGGTCGCTGCCTTCTGCACCAGCCGCTCGATCAGGAAGGAGGCCTCGGTAACCCGGAAGGAGCAGCGGTAGGCGACGCCCCCCGGGGCCTTGTTGGTGTAGGCGCCCTCGGCGTGCACGTGGGCCGCCGCCAGGTCGTAGGAGCCGGTGACGATGTGGAAGAGCCCGGCCCGGAACTTGGTGGGCTGGGCGTCGGCATAGAAGGCCCCGTTGTCGGAGAGCAAAGTCGCCCTCAGCCCGAGCATCCGCCCCTCCCGGCTGAGCGCCAACTCGCCATGCATGTGGTAGTCGCGGGCAAAACCGGTCGAGATCAGGTTCTCGCTGCGCTCCTCCACCCATTTGACGGGCTTGCCGATCAGCAGCGAGGCGGCGGTGGCGACCACGTATCCCGGATAGATCGGCACCTTGTTGCCGAACCCGCCGCCGATGTCCGGGGTCTTGATCCGAATGTTCTGCTCGGGCAGCCCGGCGACCATGGCGAAGAGGGTGCGGTGGGCGTGCGGGGCCTGCGAGGTCATGTAGATGGTCACGTGCCCCGTGGCGGGATTGACGTCCGCCACGCAGCCGCAGGTCTCCAGCGGAGAGGGATGGCAGCGCGGGTAGTGGGTGTCCAGGCTCACCACCACGTCCGCCTTGGCGAAGGCGGCGTCGGTGGCGCTGCGGTCACCCGCCTCCCAGGTGTAGATGTGGTTGTCCCGCTGTCCCTCCTTGTCGTCCCGGATGATGGGCGCACCCGGCTGCAGCGCCTGCTGCGGGCTGGTGACGGCCGGCAGCTCCTCCAGGTCGACGACGATGTCTTCCAGCGCGTCGGTGGCCACGTAGGGGTCGGTGGCGATCACCGCGGCCACCTCCTGGCCCTGAAAGCGGACCTTGTCGGTGGCCAGGACCGCCTGGGTATCGCCGGAGAGGGTCGGCATCCAGGCGAGCTTGTGGGCTGCCAGGTCGGCTCCGGTGACTACCGCCACCACTCCCGGCCGCTTCAGGGCGGCGCTGCTGTCGATGGAGCGGATGCGCGCATGCGCCACCGGGCTGCGCAGGATCGCCATGTGCAGCATGCCGGGCAGTGAGATGTCGTCCAGGTAGTTGCCCTTGCCGCGTATGAACCGGTCGTCCTCCTTGCGGCGGAGGCTGTGGCCAATGCCGGCAATCTCCTCGACCTCGACGCTCATGCCCCTCTCCTACCTGATGGCCGCCGGCTGGTCCTGCAGGCGCTGCGCCGCCAGCTGCACCGCCTTCACGATGTTCACGTAACCGGTGCACCTACAGATGTTTCCTGAGAGTGCCCAGCGGATCTCATCCTCGGTCGGCTTGGGGTTGCTGCGCAGCAGCGCGGCGGCGGTGATCATCATGCCCGGTGTGCAGAAGCCGCACTGCAGCGCGTGCTCCTGCTTGAACGCTTCTTGGATCGGGTGCAGGTGGCCATCCTGGGCCAGCCCCTCGACGGTGATGATTGAGCGACCGTCCGCCTGGACCGCGAACATGGTGCAGGACTTGGTCGGGACACCATCGACGGTGACGGTGCAGGCACCGCAGTTGCTGGTGTCGCAGCCCATGTGCGTTCCCGTGAGACGGAGAACCTCGCGGAGATAGTCGGCCAGCAGCAGCCGTGGCTCTACGTCCGAGGTCTGCCGCGTCCCGTTGACGGTGACGGTGATCTCCACCGGCTGCCCTCCTGTCAGGCCTGGGCCTGCTTGACCGCCTGCTCTAGGCCGCGGCGGACGAAGACCTCCACCATGTGCCGCTTGTACTGAGCCGAGCCCCGCACGTCGCTGCTGGGCTGGGCCACCGCCGCTGCTTGGGCGGCCACCGTCCGGAAGCCGGCGTCGCTGGGGCTCGCGCCCACCAGCGCTTGGGCGGCTTCTGCCGCCAAGAGGTTCTTGGGCCCCACGCCGGTGAGCCCGATCCCGACCCGGGAGACGGAGCCGTTCTCCAACTCGACTTGGACTGCGGCACCGACGGTGGCGAAATCTCCCACCTTGCGCTCCAGCTTGAGGTAGGCGCCCCCCGACCGGCCCGGCGGGTAGGGCACCACCACCTCGGAGATGACCTCGTCGGGCCTGAGGCTGGTGGTGAAGGTGCCCTCGAGGAGCTCGCTCACGGGTATCCGGCGCTCGGCCGCCAGGCTGCGGGCCACCACCGCCGCTCCCAGCGCGAGCATGACCGAGCCCCAGTCACCGGCGGGGTCGGCGTGGGCCAGCGATCCGGCCAGCGTGCCCCGGTTGCGCACGATCGGGTCGGCGATCTGGGGGGCCGCGCTCGCGATCAGCGGGAACCGCTCGGCCACCTCGGAGTCGGCTTCCAGCCGGGCATGGGAAACGAGGGCGCCGATATGCAGCCCGTCGGGCTCAGCGCGCAGGCTATCCAGGCCCTCCACGCGGCTCAGGTCGACCAGCAGGGCCGGGGTGGCGAAGCGCAACTTCATCAGCGGGACGAGGCTCATCCCTCCCGCCATCACCTTGGCGTCTTCGCCCCGCTGGCGGAGCAGCTGCAGTGCCGCCTCCAGGGAATGTGGAGCGCTGTACTCGAAGGCGGCGGTTCTCAACTAGAAGACTCGCCCAGGAGTCGGAACGCCGGGGAACCAGCCACAGCGTGCATGGCCCCCACTGCTGCAACCGGTCCCACCAGCGTTCATCCCCAGCGTGTCCACCTCATCCCCACCGGACCGCCAAGCTGGAGAGTAGCTAACCACTACTCCGGGTAACCGTCAAGGGTCCGTCCGCTCGCCCCCGCGCCGGTGCGTCTCTAGCCAGCGCTGGAAGTCGACGGCGACCAAGCGCTGCCCGCTCACGCCGTCCGACTTGTCGGAGCAGAGCCAGCGGATCGGCGGACCCATCACGGCGGGTGCGAGCAGGCTGGCGCGCAGCCGCGCAGGTGGTCCCGGGGGGATCATGCCCGTGTCGGTGGCCCCGCCGGGGAGAAGCAGGTTGACGCAGATACCGGCGTCCGCGCCGTCCGCCGCCATGATCGCGGAGAGCGAGTCCGTGGCTGCCCGGGAGGGGCCGTAGGGAACGAAGCCGCGTCGGCGCATGGTGTCCTGGTTCATGCTGATGTTCACGACCTTGCCCCGACCCTGCGAGACCATCCGACCCACGACTTCGCGGGCCACCAGGAAGTAACCGGTAAGGTTGGTCTCGACAAGGTCGCGAAAGCGCGCCGGGTCGACCCGCCAAAACGGCATCGGGTCGGTGAGAAAGTCCGGGTTCACCGTACGCATGCCGATCCCGGCGTTGTTGACCAGGACATCCAGACCGCCCAGCAGATCCCAGGAAAGCTGGACCCCCGCCGCCACCGAGTCCGGGTCGCGCACGTCCATCGTCTGAGCCAGCGCCCTTCCGGGCAGCTCTCGCAATCGGGTGAGGGCGTGGTCCAAGCGCGCCGCCCTGCGGCCCGCCAGCACCACCGTCGCCCCTCCCTCCAGTAGCGCCTCGGCCATGGCGAGGCCGAGGCCGCTGCCGGCGCCGGTGACCAGGATCCTTTTGCCGGCGACGTCGAAGCGCTGCTCAGGCCGGGCGGTCACTTAGGGGAGGCCGGATCCGGCCCGGCCCCAGCGGGCTCCGCCTCAGCGCCCCCGGCGCTGAGCATAGCGGCGCGCCTCAGCTTCCGCGTACTGCGGCTGGGCCGCTGGCCGGGGGCTCAGCGCCTCCAGCGTTGCCTCCATCGCGCGCCGAAGCCTCTCCCGGCCCACCCGCATCAGTCGCCGCACAGCTTGCTTGTCCATTGCTTGCACCAGTCTGGGTTGGCACCTTCTCCCTGGTCAACGGGGAGCCTTCTCAGTGGTTTCTGACGGACAGCCCGAGGTTCGGAGCTGGCTCAGCCCGCCGCGACCGCTGCCCCCGGCTCACGCGCGGCGGCACTGGCGGCGAGCGCGGCAACCCCGCGTCGGGGCTCCAGGACTCTGTCTATCAGGCCGTAGTCCAGCGCCTCCTGAGCGGTCATGAAGTAGTCACGCTCGATGTCGCGCTGCACCTGTTCCAGGGGCCGCCCGCTGTGGTGCGCGATTATCTCGGCCATGCGCCGCGTGTTGGCTAGCACCTCGCGCAGCTGAATCTCCATGTCCGACGGCGCACCCCGGGCCCCGGCACTGCCTTGGTGGATCATCATCTTGGCGCTTGGCAGCGCCAAGCGTTTACCGGTAGCGCCGCCGCACAGCACCATCGCCGCTGCCGACATGCCCATGCCGATGCAGAAGGTCGAGACGTCGCACTTGACGTGCTGCATCACGTCGTAGATGGCAAGCCCGGCGTAGGCCAGGCCTCCGGGAGAGTTGATGTACAAGTTGATGTCTCGATCCGGGTCCTGGCTTTCCAAGTAGAGCATTTCCGCCACCAACAGGTTCGCCACTTGATCGTCGACCTCGGCCCCCAAGAAGACGATCCGTTCGCGCAGCAGCAGGGAGTAGATGTCGAAGGCGCGCTCACCGCGGCTGGACTGCTCCAGTACCGTGGGTATAACCGCCGCCAGTGTCGGCTCCCAAGTCGGCATCCGCCATCTCCTCTTATATCGTAAACGAGATCGCGTATTATAGATGAGGACGGCCGTGGCCGCGGGCTTAAGCTGCTTGTGTGGACAGGATGGACCTTGACTAGAACCCACGATCCCGTCTTTCCGGGCTTCGATGACATTGCCCGCCGCCGCCAGCTGACGACGGTTTTGGTGGCCGAGCGCCTGTCGCTGGGTCTTTCGCAGACCGAGGTGGCTGCACGCATGGGGACCTCGCAGTCGGCGGTGGCTCGGCTCGAGTCGGGTGCTTCCGACATCCGACTCTCCACCTTGGAGCGTTATGCCCAGGCGGTGGGTCGCAGCCTGAGGCTGGAGCTGCATGGGTGAGGCTGAGCCGCTGGCCCGCCGGGCCGGAGCCGGCGCACTTCCCGACTGGCTGCAAGAGCGCCTGCTGGGCGAGAGGGTGGTGATGTTGCGGGGGGTGCTCAACGACGAGGTCGCCACCGGGGTCGCCACCCAGCTCATGGCCCTGGACGCTTGGGGGGACGAGCCCATCACCCTGCACGTCGGCGGCGCCGAGGGCACCCTGGAGGCGGCCTTCACCCTCATGGCCACCATCGACGCGCTTGGGGTGCCGGTCCACGGGCTCTGCGCCGGCCAGGCCGAGGGGCCGTTGCTGGCGGTGCTGGCGGTGTGCCACCACCGTCGGGCAGCTCCTCACACCCGCCTTCGGCTCAGCGTGCCCCCGATCGAGGCCCGCGGCACCCCAGCCGAGTTGTTGCAGGCGGCGAGACGCCGCGAACAGGCGGTCGCGCGGTTCGTGGAGCGCATCGCTCGTGCCACCCGCCAACCGGCGGAGCTGGTTGAGGTGGATCTCCGGGCGGAGCGGTGCTTCGACCCGCCGCAGGCGCTGGCCTACCGGCTCATCGACGAGGTCTGGGAGAGGCCGGAGCGGCCCTGAGCTACGCTGGCCTGGAGCCCGGCCGCCGCCCCGGGACCCCGGATGCGCCGATCTTGGATGATTGCCCGATGCCGGGCAACCCCTCGCGCCGCGGCGAGTCCCGGGCCCAGCCTGCCGCCGCCCGCGTACGGCTGGGCCTGGTGGGCCTGGGCCTGGTGGGCGTGCTGGGAAGTGTGGACGTGGCGCAGTTCCTGGTGGGCAACCCGTCGATGTTCGTCCACTCCCCTGGACGCACCCTCGGTTCCGTCTTAGGGCTGGTGCTGTGGTTGGTGCTGCTCGGAGTGGCGCTCTGGGCGATCTTCTCGTCACGGCGAGGCTTGCTCCTGAGCGCGAGCGTCTGGCTGGCGGGGCTCTTGACCATCGGCAGTTTGCTGCTGGTCGTAGTCCACGCCGCCGCCCGCGTGGGGGGCCTCCGCCCCGCCGCCGGAGCCTTGCTGGCCCTTCTCGCGCTGGTCGCGAGTCTGCTGGTGCGGCGAGCCGACTCCCGCGCCCCTGCCCCACGCCCGGCCCTGGACTGAGCGCCGGCGGGCTCAGAGCCGTCCAGCCTGGGTGGTCGAGTGCAGGAACTGGCAGGGGCGCTCCTGCCTGGGTTGGTCTTCTGAAACAGCAGACCCAACTGCGGTCCACTCCCCTCGCACTCTCCCGGCACCGCACTTCACCTCTCCCGCAGCCGCGACGTACCGCGCCGTGACGGTGTCGGCGACGAACGCACCCTGTCGTGACCCGAGAGAGCCGCTGCCCATCTAGGTGTGCTCGCAGACCTGCGAGGCCTGGCTCGGGTGGATCCGACATTCACAAAGGGTGAGCGGTGGCCACCGTGCCGGCCAATGCGCGGCGACTGATCGCGGGGTTGTCTGCTGGCCGCTGTCTACGACCGCCCTTGGATTGGGTGAACGCTGACATCCGTCCGTTGGGGGCAGGTCTGTGGGGCGGTCAGGCGTCCAGGCGAAGAGCCGCGTGGGCATTCCCCGCGTGCCGGGTACCCCAGCGGCGTACCGATCCCGCGCGGACGACCCCATTGAACTCAAGAGTGCACGACGGGAGCAGGGCATAGGGACCGCGGACAAGGGGGTGCCAGCTAGTTGGCGTCAGGCCTTGCCGCCTTTGCCGCTTAGTGAGTTCGGTCGGGAAGACCGAGGCAGCCTGATCTACCCTCGGAGTGGCCCGCGGGCGGCAGAGCCGCTCGCGATGGGGGCCAGAGGGGGCGCTGGCTTGCGTCTGGATTGGAGGTGGCGATGCCAACGCGTCAAGAGATCCTGGCCGAGTTGAGGGGCGGCTCGGACTACGAGCAAGCCGCCCACAAGTTTGGGATCCCGGCTGGCCAGACCTACCTGATTGCCACAGGGCTGCCCGCCGACGGTAGCGGCGCCCTTGGACCCGAGGACTTCCGCCGCTCGGGGATTGGCCGGGGGAGCAGCCAGTACCTGGTCAACCCCGGCCACCCGGAGCACCCGGCGCGCAAAGAGCAAGTACTGGAGTGGATCCGGCGCCGGGCGGAGTCCGACCAACCGATGCAGCATGCCTTCCAACAGCGCGTCGCGGCGACGGCCGAAGTCAGTTACCCCGACGAGGCCGAGATCACGACGGTCCTCGGTCGGGACCACAACCGCGCCAAAGCCCTGCTGCAGGAGCTGGCGGCGATCCCCGGAACCAAAGAAAGCGGTTCGCAATTGGACCTCCAGCGGCGCCAGTCCATCGTGGACGCGCTGGCTCGAGCGCTCTCCCTGCACGAGGCAGCGGAGGAAAAGCACTTCTGGCCGCGAGTGCGCAAAGCGTTGCCCGATGGCGATGGATGGGCGGAGCGAGCGCTAGCCCAAGAGCAAGAGGCTACAAAGACTGTGGCCGTCCTGGGTGAGCACTCATCCGCGGACGAGGAGTTCGACGGACTGGTTGAAGCGCTCACCACCCAGCTGCGCCGGCACGTCTCGTTAGCGGAGCAGGTGTTTGTGGCGTTGACCGAGGCCGTCGACGTTGAGGAGCGGCGCAGGTGGGGAAGGCTGGTCGCACAGGAGGAGGCACACGAGCCCGCTGGGCGACACGCGAGCGACGCCAGCCTCGCTGTGGCCGCGCTCAAGACCGAGGGCAGGGCGGCGGCGGTTGTAGACGCTATCCGGGAAACCCCGGCGAGCTCGCCGGGGGACGGTGAGGGTCACCCGCAGACCGACGAGAACCAAGCCAGGTGAACGCTTTGGGCCCCGACCGGTGAAAGCTCAAACAAAGGAGGTTAGCCGATGAAGTTGCAGCGTTGGCCGGTCGTGCGACAGGTGGCGGGGCCGGACCGGTGGGGTCGGGGAGAGGCGGCAAAGTCAGCACGGTCCAAGGCACTGCAACCGCGTACCTACACCTCCGACCGGGTGGTCAAGTCCGTGTGCCCTTACTGCGCTGTCGGATGCGGCCAGAACGTCTACGTCAAGGACGACAAGGTGGTCCAGATCGAGGGTGACCCCGACTCTCCCGTCAGCCGCGGTCGGCTCTGCCCCAAAGGCTCGGCCAGCCTGCAGCTGACTACGGGTCCGTCCCGGCAGTACAAGGTTCTTCACCGGCGGCCTTATGCCGGCGACTGGGAGGAGCTCAGCCTCGACGCGGCGATGGAGATGGTGGCTGACCGAGTGATCCAGACGCGCCGCGAGACCTTCGAGTGGCAGGACGACAATGGCGCCCAACTCCGCCGGACTCTGGGCATCGCCAGCCTTGGGGGCGCCACGCTGGACAACGAAGAAAACTACCTCATGAAGAAGTTGTACACATCCCTAGGGGTGATTCAGGTCGAGAATCAGGCCCGAATATGACACTCCTCCACAGTTCCCAGTTTGGGAACCTCATTCGGTAGGGGTGGCGCGACCAGCTTTCAACAGGACTGGCAGAACTCGGACTGCATCGTCATCGAAGGGTCCAATATGGCCGAGTGCCACCCAGTGGGCTTCCAATGGGTGATGGAGGCCAAGGCTCGGGGAGCCACCGTCATCCACGTGGATCCCCGTTTCACGCGGACTAGTGCTCTCGCGGACATTCATGTACCACTGCGCGCCGGAACCGACATAGCCTTCTTGGGCGGAATCATTCACCACGTGTTGGAGAATGAGCGTTACTTCAGGGAGTACGTTCAGGCCTATACCAATGGCCCGGCAATCCTGTCGGAAGACTTTCGCGACACCGAGGATCTGGACGGCGTGTTTTCCGGCCTTGATCCTGAGAAGCGCTCCTACAACACCGAAAGCTGGCAGTACTCCGGGGGCGAGGTGCAAGCAGCGTCCGGGCAGCGCGACCAGGAGTACCAAGAACGGACCGCGGGCGGGGTGACGGTGAAGACCTCGGGTAGAGGGGAGATGCACGGCTCAGGAGGTGCGCGCACTATCGGGGAGCCGCAACGAGACGAGTCCATGCAGGATCCAAGGTGCGTCTTCCAAGTGCTAAAGCGCCACTACGCTCGCTACACTCCTGCAAAGGTCGAGGAGATCTGCGGTGTTCCCCAGGATCTCTTCCTCAAGGTCTGTGATGCAATCGCCTCCAACTCCGGGCGAGAGCGTACAACCGCGTTCGCCTATGCGGTCGGCTGGACCCAACACACGGTCGGAGTCCAGTACATCCGGACAGCGGCTGTCCTCCAGCTGCTGCTGGGAAACATCGGCAGGCCGGGCGGGGGGATTATGGCCCTCCGAGGACACGCCAGCATCCAAGGGTCCACGGACATTCCGACGCTCTTCAACATTCTTCCGGGCTACATCCCAATGCCCCACGCCCACAAGGACGAGGATCTGAGCAGCTTCGTCCAAGCCGAACGGACGGACAAGGGCTACTGGGGAGCCATGCAGTCGTACATCGTGAGTTTGCTCAAGGCTTGGTGGGGACCCGCTGCCCGCGAGGATAACGACTACTGCTTCGGCTACCTGCCCCGACTCACCGGCAGCCACAGCACCTACGAAACGGTCCAGGCCCAGATCGATGGCAAATGCAAGGGGTACTTCATCGTCGGCGAAAATCCGGCCGTTGGCTCGGCAAACGCCAAGATGCAAAGGCTGGGATTGGCCAACCTTGACTGGCTGGTCGTCCGGGACTTTTCGCTGATCGAATCAGCGCAGTTCTGGAAGGACGGCCCCGAGATCGAAACCGGCGAGCTGCAGACGGCGTCGATCCCCACCGAAGTCTTCTTCTTCCCGGCGGCAGCACACACTGAAAAGGACGGAAGCTTCACCAACACCCAGCGAATGCTGCAGTGGCATCACGCGGCCGTGGTGCCTGACGGTGACGCGAGAAGCGAGCTTTGGTTCTACTACCATCTCGGACGCATCCTTCGAGAAAAGCTGAGTCAGTCTACCGATCCAATGGATCGGCCTTTGCTGGACCTTGTCTGGGACTATCCGACTGAAGGAGGAATCGCAGAGCCGAGCGCGGAAGCGGTTCTCGCCGAGATCAATGGTTGGGACGCGCAGGGCCGGCCGCTGAGCTCCTACGAGCAGTTGAACGGAGATGGGTCGACCGCGTGTGGATGCTGGATCTACTGCGGCGTCTACAGCAATGGTGTCAATCAGTCGTCACGGCGCAAGCCGGCACGGGAACAGAATTGGGTGGCCAATGAATGGGGGTGGGCCTGGCCGGCGAACCGCAGGATCATCTACAACCGTGCCTCGGCCGACCCTGAGGGCAAGCCGTGGAGCGAACGCAAGGCGCTGGTGTGGTGGGACCAGGACAAGGCGAAGTGGACCGGCCACGACGTTCCGGACTTCCCAGCCACTAAGTCCCCCTGGCATCGGCCGCCGAGCGGAGCCGAGGCCGCCGAGGCCCTGTCGGGCACAGATGCCTTCATCATGCAGGCGGACGGCAAGGCTTGGCTGTTCGCCCCGGCTGGACTTGTGGACGGCCCGCTGCCCACTCACTACGAGCCGCAGGACTCGCCGTTCGCCAATGCGCTCTACCCGCAGCAACGCAATCCGGTGAGGCAGGTGTTCTCGCGACCGGACAACCGTCTTCAGCCGTCAGGGGACGAGCCGGGAGCTGACGTCTACCCGTATGTGGCTACCACCTACCGGCTGACGGAGCACCACACGGCCGGAGGAATGTCCCGATTCCTCCCGTATCTGTCTGAGCTGCAGCCCGCCTTCTTCTGCGAGGTCTCCCCCGAGCTGGCGAGAGAGCGCGGTCTGAGGCACATGGGCTGGGCGACCGTTGTAAGCGCCCGCAACGTGATCGAGGCGCGCGTCCTGGTCACGGAGCGGATGACCCCGCTGGTTGTACAGGGCAGGACTCTGCATCAGGTGGGGCTGCCGTACCACTGGGGTACGAGTGGGCTCACCACGGGAGACTCCGCCAACGACCTGACAGCAATTGCTCTCGATCCCAACGTACATATCCAAGAGGTGAAGGCTCTGAGCGTCGACATCCGGCCCGGGCGCCGTCCTCGCGGCAGGGGCCGAGTAGAGCTGGTCCAGGAGTATCAGCGGAGAGCCGGGATCACCGAAGCGACCGGAACCGCGGTGTGAGGTTAGTGAGTTGAGGCTTCTACCACAAGACGCGCGCACATTGCCCTTAAACCATGGGGATCCCGCCGGCGACAGCGGCTACCCGCACCCGCCACCGCGAGTCGGCTTCTTTACGGACACTTCGCTCTGCATCGGCTGCAAAGCATGCGAAGTGGCGTGCAAGGAGTGGAACCAGGTTCCCGAGGACGGAATTGCTCTAAGCGGGATGTCCTATGACAACACCCAAGGACTTGGGGCAGACACCTGGCGACATGTGGCGTTCATCGAGCAGCGTAAGCTCATCGGCAACCAGGAGCCGGGCGTGTTCCACGACGGACGCCAGCAGGCAACGGATCTCCGCTGGCTCATGGCATCGGATGTCTGCAAGCACTGCACCAACGCGGCCTGCCTCGATGTTTGCCCTACCGGCGCCCTCTTTCGCACCGAATTCGGAACTGTGGTGGTGCAGGAGGACGTGTGCAACGGTTGCGGATATTGCATTCCAGCTTGTCCGTATGGAGTGATCGATCAGCGTAAGGGTGACGGGCGTGCGTGGAAGTGCACACTCTGCTACGACCGGCTGGGGGTGGGTATGGAGCCGGCATGTGCCAAAGCCTGCCCAACCGAATCCATCCAGTTCGGACCTCTAGACGAGCTCAGGGACAGGGCTGACCGTCGGGTGGACCAGCTTCATTCGGCGGGGATTGGTGATGCGCGTCTCTACGGCCGGGATCCCGATGATGGGGTTGGAGGCGACGGCGCCTTCTTCCTGCTGTTGGATGAACCGGAGGTGTACGGCCTTCCGCCGGATCCCGTGGCTACGACGCGCGACCTGCCAACTATGTGGGCGCACGCGCTGCTGGCCGCCACTACGCTGGCGGCTGGGGTGACCGCCACGTTTCTGTGGAGGGAGCGATGAATCAGACCGACGTCACCAAGGAAGGGATCCAGCACGGTCGCCCAGGTCGGGACGCGGTCACCGGTGTCAGCGCAGGTCGCAACGGCGCTGGACGCCGCATGCCGGCAGAGACTCCGATGGTCCCAGCGGCGGAGTTTCAGTCCTACTACGGCCAGCCGATCATCAACCAACCTGTCTGGGCCAGCCCGGACATCCCTGGCTACCTGTACTTGGGTGGACTGGCTGGCGCCTCCTCCGTGCTCGCACTCGGTGCGCAGATCACCCGACGCCCGGGAGTGGAGCGTTCGGCCAAAATGGCAGCAGCGGCCGGCGGCTGCCTCTCCATTGCTGCGCTCATCCACGATCTCGGCCGACCCGCTCGGTTCCTGAACATGTTCCGGGTGCTCAAGCCGACCTCCCCGATGAGTGTGGGCTCTTGGCTCCTTGCCGGCTACGTACCACTGGCCGCCGCCGCGGCCGGCTCGGAGGTGACCGGGGTTCTGCCCACTTTAGGTACGGCTGCCAGTCTGGGGGCCGCGGCGCTGGGGCCTGCCGTGGCGTCCTACACAGGCGCTCTGATCAGCGATACCGCGGTGCCAGCCTGGCATGAGGGTCACAGCCAGATGCCGTGGGTGTTCGCCAGTTCCGGTGCCGCCGCCGCCGGCGGCCTGGGCTTGCTGGCGTCCCCTTTGGCCGAGAACGGCCCAGCTCGGCGCATGGGCATCGGCGGCGCCGCGGTCGAGATGACCATGCTCAGGCTGATGGAACAGAGATTGGGACTCGTCGGCGAGCCCTACAGACAGGGCAAGGCCGGCGCTTACCTCCGCGGTGCGGAGCTGATCTCCGCCGCTGCCGTCGCCGCCGCCGCGCTCGCGGCGAGAAGGAGCCGGGTCGCCGCTGCGGGGGCGGGGTTGGGACTCATGGTGAGTTCGGCGTTGACACGCTTTGGCATATTCAACGCGGGGCTGGCTTCGGCCAGCGACCCCAAGTACACGGTGGTTCCGCAGCGGGAGCGTCTCCGAGCGCGCAAGGGCGAATCGGTTCAGGATAGATAACCGCCTGAGCAAATTCGGCCGCCAGCGGCCGCCCGACCCGGGTTGTCGGCTGGGCAACGTCGATGCGCCTAACCTTGACACCAACGGGAAGTCACCGAAATGCCCCATGCCGAATGGGAAGGAAACGCCGAGGTTCTCCACCGCGACGACGCCACCCATGCGGCAATGGCTGAGTAGGGTTGCGGTCCACGGCCGTGTGCCGGCTAGTCGGCGCACGACGATGTTGCCCCGGCGTGCCCGGCCCACTGGTGTCAGCTTGTACGACACCGGGCACGCTCTTGCTCGCCGTCGCTCAGCCCCGCGCCTCCTGCGCGAGCGTGCTGGTCTGTTGGGGCTAACCGACCCTGCTTCTCTCGCCGATAACATCTTCGCGACAAGCCGATGCCAGGCTCCGCCAAGGCACCCCAGACCGTGGTTTCGCAACTTGAGGTCGGCACCGAACTCGGTAAAGGCATCGGTTTCGAAGGCGGGATAGGCTTGGGCGATGGTCGACGAAGACGGGCCGACGCCCAGCAGCGACGACGTCGACGATGCTCTGAGGAACATCGACCCAGACATTAGAGCTCAGCTCCGGTCTCGGATGGAGGAGCGCCCGCTTTCTGCTGACAGGCCGTTGCCGCTTGAGCCCGCCTTGGCCACCGCGATCGCCCTATTGGAGCGGCAACTTGGCGTGAGTCTATTCGATCCATCCGTTTCGGACGACGACATCCGAGACGCCGTCGAGCAGGCGCGGGCGCAGCGTCAAGACTACGAACTCACCGAAGCTTCCGATGAGTATGGGCCGGGACTCCGCTGAGAGCGCGCGCGCATCAATTCCTCTGTGAGACGGACGGCGGGTCCAGCTGGGTTGGCTGGGGATGAGTGATCCAGATCGTGTTCTCGAACCTGTGCGGTTTGGCTACCACCTGAGCTCTGAGGAGCACCCGCCCCAGGCGCTGCTCCGGTCTGCCGTGGCTGCAGAGGAGTTGGGCTTCGACTTGGCACTCATTTCCGATCACTTCCATCCCTGGCTGGATGCCCAGGGGCAGTCCCCATTCGTGTGGTCAGTGTTGGGGAGCATTGCAGTGTCAACGAAGCGTTTGCGGGTGGGGACCGCCGTCACCTGTCCGACTATGCGCTACCATCCCGCACTCATCGCTCAGGCGGCTGCGACGGTAGGTTCGCTGTTCCAAGGCCGGTTCTTCTTGGGCTTGGGCACAGGTGAATACCTGAACGAGCACATATATGGCGGGCGGTGGCCCGCTCAGGGCGAGCGAACCCACATGCTCGAAGAGGCGCTCCAGGTGATACGTGGTCTTTGGCAGGGGCGCACCTACAGTCATCGAGGCAGCTACTTCACGGTCGACAGTGCCCGCATCTACTCCCTTCCAGAGCCGCTGCCGCCCATTTACCTCGCCGCTGGAGGCAAGTCGATGGCCCGGCGGACCGCGACCATGGCCGAGGGCTTGATCGGCGTCGCTCCCGATGCCAGCCTGGTTGACGTGTATCGCCAAGCCGGAGGCCGCGGCTATCCGATCTGCGGCAAGGTCATGGTCTGCTGGGCTTCAACGTTCGGCGAGGCGGCGTCGACGGTTAAGAAGTGGTGGCCTATCGCGGGGATGGACCAACGGCTGTCAACCGAACTGCGCTCGCCCAGTCACTTCGAGGCTGTGGTTCGCCCCATCCGGCAGGCGGACCTTCGCGATACGGTCGCCATGGGTCCAGACGTCGAACGGCACCTCGAGGCTGTCGGTCAGTATGTGAAGGCGGGTTTCAATCACATCGTCTTGCACCAGATCGGTCCCGACCAAGACGGCTTCTTCCATTTCTGGAGGGATGAACTCGGACCGGCGGTCCGATCCCACTTCGGCGCCGAGGCTGCCGCCAAGGACCCGGTGCCGACATGAAGCAGGTGTCACGCGAGGAGCTGATGCAGCTGCGGCAGTCGGGGGCAGGAGTCTTCGAGGTGCTCCCAGCAGCGGAATACCAGGAAATCCACATCGCTGGCGCGCAGAGCCTCCCGCTCACGACGGTGAGTCAGTCGACGACCGCGTCCCTTGACCACGGACGACCGACCGTCGTCTACTGCAACGACTTCCAATGAGACCTCGCCCCTAGGGCCGCGTGGCGGCTCGAGAGCCTGGGATTCTCGGAAGTGCTGGTCTATGCCGCGGGCAAGCGAGACTGGCTTGCTTTCGGGCTTCCCGCGGAGGGCCACGGCACTCGCCGAAACCCACTCGCGGGGACGGTTGCCCGGCGGGACGTGCCCACCTGCCGCCCAGAGGACCGGCTGAGCCGAGTGCGGTGGTTGCTCCGGGACGGGTGGACCTGGTGCATCGTCACCAACCACGCCAATGTGGTGGTGGGCAGGGTGAGGCGGCGCCACTTGGAGGGCCAGTTGGATCGGTCCGCGGAAGACATCATGGACCTGGGCCCGAGCACCTATCGGCCGAGCATCCCCATCCGCGAGATGGTCGCGCGACTCCAGTCGGTGGGCACCAACCTTGCCATTCTCACTAGGGCTGACGGGACGCTGGTGGGTCTTTTCGACCTTCAGACGGGCGAGGATGCGCTGAGGCGAGGCGAGCCAAGCGCGCAATGGGGTATCGGGGGTGCCCGCACACCGCATTGCCAACGCTAGCACGTCGACCCGAGGGCGGGCCCAACTCGGCCGACGATCCGAGGCAGGTGGACCGATCGCGACGTTGGCAGTTGTCGGGTCGGCAGTGGCGCGGGCTCTGGTCGCAACCGACCTCTCTGCTGTCTCGATGAGGGACGCCGCCTTAGCGATTGAGTCCCCGTCCAGGTGTAGACGGTGATGCGGCCCTCGACGGTCTGAAATGCTCTTGCGTGGAGCAAGTCCTTGGAACTTGGTCGGGGTAGAACGAGCCCCGCTTGTCACGGCGGTGCCACGGGCGCTCTGATCAGGGCACGGGTCCCACCTTGCTGTCACCAGCGGCGTCCGCAGACGGTCAAGTGGCCTTCTTCTCCCGGACCGGAGGTTGGCGGCTGGACTGCGCTGGATTCGCGGCCAGCATTCGGTAGTGCTCCCTCCAGACAAGCCGGTGCAGCTTCAGCCACCGGGGGAGGTCTCTCAGTCCAGGGATGAACGGAACCAGGATCAGCAGGGTGGTGAGCAGACCCATCGTGAGTACCACCAGAAGATCGGCGTTGGAGGCGGTGCTGTATGGCGGGATTTGGTACCAGAGGGTGTACAGCCAAAGCCACGCCTGACCGGGATAGCGCCCGGTCTCGTTCATCATCCCCCACTGGGTTGCCAGGAGGTTGCTCCTGCCGACCAGCTCCGGCAGGTAGGCTCCATCGCCTAAAAAGAGCAGCGGCTTGGTGTAGTCAGTCTGGTAGAAGCGGCCGCTGCGCATGAGCAGGCCGTCCAGCGCGCCGCTTCTAGCAGAGCGGATCAGCCCCTGCATCATCACATTGACCGGTCCATAGTTGCCGCCAGGCACCACGACGTTGTGTCCAGTGACACGCGCCTTGGTCAGGGCGCCGCTGTATGCCTTGAGCCAGGAGGCCTGCTGCGCCGGCGCCGAGGCCAGATATGTGTCCAGGGCTCGGCTCAGGGTCGGGTTACCCACGCTCGCGAACCGCAATGGGGAGATCACGTCCGCGTAGCCGGCGCTGACCGGCTGGTGCACCCCGGCCCAAAGTTGCGGAGCCAGCGGTCCCCAGGTCTGGACCGAACCGCTCCCGTTGTTGTAGGGGGGCCCGTACTGACTGCTGATCGTCGAGCCCTGGAGTTCTCCGGTCGCGGTTGTGACGAAGTCGACGGGTTGCTGCCTGGCCCAGCTCTGGATGGTGACGGGAGGGACGTCGGGGGAGGAAAGGACCGCCGCCAGCACCAGGACGACCACCAGCATCACCCCCAGTGCGACCACGAGCTCCTTCACCAGGTCGTAGGGCACCGTGGGCACGCCGCGGTAGTACTCGTCGTGCGACGGAGCCGCCCTCACCGCGGCACTTCCAAGTCCGGAGGTTTGACGACTCCCTTGCGGCGGACCTGCGCGATGTGGAGCACGACCAGCAGCGTTACGCCAATCGGCAGCAGCATGACGTGGAGTCCGTACATCTGGCCGAAGTTGAGGACGTTGAAGAAGGCACCGGCGCCGGTGGCGTTGATGGCGTCCTTGGCGTTAATCGCGATCCACTGCGAGTCCAAATTCTGCTGGGACACGTAGCCAGTGAACGCGGTCACGATGCTGACCAGGAAGACGACCACGCCGATCATCCAGGTGCTGGCTCGTCCGTCCCGCCAGCCCTGGCCGAAGTACTGACCCCACAGGTGGAGGACCATGAAGATGAAGAACATCTGCACGCTCCAGAAGTGGACGCTGTTGACGAAGTGTCCCTGCGGCGAGACGTGCCACCACTGTGGCCCGAAGAAGGCGAGGATCACGCCACTGATCACCACCCACACGAGCGACGCGATGGTCACGACGCCGAACACGTAGACCCAAGAACCGACGTACACCGGCTCCCGGTCGGGAAGGAGCTTGTCGGATGGCAGCTCCCGCTGAAGCCGCCTGCGGAGAGCCGTGGTCCAGCTGGCCGGCGGCTGGCTACCGCTCACGTCACCGCTCATCGGGGGGCTCCCGATAGGCGCGGCGTCGCCGACTCCGGCCCGGGAACGGCATGAAAATGCCGGCGGCGAAGAGCGCGATCATGAAGAGGATCAGGATCAGGTTGGGCAGCGATATCAGAATGAAGCCCCAGTGAATGTAGGGCGCTGGGCTGTTCATGCTGTTACCTCGAAGCCAGCCTTCCTTTGGTTCAGGGCTCTGAGTCTCCCAGGCGACCTGGTCCGGCAACACCGCGTTGACCCGGGCGGCCGTCCAGGGGTAATCACTTGGTCCCGCTGTGGCCGGGGCCCTCACCACCCTCAGTGCTGGGCAAGAGTTTACCCCGCTGCGCCCGCAACGGCCCCTCGGTCATGATCGCCCTGCAAACCAGCTGAGGAGCCTTTTTGGAAGACGATCGCTGCCAGAGTGCTGAACTGGTGGCCGAAGCGCTGGCCGCCGTGGGAGCCAGGACCGTGTTCGCGCTGCCGGGAAGCCACGTCGCCGGCGTGCTCAACGCTTGCCGGCGAGTCGGCTTGCGGGTGGTCCACGTCCGGCACGAAGAGAACGCTGTGATGATGGCCGAGGGCTGGGCCCTGGCCACCGGCGAGACCGGCTTCGCCATCGTCACCGCGGGACCGGGACTGGCCAACGCGCTCGGCGGCATCGCCGAGGCCAATGCCGCCGGCGCCCCGGTGGTGGTGCTGGCCGGGCGGACAGCCGTCGCCAGGCGAGGTTTCGGAGCCGTCCAGGATCTGGACCAGCTGAGCCTGGTTACCCCCGTCACCAAGTGGCGCCAAGAGTGTTTGGCCGCCGATCGGGTGGCCGACTACGTCCGCGAGGCGGCCCGCCAGGCGGCCTGGGGTTCCCCGGGGGTTGCCTACCTGGAGGTTCCCGAAGACGTGCTGGCGACCCTGGCGGCGCGGGCGCCCTTGGCCCCCCTAGGGCAGCCTCCGAGGTCGGTGCCGCCATCGACCGATCTCGATTGGTTACGGGGGGAGTTGATCTCGGCGGACCGGCCGATCGTGGTGGCCGGATCCGGCGCCTTCTTCTCGGGCGCCGACAAAGCGCTGCGGGACTTCATCGAGCGTACCGGCATCCCGGTAACCACCACCAGCGCCGCCCGAGGGCTGGTGGACGACGATCACGAGCTGTGTCTCGGCAGCCTGGTGCACGGTGGGGTGGCTCTGGCCGGAGCCTCCCTGGCCCTGGTGCTGGGTTCGCGCTTCAACGCCAACCTCATGTACGGCCGCCCGCCGCTGTTCGCGGATGACCAGGTCGCGATCCAGCTCGACTCCCGTGCCGAAAACCTGGGTGGAGCACGCAATCCCACCCGGGGTCTCGTCGGTGATGTCGCCGCCACCCTCCAGACCATCGCAGACAGCTGGGATCAGCCCCCCTCGCGGTGGTCGGAGTGGGGCCAGCAAGCGCGATCCGCCGCGGCCGCCAGCCGTCGCATGTGGGAGGACGAATCAGAGGAGAGGACGGAGCGACTGCACCCGGGCGTGATCGCTCGCGAGGCGGCGCGGGTCTTCGACCTGCAGGGCCCCACTGGGACCTGGATCTCGGATGGCGGCGATAGCGTGCCCTGGGGAATCGCCTTCTCCCGGGCGCACCGCCCCGGGAGCAACATGCTGATCGGCTCCGCCATGGGGACCCTCGGGGTGGGATTGCCCTTCGCGATCGGAGCGGGCCTGGCCCGCCCCGGGGAACCCCTGCTGCTGTTCAGCGGCGACGGCGCCTTCGGCTTCTCGGCCATGGAACTGCAGACGGCCGCCACCCAGGGCGTGGGACTGGTGGTGGTGGTGGTGAACAATGGCGTCTGGCGCGGTCCAGGTACGGTCCCCGCTCAGGTCGGTGCCGAGGTGGATCACGGCGCCCTCGCCACCTCGTTGGGGGGATGGGGCACCCGGGTCTCGACCCAGGCTGCGCTGGGCCCTGCCCTGGAGCAGGCGTTCGCGCGGGTGCACGACGGGGTGCCCTGCGTGGTGGACGTGGAGGCTGACGGGCGGGTGGTCAGCCGCCTGCTGCGGGGACTGGACGAGATCGGTCTGATGTAGGCGGCGGGCTCAGCCCGAGAGCGGCATCTCCACTGTGACCGTGGTGCCTTCGCCGAGCACGCTGGTGACCCGGGCTTCTCCGCCCATGGTTGCTGCCCGGCTCTTGAGGTTGGCGATCCCGAGCCCGGAAGTGGTGTGGTCCGCGTCAAAACCTCGGCCGTCGTCGTCGACTTCCAGGAACGCCCGCTCCCCGTCAACCCGCACCCGGATCCGACAGGTTTCCGCCTGAGCGTGCCGCCCGACGTTGGACAGTGCTTCCCGCACCAGTTGCAGCATGTTGGTGGCCTGGCCTGACCCCAAGCGCTCGATGGATTCGTCGGCGTCGACCACGGTGGTCACGCCGGTGCGCTCGTCGAACTCGTGCGCGAGCTGTTCCAGGGCGTTGGCCAGGCCGGCCTTGTCCAGAACGGCTGGACGAAGCTCGAAAACATAGCTGCGGAGGTCGCCGATGACACGGTCGATGTCGTTCACCGCCTCCTGCAGGCGAACGGCCAGGGCAGGGTCCTCAACCAACCCGGCCGCGCCCTGCAGCTGCAGCCCGACGCCAAACAGGCTCTGAATCACTCCGTCATGCAGCTCCCGGGCGATCCGCTCCCGGTCCTCGACCACGGTGAGGCGGGCCAGCTCGTGCTGCGCCCGGCTGTACTCCACCGGCAGGGCAGCCTGGGTCGCGAAGCTGGTGAGCAGCTCCAGTTCGGCATCGCCGATGGGGTCGGCGGAGGCCCGGCGGCCCACCACCAGGACCAGCGGAACGCCGTCCGGAGGCGACAGCGGCGCTACCAGCGCGGCGGACTCGGGGTCGGGCAACGGCTCCGAGGTGTCGGGCCACCCCGGCTGCCAGAGTGCACCCTCGCCGCTCGCGGCCAGCTGTTCCAGCGAACTCCCCGAGGCCACCTGGCGCCCCTCCAGCTCCAAGTGGCCCGGGTCGGCGGCGACCACCTCAAACGCCGCTCCCGGGCGGCGGCCGAGCAGCACCGCGT